>NZ_CP007201.1:2400000-3000000 GCF_000568815.1 Sulfurospirillum multivorans DSM 12446
TCTTACCTGCTGGATCGTCTCAAAATTTACACTTCTTCTTTGTTTAAACTGGATCAGCCTCTAACGCAAAACTACGATTGTATCGTCTCTACAGGTTCAAGCACGTATTATGCGAACAAAACGCTTGCTCGCGCTCTTGGCATCAAGTCGATTACGATGATGCTTCCGCAAAGTTACCGTTATGATTTTGATCTGATCTTTGCACAAGCACACGACCATCCACCTAAGCAAACTAACATCATTCCCTTGCCTGCCAATTTTAGTTACGTGGAACCTAAAGGACTTTTTGCACCTAAAGGCAAATCGGTGGGGATTATTATCGGTGGAAATAATGCGCTTTTTAGGATGGATAAAGCCCATCTCAAAAGCCAACTGGACTTTATCTTTGAACAGTTTCAAGGCTATGAAATCGCTGTAACCACGTCACCAAGGACACCTAAAGAGATTGAAAAGTTGGTGGAAAACTACCCTTTTGCGTACAGCGTGATTTTTTCAAATACTAAGATCAATCCCATTGCCGATTTTGTAGCGCATTGTGAGGTCGTTTTCATCACGATTGACTCCACGTCGATGATCAGCGAAGCGATCAGTTATGGCACCTCATGCGTTGAGATACTGCCACTGGGAAAAACGCAAAACAATAAATTTTTCACGATGACCCAAACCCTTGAAAAAGAGGGATATCTGCACCTTTTTGATGGCACTCTCGCTCATAATAGTCGAAAAATAGACTTTAACCACTACGCACAAAAGGTAAACGCATGAAAATCGTTCAACTCATCCCAGAACTGAATGAAGGTGGCGTAGAGAGAGGGGTCGTTGAGCTCTCACGCGAATTGGTGAAGAGAGGATTTGAGAGTGTTGTGATCAGCAACGGCGGCAAATTGATCGAACAATTAGAACGTGATGGATCGTTACATGTAAAGGTCAATGTCTGCTCCAAAAACGTTCTCACTGCACCTTGGCGTATCTGGAAACTCTACCAAGCCCTTCAAAATATCAAGCCCGATCTTTTACATGTAAGAAGTCGCGTGCCTGCGTGGATGGTCTTTTTTGCCAATAAACTGTTGCACCTTCCCATCGTTTCAACCGTACATGGCTTTAACTCGGTCAATCGCTACAGCGCCATTATGGTTAAAGCAGATCAGATTATCTGTGCAAGCTCTTTTTTAATCGATCACGTCATCCAACATTTTCATGCCGATCCTTCCAAGATTCACCTGATTCCAAGAGGGATTGACTTTAACTATTTCAATACCCATGAATTAGATACGAAGTTTATGGAGACCTTTCAACACGAGCATCATTTAACCCATAAGCGTGTTATTTTGCATGTGGCACGCATTACACACTGGAAAGATCAAGCCACTACGATTCGCGCTTTTTTAGAGCTTCGTGCGAAGAGAGATGACATCAAGCTCTTTTTTGTGGGCGGCATTGATCCTAAGCGTCTCTCCTATTTTGAGGAACTTCAACGTTTAGTTTTCGATTCTGATTTTGCGAAAGATATTGTTTTTCTAGGAAGCCAATCCAAAATGAAAGAGCTTTACGCATTAGCGGACCTTACGATCTCCGCTTCCACCAAACCCGAAACCTTTGGACGCGCTAATGTCGAGAGCCTTGCGATGGGCGTACCCCTTTTGGCAACACCGATTGGTGCGACACAAGATTATATTAAAGAGGGCGAAACAGGATTTTTCTTTGAGCCAAAAAATCACACTTCGTTAGCAAGTCTGATGCAAAAAGCACTCGAATATCCCTTTGATAAACAGAAAATTCAAGCGTTTGCCAAAACCCATTTTTCGCTCGAACAGATGGTGGAAAAAAATGTGGCGATTTACACCACATTCTCTTCTGATTTATGAAGGCCTCTTTTCCTGCAAATATGCCTTTTGATAATTGAAAATCATCACAAAGACAGAAATTGATAAGATCATAAAGAAGGACCACGTTCCACTTGAGAGCGAAAATCCACTATTGAGGAGCGAGAAAGAGTACCACACGCCCATACTTCCAATTAAAACAACAGGACCTGAGCGGTAGACTATTTTTGCAATTGTAAAAAGTAAGAAAAGGGCAAATGCAATTCCTACAAGACCTTGTTCTGCTAGAATATCCATCCAGGGGCTATGCGCATGAAATTGTCCTTCTCCCGTTTTAGGATTAATCTCATGGCTTTCAAAAGAGTCTTTGTAATATTCAAACTGCCTATCGCGAAAATTTTTAAAACCAACCCCTAAAATTGGGTTATCTTTAAACTCTTCAAAGGCCGTTAGCCAGATGGAAACGCGTGTATGCTTTTGATCTTCAAAAGGATGTGCCAATGTTAAGATGCGTGCTTGCAATTGAGGTGTCATAGAGACAACAACCGCTGAGATGACTAAAAAACTGCCTAATGCCATAAAGGCCCATTTACGGTACGGGCTGACCCAGGCAATGAGTGGTAAAAAGATGGCGAGTAAAAGAAGTGGCCCTCTTGCGCCTGATAAAGGCATCGTTAAAAGCATACCCATCAGTACCACACCATAGAGAAGATACTCTTTTGTTCTCTGTCCCTTCAGTGCTAATAAAGCACCAAAAAAACCGATCCAGAGAGGAAAAACGTAAGCAAAAACTCTATTGTGACCAATCAAATCCGTCACACGTGAGGCTTGGATTGGTGTGCCCAAAAGATTAAAACCGATGATAAATTGAATAAGAGCATTCGCTACAATAAACAAAATAACAATCATCTGTACACGTATGTAACGATCGATGTACGCTTTGTTTATAAACGTTGATTTGATGGCAACATAAAGCAAACACCATAAAAAAACCTGAAGTGCGCTACGCATAGCACTGTAGGGATTTACGGCCCACAGTGCACTGCTAAAGATGTATGAACACCAACATGCTAAGGCAATAAAAATAGGATCATTAAAAACATCCCAACGCCTTTTTACAATCACATCAATCAAAAAAACCAAAACGATTACCCCAGTCACAGCCTTATAAGACTTTCCAATGAAAAAGCTAAGGGAGAGTAGGTAAAACAGATATTCTAAAATTTTATCGCGATTTATTGCCATGGGTATCCTTTATGCCGCGTTAACTGTGCGCAGGAATTATAGCATATTGAAAAAACTCCTGCAAATGTTCTGCACACTTATTTTAGGTCGTTATCATTGAAAATGGGTTATACTTGAAACTCTAAACTTATTTTATTGAGGATATTTGATGCTTCACTATCTTTTTAGACACAATAAAGATTATTCACGTTTTAATATTATCAAACACCTCTTAAAAGATGTTACATGTAAAAATGATATTTTTATGTTATTGCCTTTCTCCAAGAACCAGTTTTTCAAACATTTTTTTAAACGTAACCGCATTGTCAATGATTTTTTTATCTCAAACTATGACACCTACGTCTATGATAGAGAAAAAATCAGCAAATACAATCCAAGAGCATGGTGGAAATACCTTCAAGATTGGGTTAATTTTAAATTCTCAAAATATCTTTTATCCGACACTCAAGCACATTTTGACTATTGGCAGAAACTGTTTGGAACCTTCAAAGGAGAGCATTTTGTATTACCGGTTTTGGCAGATACCTCTCTTTACTATCCTGCAAAAGACCCACGCATAGATGAACCAAAACGTATTTTATTTTATGGCTCTTTTATCCCTTTGCATGGGATTGATATTATCTTAAAAGCTTTTGCACTGCTTGAAAAAGAGCAGATTTCCTTTCAAGCGCAGGTGATCGGCAAAGGTCAAATGTTTGCAGCAATGAAAGCGTTACATGAAAACCTTCATCTTTGCAATGTCGAAATGAATGGTCTTTTTATGAATGAGCAAGCACTGGTTGATGAGATACGAAAAGCCGACATCGTTCTTGGTATCTTCGGACATAGCCAAAAAGCTTTTTCAGTGATTCCCAATAAAGCATACCAAGCACTTGCCTGTCAAAAGGCACTGATTACGATGACGACCCCTACAATGTATGAATTTTTTAATGATCATGAAATCCTCATGTGTCCCAATACCCCCGAAGCGTTAGCAGAGGCGATGAAAACACTGATCAACGACACGGCATTATTGCAGCAATATCAAACCAATGGCTACCAAGCCTTTAACATGCTCTATGAACAGACGCAAAAACGTTTTGCACATTTTATTCATACGATAGATCAATCATTGGATTCATAGAGCCAATGACGCTATCAAACGTTACATGTAACGTTTGATGTGATACCATTTTCGACCATCTTAACCAACTCTAAAGGTATTTAAAACGATGAATTTAGCTGTTATCAAATTTAGTGCTCTTGGCGATATTGCTGAGAGTTTACCTGTTTTAAGAGCGTTCAAACAGACTCCAACCATTATTACGTCGCCCCTTGGCAAAGCTTTGCTGCAAGATGAATTTGATGATTTTATGCTTTTATCCAATAAAAAAGCACTCACCCTGGCTAAACTGATTTGGGAAATTCGAAAACAGAAGTTTGATTGGTTGGTTGATTTACAAAACAACGATCGAAGTCGTTTGATTGATTACCTCTCTAACGCTACACGTATTGCGAACCATGACACCATTGTACTGACACAAAACATTAACACGATTTTATATCAAATTGCACAAAAAACGTCACTTGTTAACCCGTTAGATACGACCTTTGTACTTAAAGAGCGCTCTTACATTGTCTTAAATTGTGGTTCAAGCCCCAAGTGGTCTTCCAAGCGTCTTCCAGCTCATAAATGGCACGAGATCAGTGCCCTACTTTATGAGCGATTTCACCTCCCCTTTATCCTAACGGGTGACGTCTCAGAGAAGGAATACGTTGAAGAGATATTAAAATCAATCGTCGGAGAAAAAAAGAGTGTTGCAGGGAAAACGACGCTTCAAGATCTCAAAAAAATTCTGAGTGAGGCTTTCTTAACGGTTTCCACCGATTCGGGTCCTATGCATCTATCTGCTGTTCAAAAAACACCGACTATTGGTCTTTTTGGACCGACAAACTGGATTAAAGCAGCCCCTTATGGACCGTGGTCAACTGCGGTATATGATACGCACTTTTATGCGGATGCGATACCGCCAAAGAGAAGTTTGATGGAACACGATCACTATTTTGATCACATCAGTATCGATCAAGCGTTAGTCACATTGTCGGCGTATCTTGTGTAAGCAATTGTTTCGTTATGCACAAATGGTTTTCATAAAACCTTCTATTCTAAACCAAAAAAATCGCATCAAGTCGCTCAAGTGCCGCACTCTCATCACTCTTCTTGAATAGATTTTTTGATTGGGCACCAAGATGGAAGGTTCTGAGTTTTGCACGATTTTGTCGATCATCGCAAGTAAATTATACTCCTCAAGAACGCGTCTACGTGCCTCTTTCACCGCCTCAAAACGCCTTTCATATTCTCCCTCGTGTTCTATAATTTCCTTAATTTTCGCAATGGAGCCTTCAATATCGTGAATATCGATTTGAATCACGCTCTCTTTGGGAAAATAGTCATACACATTTGGACACCCACAATAAATGGGGACACACCCTCCTAAAAACGCATCCGCAAGCTTTTCAGTCCAAACGTGTTTTTCAATATGGTTTTCAATGGCAACATGAAATTCATACGGGTCTAAAGCATCTGCTTTAAGATCAATCCACTTAAATCCTTTGCCAAAACGTTCAAGTTCAGGCATCGCTTCTTGCAATTTCTGGGTAAAGTCATACCGCAACTTGTGCATGGTATGCCCTTGTTGCTTGTTGGAGCAGACGGTTGATATTTTTTTAGTTTTAGTAGGGTTTGTTACGCGAAGGATTTCATCATACGTTTTGCCATAAAACCAGGTATTGCCCGTTTGTGAACGAATCGCATTGGGATGCGGTAACGTTTTCTCACCATGGTTGGTGATGAGATAGTGAAACTGTCCTGCAAATGCTCTACCATAGTAACTAATGGAACTAGGCTCCGTCGTCACAAGAATGGTATTCTCTCTGGGGCACTGCAGTGGCTCTATCTTATGAGGGACAATGCTGGCAATATCATCAAGGACAACGAGCCAATCGTAATTTTGATCGAGTGGATCAAACGTAAATTGGCACTTTCCCCAAGTTCCCTGACTGTGAGGTATCTGTTTTTTAAAGGTGCTCTCTTGATTACTACGGCTTCCTCGCTCTGTTATCTTAACGCGAATATAGGTCTGCAATGCTTGCCCTACCCATTCGTTTTAAAGTGAGTATCGATCGCTTGGCAAATAATATGCCCGATCATAATGTGCATCTCTTGAATACGCGGTGTATCCTCACTTGGGACAATGATGTTTATGTCGCAAAATTCACTCATAACACCCCCATCTCGTCCGCTTAAACCGATGGTACGACATCCCATATGTTTGGCTAGGCTAAGCGCTCGTACGACATTTTTGCTATGCCCACTGGTCGAAATACCGATGAGTACGTCGCCTTCTCTTGCTAAAGCTTCCACTTGGCGGTCATAGATACGATCAAATCCATAGTCATTTCCAACAGCCGTTAAGACAGAGGTATCCGTTGTCAGAGCAATTCCGGCAAGTCCTCGCCGCTCAATTTTATAACGCCCACTCAGCTCTGCCGCAATATGTTGCGCATCAGCAGCACTTCCACCGTTGCCACACAGTAAGATTTTATTGCCATTTTTCAGCGCTTCAATCGCAATGATAGAAGCCGTATAAATATGGCTTTGTAAATTCAAAAGTGTTTTTTCAACGACCTCTTTATGCGCCTGAATTTCGTTGTAAATCATCTCCATCATTCTATTGTCCTTTTGCCTTCGTCTATGCTCATGCTTCGCATAAAGACTTTGGTTCCGAGCTGACAAAAGTGAAGCAGTTCACTTTTGTTTATCATCTCTCATCCTCTCAATAATGCTAGTCGTGCTTTTGCCCTCAATAAATTCAACCAATCGTACCTCTTTGGCAATGTTACTTCCCACAACTTCCTTGCCTTCGTAATCAGCCCCTTTAACCAAAATATCGGGTTTAAGGACAGAAATAAGCTCAAGTGGGGTATCTTCTTCAAAAGGAACAACGTAGCTGACCGATTCTAAACTAGCTAAGATGTACGCTCGGTCTTCTAAAGTGTTTATAGGTCGATGCTCACCTTTTAGTCGCTTGATCGAATCATCAGCATTCAGCCCAACAATAAGCACATCGCCAAAGCTTCTGGCAATCTCAAGGTACTTCACATGCCCTACATGTAAAATGTCAAAGCAACCATTGGTAAAGACAATTTTTTGATGTTTTTTGGTTTGAAGAAGGCGTGTGATCTCTTCGATGCTTTTAAGTTTACTCTCAGCCGTTGCACTTCGAAGGCTATGCTCATACGCATCAATTTCATCCAGCGTGACGGTTGCACTTCCAAGTTTTCCCACAACTACTGCGGCCGCTTTATTGGCAAAAGATGCCGCTTCTTGAATACTTTGCCCAGAAGCATACGCATACCCTAAAGCTGCCAGTACGGTATCGCCAGCACCCGTAACATCGTACACTTCACGTGCAACGGTTGGCATTTTAAGAAACTGCTCACCAAAGATTGCCATTCCATCTTCCGAGAGCGTTATAATGGCGTACTCAAGATCCAAACTCTCTTTGAGTAAAGTTCCAGCTTTGTGCAAGCTTTCATCATCGTTTATAGCAATTTTGGTAGCAAGACTTGCCTCTTTTTTATTGGGCGTAATCAGCGTCGCTCCACTGTATTTGTGGTAATCATCCCCTTTGGGATCGACAAAAATAGGCTTTTGATATTTTTTGGCAAGCTCAATCACTTTACATGTAAAGTTTGGTGTCAAAACACCTTTGCCATAATCGGAGAGTAAAATGACATCTACTTTGGGTATATACGCAACGCATTGCGCTAAAAGTGCTTCTGCTGAAGTTTCAGTGATGTCATCTTTGGATTCGCTATCATAACGCACTACTTGTTGATGAGAGGCAATGACACGGCTCTTCTTACTGGTTTTGCGACCCTCTTGCACAACCATTCCAGCTGTGTCAAGACCTTGAAGTAAAAGCGTTTCAAGCAATTCTTTCCCATTTAAATCATCCCCAATCACACTTGCAACACTGACATGCGCACCTAAACTCACCAGATTGTTGACCACATTGCCAGCCCCACCAAGGACGGTACTTTCACGCTGTATATCCACCACTTGAACCGGTGCTTCAGGAGAGATGCGTTCGCATTTACCCCAAAGGTAATGATCTAACATCATATCGCCGATAACTAAAATATGAGGCTGTGTTGTGCCGTTTCTTTTCATGCAGTACTCTTAGTGGTTTCTTTTGATTATTTAATGAAATTAATTGTATCCAAAAGAAAATTAACGCAATATTTAGCCTTTGGTGAGTGCTCACATCCAAGAAGGATTGTCTGCTCAATCCCAGCCCCATGTGCCGCTTCGATGTCGCTTGGTTTATCGCCAATCATCCACGAGTGTGTCACATCAATATCAAACGCCTTAATAGCTTCTTCAAACATGCCACTTTTAGGCTTTCGACATGCACAATTTGTTTCTGGCGCATGCGGGCAGTGGTAAACCGCATCGATTGAGATCTTTACATGTAAAAGTTCTTGACGCATCCATGACGTTAGTTTTTGAAAGTCTTCTTCGCTGTAATACCCTCGTCCGATGCCTGACTGGTTGGTGACGATGATGAGCAGATACCCTAGTTTTTGAAAATGTCTCAACGCTTCAAAAACGCTTTCGCAAAATTCAAAATCTTCGATCTTAGAGACATAGGCTTTATCGATATTAATGACACCATCACGGTCTAAAAATACCGCCTTTTGCATCTATTCTCCCAACTCTCTGGTAATATCGCTGAGCAAATTGGTGTATTCCAAGTAACCAAACCTGTCTTTTTGGGCGATTAAAGCGTTTTTGGCTTTGGAAAAAAAGATCTTTGCCTCTTCGCGGTTTTTAAGATCGTATGCTAAAAATTTTCCCATGTAATAGTTCGCGTAAAGGTGCGTTGGCTCTTTGGCAAGCACTTTTTGAACCTCTTCAATCGCAGTGTAAATTTGTAAGTTTTTTTGAAGGGAAAGGGCGAGTTTGAGGCGAATCATATGCTGAAACCCATCCACTTGGATGCTTTTTTTGTACATTTGCGCGGCTTCATTGAAAATGCCCATTTCATAATAACCGTCACCAAGCTTATTCCAAATCTCTTTATCGTTGGTTTTCGCCGCTTGCTGTTTGAGGTTGGTCACTTTAAGCGCAAAAGGAAGTACCGTTGCAATACGGCTGTTTTGAACATTGTGCGGATCAATCGAGTAGGCATCGACTAAGATTTCAAAACCTTTGGCAATTTTGCCAAGTTTGAGGTAAATATTGGCAAGCTGAAGCATGCACGTTGTATTGGTTGGTTCACTGGCAAGAATGATTTCAATCGACTCTTTTGCTTTTTGTGTATCCGTACGTTCAACTTCACACACACTGTGCGTTGCACCCATTAAACCACTTAAAACACAGACCCATGCGACTATCCCTCGAAACAAATGAACCTCTATGCACTGTAAGATGGGCTCGATTATACCCAACTTTTACAGAAATGAAAATAGAACTTTCGATACGCAGGGAAAAACTAAGCAGGGTTAAAGTATGGTTGGTTATAATTTTTCACACACAACTTAAAAGGGGTATCTACGTGAAAAAAATTTGCACAATTTTAGCAATTGCGGCAGTAACAAGTTTGATGGCAGCCGATGGCGAAGCGATCTACAAATCGAAGTGTTTTTCCTGTCATGGAGACAAAGCTTCTAAAGCAGCCTTAAATAAATCACAAATCATTGCCGGTTGGGATGCAGCGAAAATTATTGCATCGGTTAATGGCTATAAAAATGGTGAGGGTGGCCCAATGAAAGGTGTCATGAAACCAATCGCAAGTGGTCTAAGCGAAGACGATCTTAAAGCCGTTTCTGCAACGATTGCTTCCTATAAGTAAGCCTATTATTACACGCTACAAGGGCAAAGCTCTTGTAGCTACGTTGCACTAGGCACTAAAGCTTGCCTCTTCGAGGCAGAGTTTGTTTTCGTTTTCTCTCACTTACTCAAATTCTTGCTTTTGGATCTCCACAGATCATCTTCTTAATCAGGAGGCGCATAGCCTTTCTCTCTTTTGTGCTTCTCTTTTAAAATATCGGCTTTTTTACGCTCCATCATGACCGCATCCCTCAAAGCTTCTTCACTGTCAAACTGCGCACCATCAATAAACTTTTTATGGTCATCAAATTGACCGCTACGAATGCCCCACAAAAGCGCCCACAAACCAAAAGCTCCTAAAAGTGTGGAAGCCCCTAGCATCATCCCAACAATCCAACCATCCATTCTTACGACCTTTTTAAAACGTTTTTAATACGCATTGAATTTCCAACCACCACCAAAGAGCTTAGCGACATCGAAAGTGCTGCGAAAAGAGGGATAACGTGTCCGCTCATTGCCAAAGGGATCGTGATGACATTGTACAGCAGGGAAAAGAGCAGATTCTCTTTGACCACGCGAAGGCTCTTGCGCGCTATCACAAAAGCTTCATACAAGCTATTGACACTGTCATTGGTCAGTACAACGTCGCTGACATCGACCGCGACATCCGCGCCACTTCCCATGGAAATGGCAATCTCGCTTTGAGAAAGGGCTAGCGTGTCGTTGATGCCATCTCCTGCCATGACCACTTTTTTACCCTGTTTGCGCAACGCTTCGATGTAGTCCGCTTTTTCATGCGGTAAAAGGGCGGCTTCATACACCTCAATGCCCACTTCTTTGGCTATCGCTTGGGTCACGCTGAGATGATCGCCACTGAGCATCACGATCTCAAGGCCGAGTTTTTTAAGCGCCTCAATGCTCTCACGCGCTCCTTCTTTCAAGCTGTCCCTGAGTCCAAAAATAGCCACTAAATTGCCATCGATGGCAAAAAAGTAGTGGCTTAAGGGTTCAAGCGTGGAAGGAATGTGAAGTTCAACACCCTCTTCGTACATCATTTTAGCATTGCCACCCAAAAGCGTATGCCCCTCAAAAAGAGCTTTCACCCCTTTGGCTTCCACGGTTTTGACCTGTTCTAAATGCTTTACATGTAAAGACTCCTCAGAGTCTTTCAGGAAGCTTGCAATGCCTTGACTGATGGGATGCGTGGAGCTAGAGACCAACGCGTACAAAAGGGAACGATCAAAACTTTGCACATACGCTGTTTCAACCACTTCTGGCTTGCCTTTGGTAATCGTTCCTGTTTTATCCAAAACGAGTGTGTCGCATTTTGCCATGCTCTCAATAAATCCCGCCTCTTTAAATAAAATGCCTCGCTTCGCCGCCAAACCAAGCCCCACCAAGGTTGCCACTGGCGTTGCTAAAGAGAGTGCGCACGGGCACGCAATCACGATTACTGAGATTGCAACGATCAAGCCTGTCTCAAAGGAACCACTCTGGTAAAACCAAAAAAGCAGGGTTGAAAACGCCAAAAAAAGAATGGTACGTGAGAAATACCCTGAAATTTGATTGGCGAGTTTTTCGATCTTTGGCTTTTTATTCATCGCATCTTCAAGCAAGGTGACCAATTTGGAGAGCATCGAAGAGGAGAACGTATTGGTCGCTTGGTAGCGAATGACACTGTCTAAACAGATGGAACCGCTGAGGATTTTATCGCCTTTTTGGGATAAAATGGGGATAGATTCGCCATTCAGCCTTGAGAGATCAAACGAGCCTTCTCCTTCTACAATGAGTCCATCGATCGCTACTTTATCGCCTGCTCGAACTTCAATGATCTCTCCAATTTCAACCGAATCCACACTCGTTAAAATCTTCTCATCACCTTTAATGATCATCACTTCACTCGGCATCGCACTTCCAAAAGCATCTAACGTATCGACCGCTTTTTTCTTCGTTAACACTTCTAAATACTTGCCTGCAAACACAAAGGTAATAATCATCGTCACCGAGTCAAAATAGACCTCAGCACTGCGCGTAAACATCGCGTAGAGCGAAAAAACATAGGTCAGTGTCGCACCCGTGGCAACCAAAAAATCCATCGTCACATAACGATGCTTGATGCCATAATACGCCCCTTTAAAATAGACAGAACCCGTGTAAAAGAGTGTAGGCGTTGCCAAAATAAACTCAGCAAAGTTCAAAATGCTTTTGATGTTGCTTTCCATACCTGTAAAATACCCCGCATACTGCGCAATGGCGATCCACATCACGTTCATCGTCGAAAAAACACCCACGAGCAGCTTGGAGTAGTACTCTCTGCGTTGTGCCGTAGCGCGCTCTTCTCCACTTTTAGGATCGTACGGATACGCGTTGTACCCGATGCTCCGAATCGTTTCAATGATCTGGGAAAGCTTAATAACCGCGCCATCCCAAACGATCTTGGCTTTGTGATTGGTGTAGTTGATGGAGACTTCAACAATGCCCTCTTGTTTGGAGAGCACTTTTTCATTCAGCCAGACGCACGCACTGCAATGAATACCTTCGATAATCAGCGCAATTTCATTCAAACCCTCTTTGTTTATTTTGACGTATTTAGAGATAAAACCATCTAAATCAAAGCGGCTGGTATCATCCAAGTTAACTTTAGGAGGCTCGAGTGTTGTTTCATCGCCCATTTTGGCGTAAAACGTATCGAGTCCTTCGTCTTTTAAGAGGTGGTAAACCCCTTGGCATCCTTTGCAACAAAAAAATTTGGGAGTTTCAAAAGTTGTATCTTGAAGTAACACAGAGGCGTTATATTCTAGATGACAGTGGTCGCAACGTCGTTTGCTCATAGTACTCTTTCATATTTTTTACACGCTTTTCAAGCAAAGCTTGAAAAACTACGCTAACCGCTATGGTACTGAAGCTTGCCTCATAGTGAGGCAGAAACTTTTTTTGTCATTAAATATTATTATAGCGTGACTTTTTTGTGATGAACCTGATAGAATGGTTGGCTTTATTTTTTTTTCAAAACCTTTGTGCTAAAGTGCGTCCTTACATGTAAGTGTACGCATCATTGGGTCAAGGGAAGGCGTTTGGAGAATACTAAAAAGCTCTATCTAAAAACAGGATTTTTTCTAACACTGATCTTATGCCCTATTTATATCGCTATTTCGTATCATTATACGTTTCTTGCGTATGCTTTGCTGAGTGTGATTAGTACGCTTTGCTTCTTTTTTGTTACAAAATTACAAAAAAGCAATGCCCATCTTCAAAGCGAACTGCGCAAAAATCTCTACATCGATCTCAACACGAAACTTCCCAATCGACTCAAGCTCTTAAAAGACAACAAAAAACTTGACCCCAACATTGATTCGACGTTGATTATTATCAACATTGACTCGTTTCAAAACACAAACAACTTTTACGGTCACAACTTTGGCGACAATTTTCTCAAAGTGATCGGTGAATGGCTTTTCCACAATCTTCCCCCCGTGGATGCCACCCTCTATAAATTTGAAGCCGACATTTACGCCATTTTGATTCGTGTCCCTTTTAGTGAATACAACCTCAAAAAATACCTCAAAAAGATCTCGATGAAAATCACCAAAGATCGCATCATTTGTGAAGAGGTTGAAGTCGATACAACACTTTCCATCGGCGCGCATCAAGGCAAAAAGAATATTCTTAAACTCGCTTCGATCGCCTGTAAAGAGGCTAAAAACAAACGCTTGCCCTATATGATTTATGAGAAAAGCAGCCTCAAAGAAGCAGAGTACCATCACAATATGATGATGAACCACACCCTCAAAGAAGCGCTTGCCAAAGACTACGTCATCCCTTTTTTCCAGCCCATTTTGAACCTTCACACCAATGAGATTGAGAAGTTTGAGACACTGATGCGGATCAAAAAAGAGGATGGAACCTACTATCTGCCTGCTGAGTTTTTAGACGTTGCGAAACACTCAAAGATCTACTCAAAACTTTCGATGGCATTGATTCAAAAGGCGTTTGAAACCTTTCAAATCTCCTCCAATAGCTTCTCCATCAACCTCTCTTACCTCGATATGACCAACCTTGTTACCACCACCTTCATCATCGAAAAGCTCGAAGAGTTTAATGTGGGACCTTGGGTTATTTTTGAGATTTTGGAGAGCGATGGTATTGAAAATTACGAAGCGATTGCCAAATTTATTGACCAAGTGAAGTCGTATGGGGCGAAGATTGCGATTGATGATTTTGGCTCAGGGTACTCCAATTTTGAACGATTGACGGAGCTTAGGGTTGATTTTATTAAGATTGATGGAAGTTTGATTAAAAATATCCATCAAAATGAAGAGACCAAGATTATCGTTAAGACGATCGTCAACTTTGCCAAAGAGCTCAACATCAAAACGATCGCAGAGTATGTTCACTCCAAAGAGGTTCTTGAGTGTGTTCAAGAGATCGGGATTGATTATGCGCAAGGCTTTTACATCGGCAAACCAAACCCTAAACTTCCCATCAATGCGTGAGAGCCTCTTTTTTCTTTACATGTAAACAGAGATAAATCCCACCAAAGATCAAAACAACGCCCCCTAAATGGTACCACTCTAAACGTTCCCCTAAAAAAATATAGGCTAAAAAACTGCCAAACAGTGGCATCAAATGGGTAAATTGCCCTGTTTTATAGGCTCCAATGTGCGCAATGCCTTTGTGCCACAGGTAATACGAAAGAATCGACGTAAAAATCACCACATACGCAATCACCCACGTGTACTGCGTGATAATCGCCATTTCGCGCTCCAAAGAGTACCCTTGCGCCACGTAAAAGGGTAAAAGCATGGGCACACCCAAACTCACCGTGGTGATAAAAAACTCCATACTGCTCAAGCTTTGAGGGCGAAATTTGACCAAAACACTGTAACTCGCCCAACAAAGCGATGAAGCGATCACCCAAAAATCACCAGGATTGAGACTTAAAGAGTGAAGGCTCATCACATTGCCTTTGAGCACTAAAAAGACGACACCCAGCGTTGAGAGCACGATGCCTAACATCTGCTTGTGTGAGATGGTGGATTTGAGGATCAGCGAAGAGAGAAACACAATGATGATGGGAATGGAGGAGTTAATCAGCAGCGCATTCGTTGCGGTTGTGTGTTGTAAACCAACGTATAAAAGTGTATTAAAACTCGCAATACCAAGGGCTGAGAGGAGAAGTAAAATGCCAAAATAGCTTTTTAGTGCTGCCCAAATACGCTTTACATGTAAGAGTAAAAACGGAAACATCAGAAGCCAAACACCCAGCCATCTAAAAAACGCTAACTCTAAGGGCTCAATAGCGCCTGCGACAAAACGCCCGAGGACAAAGTTGGCGGACCAAAAGAGTACACACAACACCAAAAGTAGATAAACGTGCATTTTCATCCTTTTTATGAAGCGTGATTATAACAAATATAACGCCATTGCAACAGATCAGGGGTAGACTTTTAATCATGAAAGATCTTTTAAGGAGGATCCAATGCTGTACCAACTTAATGTGCGAGAACTCACCTACGTGCTCTGCGAAGCACTTGATTATGTAGGAATTGATGACATCATGCACGGCAAACGTGTCGCGTACATTGCGTGTGAAATCGGTAAACAACTGGGCTGGAGAGAGTCAAAACTTGATAAAGTGATGATGATGGCGATGCTGCATGATTGTGGGGTTTCATCCACGGGCGTACATCATGCAATTGTGAGTCAATTAGATTGGGAAGATTCTTACGTGCATTGCGCCAAAGGGGCTAGTTTACTCAAAGAAGTGCCTCTTTACAGCGATTATGTCGAGGTCATCGCGTTTCATCACACCCATTGGAAAGCATTCTGTCCCTATGTCAATGAAGAGATCAAACTCTACGCCAATCTGATTTATCTAGCGGATCGTATTGATGCGCTGCGTTCTCAATTTGGAGCGCATCTGTACCACGAAAAAGAGACGATTCGTTCCATCATTCAACATCATACACCTTCGATGTTTTCGCCCCTGCTCTGCGATGCGTTCAAAGAGGCGTCTCACACGGAATTTTTTTGGTACTATTTAGAATCAACGGCACTGCCGTATTACTTCAAAGAGTGGGTTGATCAAGGCGAAATTCAAGCAGTACCCTTTGATATTTTGAAAAAAATAGCTTTAATGTTTTCAGGTATCGTCGATGCAAAAGAGTCGATGCAAAAAGAGCGCACCTTAAATGTGGCGTCTCTTGCGCGCTACATTGCGCGCCTTGCAGGACTTTCGTTGCGTGACCAAGAGTGTCTCGAACTCTCCGCACTCTTGCACGATCTAGGCAAACTGCGCATTCCAGATAACATTGCCACCAAAACAGCGCCATTGAGTGATGAAGAGTCTATTCATCTGCGACGCCAAGGATTTGATGCGCAGATTATTTTAGGGCAGATCAAAGGGTTTGAAAAAATTGCTAAGATCGTCGCCATGCACCACGAGCCGCTCTATAGCAAACGACTCTTTCCCACCAAAAGCGAAACGTATGCCACACCCCTAGAAGTCACCATTTTAACCATTGCGACGACCTTTGAGCGTGGGCAGAGCGAAGAAGCGTCTGTGTTGCTTGAACAGATGGTGGAAACGTATCAGTTGGAAAAGAGCATTATCTCAAACGTCGAAGCTTACTGCTCACTTTCATCGTGACACGTTTTTAAAGCAAAGCTTTAAAGACTACGTTAACACTGAGTAATGCTTGGCGCAATGCCCACGCACCCTTGGTGCTTTTTACTTCTGTTTTGCAAAAAGTCTATTGCTTTCTCAGTCAAATTCTCTAACTTTTTAAATTAAGAGTTGATTTATCCGAGTTAGCTATAATTTTCACATCTATATATCTTTTCTAAAGGAAACACCATGGCATCAACCAAACTCAAAGGCAATTCAGTAGCGCTATCAGGCACAGAAATTAACGTTGGCGATAAAGCACCCGTTGTTACACTTGTAGCAAAAGACCTCAGTGAAATCAAAGTCGGTGGCGCAAGCGAGAAAACGCAAATCATCGTCATCGTTCCTTCACTTGACACAGCCGTCTGTGCACAAGAGACACGTACGTTTAACACCAAAGCTGCGGCTATGTCTGACGCAACTGTCATTGTTGCTTCGATGGACCTTCCTTTTGCAATGGGACGTTTCTGTACCACAGAGGGCATTGAAAACCTTCAAGTTGGTAGTGACTTTAGAGACAAAGCACTTGCAAGCGCGTATGGCGTTTTAATCGCGGATGGCCCACTTAAAGGTCTAAGTGCAAGAGCTATTTTTGTTGTGAGTAAAGAGGGAAAAGTGATTTACAAAGAGATCTGCCCTGAAATTACCGAAGAGCCAAACTACGAAGGCGCACTTTGCGCACTTAAAGAGACTTCAGTTCCAAGTGACGGACACAAATGCGGTTGTGGCGCACGCTAATTAGCTAACTCTTGCTTCCTCTTGTGTCTGCCAAAGCCATGAGAGGAGCTTCTTCATGTGATCCACTTGCTGCGCATCGATCTTTTCTTCAGGTAGTGTTAAAATCATCTCCATCAACGCTCTGTTTTGTAAAAAAGCGATATTGTACAGCGCTCCTTTTTCCATAATCTTTTCTAAAAAAGCCCTGTTTTCAAGCTCCGCAACACTCTTTTGCACACGTTGATAGTGCGACAATCCTCTGTTTATCATAACGCAATCACTCCTGCAAAACGTCCTGTGATTTTATCTCTTCGGTAGGAAAAATAGTGGCTATCGCAACAAGTACACACCTCTGAAATCATTATATTTTCCCGCTTGATGCCCATGTCCAAAAACGCTTGAAGATTGGCACCTTGCAAATCCAAAAAGTATTTTCCACTCTTTACATGTAACGCTGTTTCAAATCCTTGGGTTGCCTCGTATCCCACTTCATAACAGCACGAACGAATCGAAGGTCCCATCCAAATGGTAAGCTCTTCCATTCGTGTCCCAAAGCTTTCAGCCATTGTACGAGCACACTTTGGCCCAACCTGTAAAAGCGTTCCAACCCTCCCCGCATGCGCCACACCAATGGCGTGATGCCTTTCATCGTAGTACAAAATAGGAATGCAATCTGCCACCATCACCGCAAGCGCGATGTCTGAGAGATCGGTGATCATCGCATCACACGTTGGCATCTCATCGCCACGGTGGATCTGCGTGATCGTATCACCATGCACTTGATCCATAAACACCAATTTTGAAACGCCCAGCTTTGCTTTTAAAATCTCCCGATTTTGGTTTACATGTAAAGCCGTATCGTTTACATGTAATCCAAAATTAAGACTCTCAAACGGCGCTTCGCTCACACCTTCAAAGCGGTTGGTAAAAAAATGCTGCATCAATAAATCGCCATAATGCGATCCACGCTGTTCCAGTCGAGTCCCTCTTTTTTAGAAAACATGTGATGAAGGTAGCGTGCAAACATATCGGTCTCCACATTCACACGTCGCCCTAGTTTATACGTGCCAATCAATGTCTGCGCTAATGTGTGTGGAATGATTGTCAAACGGAAACTTTTTTCGTTCACATCATTCACCGTCAAACTCACGCCATCGATGGTAATGCTCCCCTTTGGAATCACATAAATGAGCTGTTTTGTAGGAATACTCACCTCAATGTCCAGCCCATTTTCTTTTTGATTCAGCTTCTCAATCACACCCACACAATCCACATGCCCTTGCACCATATGCCCATCAAGTCGGTCTCCCAAAGCAAGGGCTGGTTCAATATGCACCTTACCTTTCAGGTTTTCAACCGCCAGCAAAGATCGACTCTCCTGTGAGAGTTCCACGCTAAACCCACCTTCAAAAAGGGAGATAACGGTCAAGCACGCACCATTAATCGCAATGCTATCGCCAATTTTAGGTTTATACGTCGCACGAAGCGTTAAAATAGGAGTGGTATAGCTGAGCACTTCTGCAAATTCTCGAATCAACCCTGTAAACATTTTTTAACCTTTTTACTCTTTCTGTACTTTTATTATAACGCTTTTATCATTGAACTATTCTAAGAGAGCAAAAGCCCTAAAAAAGGCATTTCAAAAAGTTTTTCTTAAAAAAATATTAGTATAATCGTTTAAAATGTTCTTGCAGGAGATACCGTTATGAAGAATTGGACAATTGCGCAAAAGATTTACATTCCTCTCTTTGGAGGGCTCTTTATTGGACTTATTCTGATACTTTTTACGTCATATCTAAGCATTCAAGGGATCGAGAAAGACGTGTTGCCAAAGAAAAAGGCGAACTCAGTGTCTATGTCAAAAATCAACTCGAAGCCCAATACGACGTTGCGCTGACCAACGCGATTACCATTGCGTCTAATTACTACGTGATCGAATCACTTCTCAACAATGACCGTGACATTGCCATCAAAGGGCTTAAAGAGCTGACCAAGCTCTACAAAGAGAAGACCGATTTTAAAGAGGCGCAGATTCACATTCACACGCAAGACATTAAAAGTTTTCTCAGAGAGTGGATGCCCAAAAAATTTGGTGATGACCTCTCGGGTTTTCGTCATACCATCAAAAAAGTCAAAGAGACCAAACAGCCACTCACCGCCATCGAAATGGGTGTTGCGGGCATGTCGTTGCGAGGTGTTGCTCCCATTGTCAAAGATAACGCGTATTTAGGTTCTGTCGAATTTATCGACACCTTTGATGCCGCGGTTCAAAATGCCAAAGACGATATTGGGGCGAGTGTGCTCTTTTTGACCGAGAAAAAACAGCTCAACCTCAGCGCCACCGCTAAAGACGCACTTCTTGCCAAAGACACCGCCCTTTCTCAGAAAAAAGAGATCACCGATATGAAACTCTTTGAAGAGATCAAAGACCTTGATCTTAACGCTAAAGGTGCTAGCTTTTTTACCCCCTCTTATTTTGTCGTCAGAGACGAGCTCAAAGCCTTTGATGGAAGCAAAGCAGGTGAAGTGTTAATCGCTAAAAAAATTACTGCCGTCAAAGCGGTTGTGCATGAAGCGCAATCGGCTGTGATTAAGCTCATCATGACGATGGCGATCATTACACTACTGGTTATGGCGATGCTGATCGTGACGCTTAAAAAATCGGTGATTGCCCCTGTTAAAGAGCTTAAAATGCGCGCTGAAAACCTCTCCAGTGGCGATGGCGATCTGACCAAAAAAATGGAGATCAAAAGTGGCGATGAGATAGGTCTCACCTCCATTGCCTTTAACCTTTTCATCGATAAAGTCAGAAATACCGTGAGCATGGCAAAATCTTCGAGCAATGAGAATGCCTCCGTTGCCAATGAACTCAGCTCCACAGCCCTTGAAGTCGGGCGTAGAGCAGAAGAGACCTCGTTGATCGTCAATGCAACCAATGACATGTCTCGCACCATCAAAGAAGAGCTATCCCTCTCACTGCAAAAAGCCAAACAGTCTGAAGTAGAGATCTCCGAAGCGCATACAAAGCTGACAAATGCTAAAAATCAGATCTTAAAACTTGCCAACCACGTAGAGACCAGTGCGAGCACCGAAGTGGAATTGGCACGCCAAATTTCACAGCTGAGCAATGATGCAGACCAAGTTAAAGGGGTTTTAACGGTGATCTCCGACATCGCCGATCAAACCAATTTACTCGCTCTCAATGCCGCCATCGAAGCGGCGCGTGCGGGGGAACATGGTCGAGGCTTCGCCGTGGTTGCCGATGAAGTCCGTAATTTAGCCGAACGTACGCAAAAAAGCCTCACAGAGATCAACGCGACGATCAATGTCATTGTCCAAGCGATTAATGACGCCAGTGATCACATGAAGGTCAATTCACAAAGCATGGAAAACCTGACGAAAATTGCGACGGAAGTGGAGAAAAACATCAACGAAACCGCCGTGATTATGGACAATGCAACCGTTTCGAGTGAAAACACCGTGCATGATTATATTAACACGGGTAAAAAGATTGATGACATTGTCATTAAAATCGAAGAGATCAACACGATTACGGTGAGCAACACGCGCAGTATGGAAGAGGTCAGCAGTGCAACCGAGCATCTCAGCGACCTCACCGAAAAGCTCAACAACGTTTTAGGAAATTTTAGAACTTAGAGGCAAGAAGCATTACGCTTCTTGCGCTTTAAAAAAGGTGTAAAAGGCTCTCATTGCCCTTTGCGCCTCCTTCAAACTTACCTCTTTAAACTTCACGTTTCCACCCGCTTTGAGTTGCGCGAGTTTAAAACAGTCCACGGCGATAACGGAGCCGATTTTAGGATACCCCCCAATCGTTTGGCGCTCTTTTAACAGCACGATCGGCTCACCATGGCTGGGCACTTGCACCGCACCATAACAGATGGGCTCGGAGAGAATTCCTGTGTGAGTGGGCACAACTTTTTCGCCACTGAGACGGTACCCCATGCGATCGCCCTCGCCTTTGAAGGTATACACACTGTTGAAAAATGTCTCTTGCGATTTGGGATCAAACATCGCTTCTTGGTAGCCTTTGACCAGACGCACGGTGATGGTATCAGGGTATTTTGGGATAAATTTTCGCTCCAGTTTTCGTCGATCCACAGGACACCTGTTTCCAAAGGTGTGCAACAGATCTCCACTTTTGAGCTTACGTCCTTCAACCCCTCCCAACCCCTCTTTCAAACTGGTGGAATAACTTCCATACGCAAAAGGCGTTTGAAATCCTCCCGCAACGGCGATGTAGGCAAATTGCCCTTCGTTGGCAAAATCAAAGGCAATCACATCCCCACGCCTCAGCAGATGGGTCTGCCACAAGGCGATCTTATGTCCGTTACATGTAGGCTGCATATTAGCCCCACAAATCGCGATGCACATCTCGCTTCTGGCTTTAAACGAAGCACCGCCCATGGCGATCTCAATGGCAGGTGTGTTAAACGCATTGCCCACAAGAAGATTCGCATACCCAAATGCCATCTCATCCATCGCACCACTTTGCGTCAAGCCAATGTCACTAAAACCCCGACGCCCCGCATCTTGAATCGAGCTTTGAAGTCCGCCGTTTTCAACGATAAAACCGTTCATAGCTCACCTCCTAGCTTTAAAAATTCCTCTTTGGAGATGGATTCATAGCGGACATGATCGCCTACATGTAAAAGGGAAAGCCCCTCATACGAAGCATCAAACATCGCCGTGGGGGTTCGCCCCAGCACTTTCCAGCCTCCTGGGCTTTGAGTAGGATACACCGCGGTTTGGCGATCGGCAATGGAGACACTGCCTTTGGGAACCGCCTTTCTTGGACTCGCTAAACGGGGCGTCGCCAAACGTTCATCGATCTCGCCAAGGTAGGCAAATCCTGGTGCAAACCCAATCGCATAGACCGTGTACAACCCTTTTACATGTAAAGCGATAATCTCCTCCACACTGAGGTTTTTTTCCTGCGCCAACAGCTCCAAATCAAGCCCAACTTCACGCCCATAATAGACCGGAATCGTGATAATTTTAGGCTCGCTAAGGGTAAGCGCTTCTGCTTGATGGATGCTATTTTCGATGATCTCACAGACCGTATCAAAATCAAAACGCATCACATCGTAACTCACCATCAACGACGCGTAGGAGGGAATGATCTCGTAAAAGCCTTCTTGGTTCTTTGCTTTAAGCGCTTGATAGGCTTTTTGCACCTCTTGGGAGATCAAAGGATCGATTGTGGTTCCAAAATAGACAATAGCGGACGATTCTGAGGCAATGGCATAACGTCTACTCACATGCTTTTCCTAAGGGTTTCTACCATGGTAACGGCTTCTTCATTGTCGCCATGCACACATAAGGTATCGGCTCGAAGAGCGATCTTTTTCCCCGAAATCGTCTCTAGAACGCTCTCTTTTTGAAGCAGTTTCAAACGCTCAATGACTGTTTGAACGTCATGCAACACGGCACCTTTTTGCGTTCTTGGTACTAAAAGACCGTTATCATCGTACGCACGATCGGCAAACACTTCATAGATCAGCTCTAAGCCAAGCTCTTTGGCAATCGCTTCTTGCTTGGAAGTATCCACCATGGAGAGAATCATCAGTTTGAGTTTTGGATTTACCCGCGCTACGGCGGTTGCTACGGCTTTAAAGATGCGCTCATCTTTCATCATATCGTTGTAAAGCCCACCGTGCGGTTTGACGTAGGAAAGTGTTGCGCCATTGGCCGTTGCAAAGCCTTGGAGTGCGCCAATTTGGTAAATCACCATCGACTCAACTTCATCCAAAGAGCAAACCATGCTTCGTCTACCAAACCCCATCAAATCAGGATACGCAGGGTGCGCACCAATGCTCACGCCATGCTTCAACGCCAATTTAATGGAACGATCCATGATGAGCGGATCTCCCGCATGAAACCCACAGGCAAAATTTGCCATATCGACATAAGGCATTATCGCCTCATCCAACCCCATTTTCCACGAGCCAAAACTCTCGCCCGCATCACAGTTTAATTTTATACTCATCCGATCATCCTATTGGGTAAATAAAAGACTATTTCTGGGAACAATGTTACCATAGCCGTAATTAAAACCATTATAAGGAAAAAGGGCATTGTTGCTCGAATAATAAAGCCTATTTTTTCACCAGAGATGCTCTGAATGACAAAAAGGGAAAAGCCAACAGGCGGTGTGATCTGTGCCATCTCCACCATAAAAACTAAAAAGATGCCAAACCAAAGGGCATCAAACCCTGCCAACGTGACAATAGGAAGGACTATAGGCAGTGTCATAACGACCATGGAGATGCCATCTAACATCATCCCAAGAATGATATACATGATCGCTATAACCACAACAAGCATCAAAGGCGTTAACCCCATAGAAGCGATAAATTCACTGATGGCACGCGCAATACCTAAAAAACCGACGACTTGCGATAAAAAGCCCGCTCCTGCGATGATGAAGCTGATCATGACCGTGGTTTTAATGGTATTGGCAAGCGCTATTTTGAATATAGCAAAACTAAAGCTTTTAAAATAGAGCGCAAGTAAGATCGAAAAAAACACTCCCAAAGCCGCGGCTTCCGTTGGTGTAGCAATACCAGCATAGATACTTCCAATCACCACGGTAATGAGTAGTAACACGGGGAAAAGCTCTTTAAGAGACGCCGCTCTTTGCGCCCAGGTGAAGTGTTCTTTGCTGGCAGGAACAACACCTTTATCCAAAAATGCCACCACCATAATATAAAGAGAATACGACGTTGCCAGTAAAAGACCAGGAAGGATGCCTGCAATAAACAGTCGACCAATAGAGACATCCGCTAAAACGCCGTAAATAATCATAATAAGACTCGGAGGAATCAAAAAGCCTAGCGTTCCACTGCCAGCCAGTGAGCCAAGGGCTAGAGATTTGCTGTAGCCTCTTTTATGCAATTCATCCAATGTGATCTTTCCAACCGTTGCTGTGGTCGCCGCAGATGAGCCAGAAACAGCCGCAAAGAGGGAACATGCCGCCACATTGATGTGCAGTAATCGCCCAGGAACACTGCTAAGCCAAGGGACCAAACCATTAAAAAGTTTGTTGGAGATAGAAGAGTAGTGCAAAAGCTCACCCATTAAAATAAACATCGGCAAGGATGCAAGCGACCATGAATTCATAGAATCATAAATAGAACCCGCAAGTAAATTGCCTATCTTGTTGATAATACTAATGGCAGGAGGAAGGTGATGGTCATAAATGAGCATTCCAAAAATACCTGTGAGAAAAAGTGATGCCCCAATCCAAATAGATGAGAGTAAAAAGAGAAACATAACACCAATCAGCACAGCGGATAATAATAGTGGATCAGCAATCATGATGTCCCATCCTTTGGAGTATAAATGCAATCACCGCCATACTAAACAGTGCAAAACCTAAAGGCAGTGCCAGTTGGGGTATAAAAAGTGGGGTAGCCGATACTCCCTCAGAAACAACGCCTGTTTGGTATGAATCCCATGCCAGCAATACTGTACGATAAAAAATAAACAAAAGTAACCCAACGGTGCTCAGACCAGCAAAGATATCAACCCAAGAAGAAGCTTTGGTCGATAATTTAGCCGTCAGAAAGGTAATACGAATATGCCCATCTCGTAAAAACGTATGCCCAAAACCAAAACAGACAAGGGCTAAGTAGAGATATCCACTGTACTCATCCGCACGCATCGTCGAGGTGTTAAAAAAATAACGCAAGGTTATCTCGACCAAGATCAAAGCCACAAGCATGATCAATAATGTTGAAGCGATAAAAACTCCCCCAAGGGAGAGTTTTCGCGCAGTCTCAATGAAAAAATGTCTCATTGTTTTTTATATTCCGTAAAGATTTTTTTGATCATTGGATCAGCATCCATCAGATACGCATCCAGCATTTTTTGAGCAACCGCATCCAACTCTTTTTTAAGCTCAGGGCTTGCCTCTGTGATCTTAACGCCATTATCGGAGATCAATTTTAGTGCTACAGCATCTTCTGTTTTACTGGCTTCCCACTGCGATTTTTCAATTTTCTCAGCCGCTTTTAACAGCGCATCTTGTTGTGCTTTATCTAAGCTTTTCCAGTAATCTAGGTTAATCGTCACGGCTTGCAATGGATAGGCATAGTTAATTTTTGTAAAATCACTCAAAACTTCCCAAAATTTTCCATCTTTTCCAGAAGCCGAAGAGGTGACCACTGAATTTACCATGCCCGTGCTAAGTGCTGAATAAACTTCACCCCATGGCAATGCCACAGAACTTCCTCCCACTATGGTGATAAAATCAGCCGAGTTTTTATCGTAAGTTCTGGTTTTAAGATCACTAAAATCCGCTTTAGTATTCATCGGTTTTTTAGTGTAGAGCCCACTCGGCGGCCAAGAGACGGCGTAGAGCATTTTTTGATTCCATGTGGCGGCGGCTTTTTCATACGCAGGCTTTGAGATTTGATAGAGTTTATACGCGTCATCATAAGAATGTGCTACAAACGGTAACGCAGAAATACCAAACACCTTACCTCCACCTGCTGTGAAAGGGATGAACATATCTGTCATGGCAACCGTGCCATCTTTGACCGCTTGAAGCGGGCTACCTTTCACCAGTGAGCCTCCCGCATGAACCGTGATTTTCACACTGCCTTTGGTGTACTCATCCACCAACGCTGCAAACTGTTCTGCACCCTTTGTATGGACGTTGTTTGCTCCATAAATGGCGTTAAGATCCATTTTAATTGTGGCCGCCATCAAGGCGCCAACCGTACATGAAAGAAGAACCAATTTTCGTAACATACTGCACTCCTTAAAAAAGTTTTGAACACATCTTAACAGAGTGCGGTGAGAAAAAAGTGGGGAAAAAAGAGCTGTATTGCTTAAAAAATAAGCCGATACCCTTCTTGGGGGAGATTCTCTAAAAACTCTATTGTTACCTTTTTACGCAAATCTTTAATAAACGTTTTAAGGGCTTCGCTGCTCATGACTTTTCCATCCCAAAGGGTATCTTCGATCTGTGCATAGGTTGTAATTTTTTTCTGATTCTGTAGCAATAAAAGCAAAAAATCTTTCTCTCGTTTGTTGAGGCTAATTTCAAGCTCTTTCAAAAACAGTTTTCGCTCTAATGGAGAGAATAAAAGATCCCGTCCTAGTTTGATACGCCCAATCAATTTGCCATCCAGTGCGCGTTTAATGCCCTCTAAAAGGCGCTCAGCATTGGCTGGTTTGAGAATAAAATGATCAATTTTAAGATTAATCAGCTCCATTAAATACTCCTCTTTACTGTACGCGGTCAGCATAATAATAGGCGTTTGTTTATCGTTTTGACGAATGGTTGCAACCAACTCCACGCCGCTCATGCCATTCATCCCAATATCGCTAATAATCAAATCAGGATGGTGCGCCTCATAAAGCGCTAACCCTTCAAATCCATGACGTGCTTCATAGACGGTTCCAAAATAGTAGGAGAGTGTCTTTGCCAATCGTGCACGAATGCCCTCCTCATCTTCAACACATAAAACGCTCATAGATTTTAATGCTTCTAAGGATGCTTCCATCACGACACCTCTACCCTAAATTTTGCCCCAAAAATGTCATTTTCCACTTCGATCTTTCCACCCATATTTTGCTCAATAATCATCTTCGCCATGTAAAGCCCCAGCCCACTGCCTTTCGAAGCTTTTTTAGTCGAAAAGTAGGGTTCAAAAACCATTTTGAGATTGCTCTCCTTGATGCCACCACCATTGTCCATCACGCAGACCAAAGCATTGCCTTCTGGTGTGCGACCTATCTCCACCCAAATTTGAGGCTCTGGTACTTTTCGCTCTATTAAAATATCTTTCGCATTGAGGATCAAATTGAGAATAACTTGGGCGTATTCATTGGGGTATCCTTCAATTTTAGGTGAATCAAAAATCTTTACATGTAAAGCGATATGGGAGTTTTTCAAAACCGCTTGCGCTAAACTAAATGCCTCTTCACACGCCTTTTGAATCCAAAAGCTCTCTTTTGCTTTGGAAGGTTTAAAAAAATGCCTAAAATCATCAATTGTCCGGGACATATAACTTAAGAGTTTATCCGCTTCCTTGGCACTTTCGTGTATCAGTTTTGTATCTGCTTTTCCAAATTTTGAAGCGGTTTCAAGCTCCATAAAAATGCCTGAAACTTCACTCAAAGGCTGCCTCCATTGGTGCGCGATGATACTGAGCATCTCACCCATCTGCGCTAACCTCGACTGCTGAAGCAGTGCCATATCTTTTTGCTTTGACTCTTCGAGGGCTTTGTTGATCTTAAAGCGCAGTGTGGCATTAAACTCTTTGAGTGCTTCGGTTTTATGACGCACCCGTTCACGATAACTCTCAAGCGCACGATTAATCTGCTTCGTTACCAAGTACGAGAGAAACCCCACGCACAGCATAGAGACAAGTGCTATCACAATCACACCAAAGATATAGCGATCCATCTTCGCTTTCATCTCCTCTTTTTTTAAAGCAATCTCTTTTTGTACATCATCCCCATACACACCCGTCCCAACCACCCAATGCCATGGTTTAAACTGTGCCACATACGAGATTTTTTTAGACGGTGTCTCTTCATAAGGTTTACGCCAAAAATACTCTACAAAAGCCCCTTGATCCTCTTGTTCCAAAGCTTTTTTGACAAACGTTTGGATGATCGTATTGCCAGCCTGATCTTTGAGCAGTGTGTCATCTTTTCCAATGCTCTCTTCTCTAAAAGGGTGCGCTAAAAGGGTGTGCGTTGTATTGTGTATCCACATATATCCACCCTCACCATACCGTAAAGACTCACTCCAAGAGATCATCTCATCTTTTAGCCTTGAAGTAGCAATATCCAGATACTCCGCCGCGCCAATACTCCATCCATAAGGCACTAATGGTTTGACATACACGCGCCTTGGTCGCCCTACTTCGCTGGTCGCATACCCTTCATGTTTTAAAGCTTCATGTACCGCACTTTGAAGTCCTATGCGATCACCCAACTCTTCTAAAGGATAAAGAATATTTCCTTTCGCATCCAAGACAAAATAGTACCCTCGATGACCGCTTACATGTAAAGAAGAGAGCATCAGCAAAAGCTCTTGACGTAGGACTTGCAATGACTTGCTCTGCGAGCCTTTCGCAAAGAGATTGATTCCCATCATGTGCACATCATCCACCCTATCTTTTAACTCCAAATCAATCGTACGATGCATCATTGAGAGATGATACTCAAAATACTGAAACACTTTTTGAATTTCATTGACCAATACCGTTTTTTGCTGGTGTAAAAGTTTTTGCTCTAACGCTTTGCTCTCGACATTCAGATTGGCACGCTCCATGGAGATAAAAAAGGAGAGTGTAAAGAGTGTTAAGAGCCCAATGGTCACAATAGGCGTTAGAAAAATAAGTTTTGCTAAATGCTTCTCTTTAAACATAGTTCACCCAATATTTATTTTAAGCTATTGTAGCAATTTTAAAGTGAACCCTACGCCTAATATACAGTCAATTCATAGTATAATGATTCAAACTATGTATGTATTGAAGGTATGAGTATTATGAAATATGACGTTATCGTAATTGGTGGTGGACATGCGGGTATTGAAGCATCCTTAGCGTCCGCAAGGCTTGGGCATAAGACCCTTCTTATCTCTATTTTAGCAGAACAAATTGGTGCCGCTAGCTGTAATCCTGCTATTGGAGGACTTGCCAAAGGTCATTTGGTCAAAGAACTCGACGCGCTTGGCGGACAAATGGCGCTGGCAACCGATGCTGCAGGCATTCAATTTCGCACGTTAAATCTTTCAAAAGGCCCAGCAGTCAGAGGCAGTCGCGCGCAGATCGATATGGACAGATACCGCATTTATATGCGTACCATCATCCTCAACACGGAGAACCTCAGTGTCGCCCAAGAAGTTGCGGACGAAATTCTCACCGAAGACGGCAAAGTCACAGGCATCATCACCGCGATGGGCAACCACTACCACGCACAAAAAATTATCATCACCACGGGAACCTTTTTAAAAGGTCTGATTCACATTGGTGAATACAAACACGAATCGGGACGTGTCGGAGAATTTCCCTCCATTAAACTTTCCGATTCCATCAAATCACTAGGGATTACGATGGGACGCCTCAAAACGGGTACGTGTGCACGCATCGATGCCAAAACGATTGATTTTTCCAAGATGGAGCTTCAACCAGGCGACGAGAATCCTCTTCCGTTTAGCTTTAGAACCGATCGTGCAAGCTTTAAACCATTTCAACTCCCTTGTTACATCGCTTATACGAACGAAGAAACACATACGATTATCGAAAGTAATTTTCA
The DNA here is from genome assembly GCF_000568815.1 of Sulfurospirillum multivorans DSM 12446. Taxonomy (NCBI): domain Bacteria; kingdom Pseudomonadati; phylum Campylobacterota; class Epsilonproteobacteria; order Campylobacterales; family Sulfurospirillaceae; genus Sulfurospirillum; species Sulfurospirillum multivorans. The sequence goes on from NZ_CP007201.1 coordinate 2,429,630, forward strand.
CCGTGCCCCTCTGTTTACAGGGCAAATCAATGGCATAGGGCCACGTTATTGCCCGAGCATTGAAGACAAAATCAACCGTTTCCGTGACAAAGAGCGTCATCATCTTTTCATTGAGCCACAAACACGCGAAGCAACCGAGTATTACATCAACGGTTTTAGCACCTCCCTTCCGACTGATACACAGCTGAGTATGATCCACTCGGTTGAAGGAATGGAAAATGCAAAGATTGTCCGCTTTGGTTATGCCATTGAATACGACTATGTTGATCCAACTGAGCTTAGGCATACATTAGAGACAAAAAAAGTCTCAGGTCTGTACTGCGCAGGTCAGATCAATGGAACCACAGGCTACGAAGAAGCAGCGGCACAAGGGTTAATGGCAGGCATTAATGCCTCATTGAGCTTAAGAGAAGAAGAGCCGTTGATTCTAAGACGCGATGAAGCGTATATCGGTGTGTTGATTGATGATTTGGTAACAAAAGGTACCAAAGAGCCGTACCGTATGTTTACCTCTCGCGCCGAGTATCGTTTACTGCTTCGTGAAGACAATGCCGATTTGAGGCTCATGCCGTATGGTTACAAAATTGGCTTGATTGATGAGCAAACGCATGAACACATGGTCAAAAAGCAGATGCAACTCGAAGAGGGACTTGACTACCTTGAAGAGACGACGCTTACGCCTTCCAATGAAAACAATGCCTTTTTAGCGAGCATCGGGGAAGAGAAGATCACCGATAAAGTCACGCTTCAAAAGATTGTTGCGCGTTCTGAATTTACCGTGGAAAAACTTGAGAAGTTAGCCCCCGTCGTCAGCGCATTTAATGAAGATGCTAAAGAGCAAATTCTCATTGAAGCGAAGTATAAAAACTATATTGAGAAGCAAAAAGATCAAATCGATACGATGAAAGAGATGATCAACGTGAAAATTCCTCCGATGATGGATTTTAGTTCGATTTCAGGGCTGAGTAACGAAGTGGTGGAGAAGCTACAACGCTTCAGCCCTCCCACGCTTTTTGCTGCCAGTGAGATTAGCGGTATCACACCCGCTGCTTTAGATATTTTACATGTATATATTAAAATACATAATAAAAAAAATAATTGACGCAATATTGACGTAAATCTGTAATAATTGACACATGTCATAGATTCTTAATAAATGATGCGATAAAATTGTCACAAATTAAACTACACGAAAGGAAAAAGAATGGCTGTTGAAACAAGCAGAAGAGACTTTATCGGCATGGCATTCGGCGGTTTTGCAGCGGCAGGTGGCATCATAGCCCTTGGCGCTATGAAAAAAACTTGGGATCCTCTCCCAAGCGTACAATCTGCTGGATTCATCACCGTTGATCTCTCTTCTATGAAAGAGGGAGAAGTCCAAACGATCCAATGGAGGGGCAAGCCGATTTTCATTTTGAAGAAAAGTGCGGATATGCCAAAGAATGAGAAACGAGACATCGTTGCAGGCGGTAGTAGCTATGCAGTGATGATAGGACTTTGTACCCATCTTGGGTGTATTCCAACATGGACACCAACAACCAAACAATTTAAGTGTGCCTGTCATGGTGGCGAGTTTGATGCAAGTGGCGTCAATACGTTTGGACCACCTCCAAGACCTATGGACATTCCTCCTTTTAAAATAGACGGAGCGAAACTTGTTCTTGGTGAAGAGGGACCAGAGTATAAAAAACTTGTTCCTAAGAAAGCGTAAAGGAGACAAACGTGGCAGAAATTAGAAAAGCGACAGGCTTCATCGATTGGCTCGATCAACGATTAGCCGTCAACAAGTTCATCAAAGTGATGATGACTGAGTATTGGATTCCTAAAAACATCAACTTCCTTTGGGCAATGGGTGTTGTTTTAATGGTTCTTTTTATGATTCTTATTGTTTCGGGAATCTTCCTTTTAATGTACTACAAACCAGACATTAATCTAGCATTTGACAGTGTGAACTACACGATTATGCAAGAGGTGGAGTACGGCTGGTTGTGGCGTCATATCCACGGTGTTTCAGCTTCCGTCATTTTCCTTGTCATTTACATTCACATGTTCACCGGTATCTATTACGGGTCATACAAAAAAGGGCGTGAAATTATCTGGTTAACCGGTATGGCACTTTTTGGTATGTTCTCAGCAGAAGCGTTTAGTGGTTACATGCTTCCATGGGGACAGATGAGCTACTGGGCAGCGCAAGTTATTACCAACCTTTTTGGTGGTATTCCTTTCATTGGTGAAGCGTTGGTCGTTTGGATCAGAGGTGACTTTTTGGTTGCCGATGCAACCTTAACACGCTTTTTTATGTTACATGTACTCTTATTGCCATTGGTCATTTTACTCTTGATTGCCGTTCACTTCTACTCTTTACGAGTTCCGCATGTGAATAACCAAGAATCAGAAGAATTTGATTTTGAAGATGAAGCGAAAAAATACCTTGAGGGTAAAAAAGTAGAATCTAAAGTCGTACCTTTCTGGCCCGTATTCCTCTCCAAAGATTTCTTTGTTGTAGGCGTAGCTTTGACTATCTTCTTCTATCTGGTCTGTTTCCACTATGATTTTGCAATGGATCCTATTAACTTTGAGCCTGCCAACAATATGAAAACACCTGCACACATCTACCCTGAGTGGTACTTCTTGTGGAGTTATGAAGTGCTTCGTGGTTTCTTCTTTGACATTGCTGGCGTTGCTGCTATGGATATTGGTTTGGCTGCGTTTGGTTTTGCAAACGTGATCTTTATGCTTTTACCGTTCCTTGATAGAAATACCGATCATGTAGCTCCAGCGCATAAACGACCTCTCTTTTTTGTTTGGTTCTGGTTACTGTTAATTGACATGATCGTTTTAACCGTTTATGGCAAACTTCCTCCAACAGGCAACAACGCATGGGTTGGCTTTGGTGCGACCATTACGTTTCTTGTCTTATTTATTCTTCTTCCAATCATTACGAAAATGGAAGCGAACTGTAAATGTAATACTGGAGGTTGCAAATGAGAGAGTTAAAGATATTAGCCATTGTAATCTTCTTTACCGCGGTTGTCTATTGGGGTGTTGAGCCATTTGCGCATTCGCAAATGCACCCTCATGTTGCACCTGCTGATTTTGCCTTTAAAGATTTAGGCGTCAATGATAAAAAAGGCGATGCGACTAAAGGGGCTGAAACCTTCTTAAATGCAGGCTGTATTGGCTGTCATGGTGTCAGTTCACAAGGTATGGAAGCACCTATGGATCATGCCAGTGCATCGGCTTCATTTGGTGTTGTACCACCCGATCTTAGCACGGCAGGTGCGATTTATGATAAAAACTTCCTCGCAGCTCTGATTAAAGATCCAACCAAAGCGCTTAAAGTCGAGCACAAGTTTAATGAATCTCGTCCTCACCCGATGATCGCGTTCTTTGGTCTGGGTGGCGATTTGGATCAAGAGGTTGCTGACATTGTGGCATACCTTCAAAGTATTGCGCCTGTGACACCGATTGATGACAAACAAGTCTATGCTGATGCGTGCCAACGATGTCATGATATTAAATACGACAAAGTGATGAGTACGACTGATAAAACAGCGTTGATGGCGTATATGGGCACACTACCACCGGATCTTTCGATGATGATTCGCTCAAAAGGCAAAGATTACCTCACAACGTTCATCAACAATCCACAAAAACAGCTTGCAGGCACCTCAATGCCACGCGTTGGTTTGACTGAAAAAGCTCAAAACCAAGTGATTGCTTATATGGAAAAAGTGGGTGATCGTAAAAAAGCCGAAAGAGAAGATCTCGGGTATAAACTCATTGGCTATATGGTTCTCTTCACACTCCTCGCCTATGCTTGGAAAGTGAAAATCTGGAGAGAAGTTCACTAAAATTTTAAATGCCTCTTTTGGATGATTAGGTGCGATTGCACCTAATCATCCCTGCCTTCTATATGCAACCGCTACGATACACTAGAGTTTACATGTAAAACATTAAAAGGAGGAAATTATGAAACACTATACACTACTACTCACTTCTCTTGCTCTTTGCAGCTCTCTTTACGCCTCTGAGACTGAAAAAGTGAATGCGATCGCAATGCTTAGCATGGAAAATGGTCTCTCCAATATTCAAAAAGGATTTTTGTACAACAACATTGAGCTGATTCAAAGCGGTGTTGATATCGTTCAAAAAGAGAATGCGGCCTATCATAATCGAGATGTTTTGAAGGCTATTTTGCCTGAGGGTAAAAAGCAGATGGAAAATCTAGCACTCATTACCTCAAAACGTATTGATAATGCTACAGATGAGATGAAAAGCTATTTGGCACTGAAACAGATGAAAAAAGCACACAGCGCCTTTTCAGATATCGTCAATGCCTGTACCGATTGTCATACGCTTGTTCGTGGTTGGTAAGATAGCAAGAAAAAGAAAGTTTTAAAACGCTAAGAGACACATCTCTTAGCGCTCTTCGTAAGCCCCAATAGAGGTAATGCGCTCATAACGTTTCGCCATACGCTCATCATTACTCAAGGTATCAAGTTCTTCTAAAGATTTTAAGAAATATTCCCCAAGTGCTTTTGCAGCACTCTCTTTATCGCGGTGTGCACCGATGAGAGGTTCATCAATAATCGCATCAATAAGATTAAGCTGGTACAGATCTTCTGCCGTAATTTTCATCGCTTTGGTCGCATTTTCTTGTTTGCTTGGGTCATTCCACAAAATAGCGGCACATCCCTCAGGCGAAATCACAGAAAAAACAGAGTAACGCATCATCGCAACCCTGTCACTTACGCCAATCGCTAAAGCGCCACCACTTCCACCTTCACCAATCACAACAGAGATACTTTTTGTGTTGAGTTTACTTAACTCAAAAAGATTCCGAGCAATCGCTTCACTCTGACCTCTCTCTTCTGCCGCAAGGCCTGGATAAGCACCCGGAGTGTCGATCAAAAAAAGAATTGGAAGATCAAATTTTTCTGCCATTTTAGCAATGCGAAGTGCTTTACGATACCCTTCAGGATGAGGCATACCAAAATTACGTTTGATTTTATTTTTTGTTCCTCGACCTTTTTGCTCACCGATTAAAATAACTTTGCGATCGCCAATATAACCAATGTAAGAGACAATCGCCGCATCATCGGCAAAGTTACGATCGCCATGAATTTCATAGCTATCATGCAAAAGTGCACGAATATAATCTAAGGCGTAAGGGCGATCAGGATGGCGTGCGAGTTGAAGCTTTTGGTATTCACTGAGATTTTTATAGGTTTTAGAAATCTCTTTAGAGAGCGTTTTTTCTAAAATCTCAACAGCATGGCTATCGCCTTTGATTTTGGCGTTGGATATATCCTCATCAATCTGCTTAATTCCATTCTCAAAATCCAAATAAGTCGCCACTACAATTCCTTACACACGTTTAAAGATCACAGAGCCATTCGTTCCGCCAAAGCCAAACGAGTTACTCATGGTATATTCTGCTCTGCATTTACGTGCTACATTTGGGATGTAATCCAAATCGCAATCGGGATCTGGATTTTCATAATTAATCGTTGGAGGTAAAATCTCATCACGCATTGCCATCAAACAGACAACCGCTTCAATAGCGCCCGCGGCACCTAAACAGTGACCGATTTGACCTTTGATAGAGCTAATTTGTGGGATATTTGCGCCAAAAACCTCTTTAATCGCTGCTGTTTCATTTTTATCGTTTGCAGGAGTGCTTGTTCCATGGGCGTTGATATAATCAATTTTAGGACGTCCTGCCATCTCATACGCCGCTTTCATTGCACGAAGTGGACCGTCTAAGCTTGGAGAGGTAATGTGACTCGCATCACCACTCTCACCAAAGCCAACCACTTCACCGTAAATATGCGCACCTCTGGCAACGGCATCTTCATAAAATTCAAGGACAAGTGAGCCTGCGCCTTCGCCCATGATAAATCCATCGCGTTCTGCATCAAACGGGCGAGAAGCCTTTTTAGGATCATCATTGCGTGTAGAGAGCGCTTTCATCGCAGCAAAGCCGCCAATGCCTGAAGCACAAATCGCCGCTTCCGCACCAACAACCAGCATCTTTTTAGCGCCACCCGTCATCATCGTTTTGGTCGCATCACTGATCGCGTGTGTGCCTGCTGCACATGCTGTCACAGAAGAAAGGTTTGGACCTTTAAGACCGTATTCAATGGAAACCATGCCGCCAAGCATATTGATAAGAGCTGAAGGGATGAAAAAAGGAGAAATTTTACGAGGGCCTACACCATTAACGATCACTGAGTTTTTCTCAATGACCACTAAACCACCAATACCAGAAGCGGAGCTAACACCAAAGGATTCAGCTTCATAGGCAGCATCGAACTTCGCGTCCGCCATTGCTTCTTTAGCCGCTGCGAGTCCTAATTGGATAAAACGATCCGCTTTTTTAACCTCTTTGGGGTTCATAATGGTATTCGGATCAAAGTCAGTGATTTCGCCGGCAATGGTAACAGAATGCTCGGTTGTGTCAAACGAACTAATGCTTTTAATGCCACATTGACCTTCAACGATAGCTTTAAAAGAACTCTCTTTATCCAAACCTAATGAATTAATCATTCCTATACCAGTAACAACGACTCTTTTCAAATTTTTATCCTCTTTAGTGATCTTTGTGGGGAAGGGAGAACCCGCCAAAGCGGGTTGTGTGTGTTATAAAATTATTTATGTGCTTCAATGTAAGACATAGCATCTTTGACCGTAACGATTTTTTCAGCGTCAGTGTCTGGAATTTCAATGTCGAATTTCTCTTCGAGTGCCATAACGAGCTCTACAACATCCAAAGAATCTGCGCCCAAATCTTCTACGAATTTAGAATCTTCTTTTACCTCGTCAGGATTTACATTTAATTGTTCAACAACCACCGCTTTTACATCATCAAATAGTGCCATTTACTAGCTCCTTTAAAAAATTTCCACTATTTTATCAAAAAAACCTTTAATTTGAATTTTTACATGTAAAGTTACCTTTACATGTACATGCCACCATTGACTTTTAAAACTTCACCGGTGATGTAGCTGGCACTATCGCTAAGCAAAAAAGCAACCGATTCTGCAATGTCTTTAGGGCTTCCAAAACGTTTGAGTGGAATCTTTGAGGTGTACGATTCTTTAATTTCATCGCTTAATTTATCCGTCATCTCAGTGGCAATAAACCCCGGAGTGACCGCGTTAAAGCGCACATCTCTCGCACTGCCTTCTTGTGCAAAGCTTTTGGTCATCGCAATCAAGCCACCTTTACTTGCACTGTAATTGACCTGTCCCGCGTTGCCTGTCTCACCGACAATTGAAGCGATGTTTACCACACAACCAAACCGTTTTTTACTCATCGCTTTGAGCGCCTCACGGCATCCAATAAACGCCGATGTCAGATTAATATCGATGACAGACGTAAAATCCTCTTTTTTCATACGAATAGCTAATTTGTCATTGGTAATGCCTGCATTATTCACCAAATAAGAAAGTTCACCGTCACTATCAACGATGGTTTTAATGCCTTCTACAAATGCCTCTTCATCCGCCACATCAAAACCAATAACCGCAGCCACGCCACCGTTTGCTTCGATCTCTGCTTTAATAGCATCGGCTTGTTCTGGGCGTGAACGGTAATTTATCCATACTTTAAGACCATACCCTGCAAGTGTTAATGCGATCTCTTTGCCAATTCCGCTGGCTGCACCTGTCACTAAAACATTTTTTCCACTAAATTTCATTATTGTTCCTTTGTATCTTTGATTAAATTTAAAACTCGACTAACGGTTTATCCATTTCACTTGGAATGGGAAGTCCCATCAGCTTTAAAACAGTTGGTGCAATATTGTTCAGCTCACCTTTTTGCACCTTTTGAACTCGTTTATCCATGACAAAACCATATACCTCAAATGTCGTATGGTTGGTCAGTCTAGCACCCACATCATCAAACATCTGTTCGCAATTGCCATGATCGCTGGTCAATACAATAGAATAATTGACCTCTTTCGCCTTCGCAAACAATCTTCCAAGCTCATGATCAACCGCTTCCACGGCGCGCGTCGAAGCTTCCAAATTTCCCGTATGTCCCACCATATCGCCATTAGCAAAATTCACCACGATAAAATCGTACTGCTCATCCATCGCTTTTAACACCGCGTCACCGACCAAAGCAGCGCTCATTTGCGGTTCAAGATCGTACGTTTTGACTTTGGGGCTGGGAACCAGAAGTCTGGTCTCACCCACTTTTGGCTCTTCCATGCCACCGTTAAAGAAAAACGTGACATGGGCATATTTTTCCGTTTCTGCGGTATGAAACTGTGTCAAGCCAGAGCGCGAAATGACATCGCACAAGGTATTTTGCGGTGTATCGGCTTGAAACATAATGGGGAAAGGGAAACTGCTGTCGTACTCTGTCATGGTGATGGCCGCCACACCGTTCAGGGTACGCGAAAACTCCCCAAATTCGCTAAATCCAATCGCGCGTGAAAGCTCACGCATACGATCATTGCGAAAGTTTGCAAAGATCACGCCATCGTCACGGTACATGCCATGATAAGATTCAAACGCCGCAGGTTCGACAAACTCATCGGTGATGCCTTGGTCATACATCCCTTGTAAATATGTTTTTACATGTAAAGCCGTTTTAGGCTTTGCGTCCACCATCGCGCGATACCCCTGCTCCACTCTCTCCCAACGATTGTCACGGTCCATACTGAAAAATCGTCCCGAAATCGAAGCGATGCTGATGTTCTCGTTGCAAATGGTTAAGAGTTGCTCTAAAAACGTGATGCCAGAAGTGGGTGAAACATCGCGGCCATCGGTGATCACATGCAAATACACACGTTTGCCTTGCGCTTCCACAATCTTTGCAAGGTCGATGATATGATCGATATGTGAATGCACGCCACCATCGCTTACAAGCCCAATAATGTGAATCGCACCCTTTACATGTAAAAGCTGTGTAAGTGCTTCATTGGAAGCAAGAGAACCATTTTTGGCAGCTAAAGAGATTTTCACTAAATTTTGGTACAAAATGCGCCCACTGCCGATACACATGTGACCCACTTCACTGTTACCCATCTGCCCATCTGGAAGCCCGACACTCAGCCCCGAAGTTGAAATAAAGTTGTAAGGAACCTCACGAAAAAGTCTGTCATACGTCGGTTTATGCGCGGCGGCAAAAGCATTGGCAGTTTGGCTTTCGTTGTGCCCAATGCCATCGGTAATAATCAATACAGTTTTCTGAACGTCTGGTTTCAAAATGATACCTTTTGTTATAAGCTTATAAGCAATATCTTACTAAAATGTTGCTTTTATAAAAATATATCCCTAGAAGCTGGAAGTAACATTCATGCTATATGCTCTTTACAAACTCACCTCCATTAACCTTTTTCAATACATCACCGTACGTGCGGGCGTCGCCTTCTTTTTAGCCTTTATCTTAACCATTTATCTGATGCCAAAATTTATCAAATGGGCCAAATCGCGCAACGCCAATCAACCGATCTATTCACTCGCCCCTCAAACCCATCAGCAAAAGGGTAAAACCCCAAGCATGGGCGGCATCGTTTTTTTATGCGCCGCAACGCTTTCCATCTTAATGTGCGCACGCATGAACAATCTTTTTGTTCTTTTAGGACTAGCGTGTATTCTACTTTTTGGGCTTATTGGAATGAAAGATGATCTCGCTAAAATTTTGGGCAAAAGTAACACAGCAGGTCTCACACCACGTGGAAAACTTGGCTTGCAGATCCTAGCCTCTTCCATTATTGCTTTGCTGTTATACATTATTGTTGATCTTGATACGACTTTTTTTGTTCCCTTTTACAAGTTCCCACTGTTTGATATGCACCTTTTAGCACTTGCCTTTTGGGTCTTGGTAATGGTTTCAGCCAGTAATGCCGTCAACCTCACTGATGGTCTTGATGGTCTGGCAACTGTTCCTGCCATTCTTTCGATTCTTTCACTTGCAGTGTTTGTTTATGTCGGTGGCAACGCCTTTTTAAGCAGCTACTTACTCCTTCCAAAAGTCGGGGGCAGTGGTGAAGTGGTTATTGTAGCAACGGCTGTTATGGGCTCACTTGTAGGCTTTTTATGGTTTAACTGTTATCCAGCACAAATTTTTATGGGTGACAGTGGAAGCCTTAGTATTGGCGCATTTATTGGCTATATGGCGATTATTTCTAAAAACGAAATTTTATTGATTTTTATTGGTTTTGTTTTTGTACTCGAAACAGCTTCGGTTATTTTACAGGTAGGAAGTTTTAAAACACGCAAAAAACGTATCTTCCTTATGGCGCCGATCCATCACCACTTTGAGGTGAAAGGTTGGCCAGAAAATAAGATTATCGTGAGATTTTGGATTATCGCTCTCATGTCAAATCTTTTAGCACTTACGGCATTGAAAATCAGATGATAACACTATTCGGACACGGAAAAACAACCAAAGCTATTGCAAAACGCTTTGCGGGGCAATGTCAAATTTTTGACGACAACTTTACATGTAAAGCAACAGACGCGTTTGGTAACCTCTTGTTACCTCCTTCAGAATTCGATCCTAACGCGAGTAGCGTTGAGATCCCAAGCCCTGGTTTCCCAGCGCATCACCCCTTAATCCAAAAAGCACTTCACGTTACCAGTGAATACGATTTTTTTAAAGAGTCAATGCCTTTTAGTATTTGGATCAGTGGAACGAACGGTAAAACAACCACAACGCAAATGTGCGAGTTTCTCTTGCAAAAACAAGGTGCACAGGCAGGTGGTAATATCGGTACACCCCTAGCAGAACTCAGCGCCAATGCTCCCATTTGGATTTTAGAAACCAGTTCTTTTACGTTTCACTACACGAAAGTCACCGCTCCTGACATCTATCTTCTGCTTCCTATCAAACCAGACCATTTAACATGGCATGGAAGTATGGAAGCGTACATTGAGGCAAAACTTTCACCGCTTGCTCGTATGCGCGAAGGCAGTGTCGCGATCCTTCCTAAAGCCTATGCAAACGTTAAAACACTGGCACACGTCATTGCGTATAACACAGAAGAAGATTTGGCAGCACAGATGGGTATAGATATTGCAAAAATAAACTTTAGAACACCATTTTTACTCGATGCAGTCCTCGCGACATGCGCACAAAAAATTCTTCTAGACACCGTCGATTATGAACTTCTGAATACGTTTAAAATTGATCATTACAAAATTGAAGAGTTTTACGATAAACAAGGACGCCTTTGGGTTGATGACTCCAAAGGAACCAATGTTGATGCCACGATAGAAGCGCTCAAACGCTATAAAAATGACGAAATCCTCATTGTCCTAGGTGGCGATGACAAAGGCGTTGATTTGCAAGAGTTATTTGATTTCATGAAGCCTTTACATGTAACCATTTTTGCTATTGGTACAAACACAGAAAGACTGGCCTCTTTTGCCGAAAAAGAAGGTATACAACTTCACAAATGCTTTGTTATTGAAGAAGCCATGAAACAAATTCATGCCGTTCATACTATCAAAACGGTAGCCCTACTTTCTCCTGCAGCTGCTAGTTTAGATCAATTCAAATCCTACGCACACAGAGGCGATCGTTTTAAAGAGTTGGCACTCGCTTAGGCATAAGCTAGTATTAAAGTTTTTAAGCTATAATTTCAACTCTTCAAAGCGTGGCTGGATAGCTCAGTCGGTAGAGCAGGAGACTGAAAATCTCCGTGTCGGCGGTTCGATTCCGTCTCCAGCCACCACCTAACTTCATTTCTTACAATCCAAAATCATCTTTTAAGTCCACAAAAGTCCTAGACAAAGGGATTCTCATTGTATCTTACGTCTCTTTAAGTCCACCAATATCTCTCTTAGTCCAAAAATATTTACAGTAATTTATACAGTAAACCTAGTTCTTTATTTTCTAACGATCCCAGTCAGTTAGTAACTTCCCTTTCTTCCTAAGACGACTAAAATAGTTTTAATGAGTATCTGTAAATCAAGCTCTACCGACCAATTGCGCACATACCAGACATCAAGTTGAACTCTTTCATTATATTCGACATCATTGCGCCCACTAACCTGCCATAAGCCGGTAATCCCTGGTGTTACAGCTATAAAATACTCAAAATATTCTCCATATTTTTGTATTTCTGCTTCTGTGATAGGTCTTGGCCCTACCAAAGACATCTCGCCCTTTAAAACATTCCATAGTTGTGGTAGTTCATCCAAAGATGTTTTTCGCAGAAACTGACCAATCCTTGTTATACGTGGATCATTTTTAAGTTTAAAGTCTTTTTCCCACTCCTCTTTACTCTCATCACACGATTCTAATAATAATTCTAAACGTTCATCCGCATCAAGATACATGGTTCTAAATTTAAAGACTTTAAATTTTCGTCCACCAAAGCCTATGCGTTCGTGTGAAAAGATAGGATGCCCTTTAGTTGCAGTATAAACTAAACTATAAAGCCAAATAAGAAAAGGAGATAAAAGAATAAGTCCTATTGAAGCTACACAGATATCAAATCCTCGCTTAATGATTTGATCCAGCGGGCTCAAAAGATTATTTTTAATATAAAATGCCATACCCTTATGATGAATAGAACTAATAAGCTCTCCATTGATAATAGATATTTTAGACATTTTTGGAAGGACAATCACTTTTCGAACACGACGTTGAATGTGATTGACTAAACTATTTAAATCAAAAATCGTATTGCTCTCTAAATCGATGACCACAGAATCGTAATTACTATTTTCGATTATTCGATCTATCTCTCTATTAACACTTTCCAAAGGAAGTAAAGTAACATTAATGATCTCTTTAATATCATAACCAAAAGGATTGCCTATTGCAAACCATGATTGGATATTTTCTAATCCTTTATGATCACAAATAACAAGGATAGGTTGCCTAAAAAATTTGTATCTGAAAAAAACTTTTTTAAGATAATACGACCATAGTGCATTAAAATTATTAAGTAGATAAAAAATACATATAACCATTCTAGATGTTATATCATTAAGTTTTAAAATAGCTATGATAATTAAAATGATCGATAAAGCGAAAAAATTTGCTTTGAGGGATAAGGTAATAGCATTTACCGTTACCATACGATTTGTCATCAACCGCATGTAAAAATACCCTAGCATATAAATCACAATCATCCAGCTATAATTCAATATAGGATAATTCGAATCCATATCTAAAAAAATATCTGCAATGACAAATGAAAAATAGAGATTGGCTGTTAAAAAAACAAGACTTATTATAAATTTAAGTAAAAAATATCGCACTTATTTCTTTCTCCAAATTGTAAGTAAAGGAATATCGTAACTAAAAAAGCTTAAGAGGCTGATTTGAAAGCAAAATATTTTATCAAAGAAAAAAGAATAGAACGTGGTATATCTAAAGGAGAATTTTTTAATAAATACTTTAGCTCAGCAACGGCTTGTTTTATACCTGTTGATTCTGCTTTTGTATACTGGCTTACGACATCCAATATCCACTGATTTTCTTTGAAAAACTTTCCTATGGCACGATAGCGCCTCCAAATATCTTTATATGTAAAGGTATGCGAGTGATACACCTTGGCTTCTGCCACATAGGCTACTTTTTTACCATTCATGATGGCTCGTGCTGCGTACTCCATATCTTCATTGGTATTTAGCCCTTGTTTAAAACCGCCTACTTCTTTAAAATAACTCGCTCTGTACATCGCACAGCTATCGGAGCAAAAAAATGTTTTAATGCCAAGTTGTGTTAGATCCTTTCTGAATTTTATCCTAGATCGTGCAGGATAATTTGTCGTTCTTGCAAAAACTTCTATTGCATCTGCATCTTTGTAGGGAATCTGCCTTGCATAAGATACAACAACCTCTTCATCTTCAAATGCTTTTAAAAGTTCTGCTATAAGATGTTCATCATAAGGCATTGCATCTTGTGTCATAAAAAGATAAAAATCTGCTTCATATTTTAATGAGAGATTACGAGTGTTGGCATGGTTGAAAGTTGTTTTATCTATCTTTACAACTTCAAAATTACCATGAGGTATAGTATAACCTGAGTTGATTAACAGCGTGGAAGACTTCACTTTTTGTACATGTAAAGCAGTAATAGTCTTATTAAAAAAAGAACTTTGAGGGTCGAGAATGGGAATGATCGTTTGAATTTTCATGTATTGACCAACAACCCAATATTGCGGATAAAGCCATTTTTCCATAGCTTATATTTGATGATGACTTGTATCTTTTTAAACTTGCTAAAACTATTAAAATCCTTCAGTACTAAAAGCATTCCTTTTGAGTTATCGTCAAGCTTATCTTCATACATGGAAAGGAACATTTCTGCTTGTATCAGATATCTATCTAAACGCGGTCTCTCTCTAAACTTTTTGATAAAATAACCCCATCCATAGTTTTTAGCTCCCGTGTCATTGGTGCCATGTTGCCTATAAAGCATCAAAGGTTCATCGATATAGCCTATCTTCCCAAATGCTGATGCAACCATCGCCATCCACCAGTCATGCATAATGGCTTCATGAGGAATCGTTTTCACTTTTTCTGCCAATGCTCTATTTATCATTACAGTGCATCCTGTCACGATATTATGAAGCAAAAGATAGTTGAGCTGATCTCTTTTTGGATCTATATGTTGATAGCTCCAAAAAGAAGAGGCTAGCACATTTAACTTTTTATCAACAACACGAATATCGCTATGAACCAAAAGAGGAAATGATGAATAACTTTTTTCAAACTCTTTCATTTTGAGATATGTTTTTTCAATTTTATCTGGTAACCATATATCATCTTGGTCAGCAAACATGATGTATTCATACTGTTCGTGCGATTGCAATGCTACGTTTACAAGTGTTGAAAAACTTTTTTTTACACCAAGATTTTGCCTATCTTTTAAAATAGATACTTTATTTATCTTATCTGAAAACTTTTGAAGTATAACAAGTGTATCATCGCTAGAAGCATCATCTCGAACTATCAATTCCCAGTTCTGATATGTTTGTTTTTCTAGTGAAGTTAAAAAATCTTCAAGATATAGCGTTCCATTATAAGTCGAAAGTAAAATGACCAACTTCATCGAAAAGGTTTATACGCTTTTTTTTGAGCTAATTCTAGCATTTCCCTATCCCCACGACTGTCACCATAAGCATAAATATATTCATATTCTTCAAGATTGTATTGTGACTTTATGCGATTGACCTTTTCAATGCCATAGCAGTTTTTTGTGAGCAACCTACCTGTTATGATGCCATCTAGCACTTCTAATCTTGTTCCAATGAGTTCTAAGCCATTTTTCTCACACCAAGGATGCAGCCAGCATTCCAGTGATGCGGAAACCACAACCACTTTATGTCCATTGGTATGGTGCCATTGGATTTGTTTCATAGCATCTTCTCTCACAATGCTATCTATGTGTTCTAATGAATATTTTTTAGCAACTTCGATAAAAGACTTTTCACTCATCCCTTTAAAAAAGTATGAAAGCATCATTTGTTTAGCTTTATAATTTGGAATGACTTTTAGTTTGTACAAAAAAAGTACAGGAGAAAGCACTGTCAACCCCTGTATAAATTTAAAATTTCCCACAACAAATCGAATAAACTTTAATAAGCTATCATCTGTTGTAATGGTTCCATCAAAATCAAAAAAGGCTATCTTCATGGGGTTAAATACTCATTTTTTTAAATATAAATTCTGGAATATGTTTGATAACAAGCATAATAAGCTTCCAAATGCATTTGGTATAGAGTACATCTTTACCTTTTTGTTGTGCCCTAAAGATATCGTGAGCCACATCTTCTGGCTCTGCTGTTAACTTTGCGGGCAAATCAAGTCCTTCTGTCATCTTAGTATTGACAAATCCTGGCTTAACAGTCAATACTTGCACACCGCTTACATGTAATCGATTGCGAAGACCACTTAGATACGCACTAAAGCCCGCCTTGGCACTCCCATAAATATAGTTTGCTTTTCTTCCACGGTCTCCTGCAACTGAACTAATACCTACGATAAATCCACTTTTTTGCTTTTCAAAGTCATTGGCTATGACATTAAGTAAACTGACACATCCTGTAAAGTTTACATGTAAGGTATTAAGAGAATCTACTAAGCTATTTTCTGCTACTTTTTGATCAACCATATAGCCAGCTACAACGATGACGCCTAAAGGTTTAGGCTCAAGAGCATCATAAAAAGCTTGATGCGAGTCAAATGCAACTATGTCAAATTCTTTCAATTCTACTTGACGATTGCTGCGTATCTCGATATCTTTTTTAAACCCTTCAAGTTCTGAAACATTTCTAGCTGCTAGATAAAGGTCATACCCATTTTTTGCATACTCGCGTGCGACTGCTTTTGCAATGTCACTTTTTGCCCCGATAATCAATACATAACTCATATGCCTACCCTCTTACTTTGTAACGAATGAAACTTTTTATCCATGCCATTTTCTTTTCGAAATGCTCTAAATTTTTCTATCATCGGGTAACCTTTTTCAAATGTCTCTTTAGAAACTCTCACATCTTTTGTTAGGTAGATTCTACCACCAAACCTCAAAACAATTTGATCAAGTTTATCCAGTAGCTCAAACAATCCTTTCTCGATCTTAAAGTCAAGCGCTAAGCTATACCCTTCCATAGGAAAGGAAAGATAGTTGGCATTGGCTTTACCGTAAAGCTTTAACACAGCCAAGAAAGAGCCTTTCCCACTCTCCGCGATGGCTCCTAAAATCTCCTTAAGCCCCTCATAACTAACCTCTTTTGGTAAGATAAATTGGTACTGAGTAAATCCACCTTTACCATAGATGCGATTCCAGTTATTTATAGCATCTAGTGGATAAAAGAAGGTATCGATATCTACTTTTTGATGAGACTCTCCTAATGGAGATTTTTTATAGTAAAGCCAGTTAAACGCTTTAACACTTAAATTGTTAAGCGCAAAAGAAGGGAACATGAACGGAATATTAAGCTTTTTTTTCTTTTGAAAATTTAGATCTCCATCATGAGCAAAATCTCCAACCATCAATAAACATTTACCTATATTGTCACCTTTGGCTAAACAATCAATCCATGCAACAGAATAGGGCATATGAGCATATTTTTCAAATGCATCAAACGTTTCTTTAAGATTCTTTGTTTTAATAGTTATTTGATCAATATTTTTAGAATTAATCTTTTTCAGAGAGACTTTGGCATCTAAAATGATACCTGTTAATCCCATACCTCCACAAGTGGCCAAAAAGAGCTCATCTCCTTTGTTACATGTAACGATTTCACCATTGGCTAACATAATTCGCATTTCTTGGACACATTCGCTAAAACACCCTTCAACATGGTGGTTTTTGCCATGTACGTCACTTGCAATTGCGCCACCAACCGTAATAAGCTTGGTACCTGGAGTGACTTTAAGAAACCATCCTTTAGGAACAAAAGCCTCCAATATCTCAGTAAGCAATACGCCGCTTTGACAATGCACTATTCCTTCGTTTTTATCGAAACCTAGAAAATAGTTATAAGGTTTACAATAAACAATATTTTCAGCCAAAGCACTATCACCATAGCTTCTACCATAACCAAAAGGAATCATTTGTTCTGTTTTTTCACAATAGTTTTGTAAACTCTTTTCATCTTTTAAACTAAAACTTTTATTTTTAATGAGAGGGTACATACCCCAACTTATTAGATTCATTTTAATCCTTAAACACAAATTTTTTATCTAAAAAATACTTTATCATATAACCAATACTCAAACCAAGAACAGCACCAAAATATTTTGCATTTTCATATTTAAACACAATATAAAATCCCATCTCAAATCCCCAAAATATAAAAGTTGTACAAACTCCCATAAGGGAATATAGAACAAACTTTTTACCATCATCTTTTTTATTTTTAGGTTTATGATAAAAAATATATCTTTTATCAAGAATATATTTAGAAAGAAGTCCAGCAAATGTACCAAGGAACATTGCGATATATAGTGATAAAAACCCGCTATATATTGCAAATGATATATATTGAAAAAATAAATTTATGATGGTTGAAAAAATTGCAAAAATAATATATTTTGAAGCTATCAATTGAAAATCTTAGCAATGAGATAAAAACTTGATAGCCATCCAACCAAAACTAATTGTAAAAAACGATCTTTCAAAACAAGTTTTGTTGGACTACCGCTATTATGTTCTACAAATGTGAGTTGCATGTAACGCAGTATCCCAATGACGACAAAAAAAGATGTCAGATATAAATTGTGTGTACCAAGCCTTGTGATTACTTCTGGCGAAACCGTGTACATAATGTAAGAGACCACTGTAACGCCAGCCATAAGCGTCATTGCGGCATTGACCATCTCGAGATTGTACCCATCAATATTTTTTCGTGTTTTTTTACCCTCAAGGGAGAGTAAACAATCATCCCTCCTTTTGGCTAACGCTAAAAATAAAGCCAAAACGAATGTGACTAAAACGATCCACATTGATGGAGTATTGTTTATCAGAGTAGCTCCTGCATAGACCCTCAAAACAAATCCAATAGAGATAATAGAAATATCTAAAATAGAAATATGCTTAAGCTTGAATGTATAGGCAATATTTAAAAGCATGTAGAGAATAACTATTGCTAAAAAAGATGGAGACAATACAAATCCACCATAAACGGCAATAAAAGAAAGAACAACCATTAAGCTAATAGCAGAGTGTTTTGACACAGCACCACTTGCAAGTGGTCTATTTTTTTTTGTTGGATGCACTTGATCTTCGAGAATGTCTTTATAGTCATTTAAAATATAAATGCTACTGGCCGCTAAACAAAATATTGTAAACCCTAAAGTGACATCCAAAAAACTTTCACTTTGAAAATTAAACGTAAAAAAAAGTGGCGCAAATAAAAAAATATTTTTTATCCATTGGTGAAGACGCATTAAAGACAATATGTTAGTCATTATTGTTTCCTACAAACATTTACATTAATATTTTCAAAAGCTTCGCTTGTACAAAAAAAATCATTATTTTTTTGAATTAATTTGATTAGGGACTGATGACTACTATGCGACTCTATAATAATATAATGGCCTGAATATTTAAGACATAAATTCATCAAGATTTATTTCCAAAAAAGTTAAAATATAGCAACATTATGGAGATAAAAATGAGCAGAAAAAAAGGTCAAAGTTACAGTGCAGAGCAAAAGACAAAAATAGTGTTAGAGCTCCTCAAAGAAGAAGAGACCATTGCACAAATAGCCACTAAATATAAAATAGCTTCACAATCTATCACAAAGTGGAAAAAGCAATTTTTGGAAAATGCTTCACTGGCATTTGAACCCACTCGTGCAGCGCAAGAGTTTAAAGATGAGATAAAATCTAAAGATGAAGAGATAGCTGAGCTTCAGAAACAACTGGGTAAATCCGTTGTTGAAAAGGAATGGCTAGCAAAAAAGCTAGAGAGCTCGGTCTCATTAAATAAGCGTAAAACACTTGTTGAGAACGAGCTCGAATTAAGTAAAACCCTGCAATGTAAACTTTTGCATATCAGTCGTGCCACTCATTATTATAAACCAGTGCCCATTAGTGAACAGAATTTAAAAATAATGCATACTATAGATGAGATAGCAACAGATAATTCAGAATACGGTTATCGCTATATTCATCAGCAATTGCTTGAAGATGGCTACAATATTGGAAAAGACAGAGTATTGAAGTATATGCAATTGATGGGCATACAAGCACTGTATCCAACCAAGAAGCGTCTTACAAGTATCAAAAACCCTGAGCATACCATCTTCCCATACTTACTTAAAGAGTATTGGAGTAGAACAGGTAAAACCAAACAGATATATGTTCCAGCGCCAAATGAAGTCTGGAGTGGAGACATCACTTATATTAGAACTAATGGTGGCTTTATGTATCTTGCTGCAGTGATTGATTGGCACACTAAAGCAATCCTAGCCTATAAAATTTCAAACTCAATGGATGCAACATTAGCCACTGATGTGCTTAAAACTGCACTATTAAAATATCCAAAGCCTAAAATATTCAATAGTGACCAAGGAAGCCAGTACACAAGTTATGAGCACACGCAAGTATTGAAACAAAATGATATTCAGATTTCAATGAATGGTAAAGGCAGATCAATTGATAATATTGTGATAGAGAGATTTTTTAGAACTCTTAAACATGGTAATATTTATATCAGTGACTATCAATCTATTAAGGAGTTAAAAGAAGGTGTAAAAAACTACATCCATAAATATAATTTTAAGAGATTTCATTCAGCGATTGGCTATCAAAAACCTATGAATCTGTATCTTGAATTTATAAAAAATGTAGGGTAAGGTAACAGTAAGAGGTGGAAATTAATTGAGCTGAAAAGTTGTCTTGATTTTTCAGGCCATTATAGACCATGCAATTTCACTTCAGATACAGCTCTTCTAATTAAATGAGGGTTTTTTTTGACAAATTTTATTATTTTTAATAAATTTACATTCATATTTTTTAGTGATGCTTTTCGTTGTTCTTTTTTCCCATGTTTTATATAGTGAATCAATGGATTAATATTTGCATCTTTTATATCTTGATGTGTTTCAAGATAAAAACTCGTGTCAAATTTATCAGATGGATTTCGTCCCTCTTTCCACCCATGTTCCAAATAGTGTAATATAGGATTAATATTTGCATCTTTTATATCTTTATATGTTTCAAGATAAAAATTCGTGTCAAAATATATACTATAGAGCCACTTGCAAATTCAAATCCAAGCAAGTAGCTAGTTTTTTACTATAGCTGTTTCTAACTTTTAAAAAATCATTTTACTCGTGTATTGAACGAAATTGTAACTTTTTATCTCAAATTCATCTAAAAATCATATTTTTACCTCGTGCTTTATGGTTTTATTGTTAAATTTACATAGTTTTTGTATTTTTTCTCATAGAATCAAGTTAGAAGTTTTAAACTTTGATGGATACAGACACATAGAATTCCAAATGCTAAAACTGAAGCCACTTTAGTAGCTTCTTGATAATAAATTGTATTACATCCGAAATCTTCTTTAAGGTATTTATTGACTCTCTCAACCATACTTCTTTGGTTGTAGTGATGGGTATCTGAACTTTGAGTAAGGTTTAGCATTTCAAATTTTTTTTGTTCTTCAAGTTTTAGTTCTATTTTTTCTTTTAACTCCGTAGAGTTTTTAGGATTGATATCAATGAGCGGTCTATGATTTAGCTTTTTGGAAAAATCTCTGATGTTATTGCTGTCGTATCCTGCATCTTGAAGATCGTAAAGATATGATACTCTTTGGCTTGTCTCATTCATAAGTGGCAGCGCCACGGAACTATCATGTATATTAGCCCCTGAATAAAAAGCAGTTATCGGAATATCTCCATCAACTGCAGATATATGAAGTTTGCCACCTATCCATACTTCACGATTACCTTTGGAGTTCTGTTTTACCCCTACGCCACACTTGGTTGATACCAAAGAAAGCATCTCCTTTGTTGTCGTCATAGTTCGTTGCTGTTGTAGGATTGTGGGCTTTTTTGAAAAAGGAGTTTCTCCTTTTTTAGGTCGTCCTCTTTTGTTCTTAGGTATTGGCTCTTTTTTGGCTTTTACAGGTTTAACTCTCAGTGGTATTTTTGTCGCATCGGTTGCATTATAAAAAAATATTGTATGCTCAAGATACTCTTTAACAAACCGCTCATGAGTCTTTGCGGCAATTTGAAGAACACTAAGTTCTTTAAAGACTCTACTAAATTTTGACTCACTTGGAATATTACTTTTGTATCTCCATCCACATAATATTCTAAGGGTTCTATCGTTCTTTAGCCTATCAATCAAATCTCTTGTTGTTTGAATATTGTAAACACTCTTTGCAATAAATGCTCGTGCAATCTCTTCCCTATCCTTTGGAGTGTTTGTAATAGATACAACAGTTAAATTTTTCTCAATCTCTGCAAAGTCTAATATCTTGATAAGCTTTTGCTCTTTATGTGATAACGCCTTTAATTGAAGATCCTCTTTGAGTATAGGAAATAAAGAGTTCTCTTGGTTTACAATTCTCAGCAACATTTTTGATAATCCAGAGGAAGCATTTTTAAAAGAAAAATTTGGTAATATACTCATTATAAAGCCTATTTGATTGGTGTTTTGGATCGTTTTTGTGGTAAAAAATTATACCATTTATACCATTTCAAAAGGCTTTTTAAAATTTAAATTAGCTTAAATTATGAGTTGTTTGTGGGAATCTGCAAGTGGCTCTATAAAACAAAATATTATAATCACTTAATAAAGCTGGTAATCTACCTTCATAGTACCCAAACTTTATATAATGTACAAGAGGATTTAAACCACGTTCTTTTACATCTAAATTATTATCTAAATAATAGTTTGTATCAAAATATTTAGAGGGGTTATATCCTTCTTTCCATCCAGACTTTAAATAATGTTTAACTGGATCAATATCTTTCTTTCTAACATCTTCATATGTTGTGAGATAATATCTTTCATCAAATAAACCCGATTTTTTAATAGTTTTATAGTAACTTCGAAATATCATAATTGCCCTTTTATGATGCGTTTAAGATTTCTTAATGGTCTTGTCATCTTCCAACTTTTAGAAGTATAAACATCTATTAGTTCTTGATTTAAGGTTTGAATGTTTGCTTCTTTGGTTGAAAGTTCTTCATTTAGACTTTGAATGTTTGCTTCTTTGGTTGAAAGTTCTTCATTTTTTTGCTTTACACATACATGTAAAGCATCTTTTGCAACATGCGTATATCGCAAAACCACAACCAACGATTGAGCATTTTCAAAGGTACTTTCATCGATACCACTAAAATACATCTGTGAATCATCGGTAGTGAAAAAGTAACTTTTACCATGATGTATCTCAGCATTTGAATGCACATACGGTAAAAGGTCTATTGCGTCTATATTTTTCTTTACATGTAAGCTTTCTATCTCGATGACACAACATTCATTCAGTGGGTCAAGGCGTAGGGTTTTTATCGTTTGTTTGTCTGTGAGGTCAAAAGTAAATTCTTGGTTTTCCGTGTTTTGAGCGACTGGTAGTTTGATGGAATTTTCTTCTGATATGCCATCTCCTTGGTCTATGAAGAGTTGGGTAAAATGACCAAAGACATATTGTGGTACGACTTTGGATTGTTCATTTACAACGGAGGAAAGATGCTCAAAAATATTTTCATCAGTATCCATAGCATCATAAAAGCCAAAATCTATGCCATTATCTCTAAATTTATCAAGAGATTTATTTAAAAATTTACTTAACCAAATAGGATCATGTAGGTATTTGGGTGTGATGGCATACCGTGTGAGTATGTAGTATAAAATTGCATCTTTGTTTTTTACTGGCAATGATAATGTTTTTTCTATATTGTCCAAGTTTATACTATCTGCGAGATAGTGAAAACATTTTTTTCCAAGTGTGATGACTTTTTTATCAAATAAAATTGCCTGTAGAGCCAACGAAGATGAAACGGTAATAACACCATCAACAAAAGGCAATATAAACTGACCAGATGCATAGATAGTATTGAACTCTTGAAGAGAGATAAAATGTGGATATTTCCATTGCAAAAACTTAATTGCATCTTCTGAAAGCACTGGATACTCAGGGTGCATATTCACAACAATACCGATATTGGATGGAACATTATCTAAAACATATACACAGTATTCGTATTGGCTTTTAAATGGTACTAAATCATCAAAAAGATAATATCTTGAAAACTGTAAAGGAAGCAAGACAAGATGATCAAACTGTTCTCTTTTTTGGATAAATATCGCTTCAAAAGGACTTTTTTTCTTGAGTGTTTGTTGGCATAATTGTTTAAAGTTTTCCAAGAGCTGAATTTGTCCAGAAGACAAGTGAAGCTTTTCAATCTCTGCTTTAAATTTATCAAAATAAGAAGAACTATGCATACCTATAGGATCTAAGAACCAAGACATAGGATATGGCAACCTTGAAAAAATGCTAAATTCATGGTGAAGTACCAAGGCACTAGAATAAAGTGAAGCCAAGAAAGGAACTGGCGAGAAAGTGATAATCACATCGGGAATATACGCCTCTAATTTATGGCTCATTAATTCTTTGTAATATGTTAGTTGCTCTTGTGTGTAGCTATTATTATGCCAAGCGGTTGTTACTGTAAGATAATTAGTATCAAACGGTTTTAAAAGTTCTTGTTGAGATAAAGCATGAACCACAATATTTTTGTCACTATCTATCGTCTGAGCTATAGCTTCATTGGTTATAAGGGAAAATTCATAATTTTCTTTCGTTTCTCTTAGTGTTTTAATAATATTCCAACTAACATAATTAGCCCAACCTTCTTTCCAATACGGCTTATCTTGCTCGATTAATGGTTCTATGTAAAAAAGAATGTTCATTAAAATTTGTCCCTTAAATTCATAATAGGCTTTTCAATATATATATATATATATAAGATGAGATAGAAAATACAGTCAGAATATACACGATAAAAGTTAGAATAGGTATCTCTTTGTGGATTGCGAAAGATTTAAAAAGTGGAATTATAACTGATAAATGCAAAAGATATGCAGAGTATGAGTAAAGTGATATCTTAGTCACAATATTTATTAAAAGTTTATGTTGAGTATGAAAATTTGTTACTTTTAAAATTATCAAAGCAAATCCAAATGAAGCCATAGAAAATAAAAAAGCTCTGGCAAAAAATGTGTTTAATGAAGTACTTTTGAAATAAAAAAATAAAATAATTGTGATGATGATACTAATGAATCCAAAAAGGAAAATCTTGTTATGATATTTTTTAGTTGCTTCTTTATATGTTAAATTAAAATAAGCAATCAAAACACCATAACCTATTGAGTCAAGCCTCAATGTTACGATTTTCCTCACTCCAGAATCCCAATCAAGAGTTGGTTCAAGTGAGACATAGATTCTAAGGGCTGTAAAAATAAGCACATAACTTACCGAGATAAAAAGAAATCCTTGCTTTTTATCTTTAAAGAATGCTAGTAATCCAAATAATACGAGAGGGAAAGAGATATAAAACCACTCTTCAACGGACAAACTCCAAGCCTCACCCATAAGTGCAGGATGGGGCGTTACAAAGTTTTGTAAAAATAAAAAATAATTCCAATTCCACTCTTGCTGACCAAAGAAATACTGTAATACAAAAATATTAAGAAGCAAAAATATAAAATAAAGTGGAAAAGTACGAAACCATCGGCGTATCCAGAAATGTTTTAAAGTAGCAAATGAAAAAGATTTTACAGCAAACTCTTTAAATAAAATACTACCTAACAAAAAGCCCGATAGGACAAAAAATAATTCCACTCCGAGAAAACCAAATATTCCTAGGTAGTCACGATATGGAAATTCAGGTAAAAAAGTTCTTCCATGGCTGATAAGTACCATTAGAATTGCACTTGCACGGATAAGGTCAAGACCAATGTTTCTATTTAGCTGAGTAGCAATCAACAACTTGTCCTTCCTAGGTTATTACAAGGATATAAGTCATCACAATAACATTCCATAGCTGTGCCATTTACATTTTTTAAAATTTCTTGTTTAACTTCACGATAATCACTAAAAACTTCAAGCCAACTTGAATGAAATCCACTAGGGCTTCTTCCTATTTGTCTCGCCATTTCGTCATTACTGCAACTTTTGTAGTCCGCTAAGCTCTCTAAAGCTTTATCCCATTCTCGTACTCTCGCAAAAATTCTATCATCTTCCCTACCATTTGTATCGTGTTGACGATTGAGTTTTATAAGTTCGATAGTAGCTACTGCTAAATCTTTTTCTTCTTCGGATATCTCAGGATTTACTTCTACTTTAGTTTGTTTGTATTTATATGCATAAGCTGTGTTATGCGTGTCTGGAAAAATATATCCATCTCTATTGTCATTATTATTTGATTTCATGATATTGCAAGTTTTACATGCCAACAAAAAATTATCCCAATTATTTTCTGCATCAGGATTTTTACTCTTTGGATTTACATGTTCTATATCTGGTTGATTTGAGATATTTATCTCACAGTAGGAACAAAAGCTACCTATTGCATTTCTTAAATCATCTTTTGCTTGATTATAGCTTGTGTAACTTTTGGGAGCCAACCCTTTATTGATTGGTCTCATTGTTTGTTCTCAGTCAATAATCTTTTTCTTCTCAAAAATGCTACATATGCCATATTTTCTTCAAAAGGTTCTATAAGTTCATCAAGTTTTCTTTTGACTTCTTCTGTTTGTAAGGAGTTATTATCTTCTAACTTTTCCAAAATACTCAAGTATTCATCTGCTGCTCTAAGCATTTCAATTTTTCTGCTACTCATCTGAGGTAACTCTATCTTCTGTATATTTTCAACTATGTCCTCTATGCTCATCATAGTAGCATCTGCTTCCAAAGTTCTACTGTTGTCATCAAGCTTGATGATCTGATCACTTTGCATAGACTGAATAATAAAAGGCGAATGGGTAGTCGCTATAAATTGTACCTTTGGAAAAAGTTCTTGAAGAAGTCCAACAATTTCTTTTTGCCATTTTGGATGAAGATGCAAATCTATTTCATCTATTAGCACTACCCCAGATGTTTTTTTAACCACATCCAAGCCTAGCGTTGGATTTAATATAGCCATGCGATAAGCTATATCTGAAACGATTCCTATGATGTTCCTGTAACCATCACTTAGATTTGAAACTCTTTCTCTCGTAGCTTCATTTTTAAATTTAAGCTCCAAATCACCCTCTCGATAGATAAAAAGCTCAACTTCTTTTTTTGTGAGTAGCCCAATCATCTCTTTGACGGTATTTCGCACAGCTTCTAGAACTGCTATCTCTTTCCGTAAATTGAAAGAATTTTTTTCTTGTTTTTCAAACCAAGATATAAAGTTGCGGTAATTTGACTTTGCATTTAAACAGTCTTTGTATCCATCATATCTTGTCAGTTTTTCCATTTTGGCGCTTGATTTATAGTCTTGCTCCCAAAGTCTTCCTGTGCCATGATAGGAGATAAGAGGGAACATCTTATCCTCGCTGGATTCAAGAGTTTTTACTAGAGTATAAATAGCTTGATTTTGTTGTTTTAGTAATTCTGTTTTTGTACTTACCATACTTCTTCTAAATCTTTCAATAATGACATCTTCATTATCAATACTAAGGGTTCCGCTTATACTTATTGGCAATTTATACTCAACCGATATATTGTTCTCATAATCTTGTATTTCTATTTTAATATCTGATTTGTTGATCGAGTGTCTCTCTCCCGCTGGTATATTTTGAAATGCCTGAAGATAACCGCCAAGAAGCGTAGCCATAGCATCCAAAACAGTAGTTTTACCGCTCCCATTTTCACCTATGATGAGATTAAAATCGCTATTGATATCAAGGGATAGCTGAGCGTACTTTTTATAGTTCAAAATCACTATATTTTTGATTTTAAAGGTATCGATTTTCACAACTCATCCTTATATTATTATGTGTTTATAGCTTATCATTTTATCACTTTTTTAACCAATACATTCATTACGATTATCCATCGATTAAGGTTTCAAGTTCTACTCTTGACTCTATAATATATATTGATGTTCCATCATTAAAAATTATTCTTGATTTTTCTCTTGAATCAAGATGTGAGTCTTCTATGATATTTATATTATCCGCATTTATAGATATAAAGTCATCAACCTCCATAGTACCTTCATCATTAAATTTATTTCTAGTTACCCTTATCATATGTGCCATTGTTATCCTCCGAAGTTTTTTTCTATATTTTCTAAATATCTAAATTAATTGGCTGAAAGTCAAAATGATAAAGATCAGACTGAATAATTGGCACACTAGTTTTCTGCATTAATTTAGTTTTCATTTCTTCAAATCTTCCAATTTCTAGCCTTGGATCAAGGCATATTTCATCAAACATATCTTCAAAATCAATCTTTACTTGATACAAGCCATCTTCGTATTCAAATAAATATTCACTAGATAAAGAAGCCAATACTCGAACTTCTGCTTCATGTGCAAAAGAAGTTCTTTTTCTAAGTAACATACTTGCAAATCCAGTGCCTTGACCACCCAACATCGTTTGAGAGAAACTTTGTTGATGATAAGTTTTAATTTCTTCTTTTGTTAGATATTCGACTTTGCCTATATATGAACTAAAATCAGTAAGAATCCCTTGCTGCTCAATCACTGATCTAAACAACTTTCCAACAGTAGTTTTCAATCTAACACCATTTTTCTCAGGGCTATAGATTCTCCACATGGCATCTGTATCTTCATTAAGTGTCCAACATTGACCAAAGCAACCTTTCCTTAAACTTTCAAGAGATACTTTGTCTTTCCCGCTATATGCATCTGCTTTTAAATAAAAGTTTTCAAATGGATCATCCCACATATCTGGATTCACAAGAATCAATTCATTTTTAGCGAGGATCTCGCTAAATCGCTTCCAACTAAAGATTCGGTAAATAGCAGTATCATGAGTCAATTCATTTAAAATATTTTCTGTCCAAGCCCTCGGAATTTGCTGAGTAGATTTCATAAATATTGACTTCTAAAAAATAGTTTTGACTTGATGCAATGGCTTACACATAAGTATTTAAAGTAGTTTTTTAGTGCGTCGATATTCATATTACAATCCATTCTTCGCCATCTCTATATCCAAAAGATTTATTTGATTTATTTTATCTTTGTGTACTACGATAGTTAATTTTGCAGGATATTTAAATCTCATCTCACTAATTCTAAAAGTCCACAACATTATTTTGAGCAACTCTTCATCGCTGATATTTTTATGCTCTTTTATCCTTGTAATTCCTGAGCCAAATATTGGTACAGATACACTTTTTTGTGCATATACCCTATTTATCTCATCCCAAAACTTGATTAAAAACTCTAAATATTCTGGCATAGTAAGAGTAGCTTTATTTTGAATATCAAATTTTGTAAATGCTGTTAAGATAAACTCCTCATTATTTTGAAATTTATATAAACAAATAGTTCCAATTTTAAACTTTTGTTTTTTTCCATCATTTCTAGTTGAATTAACTTCAATCTTATTCTCTTCAAAATCATAGTTCTCTATATGTTGATCAAGCACACCCGCAGAATCTTTAAAATATTTATTTATAAAAATCCCATTAAGAGATTTACTTGAGATTATATTATCATCTACTTTTGTATCAAAGTATTCATTGAAAGCTATTACTTTTAAACCATCTTGTGCAAAAATATCTCCAGCTTTTATATTGACTTCACTTCCTTCGATATTTATCTTTACACTAGATAATAAGTTTGCTTTAACCCAAAGATAAATATAAATTACAAACAAAATAGCAATGAAACCCATTCCAAAGTCTAGTTTCCAATTGCTCGGTAATGCTGGAGAAAAAACAAATACAAGTGTGACTATAGACGACATCCATGCTATAACTTTTGAAAATTTATCTCTAATAGCTTTATCAAAAAAGCCAACTTTTTTTAAACTCATATCAATTCACCTAATATATTGTAATAAGCTTTTATATCATCTATGTATATACTTAATGTAAAAGGCTGATATAAAAACTTATCAGTTAAATTTATTTTTGAAACTGTTGCTTCTGGATACCAATTTCTTCTTTCAATAGTTTTTATCTCGTTAGTTGTCAAGTTTTTAGCTTCAAAATTTAAATCATATTTATTAGTGCATCTTGAACTACTTGCACACATATGCCAGTTTATGTGTAGTTGATTGTTGATTTTCGAAACACTATCTACATATATCCAATCATTTGTAAAAATACCTGTTTGTGGTTGTACATAAATTTTATTTTGGTACTTTTCTTTTAATTCATCTGATAATTGATAAAGCAATAACTCTTTTTCAGCCACTGACCGAACTGCTATAAATCTTAAATTGTTTTCAAGCGACAATTCGTCCTTTATCAACACTTCTGAATGCCTAGCATTGATAATTGTGTTTCTATCTTCTGGATTAAACCATGAACGGTGATAGATTAGATGAAAATTTAGCTTATCTAAATCCTTTATATCATCATAAATATTAGGATTTGTTGCTAAATTGCCATCTGTAAATTTTGTATCATTTAGTAAAAAAATCTTTTTAAAATCAAAAACAAACATTATAGGTATTGGGCAGTGAGCATTATTTGTAACTAAATCTTTTGGTTTTATACCCTCATTATTTCTTTGAGTTGGTGTAGTTGGGCCAAAATATAGTCTTGCATACTTTTTGTGTTCATCGCTAGTAAAGGCTATGACACCATCATTTGCATTGTCATTTCGCATTAGTCCAGTTGCTATGGCTTTTTCTCTACTATAGATTTTTCCGTGATTGAGTACAGATATAGCATTTGTAACATCAGTAAAATGAAATAACGATTTACTCCACCAGTTTTGTGTACCCGCAAATTGAGCAGCTAAAGCTGTTTGAAAAGTATCTAAAAATTGCTCTTTATTCAAAATCAAATGCCTCTATATTATTTTGTTGTTTAGTGTAGTTTAGAACTATTTTGTCATCGTTTTTCAATATATAAGAAAGCAATCCTATAAAATCAAAAATTTCATAAGTGTTTTGTTGAAGTTCAGTATATAAATCATTCACACACACTTTTCCAAGGGTTTTAAGAGAATAAAAAATACTTTTTAAATCTTCTATAGACAATACAAATGCTTTATCTTCTGATTTAAATTTAAACAGTTCATTTGAATCATCGTATTGAATAAAATACTTGGTATCATTAAGTATAAGTTCTTTTTCAATTAATCCATCTTGTATGCTTGATTTTAAATCTTCAATAAAAACTGAAAAAGTTAAAGTTTGTGGATCTGATTTTAGCCACTCTTCTATCTCTTTTGGCTTTAGATGTTCTGGAATTATCTTTTTGTCAAAGTCATATATCGATACATTGATAGGAGCTTTTTTTAGATATTTTTCTACTATTGGCTTGACTTGTGTATCCCAATCCAACCCACCATTGCCACATCCTAGCTTTGGCATTGCTATATCTGCTAGTTGTAATTTATTGGCTTGAACTATTAGCTTTTTTAAACCTTTTTCTATATATTCAAGTTGAGATGGGCTTTTCCAGTGTTTTTTGGTTGGAAAGTTGAGTATCCATTTATTTGATGTTTTATAAAGATGAAGCTCCCCAATATCAAGAGTCCCATCTTCACACAATCGCTTGTACTCTTCAAACATTTTTGGATATATTTTTTTATACTCTGCTGCTATTCCTTTGCCCATCACGCCTACTGTGTTTACAGTATTTACCAAAACTTTAGCGTTTGATGTAAATAAATTACCTTGAATATAATGTATCATATCATCTCCTCACACTTTATAGAAAAAGCAACCAGAAGCTACTTTTGAATTAACCATAAAATCTTCATTTTCTAAAGCACTTTTTATAAGTTCTTTTTTCATCGGTATATGTAAAGTTGAAACACTTTTCATAGAATCTCTAAATATCGGTAGCTTATCCCATAGATCCTTTATCTCTTTTTTCAATGAACCATCTTTTAATAAACTGGCTTTACTATCATAGTCAGGATATATAATAATTACAGGTAGACCCTGATTATTTATCCCATAATCAATCTCTTCTCTAAGTGCTTGAGAGCTTTTTGTTTTTTCACTTAAAAAAAGTATGATATTTTTAGAATTTGCAAGTCTATTTCTAAGCCTTGGCTTTAAAGTCTTTTCCCAATCACTGCCATCTCTTACATTGTAGTTTTTATCATGAGAATCAACAAATGGAAAAGTACTATCCCCACCTTTCCACATTCTTAATGTATTGTAATATACAAAGTCTTTTGTTGCGTGGGCTTGCAAATTACTATCAGTACCTTCATTCATTACATAAAAGGCACAATAGTTTCCATTTCGATAAGCCATCTAATTTTCTCCCTTATCACAAATCCATGAAAAACCTAACTTTTGATATAAAAATTCTGCAAACTCAAAATCCAACATATCGTCTATATCAACTGATTCAACTTTATCTAAAGTATAAAACTTAGGCTTTTCTCCTACAATATTACCTTTTTTATACATTAATAGTTTATCAATAATTGTAATTGCAAAATTTAAAGACACTATTTTTGGTAAATCTTGACTCTTTGGAGTTTTGTCAATATTATAATTTAGAGGCTTACCATCTAGCCATAAGAATTTCTTTTCTTGTGATACAGAATTTATACTGTCAAATATATCTAAACTATCTATATAATCTTTAATTGCATTCTCGTAGGTATTAACTTTTATTAAAGGACTTGTTGTTTGTGCCATTAATAAAATATCTGTATCAGTAACTTCTGCAATATGTTTCCAATGAATATCGTTAGTTACATTTGAACTTGCATAGTAATCTTCCCTTTTATAGATTTCAACATTATATTTTCTCGCAATTTCCATTGAAATCTCACAGTCAGTATTAACTATGATTCTATCAATATTTTTTACTTTTTTTAAGACTTGCAATTTCAAATCTAAAAGAGTTGTATCCGCAAATTTTCTAGTGTTTTTTGATAAAACTCTTTGAGAACCTTTTCTTACAGGTACAACAGCCGTAATAATTTTCTTAGACATCTAAATCCCTCTTAAAATACATAGAAATTAGTTCTTGCGATATAAGATAGGTACTGATATCTTTAATTTCTATTGATGACAAATAATCAAGATTGTATAAATATGGCTTTTCTCCATAAAGTGATTTAGCTTGTAGTGCTATATCTTTTTTGATGATATAGCAGCCATTTGTTACAATATATAAAGGCGCTAAATCACTTCGACTACTAAGTTGCTTTTCAAAATTTAATCGACTGTTTTTAAAATAAGCATAATCTTTTTTTTCAGCTACGCTTAACAGTGAATCATTGTCGTGTAAATTATGGAATTGTTCCAGCATCGATTTGTAATCTTCCTTGCCTATAAAGGGAGATGTAGGGTTTGTCCATAAAATTGTATCTTGCGATATATTGCTAATGGAGTGTAAAATAATTTCAGTGTATGTATTGGTGTTGACACGTTGAATAAAATTGACATCTTCCTTTTGTGCTATCTTTTTGATTTTCATACTATCCGAAGTTACAAAGATATTTGAAATATTTGTCAATTCTTTGCACTGAGAAATTTTCCATTCAAGAAGTGTTGTATCACCAAAAGGAGCTAAATCCCCAAATATATGGTATTTATTTGTTTCTTGCGCTGGTATAATTACTGCAAAATCCATTACATTCTCCTTTTTAGCTCTGTTAATCTTGCAATTTCTGAGCCAATTTGCAAATCACTAAATTCTTTTTTTGAAAGTATATACAGCTCCTCAAATTTCAATGCCTCTTTAATGGCATTATCTGTTTCTAAAAAAATCTTTGTAGGCAATATCACTTTTCTCGTTTCTAATTTATAAATCATATTTTTTAAGTTTGGATATTTACTATTTATTATCTCAATAGTTTTTCCAGAAACACTCCCACCTACTGTAAAAGTAAGATTTGCATTTTGTATTTTTTGCCCAATTGCCTGTAAAAGTTTAAAAGTAAATTCACTATCTGGTTTTATATCTTCATTGAAATACGAAGCAGTTAAATCAGATCTTCCTATCGTGATGTTGTCAAATTTTCCAATTGCAAATTCTAATATTTCATCTAATTGTTCCATTGCATTTTTTGTTTCAAGATTTAAAGTTGTATGAATTTTGCATTCACCGTAAACTTTTTTTATACTGTCTGCAAACTTCTTAGCTCCGAACTTACTCTCTACCATAGGAGCAATAATACCATCTACATCTATTTCAGCAGCATCTTTAATATCTCTAACAGCTTCAACGCCACCAATTTTTAAAAATAGCTTGATTCCCGCTTTGGAAGTAAGTCTTCGTAACCTCATCAGGTCTCTAAAAGATGAACCTTCGGCTTCAAATTCTGCTTTTATTCCTTGTAAAGCATATTCGTCACGAAGTTTACAAAGCTGATCATATAATTTAATTTCGATTCCAAACATTTATCTGACCACCTTCATAATTTGATTAAACACCTGTTTTTGGGATAATGCATTAGTATCTAGTGGAGATATATAGCCCCAGTTCGCCTGTAATAATTGCAAATTTAATATATTTCTACATTCATTTAAGTGTTCACTATTGTCATCTAAGAAAAGAGCATATGGGATTTTTTTATTAATCATAATTTCTTGTATTATAGTTGCTTTACTTTTATATTTTGCGAAATCCTCTTTATCGTAGATAGATTTTTCGCTCAAGTATATACCTTCAAACTCTAAAAGTTTTTTGACTGTAGCTTTATCTTTAGTGGTAATAATTAAAAACTCATCTTGCTTATTGATCAATAGTGACTTTATCATATCTAGAAAACTATAAGATTCATTTAGTTTTAGCCATTTTTGTAAATCATTAGTTTGTAATTCTTCTCGTGTATCAAAAAACAACTTTTCAAAAACTTTATAATCTTTTTGTAAAGCGTTGTCAATAATCTCTTTGTACTTTTTCTCAAAATTGATAGCCTGGGTATCAAGAAGTTCTAGTAAATATTTATAGTTCCATGCAGGTCCTACTAAATATCTATATTTTAAAAAGAGCTCATAATGTTTCGATGTGAATTTAATATCTTCTATGGTTTTATATTTATGCTTCGCAATCATCGAAATGACATATGCTTCTTTAACTGTATTAAATAAAACACCATCGAAATCTAAAAATATCATTTGGCAATTGACTCAAGGATAATATCAGTAGGAGCATAAGCAAACCCTTGTATCGTACGATGAGATGTAACTATATTAATTTTATCAAAAGGCCATCGTTGATCTAATTCTACTCTAGGAGTAAAACTAATATCTGCCATACCACAATCTATAAAATACTCTCCAGCTACAATATTTAAATCAAACTCCATTGAGATTTTATTCAAACCTTGTGTTAAAGTGATTGGAGTATCTATCGTATTATCTCCCCAGATCGTTATTCCATCACGATTTTTAATGCTTGTTCCCATAACAATAGAGGGGAACTCTCGTTTTGCTAAGATATAAAAGCGTAAATAAACTTTTTTTCCAGCCGTCAATACCGCATCAGTTGAAGTTGCTTTTTCATCATGAGATAGCGTTACTTTTGCAAATATAGCTTCATGAGTCCCAAAACGATGTTCATTCACTTCTTTGTTTGGAGTAATATCAAAATCTAATTCTATATTCTGTACTTGTGTTTTTTCAACCTCTTTTAGTTCTTCAATATTAAAACCATCATGCTTTCTTATTAATACCTCATAATCGTAAGTAGTTTGCTTCACATCATCTGAATATTTAATTAAATTTCCACTATGAATAAGCATAGCTTTATTGCAGTACTGAATGATTTGTTGTGTACTGTGGCTTACAAAAAGTATCGTTTTTCCTGCTTTTTGAAAGGCTTGAAACTTTTGAAAGCACTTGAACTGAAAAGCAAAATCCCCAACACTCAAAGCCTCGTCCACTATCAAGATATCTGGATCAACATTGATAGCCACAGCAAAAGCAAGTCTCGCATACATGCCGCTACTGTACATTTTAACAGGCTGATACACAAAATCTCCGATATCAGCAAAAGCAATGATCTCGTCTACTTTTTGCGCTACTTCTTCTCTCGTATAACCCATCAAAGAGCCTTGAAAGTAGATATTTTCAACACCCGTGTACTCAGGGTTGAACCCAGCACCTAATTCAAGCAAAGAAGCGATGCGACCGTGTACATGTACGCTTCCATTGGTTGGTGTTAGAACTCCTGTGATGATCTTAAGTAGAGTACTTTTCCCAGCACCATTTTTACCGATGATGCCTACTGTTTCACCTTTTTTGATCTCAAAGTTGATGTTATCTAGAGCATAAAACTCTTTATGATATTGTTTTTTTAATGGATGTAATGACTCTTTGAGACGGTCTACGGGTTTGTCGTAGAGTTTATAGATCTTTGTTAAGTGGCTTACTTTTATGGCTGTGCTATTCATTTTTTTATCTTCTTTATACTTCTGCTTACTTTTGCAAATCCAAGATTAAACTCAAACTTTGTAGTAGTTTCGACAATCTCTCCATCTTCATCATCCGCTAAGATATCAGGCTCTATCTCTATGATCTCTTCAAGTATTTTGTTTGATTTATTTGCTAGTTCTTTTTGTCTTGCTTCCTCTTCCGTTTTCATGATAGCATTTATGTTTCGAGATAACTCTTTCACTTTTGCAAATGTTTCTATGATGTTCAGTGTGGTTTCTGTAGCTATTTTACTTTTTATAATCGTAGCTAACATATATAAACCTTTTTCAGTGAAAACCTTTGGGGTAACTGTTGAATGCTTTAGATTATTGAACCGATCAAAATTTTTGATTAGTTCAGTTTTTTCCTCTTTGGTAAGCTCTATGATATACTCATCAGGAAATTTATCAGGATTATTTCCTACTGCTTGATTTATCTCTCTCGTTTCTACACCATACAGTTGTGCTAGATCGCTATCAACTATCACAAACTGTTCTTTATATTTGATGAGTTTACTTTCTATTGTTTCAAATTTAATGATGCTCATCTATAGGTATCCTTTTTTGATCTCAAAGATGACATCGTTTAGAGCATAAAACTCTTTGTGGTATTGTTTTTTTAGTGGGTGTAGTGACTCTTTTAGTCTGTCTACGGGTTTGTAGATCTTTGTTAAGTGACTTACTTTTATGGCTGTGTTCATTTTAGCTTCCTTAACATTTCGAACGAATCAATATCTATCTTTGATACTGCAAACCATTTTTTTCCAAGATCTTTGAGACTTGCGCCAAAATGATAAACATCCATATCGTCTATGATTAAAAATCTATCATGAGAGAGGTCAAATGTTTCTATCTCTATTTTTGGATATTGAGCATTGTGTTTTTGTATATCAAGTTGAAGTTGTTTTGAAATCGTCTTTGTATATATTTTCATAGTGACTTTTATGTCTCTTTTGGTAAATAATACCAAAGTACTCTCATCTATATAATTGTCCAAAAGTTTGATAGAAGTTTTTGCAGATTTTATGATGTCGCTTACAAAAAGGTAGGCATCAAAGATTTGACCATCATAAAAAATATGTTGTTTTTGTTGGACTTCATTGTTTTCAATCGCTTCAAATATTTTATTAAATTGTTCATCGTGCAAAGAAAGTCTTTGTTCGACCCTTTCAAATCTTTGAAATATATTTGCATTCAAAGATATAAATTTTCTCATTTCTACAAAAGTGTCTATTATTTTTATACTTACTTCAATAGCCGTTTGGCTTTTAAGCACTGCTGAAAGCATAGATACACCTTGCTCTGTGAAAACATATGGTAAGTATTTTCTGTGTGTTCCCCAGCCTTTTTCAAAACTTAAGGTCGCAAATTGCGACCTTAAGTTTTCATACTCATTTTCTGTAAGTTGAAATCTAAATTTTTCAGGAAATCTTTCAATATTTCTTTTAACTTGTTCATTCAATCTTTTAGCTTCTACACCATACAAAACTGCTAAATCCTCATCAAGCATTACCTGTTTATCTCTGATTGTATAGATTTTATTTTGAATAGATTGGGATTCAACTGGTATTATAGTATGCATCACAACACATCCGCAAAGTGAGGTCTGAGTTTTCTAAATACAATGGCTCCAAGTACAAAGAAAACCAATGTAATTCCCCAAAACTGCAAAGCTTCCATAGGCTTTTCCCAAAACCATACATGATTTATCAGTGCATCACGATACCCTTGAGTGATGTAATGGGCAGGATTGAGTTCAAAGAGCCAACGGTATTCTTTTGGAACCATCGACAATGACCAAAAGATAGGAGTTAACCAAAAACCAAACTGTATAGACATGCTAACAAGTTGTCCTAGATCTCGAAAGAAGATAACCACACTACTGGTTATCCACGAGATACCCAGTAAAAGAATAATGGCTGAAAACAGATAATAAAACATCTGAAGCCAATAAAGATTTGGTTCATACCCATAGATAATATACATTGACATCATAAATGCCATAAAAAAGAGATGAACAATAACGGCTGAAGTAATTTTAACAATAGGTAATAAACTTACCCGAAACACAATTTTTTTGACCAAAAATGTACTGTCTAAAATAGCATTTGTAGCGGAGGCAAGAGCTTCGGAGAGAAAAAACCATGGAATCATCCCGGCTACAAGCCAAAGGATAAAAGGTACATCTTGCACAGGTGCGGCTTTAAAACCGACTTGAAACACAAACCAAAATATCAAAACTGATATAGTAGGCTGGATAAATGCCCATAAAATGCCAAGGTAATTGTTCAAATAGCGCGACTTAAAATCGTTCTTAACCAAATCTTTGAGCAGTCTTCTGTTTTGGTAGATGTCTCGTAAAAATCTATAAAATGCTTTAATATATCTCAATTATACTTCCTCAAATACCACTCAATGGTTTTCACGATGCCACTATCAAAATTTTCATCGGCTTTCCATCCTAGTTCATTTTCAAGTTTTGTGGCATCGATAGCATAGCGCCTATCATGTCCTGATCTATCTTCCACAAAAGTAATGAGCTCTTTATAGCTTTTTGTTGTTGGAACTTTTTCATCAAGAATGGTGCAGATGCGGTCTACTATTTGTAAATTTGTTCGCTCATTTCTTCCACCAATGTTATAGGTTTGTCCTGATTTTCCATTGTGATACACAAGGTCGATGCCCTTACAATGATCTAATACATAAAGCCAATCGCGGATATTTTTACCATCTCCATAAATGGGGATGGATTGGTTGGAAAGAGCTTTTCGAATGATGGTTGGGATAAGCTTTTCATCATGCTGTTTGGGCCCATAGTTGTTTGAACAGTTTGTTATCACGGAGTTCAGTCCATACGTCTCTTGGTAGCTTCTTACTATCATATCGCTACTGGCTTTACTGGCACTATAAGGCGAATTTGGTGCATAAGGAGTGCTTTCTGTAAAAAAGCCAGTCTCGCCAAGTGTTCCATACACTTCATCAGTTGAGATATGGTGAAACCTTGCATCTTGGTATTTGGCTTTACATGTAAAGGGTTTATCCATCCAGTATTTGTATGCTATATCAAGCAGTGTGAATGTGCCGTTGATATTGGTTTGGACAAACACACCAGGATTTTTGATGGAATTATCGACATGAGACTCTGCTGCAAAATGAATAACACCTTGTATATCGTACTCGCGAAAGATAAACTCTACTAATTCACGATTGCAGATATCGCCTTTGATAAACTTATATCTTGAGTTACCTTCGCACTCTTTGAGGTTTTCAAGATTGCCTGCATAGGTCAATAAATCTAAATTTATAAGAGTGTACTCTGGATATTTTTCTAAAAAATACGGTACAAAATTGGAACCGATAAATCCTGCTGTTCCTGTTAATAATATATTTCTCATTATTTTCTTTCTCCCATTTTACGCAAACATACCTCTAAACTATCTTTCCAGTAAGGAATTTCTATAGTGTACTCATTTTTAATTTTTGATTTATTTAAAAGTGAATAATGTGGGCGTTTGGCTGGGGTTGGATACTGCGACGTTTCAATAGGATTCACTTTACATGTAAGCTTTGCCATCTTCATAATTTCTTGTGCAAAATCATACCAACTAGCAACACCTTCATTGGAATAGTTATAGATTTCTGTTTGAGTATTATTGATTTTCGGAAGTATCTCTAAAATCGTTTTTGCTAAATCTTTAGCATAAGTAGGAGATCCTACTTGATCAAAAATGACACCTATAGATTCTTTCTCTTTACCTAGACGAAGCATTGTTTTTACAAAGTTAGCCCCATAACTGCTGTAAACCCAAGAAGTACGGATAATGACGCTATTTGGAAGCTTTGTATGTAAAAGTGCATTTTCACCTAAAAGCTTGGTTTTGCCATAAATCGATTGAGGATTGGTTGCATCTGTTTCAAGATAGGGTCGATAAATTGTCCCATCAAAGACATAGTCTGTTGAAATATGAATAAGTTTAATATTGTGTTCTTTTGCGATTGTTGCTAGGTATTTTACCGCGAGATGGTTAATCTTATCGGCAAGTTCTTCTTCGCTTTCTGCCTTATCAACTGTCGTATAAGCAGCACAGTTAAGAATAGCATTGATAGCATTGTGTTCAATATACTGACGAAGAGTTTTTGCATCCGTAATATCAAGCTCTTCTTTATCCGTAAAAAAATAGGTGTTGGGATACTCGTGAGACAGTTCATGTATCTCACTTCCTAATTGTCCATGTGATCCTGTCACTAAGATATTAAGCATAGTAATTTCTTCCATACTCAAAAAGGTCAAGTGTATCTTCGAGCTTTGGTTGTTTTGTGTCTTTTACAGAGAGATGCAAAAGTTCTGACGTGATTTGCCAATCAATTCCAAGATTGGAATCATTAAACGAAATACCCCTATCACACTCTGGTGCATAATAATTATCAACTTTATAGGTAAACGTACATGTTTCACTAAGCACTACAAAGCCATGCGCAAACCCTCTTGGGACAAACATCTGTTTTTTATTTTTACCATTAAGCTCTACACTCACATACTTGCCAAAAGTGGGGCTTCCTACACGTATATCCACTGCGACATCAAGCACTCTTCCATCAATAACACGCACCAATTTTGATTGGGCATAAGGAGCAAGTTGGTAGTGTAATCCTCTTAAGACACCATGATGACTTCTGGATTCATTGTCTTGGCAAAAATTGACTTTATAGCCTAAAAAATTTTCAAATTTATCGTGTCTAAATGTCTCTACAAAATACCCACGCTCATCGCCATGCACTTTGGGTTCTATAATAATTACGTCTGGTATAGCAGATCTTGTAAATGTCATCTTCGTTTTCCTTGATTCGCTCTTCGTATAAGATATTGCCCATATTGATTTTTTTTCAATGGTTCCGCCAAAATGAGAAGTTGCTCTTTGGTAATATACCCTTTTTCATACGCTATCTCTTCCAAACAGGCTACTTTAAGACTTTGTCGATGCTCTATGGTTTGTATAAACTGACCTGCATCAAGCAGGCTTTCATGGGTTCCTGTATCGAGCCATGCATAGCCTCGTCCCATCAATTCTACTTTAAGATCGCCCATCGCAAGATATGCCTGATTTACCGAGGTAATTTCAAGCTCACCTCTTTCACTGGGCTTCACTCCCTTCGCTATTTTAATCACCGAATTGGGATAAAAGTAAAGCCCTACAACCGCATAATTTGATTTGGGATCTTTTGGCTTTTCTTCTAAGCTGAGTACATTATCCTCTTCATCAAACGCAACAACACCGTAACGCTCAGGATCACTTACATAGTAACCAAAAACAGTTGCTTTAGACTCTTGTTTTGCATTCTCAACCGATTTTTCTAAAAGCCCCGTCAGTCCTTGCCCGTAAAAAATATTATCACCAAGCACCAAACAAACACTATCATTTCCTATAAATTCTTCACCTAAAATAAACGCTTGTGCTAATCCATCGGGGCTTGGCTGAACAATATAAGTAAATGCCATACCAATTTCTTTCCCATCACCTAAAAGCTCTTGGAAACGCGGTAAATCTTGAGCTGTAGATATGATAAGTACTTCACGAATACCTGCTAACATCAATACTGAAAGTGGATAATAAATCATCGGTTTATCATAAACTGGCACAAGCTGCTTACTAACCCCTTTTGTGATAGGGTAAAGCCTTGTGCCACTGCCACCTGCTAAAATAATACCTTTCATAACACATATCCTTTAGGATTTTTAATTTGAAATCGCCACATATCTTCACATATTTTATCTAAATCATACTCTACTTCCCACCCCAACAGCTTTTGCGCCAATGTGGGATCAGAATAAAACTCTGCAATATCTCCAGCGCGCCTTGGCATCACTTCAAAAGGTATTTCTTTGCCACTCACTTTTGAAAAGGCGTTGATGACTTCCAAAACACTGTACCCTTTTCCTGCACCTAGATTGATAGCGGTGCATTGAGGCTTGTTCAGTGCTTGCAGTGCTTTGACATGACCAAGAGCTAGATCCACCACATGAAGGTAGTCTCTTACACCTGTTCCATCACGGGTTGGATAGTCATTGCCAAAAACATTAACGCATTCACGTCTTCCAATCGCCACTTGTGCAATGTAAGGCATCAAATTGTTGGGAATGCCTTGCGGATCTTCGCCGATGAGCCCACTCTCATGCGCTCCTACAGGGTTAAAATAGCGAAGAATCATGATCTGCCACGTTGGGTCGGAGCGAAAAAGATCACGCAGTATCTCTTCGATGACCAATTTGGTCTGACCGTAAGGATTAGTAGTTCGCAAAGGGTGATTTTCAGTGAAAGGAAGAAATTCAGGATCACCATATACGGTGGCAGAAGAGCTAAAAACAAGTTTTTTAATGTTCAGTTTTTGCATCACGCGAAGCAGACAGAGGGTGCCGTGTACATTATTGTCATAATATGCTAATGGTTTTTCAACCGATTCACCCACGGCTTTAAGCCCAGCAAAGTGAATGACCGCATCACAGCCTATAAGTGCTTTTTCAAGAGCCACTTCATCGCGAACATCACCAGATATAAAAGAGAGTTGTTTACCTGTAATTTGCATTACACGTTTTAAAGACTCAAACGTGCTGTTGGAAAAATTATCATAAACGACAACATCAAATCCTGCGTTTTGTAGCTCTACGCAGCTATGGGAGCCTATATACCCAGCTCCGCCCGTTACTAAAATCTTCATATAGCTCACTTTGTTCTTTAAATAATGAATCAATAAATAGTTAATGAAGTGTAACAACTTTTCGCTTTATTTAGAGTTAACTACTCCTTTCGAGATTACAAAAATGTTACTTACTTAGTTTCAGGCAATAAGTTTGAAGATTTTCCACATTACATGTAAGGAGGAATCCTTACAT
The DNA here is from genome assembly GCF_000568815.1 of Sulfurospirillum multivorans DSM 12446. Classification (NCBI taxonomy): domain Bacteria; kingdom Pseudomonadati; phylum Campylobacterota; class Epsilonproteobacteria; order Campylobacterales; family Sulfurospirillaceae; genus Sulfurospirillum; species Sulfurospirillum multivorans. Next base: position 2,472,497 of record NZ_CP007201.1, read on the forward strand.
GTAACAGAAGATTTTAAAGTTTTTCGATACGTACAGGAATGGCTTGCCTTGCGTTAGAGCCGACCACAAAATCACTTAGGGTTGCAATGTTAAGACGAGAGGTATCGCTGAGTCCTAATTTGTTGATATTCACACCGCTTCGTCTGGCGATTCTGCCTTCTTTTATCGTGCCATTGATTTGCACACTCATACCTCCTTCTCCCTCTCTTCCGCCGCCATGTTCGATGCCGATGGAGCGAAGATGTAGCCCCTCACGAATACGACAAATGCCCTGCACTTTTCCTTCACGTGAACGCACGACCACACGATCGCCATGGGCAATGCCGTAGTTTTTTGCGGTTGTCGTGCTCAAATCAATAAACGTGGTATAGCGTGTATCACGTAAACTCTCCACGGAAGCTGAGTAGGAGGAGAGCACATTGGATTTGTAGCTAAAGGCTAAGAGATTGAACTCTTTGGAGTCCATATCGATCTTCGCTCCCGTGTAAAATCGAGGTGCATAGTAACGTGGCACGCCACTGTAAGGCTCACCACTTAGGGAATTAAACGCTGTTCCCACACTTTGGTTGTAAATGGCAATCGGTTTTTTGTACGCATTGCTCATTTTGTTACCCTCATAAGCACTTGTTTTATCGGCAAAGCGTCCACCCCTGCTCATCACATACGCGACTCTGCGCCAGTTATCCGTGCAGATACGCTGTAACAAAGGAACGTACTCACCAAGTCCTGCAAGAGCGATCTCCTCATCACTCGCTTCAGGTGCAGGATTAGCGCCATCCATGGCAACGTTTTCAAAAGCGCGTAGGTAAAAATCTTCAGGCTTATCAAAATCAAACTTAGCTGTCGTTCCGCTAATCGCATTTTTGCCAAAGCCAGCTAATCCCAAAGCTTTTCCAAGCTCGATCATAAAGCTGTCCATACTGATAGGCTCACCGTTGGCAAATGTCGCATTCGGCGACTTTAAAATCGGATAACGAACATGCGTTGTTTTGGTCAAATGCCCTGCCCAAGGAGACAGCACGCCCCATGTCTCATACAACACCGAATCGGGCACGATATAGTCCGCATAGCGACTGGTTTCATTGATAAACGGATCAATCGCAACAAAAAGAGGAATCGCCTTGTCAGGGTCTTTCAGCAGTGGTAAAAGATGCTCACTCCCGCTTTGTCCATAGACAAAATTTGCATTCCAACTAATCAGCGCTCCTAGTTTATACGGGTACGCGTTGGCACTGCTGTTAATGACCTCAGATTCAATGGCAGGGCTAAAAGGAAACCACGCATCTTTGGCAGGGTAAGGATTGACGCCTTGTTCCACTTTACGTCTGTATTCACTACTTTTTTCATACGCCATTCGAGCTCTATCGATGCGGACGCCAAAAGGTTTTTGCTTACCGGCATAGGCTAGAAGATTGTAACATGCGCCATTGAAATCTTTAAATTTTCCTCCGCCGACACTCATGCCGCCTTTATGGTTGAGATTGCCCACAAGGGCTCCTAGCATCATAATGGCATAGGTCGTATAAAATCCTGTCGAGTGCATCGTCCCACCGTGACAATCCACCCCAACACTTCTGCCATAAGAGGTAAATTCACGGGCAAGTTCTAGAATCGTTTGTGCATCGACCCCACTCTCTTTGGCATAAAAATCAAGAGAGTGTTCAAACGCCGCTTCTTTAAGGAGCACAAAAGAGCTTTTAACCGTGTACTTCACACCTTCTAGGCTTACTTCGCCTTCATACAAGATGTCAGCTTCCAAAACATTAGCGGCATTTTTAAGCAGTCCATCGGCTTTATCAATCACATGAACCGCTTTAGTAGCATCCACTAAAATTTCACCTTTTTTCGCCCCATCCATAATGACAAGATGCGACGCATTGGTAAAACTCACCTCGTTCAATGTTTTTTGAGCAGCATCGCTTGGGATAGCAAGATACGCTTTTAAGTAGCGCTCTTCTTCAATAATCACGCGAATCATTCCCATCACCAACGCCAAATCACCACTGGGTTTGATCGGCAACCAACGTGACCGATCCCCTACCGCAATCGAATCGCTGTTGGTTAAAATAGGTGTTACGATCACATAACGAAGCGCTCCACTTGTACGTCCTTTGGCAAGCAGTTTCGCTTGACGTTTAAAAGGGTTGCCTGCTTGCGCAGGAGCGGTTCCAATGCTGAGTAAAAACTCGCAATGTTCAAAATCGGGCTTCATGTGGGGAGAACTTGCAAAATCATCCAAGTACGCTGCTTCTCCAGCCCTCATCGAGAGCCCACAGATAGAGGTATGCCCCATAAAATTGACCGTGCCAAAGCTTTGAACAAAACGGTGTACCATGTAGTTTTGACGCCCTTCATCCGCCGTTCCTAAAACACAGAGTTTATTGGCAAGAGGACCGTAATCTGGATTTTGCGCATCGATCAAGGTTTTGGTATCGGCGAATGCTTTAAGTCCTTGCACTTCGCCTTCACCAAAGAGATTGCCCCCTTCGCTGATCTCTTTAATAAGCTGTTCGATGGAAATGCTCACCCATTTATCTTCGCCACGTTTGCCCACACGTTTGAGTGGTGTTGTTACACGGAAAGGATCTTTGAGTTTTTCATAGACGAGATTACCGCGTGAACATGCCGTTGAGCGCATCTCTAGCCCACTCTCTTTCCAACCTGACGTCGCTTTAAAGCTCTCTTCCAATGGTGTTTTGTAGGGTAACCACGGGTCACTGGAGAGCAAACTGTACGGATTTCCAAAAACACGTACCACTTCGCCACTTTTCGCATCGATTTTGACGCGTACGGAACAGAAGGTTGTACAGCCATTGCAGACACTTGGTTTGACTACAAAATCGTTTGAATGCGTGATGACACCCTCTTTTTGTGTGATTTCCGTAAGCGGTGCATTGCCATAAATCGCATCTTTGGCTTTTTCACCTCTTCGCTGCATCGTGATCGCTTTTCCAAGTGTCTCATGATACCCACCCACCGCGGCACTTCCTGCGACGATGCTCGTTCCGATCAAAAAATTTCTGCGTGATGTTTCCATGATTATCGCTCCCCTTGTTTAACATAATAATTTGCCATCTCTTTATCCCAAGGGAAAAGCACCATTACCAACGCGATCAACGCGATCAACAAACTCCAGTTGGAGAGTACCGATACGATGCTATCAAACCCTGAAAAATGCGGATGGTATTCAAGTAAAAATGGTGTCGTTTTGCCAATGCTTTGACCGCCAATAACCGTGTTCCAACGAAAAATCCACACACCAATGGCGGAGAGAATGCCTCCAAACAAAACCCATTTGAACGAGCGTGCAAAATAGTTTGTAAACCCGATGATCATCGGCACCAAAAGACAAATGACATAATCAACGATCAACACTTCCCAAAAATTTTCACCAAAAAAGAGTTTGAGCGCGTATTTTTCTTCACCGTTAAACGTAATGGCAAAAGTCAGCCAGAAGAAGCGAATCACAAGATCGATCACAATAAACCACGCTAAAAGGCGTGCAAGACGTTGCATCATATCCATGTCTACGCGTTTAAAATCCGTAAAGAATTTTTGAAAAATCGGCAGTAAAATGATGAGCAAGCCCGTTCCAGAAACCATCGCCGAAGCTAAAAATAAAATAGGCATGAGTGGTGTATGAAACAGAGGTATCGCATGCACAGCCCCTAAAATATAACCCGTGTAGCCGTGTACGCTCAGAGCCAATGGTATACCAATCGCACCTAAAATAACGCCTAAATGGTGGTCTTTTTCGACCTGTTCTTGGCTTCTCACCATCCCTTTTGAAAACCAAAAGTAAGGGCGGTAGAGCACTAAAGCTTCAACCAAAATCAATAAAGGATACGCGATCAATAACAACACACCCCATTTCATCGGAGAGGTAGGGAAATTCTCCCAGCCATAGAAGAAGAAGTTGATGATGCGCCCTGGTTGGCGAAGATCATCGATCAAGTTCATGGGCGCTGCAACGAGCAACACAAAGGCTAAAAGAAGCGAAAATCCCGCGATGGGTTTGTACTCTTTCATGCCAAAAACATGGGCAAAACTGGAGATAATAAACGCCGCCGCAGAGCTTCCCGTAAACCAAAAATAGTTGGGAATATCAATGCCCCAAGGGCGATCAGGCGTTATGCTCGAAATCGTATGCAGTAGTGTTCCAAAGTCCATCTTATTCTCCTTTTCCTGACCACTCGTGTGTAGCCATTCCATCGATTTTTCGTGCCATATCGTCTAATACTCTTGGTGAATACGGCAAACCTTGAATTTCGCCACTGAGCGCTATGTAAAAAACGCGTGGTTTGGTTCCACTAGCAGGTTTTAAAACCGTCGTTGGAAAGCTTGCCAGTAGTTTGGAAACAGCCGAGTGCGGGTCATTAAAATCACCAAAAACACGCGCTCCTCCCACACAGCTTTCCACACACGCAGGCAATAAGCCATGATCGACTCTGTGTGCGCACAGCGTGCATTTATCAGCAACATTGGTGATCGGATTGAAATAGCGTTTGTCATAAGGGCAGGCGTTGATGCAGTATCCACAGCCCCAGCACACTTCACTGTCGACAACGACAATGCCATCTTTGCGCGCAAACGTCGCACCTGTAGGGCAAACACTCACACAGGAAGGTTCCGCGCAATGGTTACAAAGTTGGGGCAAAAACGCCTTATGCACATTAGGATAAGAGCCTAATTCATACTCAGGCACATAGGTTCTAAATTTCTCTTTGGGGACTCTGTTTTCGCTTTTGCAGGCACTCGTGCAGGCTTGGCAGCCAACGCATTTGCGCAGATCAATCACCATTCCAAAGCGCTTACCCTCTTGTCCGATGTAGCGTGCATCGCCACTTTCTCGTCCAGGATTGGTAAGGCTTATGGCGTTGGCACTAGGGGCAGTTAATACAGCAGCACCTATAAGAGCGGTTGTTTTTTTAACAAACCCTCTGCGGCCTTGTTGCAGCTCTTTCTCATCCATCATAACTCCTTTTGGTCTATTCCAAAAGCAATCATAACAATCACAAGAGAGAAACTAGGGAGAAAGCCTTAGAGGATGATCTCAAATACAGCGCCTTTATCGCTATTGTACGCGCGTAAAATGCCATTCGCATTTTTTTCGATGATGGTTTTGCTCATGTAAAGTCCAATGCCCGTCCCACTCTTGGCATGTTTGGTACTCACATAAGGCTCAAAGATTTTTTCGATCGGCTCTAATGCGATGCCACCGCCATTATCCGCAATGCAAATCAACGTTTTGCCCTCTTTACATGTAAGACTGATCCAGATCGTCGGATCACTGATAGAACGCTCTAAAAGCGTATCTTTGGCATTGCTGATAATGTTTAACATCACTTGGGCAAATTGACTCGGATAGCCCTCCACTTCACAGCTATGTTCAAGCTCTAAGATCAATTTGATGTGATGATTTTTCAAAGCAGATTCGATCAGTTCCAGCGATTTATGAATCGCCTCGCTGACACGGTAACGCTCTTTCTTTGTTTCACTCGCAAAGAAGTTACGAAAATCATCAATCGTTTTGGACATATACGCGATCAACCCTTCCGAGCGCTGAATGCGATCCTCAAAAATCGCTGTCGTGAGTTTCTGTTTTTCCCAAAGGATTTGCAGATTCATAAGCGTTGCACCCAGTTCACTCAGAGGCTGTCGCCATTGATGCGCGATATTGCCGATCATCTCGCCCATGCTCGCAAGCCTGCTTTGGTGCATCAAGATTTGCTCATTTTCCATGCGCCCTTTGATCTCTTCATTGACGCGATCTTCGAGCGTATGGTTGAGCTCTTTGAGGCTGGCTTCACTCTTTTCGAGGCGTAAGATCAAAACATTAAAACCATAATTGAGTATGATGAGAAGAACAGCCATCATACTCATCGCCACAAAAAAGGCTGCATAGACCGCATCTAAAAGCTTTTGCTGCTGATCGCTGATGTCTTGAAAGAAGATCAACTGAGCTAAATCATCGCGAATCAACCCCTTAAGCGTAATGACATGCGTAATGTAGGTACTTTTCTTATTTTGAGAAATCTCGCCATCGTGAAGACTAATGCCTAAAAGCGCCTCATCAGGAGGAACAAACGCCTCGCCTTTAAAGAGAATATAGCCTTTGAGGTTGGAGAACTCTTCGACCTCATTGAGAAAAAACTCAGGGGCAATCGCAAACTCAAGCATTCCGATGACTTTTTCATGCACGATGACTGGCACCATAATATGATACGCAGCGTAATGTTTGGAGAAGAAAAAGCCTATTTTAGGCTCACTAGGAACTTCGCCACTTTGCTCGATCTCTTCGTGTTTAGGTTCTTTGCCAAGGTACGCAAGAAGCATCAAGTTTTCATCGTAAAAACGAATCCCCAGCAGATAAGGATTTTCTTGTTTCAACACGTTCCAGCGAAAGCTTGAAAGTCCCGTAAGTTGCGCGATGTTTTTCTGCTCAAGTGCTTCTTTAATGCCGTATGAATCAAGATTGGCGTAGGCGCGATTAAGGTAAAAAGCACTCGTGCGCTTCAGCGTCATCGCATAAATGCTGTGAATTTGCGCCGCATAATCTTTACGCGACTTTTCAATGCCATCTCTCACATCCAAATAGCGCATCCAGCCAAACAGCGTCGCCATCGCTAGAAATAGCATCAATACGAAGATCATCGTTTTGGTTTTGGTCGAAGGCGTCGAGAGCGCTTTAATGTAAGACAAGTTTGTATCCGATGCCAAAGACATTTTCGATGCTCTCTTTGGTCAGTTTTTTGCGAAGCTCTTTCACAAGCGCTTTAAGCGCTTCCTTACTTCCGCCCTCTCCTGCCCAAATCGCCTCTTCAAGCGCGTCAAACGAGATCACACGATTTTTTTGACGCAGCAGATACTCAAATAAAAGACGCTCTTTTTTGGTGAGCACAAACGATACCCCTTCATTGATCAGCGTTCCCCCTTCTGGGTCATAGAAAAGGTCACTCCCCGCTTTGATTAAACCGCCTTCACCCCATTCGTACATCCACTCGGCACAGGTTTTAAGGGCATCTAAAAAGCTCTCTTTGGAAAAGGGTTTGAGAAGGTATTTACAGATATTGAGCTCAATGGATTGTTGGAAATAAGTAGGTTCTGCATGCGCACTCATAATGATCACGGGGACGCGCTTATGCGACTTTCGAATCTCTTTAAGCAGTTTGAGCCCGTCGCATTTTGGCATGCAAATATCTAAAAGCAAGATGTCAGGGTTGTGTTCAAAAAAGAGCTCCAGTGCCTCTTCGCCATCTCCCGCTTCGATGACTTTGTCGAAAAAAAGCTCCAAGGTTTGTGCCACGCTTTTACGTAAACTCGCTTCATCTTCAGCGTATAAAATAGACAGATGCTCAAAGAGAGAAAGTGGGTTTGCCATAGCGTATCCTTATCAAAAAAGACTATTCTAACGCACCTCAAATGAATTGTCAACCATCTTTACATGTAACGATTTCTAATGCTTAATCACACCCAAATCCACACACGCGATATGTGTCGGTGAAGATTTAGCACTCTTTTTTAGGACGCCAAAGATTTCATTGAGTTCGTTATCATCCAGATCGTGCTGGTAGCCGAATCCATGGCAAATAACCGCAGCACTGACCGTCATCAAAGGAAATTGCTGAATCACACCATCGCGATTTTTTGCCATAATGTACCCCGTACTTAACCCTTGTTCGCAGTAAAAACTCTTGATGTCCTCTGCAAATTTACTCACGATTTCTAAAATAATGCTATAGACTTTCTCAAAGCTATCATCATCTTTGAGGCTCCAACCAAGGAAAAAATCATCGCCACCAACGTGTCCGACCAAGCACTCATCAAAGCCAACGGAGCTTCGCAGAATGTCGGCAAAAAGTGTAATGGCGCGGTCTCCTTTGCGAAAGCCGTAGTAGTCGTTAAAGGGTTTAAAATTATCAAAGTCAAAGTACGCCATCATCACTTTTTCTTTACCGTCGACTGCATTGGCGACAAACTCGTTAATGATGCGGTTACCTGAAAGTCCTGTGAGCGGATTTTGATCTTTGGCATCGACAATATTTTTTTCATTGACAATATCCAGAAGCACTTTGGAGCTCAAAAAGCCCACGTATTTTTCATTTTCGGTGATCAAAATCGCGTCATTATCATCATCAAACGCGTAAATTTTGAGAATTTTTTCAATCGGGTCGTTGATGTCGGCTCGCCCACAATGTGAAATGATCTTTTTAAGGCTTCCTTGCGTCATATTATAAAGCAATGCTTTGCCGTAATTGGAGTAGATGTAGGCTTTAATATCCGTATCTTTAATGATGCCAAGCGGTGTGAGATCGCGTGCAAGCACCGGCACGAAATGGATCTTTTTATCACTTTTAAGCACATCATAAACCTCGTTGATGTGCGAATCAATAAAAACCGTGTGACTCTTTTGTAGGTATTTATCAATGTTGGCGATCTTACCACTTTTACGTTTGTCATTTTGAGAAACCATCTTGAGATGTTCGTACGAAGGAACGATTTCCAGAACATTGAGTGTTGGTCTTTGCACGAAATAGCCTTGCACCATATTACACCCAAGCTTCTTACACTCGACATACTCCTCTTCGCACTCTACGCCCTCGGCAATCGTGAAAATTCCCATCGCTTGGGCGATTTGAACGATGGAGCTGACGAAGAGTTTCTTCTTTTTACTGAGGTGGATTTCGCTGATAAAAAAACGGTCGATTTTGATGAAATTTGGATCGGCATTAAAGAGCATTTGAAGCCCTGAGAAGCCGACACCAAAGTCGTCAATCGCCATCTTATAGCCTTGCTGTTTATAGAGGTTTAGCACGAGTTTATCAACCCCAGCATACATGCCCACTTGGTGTTTTTCGGAGAGTTCAAAGCAGATATTGGACGTGTCCATCTCGTAGGTGGAGAGCAGTTCGCACGTGTAACCCGATTTAAAATCAGGCATCATCGTGATGCGATTGTCTAGGTTATAAAAAAGTTTAATGTGTTTGGAAAAGGGCAGTAATGAAAATTTGTGAATCGCTTTTTCACGCAATTTCACATCAATCATATAGAGTGCTTTCTCACTGTAAGCCGTGTCAAAAATGCAGTCAATCGTCGTAAATCCAGCAGGTTCGTAATTGCGTATCAAGGCTTCAACGGCGTAGAGTTTGCCCGTGTAAATATTGACAATGGGCTGAAAAGCAAAATCCGCCACTTCGACCAATTTTTGCCATTTGTCATTGAACATCGTGTATGATTCCTCTGTGTTGATGGGCAAATCATACACCAAAGCGATTACTAAAACATTACATGTAAAAGCGCTAGTCGCAGTTTTCCACGCAGATTTTATGCGGGATGACTTGTCCACCACACCCTACAAAACAGGTGTCATAGTGTTGGTCACACCCACAATTGGTTGTGCAAAAACTTTGTTGATTGACCAAAATCTGCTCAAACGTTGGACGCGTAGGAACCCAAGGCTCACGAGGACGGTCGTGGTTGAGACGGTTCATATAGCGACGTAATTCATCGCGTCTTTTACACGCATTGGGATCTTTGTTTTGTTCACACTGCCTTTGAAAATGGCTCAAGTCGCGACTGTAATCGTAATAATCCCTCTGCCAATGCCTCAAGTCCATCTCAAAACGCATCATGTCCATTTGGTAGCGACTGTATGCCATCTCGTACGCTCTTTGTTCATCCATTTCAACGGCTTTGGCTTTGCCATACGCATCATCAAGACAATACTGATAATTTTGTTGACACTGATCTTGACACCCTTGGCGAATCAGCGAACAGTTATTGAGGCAGGGTTGCGAGCGCGATGAGGCAGGAGGAATGTACTCATTTTTAATGACATAACGAGGACCGCATCCTGCAAACAACAGAGCGATACAGACCCAAAGTAAACGATGCATAATAGCCGCCTCTTTCAAATAATTTTGCGTATTATAGGGTAAAATCGTGAAGTTTGGGTGAATTTTTAAGGCTGAAGCACAGCACCTTTGAGGTAGTGTGAGACAATACGCTCATACATGCTTGAACCTTTACCATCAGGCTCTTTAAGACGGTTTAGCTGCGCTTGCATGATGCTCATCTGCTCTTTAGGAATCTCTTTACCCACGCAGATATAATAATCGGTGTTTAAAATGATATGCGCCAAGCGGTACTGCGCAACATCTTGATTTTCACTGATCAGATGGTACACAAACGGAACATCGGTATACACAAGTGCGTCAACTCTGCCATACTCCAACATTTTATAGCCCTGAATCGGTGTTGAAACGCGGGTAATGTTCAGACCATGCTTTTCGCCAATCTCTTGAAAAAGCACTTTTTCAGATGAAGTCTCTTTAATCGTCACAATGCGAAGCGGGCGTAAAATCTCTAACGTCGTTTTTCCCTTGGGCAGATCCATTCCGCGTTTGGTAATCACCGCAAGTTTCACCGTTGCCACAGGTCCTAGCCAGTAAAAAAGAGGTTCTCTCTCTTTAAGCTTCACTGCGGTGACCAAGTAAGATCTGGGATGTTTGAGGGCTTCATCGTACATTTTATTCCACGCATCAAATTCAATCTCGTCTTGGGAAAATTGGGGTCGTAACGAGACAAGACTCGCTTCCAAAAGATCAATACTTAAGCCTTTAATAGCACCTTTGTCACGAAAACTAAACGGCGGATTGGGGACGGCGTAGAGTGAAATGTCGCTCCCTATAAGAGAAGTTAATCCTAAAATAATGACACTAATTCCATACACAAAATGAGATCGAAGCTGCATGATAGACCCTTAGTCAATTCATTTGAGAGGCTTTAAAAGTGTAACACATGCCGCCTTACGTGCAACCAAAAGTGTGACAAAAATGACGAAGAAATTAAACGTCACCTTGTGTGCGCGTTTGATACAGAAGGTACAAAATCGCGCTGATCGCACCACTGCTCAAAATCATCGCCATCACGACAATTTGGTAGCGCACCGCAATGAGAGGGTTGACACCTGAGAGAATTTGTCCCGTCATCATGCCTGGCAACGAGACAAAACCGACGGCTAGAAACGAATTGATCTGAGGAATCATCGAAGCTTTAAACGCGATAGCGCGCGCTTTTTCCATGCTGTGATGCTCACGCTCCTTGTCATAACGCTCCGCACACAAAGAGATCGCATTCATCGCATTGGCATAGATCATACCTGCTAGAGGAATGACATAGCGCGGATCGAGTGGGTTTGTAAGCTCCAAAACGCCGCCTAACACAAGAGCAAGGCTGAGCGTTCCACCCACAGTGATGCTTACCAAAATGACCAAGTAGCTTTGAAAAGTTTGAGCGTGAATATTGCGCCTCGCAATCAGTGACGCCACAATGAGCATGACCGCGATCAAAAGGGCTAAAAGCCACAGGGAGTTGGTGCTAAAAAGTGAAGTCAGCACATAGCCAATGAGAATAAGCTGAACACTCATGCGAAGCGTTGCAACAGCAATCTCTGTTTTGTCTCCTACCCAACGGTAATAGAAAAAAGCAACCAAACCAAGCGGTGGAAGCAGGTAAAGCAGGTTAAAAAGCGAGATCGTTTGCATGGATTAAGCCTTACATGTAAAGAGGAATGCCAAAGCACCCCTCTTTAAGAGATGATCTTACAACCCTTGATTTTTAAGTGCCGCCACAATCGCCGCGATGTGCTCATGTTTGATCTCATCTTCTTCGATGTCATGGATCGCGTCTAAGGTAAAGGTTGGAAGTTTTTTATCAAGATACGTCGTGTTAAAGATACCATTTTTAAAATCTTCGTCCCGCACAATTTGACGATGCAGTGGAATGTTGGTTGGAATGCCTGAGATGATAAATTCATCCAAAGCACGTCTGGCTTTGCGCACCACGCCATCCCAGTCAATGCCCACAACAATGAGCTTTCCAATCATAGAATCATAGTTGGTCGGAACCACATAATCTTTAAAACCAATGGCATCAAGTCTTACACCAGGACCGCCAGGAGAGAGATAGGTCGTAATGCGACCCGAAGAGGGGATAAAGCCATTTTTGGGGTCTTCCGCGTTGATACGACACTCAATTGCGTAGCCTCGAAACTTGATATCTTCTTGCATCGTAGGAAGTGGTTCACCCTCCGCAATGCGGATCATACTTTGAACGATGTCGATGCCCGTAATCGCCTCAGTGATCGTGTGCTCCACTTGAACCCGCGTGTTCATCTCGATAAAGAAGAAGTTATCGTCTTCATCGACCAGATACTCCAGCGTTCCAACGCTCTCGTAGCCTAGTTTAAACATCGCTTTTTTAGACGCGCGAAGGAGTTCATTGCGCACTTTGGGGTTCAGTCTAGGACTCGGAGCGATCTCCACCACTTTTTGATGACGCCTTTGAATCGAACAGTCGCGCTCGCCTAAGTGAATCACATTGCCACATTTATCTGCCATGACTTGCACTTCAATGTGGCGAGGATTTTGCACGTATTTTTCAATAAACGCATCGCCCCTGCCAAAAAAGCGCTCTGCCTCTTTGGTTGCGGCTTCAAACATCGCGCCAAACTCTTCCTCTTTTTTGACAATTCGCATCCCTTTTCCACCACCACCAAACGCTGCTTTAATAATGACAGGAAAGCCAATCTCACGTGCCACACGAATCGCGGCATCGATTTCAAGAATGGGCTGATCGGTACCACCAAGAACGGGAACACCTACGGCTTTCATCGCAATTTTGGATGCCATTTTGTCACCAAAAAGGGCGATATGCTCTGGCTTTGGACCAATGAAAGCAATGTCATGATCGATACAATACTGCGCAAAATCAGCATTTTCAGACAAAAATCCGTATCCTGGATGAATCGCGTCTGCGCCAACCTCGATGGCAAGTGCTACGATATTTTTATAATCCAGATAAACCTGAATGGGATCGCCCTTGAGCAGATAACTCTCATCTGCTTTGCGGACCCAAACACCATTTGCATCAATCGTTGAAAAAACACACACACTCTTAATCTCCAACTCTTTACATGCCCTAATGACCCTAAGCGCGATTTCACCGCGATTGGCGATCAATACCTTTGTGATTTTCCGTGCGTCCACTTGTCTTCTCCCACTCAAAATAGAACACGAATTATAGCACTTACCTATTAAATTCGTTGCCCTATCCCAAGTATTTTTTCACACCTGCCATTCGCCTCGCTGCACACTCTCATCAATGTCGCGTCCCATGCTTTGGTGCAACGCCCAATAATAGTCCACAAACTGTTTTACATGTAACACATTAGGCATGTAAAGTCCTTCGTTTTTAGTGGCATACTGCTCTAAAAAAAGCTTCGCATCGGTTTTGGAAAGATAATGACGCAACAACGCTGTATAGGTTTTAAGATACCACGCTTTAACTCTTTCATACGCTGAATCACTCAAATCGATCTGCAATGTCCCCTCAAATTTCAACACACCACACTCAAAAAGTCCTGAGAGATGAATCAACCCTTCACAATAATAAGGTTCAACTTCACCCGTTTTCATCCACCCAATGAGCCCCACCGAACGCTTAATAAGATCGCGCAAGAGTGCTGTTTTTAAGTGCTCATCTTCATTCATAAAAAAGGCAACCAGTCCGCCCGTCGTGGCTTTAAACTCTTCGATATTTTTAAACACGCCACTTTGGTTCATGCGCGCTTCCGTATCGTGATCCATCCACAAGATGTGCCCGAACTCATGCCCGATCGTGCTCACTTCATAGACTTGATGCCATAGAGGCGCTTGATGAAAGATGATCTCCCGTTCCGCGTCCATAAACGCTTTTCCAAAAACCTGTTGGTTGATTTTTAAAAAGGGTTTGGCACGCAGAGAATCTAAAATATTATCGGAAAAGGCAAAGATCTTTTTGCCCAGTTCTTGACTAACCGTTTCGTCATTGGGAACCACTTGCGCGGAGAAAAGTCCGTTAAATTCTGCGGCATAAAAGAGTGCTGGACGCCCGATGTAGAGTTGAACGCGCTTGAGGTTTGAGAGGACATTCTCTTTTACATGTAACGCATTTTGACCGTTTTGATCAAACAAGGTGGTAAACATTTTAAGAATGCGATCAAACGTGCCATACGCCCCTTTGTTTTCAGGGTTGGAGACTCTCACATCCCACTCCAAAGCGACCGCTTTTTTGTAGTGATCTTCGTAGTATTCCAAAGGATGACCGATCTGAATCGGCGTGGTGATTTTCATCCATCTGCGATCCACTTCCGCCCATTTGGCGATCAGTTCACTGCGCTCTTCTTCGCCAAATGCCTCATCAAGCGCTCTAAAATAATCAATGTAAAACGTTTTGTGATCCCAATCAGGATCGTCCATTTCGGACAGGTCGTCGCATAAACTCTGCAATGCATTTCTCACCTGCTGAACTTCTTTTGCAAACGCCGTTGCATAAGCTTTTGCGATATAACCGCCCTCCACTTTTTCAAGCACTGAATACGACCGATCGCCATCTTCGCCATTGGGGGCTGGGTCGAGCAAGCCGTTTACATGTAACATCTGCGCGATCGCTTCTTGGTCTTTGGCGTATTCCAGTTCCAAAAGAGGATTGATCGTGTTGATGATGTGCTCATTCCACGACGATTGCCATGTGCTAAGTGCTAGCCCTACTTCATGAACACCACGCAACATGCGTCGGTAAAACGGTGAAAAGAGCCACTCTTTATCGACAAGCGTCAAGAGTTCACCGTGCGCTTTGAGGTAAAATTCACTCACCCAAAGATAGGCTTTCTCTTTTGCTTGCGTGATGAAAACCTCATCTTTTCCCTCTTTTTCCAACGCTTGTACCAGCTGTTCATCCCGAAGGTTGATCAGACGTGTGAGGGCTGCAACCCTGTTTTCGCGAATCAACGAAAGCTCAACGCTCTGTAAAAACGTGTCGATAAACGCTTCCATGCGTTTATCGTACGTTTGTGACTCCACAATACTAAAGTAATTCCCAAGCTCCCTTTGGCGCTCACCTAAAAGATCGTAAAATCGTCTTAAATCATTTTCAAATTTCTGGCTCATCATTTTTCTCACATTTGTTTGTCAATTTAAGTATAATCTTAACGCCTTTTTCATCTATACAAGGTTAAGAAAAAGAGCTGCCCAACAAAATTCTCAACGATTGCCGATTTAGCTTGTTGATCCTAGATCATTAAACCAGGAGTTGCTATGACCAGCCGCTACGAATCCATCAATACCTATTTGAATCGTGGTATCATCGAGGCGAATATCGCCTATGCCAAAATGCACCAAAGCTCTTTTTCGATTGTAAAGTTTGGATTTGAAGTCGACTTGGAAGATGGCTTTTTCTTCAAAGATCTCATCGCGTTTATTCACACTGAACTTGGCTTTCACACATTGTTGCAGCAAGGGGTGGACACCTTTTTGATCGTTTTGCGCGACATTAAAATTCACCATGCCAAAAAGGTGCTCAAAAAGTTAGAACACGCCATCAAACAAAATTTCAAACTCGAAATCAAACACATGGGACTCACCTTGTTTGATGCGAGCGATAGCTACAAATCACTTTTAGACCGCCTTGATAAATACTACGTCATGTCACGCCTTTCCACCCGTAAAAAGATCTTTTATGGCACGTTGGATTTTGACTTTTACGAGACACAAAATAAAAATGATGTCTTAGCCTCCATTTTACGCAAAGAAAATACCGTCACCTTGCACAATCTTTACAACGGTATTCCCATCAAAGAGGTCGCAACGATTGCTAAGTTTGATGAAGGCATCGCGCAGATCAAGGTCATGACGCCCAAAATCTTCTACTACACGAAAGAGAGTTTTACCTTTATTCAACACGACAAAATCCCAAGCATCATCAAAGCCAAAATCATCAAAGTCGATCCTTCTAAAACCCTGGTCGTGCTTGCCAATTTGGAGTTTTTAGATGCTTCGCCACTGGATCGAAGCTATATCAGAGTGCAACCTCAAAAACCGATCAATGCAACCCTTTTGATCAACAAAATCAAGTTCATCGATGGCACGCTCGATACAATTTCGGAGAGCTCTGTGGTTTTACATGTAAAGCTTGACGCTATTGAAAAAATCATTCACCAAGATTTTGTGGAAAAAGAGTTTGACATCGCCTTTCATATTCCCAGTGAAAAAGGCTTTTTAACGATGGTTTCCGCCAAAGCGACCATTTTTAGCATTATCAACGAAACCATTGTCATCAATCTCCAAGCAAATCCATTTATGAAATCCAAACTAAAAGAGTACGTCTCCATGCGTCAAAATGCCCTTTTGGTAGACTTAAGGCAACAACTTAAACACATGAGCTAGTCCAACACTCAGAATCTTTAGTAGATTTAAAGTGAACTTATACTACATTTCCCAGCTACAATAAAATCATTACAGATTGATTACAAAAAGGAAATGTATGGAGTTAAAATCCATCAAAGATGTTCAAAAAGCAGAGGGATTTGGGCTCAATGACCTCATCAAACTTATCGGTGCTATCACGTTTATTCTCCTCGTTATCTGGTATGTTTCCACCCTTTCCAATGACCTTCCCAACAAAAATATTCTTATCATCACCGCTATTTTTGGTGGCTATATGGCGATCAATATTGGGGCGAATGATGTTGCCAACAACGTGAGCCCCGCTGTTGGCGCGCAAGCAATTACCATTTTTGGTGCGGTCATCATCGCAGCTATTTTTGAAGCAGCAGGCTCGCTCATCGCAGGTGGAGATGTTGTGGGAACCATTAAAAATGGCATCATTGATCCTAAGATGATTCAAGATACGAACACCTTTATTTGGCTTATGATGGCGGCGTTACTCGCAGGAGCTATCTGGTTGAACCTTGCCACCGCTTTTGGTGCACCTGTTTCGACCACGCATGCGATTGTCGGGGGTGTTGCCGGCGCTGGTATTGCCGCAGCGGGATTTGATGTTGTCAACTGGGCAAAAATGGGCGAAATTGTCTTTAGCTGGATGATCTCCCCCTTTCTTGGTGGCATTGTAGCAGCAGGCTTTCTCTATTTTCTTAAGCAACGTGTTATTTACCAAGACAATATGCAAGAAGCGGCGCAAAAAGTGGTGCCCTGGATGATCGCCATTATGACCTGGTCTTTTGGCACTTATATCATTCTCAAAGGGGCTAAGCAACTGATTAAAGTTGATTTTATTACAGCCTCTGCCATCAGTTTTGTGCTTGCTATTATGACCTATTTTGCCGTTAAAGCCTCCATTAAAAAGACAGATAAACTTGAGAGCACCCGCGCCTCCGTCAATAAATATTTTAACATTCCCCTCATCTTCTCTGCAGCTCTTTTAAGCTTTGCGCATGGAGCAAACGATGTCGCCAACGCTGTTGGACCCTTAGCAGGCATTTACGATGCGCTGACAACGGGACATATCTCCTCCGCTGCGGGAATTCCCATCTGGGTCATGCTCCTTGGTGCATCGGGTATCGTTGTGGGACTTGGGTTGTATGGACCACGACTGATTAAAACCGTTGGCAGTGAGATCACGGAGCTTGATCAAATCCGCGCGTTTTGTGTCGCAATGTCAGCAGCCCTCACCGTCATCATCGCTTCACAAATGGGACTGCCGGTTAGCTCAACTCACATTGCCGTCGGCGCTGTTTTTGGCGTAGGCTTTTTACGTGAATACTTGTTAAGAGATCATACCAAGCTGACCGAAGAGGAGTTGAAGCAACACAAGCTTGATGATGAGATGCAAAAACTTGAAGAGTACAAGCACTCACTTGAATCGCTTGGCAAACTCAAAAAAGTCGATCCTATTTTAGTCAAAACACTCATGGGTAAAATTAATGAAGAAAAGGCTATTATTAGCCATATCTATGAAGGGGAGTTGGAGCTCAGTAAGGTCGAGAAAAAAGCGCTTAAAGCCGTTCGAAAGCATGAACTGGTGAAACGCTCTGCTCTTAAAATGATCCTCGCAGCATGGCTCATTACCGTTCCTGCTTCTGCCCTTTTAGCCGCTATTTTCTACTTTATGATTCGAGGAATGCTGCTGTAGTTTTTGAAGGTCTCATACGTCAGGTACGAGGTCTTCTCTCTATTTTATCCCTAGTTTTGACTAGGCAATGTTTACATGTAAAACTCTGTTAAGATCATCTCCTGTGACACTATGAACAACCCAAAAGGAAACCAAAAATTTATGTTATTTTCAGATTTAAAACTCAGCCCTGCGCTTTTAAAAGCGATTCACGATGAAGGCTATACGACCCCAACACCCGTACAAGAAAAAGCGATTCCTTCCATTTTAGAAGGTCGCGACATGCTTGCAGGTGCGCAAACGGGAACCGGAAAAACCGCAGGCTTTACGCTTCCTATTTTAGAGCTTCTCTCCCAAAAACCTCACGCTAAAGGCAAACCGCTTCTTCGCGTGCTCATTCTCACCCCAACACGTGAACTTGCCGCACAAGTGCAAGAGAGCGTTAAAGCGTATGGCAAATACCTTCCGTATAAAAGTGCGGTTATCTTTGGAGGGGTGAGTATCAACCCTCAGATTCAGATGTTACGTGCTGGCATCGACATTTTGGTCGCAACACCAGGTCGTTTGTTAGACCACGTCTCACAAGGTACGATTGATCTCAAACACATCGAAACTTTAGTCCTCGATGAAGCCGATCGTATGCTCGATATGGGCTTTATCAAAGACATTCGTCGTGTCATTTCGTTACTTCCAACCAAGCGTCAAAACCTACTTTTCTCAGCGACCTATTCGGATGATATCAAAAAACTCTGTGAATCGATCTTGAGAAATCCCGTCATTGTCGAAGTGGCACGTCGCAATACATCGAGTGAACTGGTCAATCAACGCGTCATTATGGTCGATTGCAAGCGCAAAACTGCCCTACTTGCCAAGCTGATTCAAGAGAACAAATGGGAGCAAATTTTGGTTTTTACGAGAACCAAACACCATGCAAACAAAGTCTCTGAATACCTTGCCAAGATCAATATCAGCTCTGCGGCGATTCATGGCAATAAAAGCCAAGGTGCCCGAACCAAAGCGCTCGCTGATTTTAAAAACGGCTCGGTCAAAGTGCTGGTGGCAACCGACATCGCAGCACGCGGTCTGGATATCGACCAACTCCCACACGTGGTCAATCTTGAGCTTCCCAATATTGCAGAGGATTATGTTCACCGTATCGGACGAACAGGGCGTGCTGGCAACAACGGCGAGGCGATTTCACTCGTGTGTGTCGATGAGCATGAGTACCTTGCAGGCATTGAAAAACTGATCAACCGCAAGTTTAAACGTGAAATCATCGAAGGGTTTGAGCCCAATCCTGACATTAAAGCAGAGCCCATTCAACAAGGTCGTGGCAGTAAACCCCAAGGTCAACCGCGTCGCAGAGACAATGCGCCTCGTGAATACGTCGAAAAAAGAAGAAACAGGTAAGCAATGATCTACGTTGACGCCGATGCTTTTCCCAACACGCTTAAAGAGATTTTGCTTCGTGCGGTCTTTAAGCGTGGCATTACCACCCATTTTGTGGCAAATAAAAAAATACCACTCCAAGACTCACCACTGCTAACCATGATCATCGTTTCCCAAGGTGCGGACGAAGCCGATCATTACATCGTCGAGCATGCCGTGAGCGATGATCTGGTCATCACCGCGGACATTCCTTTAGCCGACAGACTGGTCAGCAAAGGCGTGCTTGCGCTTGATCCACGCGGCACGATTTACGATGAAAGCAACATCAAAAGCTTGCTTGCGATGCGCAATTTAATGCAAGAACTCCGCGACGCAGGTGAAATCACAGGAGGACCTAGTGCCATTGGCGAAAAGCAAAAGCGAGCCTTCGCCGATGCGCTCAATGCGCTCTTGCAAAAACAAAAATAGCGTTACATGTAAAGATCAAACGCCTTTGCGTTTGAAAAATAACAGGGTAATCATCCCCGCGCAAAAGCTGACGATACAGAAGATAAGCAGCGAAAATTTTGAAACCCATGATGTGTCCACAAGTTCACTCATGCCCTCACTTGTTTGCGCCTTTTCAACCATGCTACGCAATGTCTCCGCATTTTCATTCATCCGCGGAAGCAGCTCTTCAAAGGTCGTGGTCAAAATGGCTTTTTTTGCCTGTGAATTGCGTGCGATCTGCTCGAATCCTTGGGCGTAAAGCGCAAATGCCTCTTTAAAGATTTTGATGCGTTTAAGGCTCTCTTTGTTGTCCACAACCACTTCAATTTTGTTGGCATGCTTTTCGATCTCATCTTTAAGCTCTTTGATGCGAATGAGAAAAAAGTCGTTGTTGTTGAGCGTAAAAGAGGCGGCTGAAATTTTATATTTTAACAGAGCATCCAGCAAGTACGCTGCGCTGTTACCGCTCATTGGGTCATTATCCATAAACGATTGAAAAAGAATTTTGTTGGGGTGCTCTTCTAAAAGCGTGTTGTATTTTGCAAATACGTTACCTTCAATGCCTGCGTTCTCTTTCTCCAGAGCCACGATCCTTTTAAACGATTGCTCGTACGTTTTAAGATCGCTACTGAGCGCACCAATGCCTTTTTGCATCGCACTGCTTTTTGCAACCAAACTCTCTTTGCCAAGCTTCGTTAACGTCTCAGCCAACTTCGCAGCTTCCGTGTCAAAATCGCGCAGGTATTTGTCATCTTGCACCATCAAATACTCTTTGATGTCCAGCTTGAGTCTCATGATGCTTGGATTGATGGAATGAATGTTCGCTTCACTTTTATAAAGTGCAGGGGCTGAGTTACCTTGGTGTGGAAGCAAAAACTGAACGATCACGGTACTGGCTAAAAGAAAGCTCAGTAAGAGAAGGAGTTGGAGGGGAGAGAAACGATTCACGGTGCATTCCTTCGTTACATGTAAAGCTTAAAGCGCTTTACATGTAAACATAAATTAACTTCTTGCCAATAGACTTCTTGCAAAACTCATTTTGCAAGAAGAAAAAAAAAGCACCAAAGGTGCGTGGGCATTGCGCCGAGCAAAACACAGTGTTCACGTAGTCTTTAGAGCTTTGCTTTAAAGACGTGTAAAAAGTTCTTGCAGAACTCTAATGAAATGTAAGCGCTATTTATCCAAAACGACCCGTAATGTAGTCTTCTGTTTTTTTCTCTTTGGGATTGACAAAGAGTGTTTTAGCATCACTGTATTCGATGAGATTGCCCATGTGAAAAAATGCGGTGTAATCTGCGATACGCGCGGCTTGTTGCATGTTGTGCGTGACGATAACGATGGTGTAGTTTTTTTTGAGATCCAACATCAAGTTTTCAATCTTCTCGGTTGAAATCGGATCAAGTGCAGAGGTTGGCTCATCCATCAAGATAACATCGGGCTCAACCGCAATAGCACGCGCGATACACAAACGTTGTTGCTGTCCGCCTGAGAGTGCCGTGCCTGGGTCTTTGAGTTTATCTTTAACCTCTTCCCAAAGATTGGCACCTTTGAGTGCTCGCTCGACCAACTCGTCACACTCTTTGCCTTTTTTCACGATGTCATGCATCAAAGGAGCATACGCGATGTTTTCATAGATACTTTTTGGGAAAGGATTGGGTTGTTGAAACACCATACCAACGCGTTTTCTAACCGCAACGACGTCGATGTTTTTGTCATACACATCGTGCCCATCAATGCCAACGAACCCTTCTACTCTACAGCTGGGAACGAGATCGTTCATACGGTTGATGCAACGTAAAAAAGTAGACTTTCCGCAACCACTCGGTCCTATGAGTGCTGTGATTTTTTTCGTATAAACATCCATATTGATGCTATTGAGAGCCTGTTTATCGCCGTAAAAAAGATCAAGGTTTTTGACCTCTATTTTGATACTCTCTGCAATCTCAGGAGTCTCATCACGATCGTTAAAGGTTGTGTGAATAAAACCATTTTCCATTGTCATTACCACTTTCTTTCAAATTTTTTTCTAAGGTACACGGCGCCGGCATTCATGGAAAGAAGTACCGCTAAAAGAACGATAATACCTGCAGCAGTACGCTCCAAGTAAGCTTTTTCAGGCATACCTGCCCATGTAAAGATTTGTGCAGGAAGCACGGTTGCAGCGTCGGTAAAACTCGTCGCCGCATCGGGAACAAATGCGATCATACCGACAATAATCAAAGGTGCCGTCTCACCCAAAGCATGCGCAATGGAGATGATGGAGCCTGTCATAATGCCTGGCATCGCCAAAGGTAAAACATGATCACGCACGATCTGCCATTTGGTCAGACCCAGCCCAAAACCCGCTTGGCGAATGCTTGCAGGAACCGATTTGAGAGATGCTTTAGAGCTTACAATGATGACCGGCAAACACATGAGTGCCAAGGTCATACCACCTACCAACGGTGAACTCCTTGGAACCCCAAAGAAGTTGATAAAAATTGCCAAGCCTAAAAGACCAAACAAAATGGAAGGAATCGCGGCAAGGTTGTTGATATTCACCTCAATGATCTGCGTCCAACGATTATCAGGAGCAAACTCTTCGAGATAAATGGCTGTCATAACGCCAATTGGAAACGCAATCAACATCGTGACGATAATGGTCATCACCGTTCCAATGATGGAAGAGTAGATACCCGAATTTTCAGGAATTTTTGAATCGCCGGTGGTGAGAAAAATGGTGTTAAACTTCAGTTCAACCAGCCCTTTTTCTTTGAGTTCATCCACATAGGCACGTTCATTTGGCTTGGTTCGTGACTCTTTGCCTTTGACATATTGGTCAACCTCAGAGTTGGCGAGTACCCAGTGTTCTTGTGTCGTATTCATCCATGTTGGATTTTGTTTGACTTGATTGGGAATGTCTCTTAGCCATGCGCGACTGATAATTTTAAGGTTTTTACCTTTAACCGCAACATAAGGATTTTCCAAAACCTCTTCATTGATGGTGACTTCCATTTTGACATAGGTTTGAAAAAAAGCGGGATAGCCGGATCTTCCTAAATCCACCAAAAAGAAGATCAAAAAAGAGACAGAGAAGACAATCGCCATAATCGTAGCCCCTTTAAAAAGAGCTGCTTTTTGGTTACGTCTTTTGATCTGTGGTATGTAAAAATAGTTGTCGTTTTGCTCTTTCATATCTGCCCTTTAAAGCGTTGAAACTTTGTATTTTCTATGGAACTTACGAATGGTACTGACCGAGATAATGTTAATGACCAATGTCACCACAAAAAGCACCAAACCCAGCGCAAAGGCTGAGAGGGTGAGTGGGTTGTTAAACTCTTGATCACCCGTAAGCGATTCAACGATTTTAACCGTGACGGTGGTCATATCTTCCAGTGGATTCCACGTTAAGTTTGGTCTTAAACCTGCTGCCATAACAACGATCATGGTCTCTCCAAGGGCTCGTGAGACACCAAGGAGGATCGAAGCGATGATACCTGGCATCGCAGAAGGGAGAACCACAAAACGAATCGTCTCTGCTTTGTTCATACCAAGTGCATACGCACCATTGCGCATATTTTGAGGTACAGAGCTGATAACATCATCGGAGAGGGAAGAGATAAACGGGATAATCATAATCCCCATGATAATACCTGAAGAGAGTGCGTTTTGGTACTGTGCTTCGATGCCAAAGACCGCAAAAAATTTAACCACAAGCGGAGCGACCGTAAGGGCAGCAAAGAATCCATACACAACGGTTGGGATACCCGCTAAAATCTCTAAAAAAGGCTTCACTTGAGATCTAACACTTGAACTGGCATACTCAGACATAAAAATCGCAGACAGCAGTCCCATCGGAATGGCAACCACCATCGCAATAGCGGTGATGTAAAAAGTTCCTGCAAAAATAGGCACGGCGCCAAATTTAGCTTCCGCCGCGTTCGCATCTGCTCTACCCGCACCCTCTAAAAAGGCGGTATCGGGTGACCACTCTAAACCAAAGATGAAGTGAAAGAAACTTTGCATTTGGAAGAAATGAAGCGCTTCAAAGATGATAGAAAGCAAGATACCAAAGGTTGTTAGCACCGAAACCAATGAAGCGGTGAAGAGCATTCCCTTAATCAAATCTTCTACCAAGTCACGCGCTTTGGTCGTACCTTGGATATTTTTAATCAAGAGTCCAAGGGTGAGTGCTCCCACACCAAGGGCTGCTGCTAAAAGCATCGTTGGGGGAATGGCGTGAACGCCAAAAAGATATAAAAATACTCCACAAACCCCAATCGTAATGATCGGAAGTCCTGTATAAAGAGCTCCAAACCAACCGTATTGGTCAGGTTGAGAATGCATTTTAATACCTTGTGAACGAATCGTGATGGCTTTTTGTCGGCCTAAAACATAGCCTAGAAACATTAGTGGAACAAGTCCACCAAAAAAGATAAGATAGAGTGTTTGCGTACTCACCAGAGTCCTTTAAAAAGAGGTGCGAGAGGCTCTAAAAGCCTCTCATCGGTCTTACATGTAAACTTATGGAAGAATGGTATTTTTCTTAACCATCTCTTCAGTGAGTTTAGTCTTAGCTAAAACAGCTGCTTGTACTTTTTTAAGATCTCCCTCGGTCATTGGAACCAAACCGATTGTTTTAAGTACACCTTTTGTACCGATCATTTTTGCATCAACATACAATTTCAAGAATTCATCCATCCCTTTAACTTGAGAACGGTGTGAGTTTTTAGCGTAGATATAAAGGCTTCTTGAGATTGGGTATTTTGCAGATGAAATCGTATCAAATGCTGGTTCAACGCTATCCACAGATGCGCCATTGATTTTATCGCCATTCTCTTCAAGGAAGCTGTAACCAAAGATACCAAATGCAGCAGTGTCTTTCGTCAATTTTTGAACGATTAGGTTGTCATTTTCACCTGCTGGAACAAACACACCGTCTTGGCGTACTGCTTTGTATTTGCCTTTTTTGTCGCCATACGCTTCAAATTTCTTTGAGCTGTGCTCCATAACCATTTCATCAAATGAGTCACGTGTTCCTGATGTGGTTGGAGGACCGTAAACGGTAATTTTTCTATTTGGAAGAGCCGCATCGATCTCATTCCATGTTTTGTATGGGTTTTTAATGAGTGACTTACCATCTTTACTTGGTACTTCTTCAGCAAGTGCTAAGAACATTTGCTCACGTGTAAAGTTGATTTTGCCATTGGTTTTAGATTGCGCAAACGCGATACCATCAAATCCTACCATCATACCCGTGATGTCTGTGACGCCATTCTCTAAACATGTTTTGTATTCAGACGCTTTCATAGGGCGTGAAGCATTGGTAAAATCAGGTGTATCAAGACCATTACCTGAACAAAAAATCTTCATACCACCACCAGTTCCTGTTGACTCAACGACAGGTGTCGCATTGCCTGTTGTTGCTTTAAACTCTTCAGCGACATAGCTGGTAAAAGGATACACGGTAGATGATCCAACAATTTTAATCTGATCTCTTGCACTCGCAGTTACACTTAAAGCTGCAACACTTAAAAGGGCAATTGCACATGTTTTGATAGTCATTGTATACTCCATTTCTAAAATTTGGTAATGTCATTGTAAGGGAATTTGATTACAACTTGGTTACGAATTGTTTCTCAATAGAGGATTAAAATGCTTCGTTATTATCATTTTTTTGGGAAGAGCCCGTTATAATTCTAAGCTAACTTGCTACAAGGAATTTTTATGCTTCAATCTATCCGTGCTAAACTCTTATTTCTCTTTGTTATTATTTTTGTAGGAACACTAGGACTCGGCTATTTACTCGTTTCAAATACCCTAAAAGCGGAAGATGCCGTCGAAAAAGTACAACATGCGGGCGACATTGCTACGTACACAAATGAACTCTTAGTCCACGCAAGAGGACACCAAATCACCTTCAATCCTAAAATGACGGAGGCGTACTATAAAGCCTATGACAACCTTCTCAAAGCCGCACAAGAGCTTGAACCAACACTGCATAATCAAGATAATATTACACTTTTAGAGCAGATTAAAAAAGTAGCTGCCGAGGTGAAACTCTCCAGTGATGAACGTTTTGTTTTAGTCGATAAATACAAAGAAGCGATTAATTCACCTGAGTTTCTAAACTCTCCCGAGGGCAAGCGATTTACGGTGATCACCAATGAAGGGCGTACGAGCTTTATTACCCTCTTAGACTCTTCGAAGCAACTGACGAAAGCCATCGAAGCGTATGAAGATCAAACCCTAGATCAAGCCAATATAGTTGGTGTTATTATGGCGTTGTTGGTCTTAGTTGCTTCAAGTTTTATCTTTTGGTACGTCTCAGGTCAGATCAGAAGCTCCATTCAAACCGCGTCTAAAGAGTGTGAATACATTGGCAATGCTAAAGATTTAAGCCATAGCATCAACACCAAAGGAAATGATGAAATCACCTCGATGATGGCAATCGTCAATACCCTACTTTCACAACTGCGCACTGCCATTGATGGGGCAAAACGTACGGCATTAGAAAATGCTGCCGTTGCTGAAGAGCTCTCATCCACCTCACTTCAAATCGGAAAACGAACCGAAGAGGCCGCTAAAGAGGTCGATCATGCACTGGATTCTACGAAAAAAGTCGCGACCATCTTGCATACGAGCGAAGAGAGTTCAAACCGTTCTGAGTCGGTCATTCAAAATGTAGCCGATGGGCTGAGCAACGCTTCTCAAGAGGTGCTCTGCGTCTCCAATGATCTTCAAACCATCGTGGTCAACCAAACCGATCTTTCAAGCCGCATTGAGCATCTCGATCAAGAAGTGACCCAAGTGCAACAAGTGCTCTCCGTCATATCTGATATTGCAGAGCAAACCAATTTGCTAGCCCTCAATGCTGCCATCGAAGCAGCGCGTGCGGGAGAACACGGTCGTGGATTTGCCGTTGTGGCTGATGAAGTACGAAAATTGGCAGAACGCACCCAAAAAAGCTTGGTGGAGAGCAACGCAACCGTCGCTGTCATCACCCAATCCGTGGCGACCTCATCCGAGCTCATGAAAAGCAATGCGCAAGAGATTCAAGCGCTGGGGCAACGAGCTGAAGAGACGCAAAAACTGATGCTTAAAACCGTCTCCACGATGAATGAAGCCAAAACATTGGCACAAAACAGCGCCAAAGATGCTAAAGAAGGAAGCGCTCAAGCTTCTGAAATGTTGGGGCGCATTGATGCGATTCATCAAATTTCTGCGACCAATGCCAGAAGTGTTGAAGAGATCGCGAGTGCAGCAGAGCATCTTTCAAAACTCTCTAACACTTTAAGCATTGCGCTTGCAGCCTTTAAAACCACCTAAGGAAAAGCAATGAAAAACACTATGCCTTGCCTCTTTTTGGGACATGGTTCACCGATGAATCTTGTGTTAGAAAACAGTTTTACCGAAGCGCTTGAAGCACTCTGCAAAGAACTTCCCACACCCAAAGCGATTCTGGTTATCTCAGCACACTGGTACACAAACCAAACAGCCGTGAGCATCAGCTCAGGCATTGCGTATGAGACGTTGTATGATTTTTACGGCTTTCCGCCCACGCTGTATGAAATGAGCTACCCATCACCCAGCAACAACACGCTCTCCAAGCGTATCGCCACGCTTTTAGATGCCCCCTTAGTCGAGCGAGGCTTAGACCATGGCGCGTGGATGCCACTGCATTTTCTCTTTCCCAAAGCAAGTGTTCCCATCATTCAGCTCAGCCTCAATAAAAACCTGCCCCTGTCTTTACATGTAAAGATTGGAGAACAACTCCAAGTGCTCAGAGAGGAAGGCATTATGATCATCGGAAGCGGTAACATCACGCACAATCTTGGCATGGTCGATTTTTATAACATCAATGCCCCCGCCGTGCAATGGGCTCAAAATGTGGATGATTTTGTCCATCAAGCCTTTACATGTAACGATGTTGAAAGCTTAGTGCGCATTGAAGAGCGATGCCCTGATTTTAAAACAGCACACCCAAGCATCGACCACTATCTGCCACTGCTCTACATAGCAGGTGCTAGACGCGAAGACGATACGGTGAAAATACTCACCCCTTTCTTCCAAAATGCCAGCCTCTCGATGCGAGGGTATATGCTCTCCTAATCTACACTTTTTACCACCCTCTTTGCAAAACCGTGCACAGAGGGCTGGTCTTTTTACATGTAAAAAAATTCTCCTTCTCAAATGAGCGCTAACGCTTACAAAAAGCCCTATTTTCAACGATGATACTATCCATTCATGGCACCATTTTTATATTTATTAAAAATATCTTAATTTTATAAATTATTTTTACGGTCAGTTTTTGTCACTGATTTTCCCCTGAATTCTTTTTAGCGGTCAATTTCTGTCCATACTATCGGCTACTATTTTCCTTACAAAAACTTGTTTTAAGGAGAAAATTATGGCTTCCAGTTCAGTTGATAGTAGAGTATTTGGGGTTCTTTTCGCAAGCGAAGAGATGAAAAAGATTTTCAGCGATGAAAACCGTGTTCAAAAATGGCTCGATACCGAAGCGGCTCTTGCACGTGCACAAGCAAAACTTGGCATCATTACACACGATCAAGCAGATGAAATCACTAAAAAAGCAAAAGCAGAGCTTCTAAATTTAGACGCCATTGGCGAGACGTACAAAAGTACGATTACCATCGTTCCTCTTTTAAAAGAGTTCAAAAAAGTTCTTGATAACAACGCAGGTGAATTTGTGCATTGGGGCGCTACGAGCCAAGATATTATGGATAACGGATTGATTCTTCAAATGCGAGAAGCGCATACACTTTTAACACAATTGCTGACAAAAACGTATGAAGAGTGTCTTAAAATCTCTGAAAAATACAAAGATACCGTTATGGCAGGACGTACCCACGTCATCCATGCGTTACCAATTACTTTTGGTTTTAAAACAGCGATGTGGGCAGATGAGCTTAAACGAAATCTCATCCGTTTGGAAGAGCTTAAACCACGCCTTCTTAAAGGGCAACTCAGTGGTGCCGTGGGAACACTTGCTTCTCAAGAAGGTAAAGGTTTTGCAATGCAAGAACTTATGATGAAAGATCTAGGTCTTGCTGTACCTGTTATTTCATGGCACCCAACACGCGATCATATCGCAGAGTATGTTTCACTTTTAGCGCTTATTTCGGGAAGTATTGGTCGCATTTCACATGAGATTTTAAGTCTTCAAAGAACAGAAATTTGTGAAGTGGAAGAACCTTTCTTTATGGGGAAAATTGGAAGTTCTACCATGCCTCACAAACGTAACCCACAAGTATGTGAAAGCATCATTGCGTTAACAAAAATTGTTCGCGCTCAAGCACCGCTTGCTGTGGAAATCATGCAATGTGAAAATGAAAGAGACTGGGGATGTGAAGCCGTTGAATGGGATATCGTACCTAAAACGTCTATTTGTATGGCAGCCGCGTTGGAAAAAATGAATGACACCCTTGAAAACCTTATTGTCTATCCAAAAAACATGAAAGAAAATCTCAATAAACTCAAAGGTGCAATGCTTAGTGAAGCGGTTATGTTACATCTTGGTGAAAAACTGGGTCGTTTAACTGCACATGAGATCGTTTATGAAGTGTGTATGAAAGCATTCTCGGAGGGAACAATGGTGATCGATGCCCTTCTTGAGCGAGAAGAAGTTGCGAAAGCATTTAATAGAGCCGAATTAGCCGAAATTCTTCGACCCGAAAAATATACGGGGCTATCATCAGAATTTGTTGACAGAGTATTAGCAGATCGTTTAAAATAATTTAATAAGGGGTTTTCGATGAATAAGAATATTATTAACGGCCTTCTTGTCTTGTTTGTAGGTGCTTTACTTTGGTTTATACCTGCACCTGATGGAATAACTGCGCAAGGGTGGCATCTTTTTGCTATCTTTGTGGCTACGATTTTAGGATTTATCTTGCAGCCTCTACCCATGGGGGCTCTTGCATTTATTTCCATTACACTGACTATCCTTTTCAACGTTTTAAAACCTTCTGAAGCACTCTCTGGCTTTGGCAATAACACCATTTGGTTGATTGCTTCAGCCTTCATTTTTGCTAAAGGTTTTATTGTCACAGGCTTTGGCCGAAGAATTGCTTATATCGTTATAAAAATGATTGGAGATAGCACACTTAAGCTTGGTTATGCTGTAGTTATTAGTGATCTCATCATGTCGCCAGCGATGCCATCAAGCGGTGCTAGAGCGGGTGGTGTGCTATATCCTATTGTTAGAAGTCTTGCTACTGCTTTAAAATCTGAACCAAATGATGGAACAAACCGAAAAGCTGGTAGCTTTTTGATGCAAATTTTGTATCAAGGTAATACCATTACCAATGCAATGTTTCTAACCTCAATGGCAGCCAATCCACTAATCGCAACGTTGGCACAAAAAGCACTTGGTATAGAAATATCATGGGGGTTATGGGCACTTGGGGCTTGTGTACCAGGCATTGTTTCTTTGATCATTATTCCTTATTTTCTCTACAAAGTGTATCCTCCTGAAGTGAAAGAGTTTCCTGAAGGTAAAGAGATAGCTAAAGCAGAACTGGCCAAAATGGGACCTCTTTCTTTTGGTGAAAAAATAATCTGTGGTGTTTTTGTGGGTGCGCTTGCTTTATGGTCAACTTCACAGCTTACAGGCATTAATGCAACCGTTGTGGCCATGCTAGGTGTCAGTGTAATGGTCATCACGAAAACATTGGATTGGAAAGATGTTTTAGAAGAAAAAGGTGCGTGGGATACGCT
This sequence comes from Sulfurospirillum multivorans DSM 12446, assembly GCF_000568815.1. NCBI lineage: Bacteria > Pseudomonadati > Campylobacterota > Epsilonproteobacteria > Campylobacterales > Sulfurospirillaceae > Sulfurospirillum > Sulfurospirillum multivorans. Next base: position 2,503,043 of record NZ_CP007201.1, read on the forward strand.
TATTTGGATGGGAACATTAATGACATTGGCTGGATTTTTAACTAAATTTGGGCTTATTGGCTTATTTTCAAAAGCAGTAAGTGCTCAAGTTACAGGTATCTCTTGGCCTCTAGCTATGACCATCCTGATCATTGTCTATGTCTATTCACATTATGCTTTTGCAAGTTTAACAGCTCACATAACAGCTATGTATATAGCATTTTGTACTGTAATGGTTGCTGCTGGAGCGCCTGCTTATCTTGTAGCACTTTCAATGGCGTATATGTCTAACATTTGTATGTCGATTACCCATTACGGTGGAGCGCCTGCGCCGATTATCTTTGGTGCTGGGTATGTTGATCAAGCAACATGGTGGAAACTAGGGTTTTACACGTCTATCATCAATCTGATCGTTTGGGTTGGTATTGGTGGCGTTTGGTGGAAAGTCATCGGACTTTGGTAATCAACACAGATTGGAGCAGAATATTCTTTTCTGCTCCAATCTTTACAAAAAAAGGGGAAAGACCGTGATGAATGTTGGATTTAAACAACGAATTATTTTGGTTGCAAGTGCGTGTCTTGTTATATCTCTGCTTATTTTTGCTCTGATTAGTTTCTACGAAATTAAACGTAATTTAAGAGGCGAAATCATTGATAAACAGATGCAATCGATGGCAACACTTCAAACGGATCTTAATGGATGGTTTACCTCCCAAGTCAAAGTGATCACAGCACTTGCTAAAGAGCTGAATATTCACTCTTCTTTAAGTAAAGAAGAGACAATGCCACTTCTTAAAATGGCAAATGACAGTATCAATGCGGAAACAACCTACTTTGGGTTGAACGATGGCACGATGATCTATGAAAATGGCAAAACGCCATCAGCGGGGTATGACCCACGAACACGTCCTTGGTTTACGGAAGCTATGGGCACAACAACCACGTCCATTATGGCACCTTTTATGGGATCTAGTAGCAAAAAATTGACCATCTGCATCATCTCGCCCATTATTCGAAATGGCGTTAAAGAAGGTGCTGTTTCAACCAATATCTTAATAGACGATGCGATGAAAAAAGTGTATGCTACAACATTTGATGGCGGATATGCTTTTATTATGGATAAAGCGGGTCAATTCGTCATCCATCCAGACAAAAGTGTCATCAATAAAAAGTTCCAAGAGTTATCCCCTGCCCTTAATGATGCCTACAAATATATCACCGCTCATGACAAAGGCTCGGTTGAATATACGATCAATGGCGAAGATAAAATTCTTACGTTTGGAAAACTTGAAAATGGTTGGATTGTGGCATTATCGATCGATACAAAAGTTGCATTTTCTTTTTTAGATCAACTCATTACCATGTTTGTGATCATCGGCTTTGTTATGACTGTTTTATCGGTTTTAGTGCTGCTCGGTGTCTTAAAAATACAATTTCAACCCCTTACCAGACTTAACCAACTCATCGAAAATCTCTCCAGTAGCGAGGGGGATTTGACCCAACGACTGGAAATCAAAAACAAACACGATGAAATAGGCATTATGAGCCATAATATCAATGCGTTTATCGAAAAAATTCACGGTATGATCATCGCCTCAAAAGTGAGCAGTAGTGAAAATGCTTCTGTCTCCCATGAACTCTCCAACACCTCACTCGAAGTGGGTAAGCGTGCTGAAGAAGAAGCCATTATTATCACAAAGGCGACCACACAAGCCATCACCTTGAAAAGTTATCTAGAGACATCGGTGGAAAATGCCAAGACATCCAGCAATGAAGTCAGTGATGTTGTCGAGAATCTTCAACGTGTGAGCACGGAAGTTAGTAATCTCTCAACTTTGTTACAAGAGAGTGGTCACCGCGAAGTTGTCTTATCTGAAAAATTAAATACGGTCAGTCTCAATACAGCGGAGATCAAAAACATCTTAGGAGTGATCAACGATATTGCTGATCAGACCAATTTGTTAGCACTCAATGCCGCCATTGAAGCAGCACGTGCAGGAGAGCATGGAAGGGGCTTTGCGGTTGTTGCGGATGAAGTGCGAAAGCTCGCGGAGCGAACCCAAAAAAGCTTAACCGAAATCAATGCAACCATCAATGTCGTCGTTCAATCGATTGTTGATGTGAGTGGCGAAATGAACACCAATTCGCAAGAGCTTAATAAAATCACCGATACATCTATCGCGGTACAGAACAATGTTTTTGAGGTCATGAAGACGTTAAACAACGCTGTAACAAATGCCAATAAAACCATTCATGATTATATCGATACCGCCAGTAGGATCGGTCTTATTACCGAAGATATATCCAAGATCAATGAAATTTCAAGCATCAACGTGCGCAGTGTAGAAGAGATAGCCTCAGCAGCGGAGCATCTCAATAAAATGACTGAAAATCTCAATATTGAGCTTGGGAAATTTAAATCGTAGCGTAGAACTCTTTCAAATATGACTTTACATGTAAACAATTTGTGGAAGTCATGTTAGAATAGTAAATTACTTAAAATTGCGTCGAGGAAAAATGGACAGTAAAAAAATATTTGAGATATTGGAACTTTTGCAAGAATTATCAACAGGAAAAGAGGTCATTCTTGCGGATTATGCTGCCCAAAAAGAGGTCTCTGTTCGTACAATCAGACGTTATTTTGAAGACATTCGCTCTTTTTTTGGGAAAGAGTGTCTCATCCAAACAGCAAGAGGCAGCTATAGCTCCATCAATAAAGAGTTTTTTACAAATGCGCTTTTGCCAAGTGTTGAAGACAAGATAGAGATAGAACACCTCATTGACCTCTTGCACATCATCAATCCTGGCTTTACCAATGAACTCCCTTCTATGCACCGCAAAGTAGATAATAAAATTCAAAAAGAGCTCACCCAAGTTTTGCTCATCAAAGGGAGTCCCTCCGAAACATTGCCCTCACAAGAGACGTTTGATACGCTTAAAAAAGCGATCAAAGGCAGACGCTATTGCGACATTGTGTATGAAAAAGAGCTTCTCAGTGATGTGAGACCTTTAAAAATTATCTACTGCAAAGGGAATTGGAGTTTAGCCATTTTACACGAGCATGAGCCTAAAAACAGTGGCTTTCGATACATTCGTGTTGGATTCATTGATTCTATTGTATTGCATGCTAAAACATTCAATAAAGATGCCTATGCGGAAAACTTTGTCTGCAATGCCCAGAGCTTTTTTGAAGGCTACAAAATACCAAGTTATGAAGCGATTGTCGCCATCGCTCCTCATGTCGAAAAATTTTTCCGTCAAAAATCTTTCTCTCGAACCCAAAAAATTTTAGACACATTGCCAAACGGCTGGATTAAAGTATCGTATCAAATTACGAGTAATGATTTTTTATTGATGCTAGCACGCAGGTGGTTTCCCGATATGATCATTCTTGAACCCAAAGAGGCACGTGATGAGATGGAAACTATGATCCAAAAATATCAGGACAATAAAAACGATTTTTTTGACGAGCTTTAAACCTTTATACTCTTATTTTCTTACTTAATTTTTATTTAAAAGATTAACTTTTTTTACACGAATGATCATATTTAAAAACTCTACAGTGCGTGCAGTAGGATATTTTGTGTATATCTCACGCAAAATCTCACATGAAAAAACTACAATTAAAGCTATAATATAAAAATTAAAAGTTATTTATAAGGGGCACTTTATGTTACAGACAATCCGCGCTAAACTCATGTTTTTATTGGTGATTATTTTGATCGGCACTGTGGGGCTCAGTTACCTGCTGATTTCACATGCAGAAGATGCCGAAATAGCCGTTAAAAAAGTGCAACATATCGGGAAACTTCCTCGCTACACCTCAGAGCTCTTGATGTACTCCAGAGGCTACCAAATTTCGTATGCACCGCAATTTATCGAAAGCTATGTCCAATCGCAAAAGAAGCTTGATGAGCATATTAACGAACTTCGACCACTGCTGAGTGCGGAAAAAGATATCGCTCTTTTAAATCTCATCCAAAAAGGAGCGGATGATTTTAGAGTCAGTGCTATGCCTCGCTTTGAGATGCTTAAGCAGTATAAAAATGAGACCAGTTCTGCCGAATTTATTGCTACACCTGAGGGAAAGAAATTTATGGAACTGACCAACAAAGGACGTGACGCATTTATTTCCATCTCTAAAAATTCCGATGCTCTCTCTCAAGATATTGAACAAGAAGAGCACGAACTCCTCGACGGTGCCAAAAAAATTGGGATGCTCATGGCACTGCTTGTTTCAGGCGTCACAGCGTTTCTTTTCTGGGTGATTGCGACTAAAATTAAAAATTCACTCTCCAACGCTGCCAAAGAGTGTGACTATATCGGAAAAAATAAAGACCTCAGCCACCCTATCGAAATCACAGGCAATGATGAGATCGCAAACATCATGCGCACCGTCAACACGCTTTTCGAGCAGTTACGCATCGCCATCGATGATGCCAAGCGTACCGCGATGGAAAATGCCGCTGTTGCCGAAGAGCTCTCCTCAACATCGCTTCAAATTGGAAAACGCACCGAAGAGACCGATCAAGAGGTCGATCATGCGGTCAATACCACCAAAAAAGTTGCTAGTATTTTACATGACAGTGAAGAAAATGCGGAACATGCAGGCACTATAATGCAAAATGTGGCGAATGAGCTGAATAACGCTTCCAATGAAGTCCTTGCCGTATCGACGGATCTTCAAACCGTTGTCGTTAACCAAACCGATCTCTCTGCGCGTTTAGAGCAACTTGATCAAGAAGTCTCCCAAGTGCAACAAGTGCTCTTAGTCATTTCAGACATTGCCGAACAGACCAATCTTTTAGCGCTCAATGCCGCCATCGAAGCAGCGCGTGCAGGCGATCAAGGTCGTGGCTTTGCCGTCGTCGCCGATGAAGTACGCAAACTAGCAGAACGCACTCAAAAAAGTCTTGTGGAGAGTAACTCCACCGTAGCGGTCATCACCCAATCGGTCAATACAACGTCCGATCTCATGAAGAAAAATGCTAAAGAGATTCAATCCCTCGGACACCGCGCTGAAAACACGCAACAGTTGATGCTTAAAACAGTGAGTAGCATGAATGAAACCGCAACCGTTGCAGAGGGTGCAGCACAAGAAGCCAAACGTGGCAGCGTGGAAGCCAATGCCATGATAGGACGTGTCAATACCATCCATAAACTCACCTCAACCAACGCCAGAAGCGTCGAAGAGATCGCGAGTGCGGCAGAACACCTCGCCAAACTCTCCACCAATCTCAGCAACGCCCTCTCCTCTTTTAAAACAAACGTATAATCCACAAAAGCCAAGCCTCTATTTAGGGCTGGCTTCCCCTTTGATATAGCGCGTCTTTTTGGCTTCTTTGATTTTGGTGATGTCCACTAAAATAAAGCTATCCACACAGTTAGCGAACTCTTTGTCGATGTTAAAATCTAAAAAGGAAATTCCACCCTCTTCACAGAGTTCCGTGTACTGTTTATACAGCGTTGGCACACTAAGATCCATGTGTGAGAGTTGCTCTTTTAAAACGGCAAAGTCCTCTTTATAATCATCGCCTTTGAAAAAAGAGAGTGCTTCTTCTTTCTCTAACTTACTCATAAAAAATGAGTTTCGCGCGAGCACCAAGGATTGTGCTGAACCAAAATAAAGGGAATAGAAGGTGATGATGAGATTTTTGGCGATTTTAGGATAAACATCGCTCAAACTCACAGGACCGTACATGTAACGAATATGCGGATTTTTAAACAAATACGCCCCAATGCCTTGCCAGAGATAATCAAGGGCACGTGTGCCCCAATAGCGTGGCTGAACAAAACTTCGCCCTAGCTCAATGGAGTTGTGCAAATAAGGCTCAAATTCAGGGGCAAATTCAAAAAGGCTGTGTGAATAAAACCCTTCCATTCCAAAATACTCACTGATATAATTGGCTTCGCCAATACGATACGCGCCCACGACTTCAAGCTCGTCATCGTCCCATAACACGATGTGTTTATAGTGTTTATCAAACGCATCCACATCGCGTTTTCCACCTGTTCCCTCTTCCACTTTACGAAACGTAAACTCTCGCAAACGTCCTATCTCTTTCATCAAAATAGAACCTGCTTCATACTCATACAGATAGATTTTTTTGCCATCACTCGTTTGACCTAAAAGGGTGGATTTTTTAAGTTCAGCGCGTATGGCTTTGCGCTCTTCAGGATGCGCGATCGCTCTTTGGGTCGCAAAAATTCCCTTTTTACCTTTACTGATTTTATAAAGATGTTTTTTCAAAAGCGTAATCAAGGTTGTGTCGCTAAAGCCTGAGCTTTGAAGTGTTTTATAGGTGATCATCTCGCCAATTTTAAAATTAATCACTTTGGAGCGTTTTTTAAACATCTCGCTGGCAAGTAAAAAGGTCGATATTTTTTTGTTGATCATCGAAAGGGTGTAAAAAAGTGGCGAATTTTTCGCATCAATAAACACCGGTAAAAGAGGTGAATTGGTCTTTTGCGCAAACTTTAAAAAGCCTTTTTTCCATTTCGTATCTTTAATGCCTGTTGGCTGAGCCCGTGAGACTTCACCGGAAGGAAAGACGATAAGTGCTTCGTCACGCTCAAGCGCATCGTACACTTTTTTGATCGACTCTTTCGCCGTTGCACCTGTAAGATTATCGATGGGAATGATCAGTCCGCTGAGCGGTTCAATCTGCATCAACACATCATTTGCGAGCACTTTCACATCGCTTCGTATCTCTTTGATCAGCGAGATAAGTGCCAACGCGTCCAGTGCGCCTAACGGGTGATTTGCGATGATGATGATGCGACCAGAAGAAGGGATATTGGTTTTATCTTTATTAGAGATGGTGTAGCCAAAGTTAAAATACTCCAGCACCGCTTCGACAAAATCAAACCCACGATACGCCTCTCCGTGCATTAAAAAATCGTTAATCTCATCTTGATGAAGTAGCTTTTTCAGGAGATAAACAACGAAATTTCTCACAATACTCGGATAATAGACAATGCTAGGGTACTTGAGGCTTAACGTTTTTTCTACATCTACCATGAATGCTCCTTTACGTTTATTATTTTGGACTGATTATATGGTGAGCTGATTACGATGTGGTAACGCTGAGAGGGTTTTTATGTTACCATATTGTAATGATTTCAAACTACAATGATGGCAAACTATTATAAGGAAAACGTATGCTTCAAAAATATGAAGAGAGACTTATTGAGATCAAACGAATGTTGATTGATTTAGGTTCTGAAATCTCTATGGCAAGTGAAAAAGCTCTTTGCGGTATGGAAAGTTTAGATATATCTCGTTTTGACTCGGCAAAAACCCTTCTTAAAAACATTGAAAACAGAGCCAATGCTATTGATAATGAAATCGTTGTTGCACTCGCCCTTTTTGGACCGGAAGCAAAAGATTTACGTAAGATGGTTGCGTATCTTAAAATCACCAATGAACTGGTCAAGATTGCTGAAAACATTCGTGGGTTTAGCAAACGTATGGCACAACATCTTCAAGGCGATGTACCGTTTGTCTCTTTGCATGAATACTCCACGCATTTGTGTAAAACATCGATTAAAGCGGTCACCTTAGCCATCAGCACGATCGAAATCGGTGATCCTGAGACACTGGAAGACATCTACCGAAGGGTTAAAGTTGAAGAGAGCAAGAGCGATGATCTTTACTCGATTTTGGAGAAAAACATCCTCAGTGACATTGCAAAAATGATCGACCAATCGGCTGATTTTATCCAAATTCTTAGCACCATGCGAAAGTTGGAACGTATGGCAGATCGTAGTGTAAATATTGTACAATTAATGATCTTCGCACGTGTGGGTGGAGAGATGAAGACGTATTAAGTTAACACGCATTTCAAGCGCTTTGAATTTTTCGTGTATTATGAGGTAAAATGAAACAGACTATTTTGATTATTGAAGATGAAGAAGATTTACTCGAACTCTTAGAGTACCATCTTCAAAAAGAGGGTTACGAAACACTGGGATTTTTAAGCAGTAGAAATGTTGAAAAATGCCTCCAAGAAGAACCAATTGATCTTTTAATCGTGGATCGTAACCTCCCTGGGGTTGAAGGAAGTGAATTTGTAGAGAACTTGCGTAAGAAAGGGTTCTCTCAAGCGGTCATTTTTGTGACCGCAAAAAACAGTGATACCCACATCGAAGAGGGATTTTTAAGAGGGTGCGATGACTACGTCACGAAGCCTTACAACATGAAAGAGCTCTTGCTTCGCATCAAAGCTATCTTAGCACGCACCGCACCTACAAGCAAAAATACGCTCTCGTATCGCGATCTCATCTTAGACCTTGAAGCGCACCGCTTGTCTGTCAATGACAAAGATGTGGAGCTTACAAAGCTGGAGTTTGATCTGCTCAAAACAATGATAGAAAATAAAACCGCTGTTTTAAGCCGCGAATTTTTGCTCGAACATGTTTGGAAAAACGATGAATTTTTTCAAGATAAAACGGTCAATGTCGCCATCAATCGCCTCAAACAAAAGATAGATCCAACCAAAGAGAAGGAGTACATCAAATCCATCTGGGGAGTAGGATATAGCTTATGCTAATGCTTCATCAACATGTGACCAGAGCGCTTCTCACCCTTTTTCTTGGCACCTTATTTCTTTCGGGCTTGGTGAGTTATTTTACAATTAAAAGTGACAACATAGAACGTTACCAAATGGAGCTTGAATCGCACATCAAGATCATCAAGCACCAACTTCCGCATATCGAAGACTTTGAAGCTTTCGCGAAGATGATCAAAGAGAGTTCGAACATTCGTTTTACCCTCATTGATGAAGCAGGTGTCGTCCTTGTCGATAGCGACAAAGACAATGAAACGATGGACAACCACTCACACCGCGAAGAGATCATCAAAGCTCAAAAAGTAGAATTTGCCCATGCGGTGCGTTTTTCTGATTCGGTGCAGAGTAACTTTTTGTATGTGGCGCATCGGTTTAAACTAAATGATCGCATCCTTTTTTTACGTCTTGCCACGAATATTGATACGATTATGTACACCTTCTACAACCTTTGGATCAAACTGACCATTATCTTTGGTCTCAACATCTTAGCAGGACTGTATGGCGCGTATGTGTTCAGTCAAAAAGTTCGCCACGAAATCGATAAGATCATCGAAAATCTCCAACAAATTGCCGACAAAGACTACAAAATCAGCCTCTCGTCTCACTTCTGTTTGGAGTTCTTTGAGATTGCCAATTACCTTAAAAAACTGGCAGCCAAATTGGAAAAACGTGCCAAGCAAAAACGCAAATACACCGCCAAGATCAAGCTCATAAGCCAACAAAGAAGCGACGTTATCTCTGCTATTAGCCATGAGTTTAAAAACCCTATTGCGTCCATTATGGGCTATGCGCAAACACTTCTGGATGATCCGCTTGCGAACCCGCAAATTAGGGAGCGCTTTTTAGGTAAAATCGTTCAAAATGGACAAAAAATCTCTGGAATGATCGACCGACTCACACTGACAACCAAGTTTGAAAATGGTGACTTTAACACGCAAAACAGTACGTTTGATGTGGTCAAAATGACGCAAGATATCGCGCAAAACTTTAGGGAAAAACACCACAATCGCCCCATTGTCTGCACCCTTCCTGAGACATTTCCCATTACGGCTGATCGCACGATGATCGAAATCGTCATCTCCAATCTCATCGACAACGCACTCAAATACTCCGACGATACCATCGAGATTTACCTCACAGAGGGATCTTTACATGTAAAAGATAATGGCGTTGGCATTAAGGAAGAAGAGATCGAAAAAGTAACCCAAAAATTCTACCGCTCCAACTCGCATTCGTGGGACAATTCGATGGGACTTGGGCTTGCATTGGTGAATTACATCCTCAAGATGCACAACTCCATGCTTGAAATACAAAGTAGCTTAGGCGTAGGATCTGATTTTTCATTTAAATTACCTTCAAACAATGTTGTATTATGATACGCAAGAAAAAGCGTAGCTTTTAGACATTTACAAAGGTTTTATATGTATCAAATGGGTGAACCTCGCATCAAAATCGTCGCTATGCCAAAAGACACCAACCCCTCTGGTAATATCTTCGGAGGTTGGATCATGTCGCAAATGGACATCGCTGGAAGTCTCGCCGTACGTGATCTCAACGTGGGACGTGTCGTAACCGTTGCGGTACAATCCATGGAATTTCGAGAAGCCGTCAAAGTGGGCGATGTACTAAGCTGTTACGCTAAGATCATTACTGTAGGCAAAACATCGATTACCGTGCGCATCGAAGTTAACGCCGAGCGCTCTATCGAAGGCACTCACCGCTGTTTACATGTAACGAGTGCGGTCATCACCTACGTAAACGTCTCAACGGATGGTAAAAAAACGCCTATTCCCTACACGGAAAATGAACTGATCGCACTGGGTATTGAAGTAAAAGCGTAGTCTGCTATACTGTTTGGTACAAAGAGTATCATACTCCACCGCGCAAAGGATACGCACATGCAGTCAAAAACATGGTATGCCAATTTTACAAAGTATCTTGCCAAGCTCACGGGTAAATCAAGTACCTTTACCCTCTCCATTCTGATCATCGTTGTCTGGCTCATCAGTGGACCTTTTTTTCACTACAGCGATACATGGCAACTCGTGATTAACACGACAACGACGATTATCACGTTTATGATGGTTTTTGTCATTCAAAACACTCAAAATCGCGACACAGAAGCAATGCAGGTTAAACTCGATGAGCTGATTCGCGTCACGCAAGGAGCACACAACGCTTTGCTTGATTTGGAAGAACTCGAAGAAGATCAGATTGAACAGTTTCGCAAGCATTACGAAATGCTCGCCGAAAAAGCACGAAAAGCACTCGCAAAAGGCGGCATCGACACCAATACACTCGATGAATAAGCTTTACATGTAAAGATCAATCGACAATAAAAAGCTTCGCTCCACACGGCGTATACGAACGATGCGCCATTGTATCATCCGCCACTTCGTAACTCATACCCGCTTTTAAAAGATGCACGTCGCCGTTTTCAAGCTCCGTGTAAAGCTCACCCTCTAAACACAAAAGAATATGCCCTTTTTGACACCAATGATCGGCTTTATAACCAGCCGTATACTCAACCATGCGCACACGAATATTGCCACACTGCTTCGTTCGCCAAAAGGCACTGCCACTTTCGCCTGTGTGCTCTATTTTTTCGATACTCTCCCAATCGGTTGTACCAAAAGGGATGCTGGTCATTTGCATTGTATTTCCTTTTAAGATGGATTACTAACTTTCCACCTTTCTTTCCAAGCTAAATAATTAAAATCTTCATTATAAAATGATAATGTTCCGACTATCTCATCTATAAGTATTTCCATATCTGCTATAACATCAGCGCCAACCATAACACCAACAATAGTACCACTTGAGAATTTCCCTTTTGGCATGTGCTTAGCCCAATGAAAATCAAATCGTTTTTTTACATAATCATCAATAAACTCTTCGGAAGTTTTTCCTTCAAAATTATGCGATGTATAAAATTCAGACAACTTAAGCCATGTATCTTTTAAAAATTCTATGACATCATAATTACCTTCTCTCATTGAAGAAGTAATGCCTGTATCCCATTTTTTATGAGCATTTTTATAGGCTAAATCTCTTTCTTCAGGTAAACTCTCTATAAATTTTAAATTATTAATATCGAATACATCTCTTTTAGCTTCGTGCACTTCAGGAATATTATCTATGTTCAAATTATCGATAATTTGTTTTTTCTTTTCATTTTGTCGTTTTATATAACTAGAAGTCTTTTCAAACAGATAGTCTATGCCAGTAATAACTCCGAAAATAGTTGCAATTATGCCCAAGACTTCAAGCATATTTAAATTCCTGCATATATATTTTTATTCCACCCTCATCTATCGCCATTTTCAAGGCTTTGTCACTAATCTTATCGTAAATCACAACATCAAAAAAATAGGGCAGATTAGTCTCTTCTTCAAGGATATATTTGAGTTTTGCAAGCGTATCGAGGTCGATGTTTTTGCCTTTGATGGCGAGGTCAACATCGGAAGCTTTTTGGTGTGTTCCAAAAGCGCGGGAGCCAAAGAGTATGACTTCTTCGATGGCATCAAACTTTGTGAAGACTTTGCGCAAGGTTAAGAGTTCTGTTTCGCTCAGTCCTAGCATTATTTTGTCGCCAATACATCTTTGAGTTTTTCCATCATCGGGTAGTACGTATGCACGATGAGCTTTTTAAGTTCATCCAAGATGGTTTCATCATACGTGTGCGCACTTAGATTGCGTTTTTCGAGAGCTTCTAGCCATAGTGCACCATCTTCAATGAGTCCGTATTGAAAAGCTTGTTTGATGCTCTCTCGGGGACTTTTGACCTCATAGCCCTCTGCCACAAGGTAGTCTTTCATCACTTTCCATGCCAGTTCAAACCCGACTTCAAAAAATTGGATAAGTCCTGCTTTTTCGATCTCATTGAGGCTCTCTTTTTCCACGGTCATTTTAAGATGCCTCAAAGACTTTTGATAGTTTGTAAAACGTTGCCTAAAGCGCATTAATATATCGCTCATTACTTCACCTTTTATCTGTTGTATCTTTACATGTAAAGCTTATTTTTTGTCTTTACTGCCGTATTTTACAGCATACGATTCACCAAAAACGTACATCGAGTCTAGAACTTTTTTAAGCTCCAAACCGATGGGGCTGAGAGCATATTCGACGCGTGGGGGTACTTCTGCAAATACGGTTCGCTCGATTATGTGGTCGGCTTCAAGCTCTTTAAGCTTTTGGGTTACGGTTTTTTGTGTGACTTGCGAGAACGCTTCGCAGATGTCTTTAAACCGCTTTTGACCGCCGAGTAAAATGTAGACGATAAAGATTTTGCTCTTGTCGTTAATTATTCCCAGTGTCAACTCGACAGGACAGTGGAACTCTTTTTCATTGATTGTTATCATAATGGTCACCTCTTGTTTTGAATTATACCATAATACCTATTTTTGTTCTTTACTTACTTTTTTTTCTGTAAGGTAATTATAAGTTATTTAGGTATATATTTTCCAAAACACTTTAAGGAGAACCCATGAAAAAAACACTGATACTCTTAGCCCATCCCAATATGGCAGAATCAAACGTCAACAAAGCGTTGATACAGAGCATTCAAAACGAACCCAACATCACCGTGCATGACTTGTATGCGACCTATAAAACCGTAGAAGCCATTGATGTCGCGAAAGAGCAAGCCCTTCTTCTTCAGTTTGACCGCATCGTCTTTCAATTTCCACTCTACTGGTACAGCGCACCTGCCATGTTAAAAGAGTGGCAAGACAAAGTATTAAATTATGGCTTTGCGTATGGACCTGAAGGCAGTAAATTAGCAGGCAAAGAGAGCAAGATCATCGTTAGCACAGGCTCACCCGAATACGCTTACCAATCGGGCTTTTACAACAACTTTACCCTCAGTGAATACCTAAGACCTTTGCAGTCAACGATTCTGTTTACGGGCATGGACTTTAAAGGGATTTTTGCAGCGTATGGGGCGATGAAACTCAGCGCGGAAGCACTGGAAAAAGATGTGAAAACATACCAAACTGTCCTAAAAACAGATGACTGGAGCAGTTCGCTTTTTAAATTTCTTGCGAGCTAACGAAGAGGGTTTTAAACCCTCCTCTACGCCTGAGGCAGGACGATGCTCATGCACAGCCCGCTTTGTTCATTGCGCGCACTGATGGAGCCTTGCATGTTCTGCTCGATGATCTGCTTTGCGATGTAAAGCCCCGTTCCACTTCCACTAGCAGGGTCTTTGGTCGTGAAAAACGGATCGAAAAGGTGCGGAAGTTTAGAGGCTTCCACCCCACCTGCGTTATCCAAAACTTCAATGACAATGCTCTTCTCTTTCACAAAGCCTTTGATCGCAATCGTTCCATGAGCAATTTCGCGCCCTAAAATGGCATCTTTTGCGTTGTTGATAAGCACCAAAAGCACATGCGAAAACTCTTTTTTAAAGTTATGAATGACGATCTCTTCGGGACACTCTACGGAAAACGTCATGTCTTTATTGGCAAGTCCTCCATCGGTGATCTTGATGCTCTCTTCAATCGACTTATGCAGCATAAAGTCCACTTTGGAACCCTCTTGCGTAAAAAAGTCTTTGAACTCCTCAATCAAAGAAGACATCAATGTAATGTGCTCTCGAAGCTTGATGATCTCCTCTTCAAGCCCCTCTTTCGTCAACTTTTCCATTTTACTCTCTAGGTAGATCTTGTTGATCACTACGCTGATGGTATTGAGCGGTTGTCGCCACTGATGCGCGATGCTGCTAAGCATCTCTCCAAGGGCTGCAAACTTGGCTTGTTGAAACAGCACTCTGTCTTTGAGCCTGCTTTTGTCAACCTCTTGTGCAACCTTTTGCTCCAAATGGGCATTGAGCTCTTCGAGCTTGTTTTTGGTATCAAAGGATTCGCACAGCTCTGTTGCTATGGCTCCGTATTCGTTCTCTTTAAGGAGGTATTTTCGTAAAATCGTTTTGTCTTTGTGTTCAAGTGCCAGCATAATGTCGCGCAACGGAAGGGAGATAAACTTCATAATCAAAAAGATAAAAATCACCATCATCAAAGCAGTGATTGCAAAACTGAGCTTTAAATCTTGGATGGCGTACTCATCTAAAAATTTTCCCATCTGATTTTTTGAGCTCAAATAGAGCGTTATCGCAGGTTTTCCGTCTATGCCTAGCAGCGGAAGATCTTGGATGAGCGTGTAAGGTTCGGCTATTTTTTTACCAAAATTGATCTCAGCGATGCCATAGCTATTGAGTTTTTGCATCCATGCCGCGTCCCATATTTTGGCGATGATCAAGAAGCCATGCGCAAGATGCGTGGCATCAATGGGGGTACCTAGGTCATGAATGGGAGCGGCAAAAAACTCCACCAGTCCTTCATCTCGCTTAACAAAAAAATGCTTCATTTCACCATCGCTCAAGGAGAGCTGATCCAATGCAACCAAAGAAGAAATATCCCTTAAAAAAGGTTGGCTGGTTTCGTTGAAAAAAGGAGTTTTCGTTTGATCAAGGAGAAAAAAACCATCGACATTGAGTTGTGCGATGGCCCCACCAAAGTTTTCTTCAAACCACGCTTCATCACGATTTTTTACGGCATAAATGATTGGTTTTGAAAGGGAAATATCCAAGGTTTGTTTGCGATAAGGCTCCGCTTTGTCCAGCATCAGCTGTTTAAAGTTTTCACTCATCTCTTGTGCGTAGTGTTGGGAGAGCGCTTCAACCTCTTCACGGTCCTCTTTCCAGTTATAAAACTCAAAGGCAATCATCGAGAGCAAAACCAACATGGTTAAGCTAAAAAAGGAGGCTTTGACGCTCATTGACTGCTCCTTGCAGATTGTTTACATGTAAAGATTTAGATCGATTCTGAGTAGGCTTCCCATCCCGCTTTTCGTAGCACACAAGCAGGGCATTTTCCACAGCCATAACCCCAGTCATGTTTTTCACTATGGTCACCATTATAGCACGTATGCGACTCATCAATAACAAGCCCCAAAACCCCCTCTTTGTCTGAAAGCGCAAAGGTCTCAGCCTTGGTGAGGTGCATCAAAGGGGAGTGAAAGGTGATGTTCGCTTCGCTGCCCACATTGAGTGCGAGTTCCAGTGCCTTAACAAAGGGTTCCCTGCAATCAGGATACCCAGAATAATCGGTCTGATTGACCCCAATGATGATATGTTTTATCCCTTGCTTTTGCGCAAACGCGTGTGCGAGGGTAAAAAAGATCGCGTTGCGATTGGGAACAAAGGAAGCGGGAAGATTGGTGTGGGTTTTATGGTGTGCGCCAATGTCTTGCGTTCCATCGATCAAGGCGGAGTCATTGAGCTGTGAAAAGGCATCTAAACTTAAAAGAGTATTCTTTACATGTAAAGCCTTGGCGATCTTTTCCGCCTGCGCGATCTCCACACGATGCTTTTGCCCGTAATCAAACGTAATGCTCTCAACACTATCAAAACGGTTCTTCGCCCAACCAAGACAGGTCGTACTGTCTTGTCCACCACTAAACACCACTAGCGCTTTGGAAGCAATTTTAGCCATTACTCGACTCCTAAAAACTTGTGCAACTGCACACTTAAGATAAATTGTGGATGCGCTTTGACAAACTCCACACAGAAATTCACATTCTCTTTATTGGGCCGATCGGTCTCATTTTGAGGTTGAATAAAAATGGGTTTGTAGCTTTTAAACGCCAGTATCTTCTCAACGTCGGACTCTTTGCTCACCACAAATTTGACCTCATCGTAGCCATATTTTTCGATCAAATCCCAATTTTTTGGGCTGTACGTCACCCAGTTCGCATTGGAAATGTTTGAGAAATTATACCCATTGGTCTCCACCGCCACCGAGTACATGTACGCTTGCAAATACTCAATAAAGCCATTGAGATTGTAAATCGTAGGTTCCCCTCCCGTGATGATCACATGCATCGAAGGATACACCTTGATGCGCTCCAAAACCTCATCAAAACTGAGGCTTGCATACTCACCTTTATGCAACAGTTCATCGCAGAAACTACAGGCGAGATTGCACCCATGCAGACGAATAAAAATGGAAGGAACCCCGACCTGCGTGCCTTCGCCTTGAATAGAATAAAATATTTCGACAATTTTTAACATATCGCTCTTCTTATATATGATTGTTTTATCATAATATAGTTTCACTAAAAAAGACGTCAAGAATTTTTTTTATATCTCTTTTTGGGTATCATTAAAATATAAAAAGATAAGGTATGTAAATGATTTGGCAAATAAGTAAAGAGTTCGATTTTTGTTATGGGCACCGTGTTTGGTCGCAGCAGCTGGACAGTGAATTTTCGCTCACGGGCTGTTTGGCGTGTCGTCATTTGCACGGGCATCAGGGCAAAGTCATCGTCTATCTTCAAAGTTCACAGCTCAAAGATGGTATGGTCACGGACTTTCATCATCTTAACTGGTTTAAGCAGTTTTTAGACACGACGCTCGATCATAAATTTATCATCGATATTCACGATCCGCTTTTTGAGACTTTGCTTCCGCATTTTGCCGATAAAGCCCATCTTATCGAAAATGAAGCAGGCTATAAAATCCCCGATCTTAACCGTGTAAAAGACGAACCTAGCCATATTCTTGAGATGTACGATGGCTACATTATCGTTGATTTTGTGCCCACGAGTGAAAATATCTCGACATGGTTACTTGAGATCATTGCGAAAAAGATGAGTCGTTTGGGAGTGGAAGTATCACACGTGGAGTTTTTAGAAACGCCTAAAAGCAGAAGTATCGTTTACAATAAACAGTAGGAAAATCCTACCGTTTATTACGCCTTGGGATAGGCTTTTTCGAGCTTTTTATAGAGTGCATCCACCGTTGGAGCCGCTTCACCTTGCAAAAATGAAAGCATCACTTCGTTGTCCTCTTTGCCATTCCACACTTTGATGTAGTGACCCTCTTTGTAGCCATGATCTTGTCTGAACTGGTTCAGAACATTTTTTGCCACGTAGAATTTGTACAGTACTTTGAGGTTGATGCCACACTTGCGAGACAAGGTAAAATACTCACGAAGCAGACCATCAAACAGATCAATCTCAAAGCCTGTGGTATCGTGAATGATACTCTCAATGTCGTTAATGAGCTCCATCATATCCGCAGAACCAATAGAGAGTGGCTCTTTGGTAAAGGCTTCAAAACCTTGAACATCCAGCACGTCCAAGACAAGTTTGTCCAGATCGCCTCTGCTGTTGGTTTTGTAATCTTCCAAAAGTAAACTCATAATAAAATGCCAAATATCAACGATCTCAACCGTGACATTGTCCCAGTCGGTCGGTTTATTAATATTTTTCCAATGTTTCCAACTAAAGCTATCGATGAGCTCCGCGCACTCCATATAAATGCAACGTTTCCAGTTAATCATACGGTTGTTTTTGGTGTACCCATTTTCCCAGCCGATGCCGTTGGTTTCATCGTTCAGCTTTTGCTGAAGGGAGAACATTTGGGTTAAATAATCTTTGCTTGTCATACTATTTCCTTCTCTTAAAACGCTAGATTATACTTTGTTGCTCCATAAATGTCAAAATGGATTCGCTCCCTCTACGGTATCCAAGCTCAAAACAGCGCATTATTTCACCAAAAGTAAACAATCCAAAAGAGGAGAGATCGGGATCGGTAATGTAAAGATCGCTTTTAGCGATTTGTGACTGTGAAGAGGCGATAAACAAAAGATAAAGCGCACGTTTGATGACGGAGGTTAAGTCATGTTTTTGCTTTACATGTAACGGGTGAAGATTCACACTCACCACAGGGTAGGGAAACTCCAACAGAGGTGATACCGGAAGATTGTCCATAAATCCTCCATCAATGAGGAGGTAATTTTCATACACAATGGGGCGAAAAACAGGAATGAGCGCTGAGCTTGCAATGGCAAGTTTGACCGTATCGCCCTCACTAAAACGCACAATCTCGCCGCTGAGCAGATCGACGCAGGTGATAAACGTGGGGATTTTCATCGCCTCCAAGCGCGCGATGGGGGCAATATCTCGCAAAACGGCCGCTTTTTCATTGATCCGCAACAGCCCTTTTTTGAAGTAATTAAACCCAAAGGCTTTTTGGAACGCTTTACTTTGAAAGATACGCACCATATCGAATGCACTGACACCCGAGCCCACACCTGTGGCGATTACAGCACCAATGCTGGTTCCTGAAATCGCACCAATTTCAACCCCATTTTTCTCCATCGCCGCAATGACACCCAGATGAAACGCCCCTCTGGCGGCACCACCTGAAAGCGCCAGCGAAATTTTCAATGTCCTAGCCATCGTATAATCCTAAATTCACCCTCGTAGGTTTCAACAATCGCCGTACACGACTCGACCCAATCCCCGCAGTTCAGGTACTTGATGCCATCAATTTCCCGTATCTCTGCTTTGTGAATATGCCCGCAAATGACCCCATCAAAGTGGTGACGCTTGGCATGTTCGCTCAAAATCGACTCAAAATCGGTAATAAACGAAACCGAGCTTTTCACGTGATCTTTGACGTATTTAGAGAGTGACCAGTGGCTTTGGTAGCGCAGTGTTTTACGCCACCAGTTGAGGATTTGGTTGACATTCAGCAAAAGGTCATACCCCATGTCGCCCAAAACAGCGAGCCACCGTTTGGTCATTGTGACTGAGTCAAAAAAATCACCGTGCGTGATGTAGAAACGCTCATGGTTCAAACTCACATACTCACACTCATCAACTACGATGAGCGAATCGCCCAAACCCAGTGGCAAAAATGAGCGTAAAAAGTCATCATGGTTTCCTGTGATGTAAAAGACATTGGTGCCTTTTCGGGCTTTCCTGAGCACTTTTTGGATCACGTCGGAGTGCGACTGCGCCCATTTGAGTTTGCGTTTCATCGCCCAGCCATCGATGACATCACCGACCAAATAGAGATTTTCACACTGCGTTCTTCGTAAAAACTCCAAAAGCTCATGCGCTTGTGAAAAACGTGTGCCCAAGTGAAGATCGGAGATAAAAATCGAACGAAAAGCCATCACATCGTCTTCATGGGCAAACGAATATTTCGTCATTTGTGTGTGTCGCCATCCCCAAAAATTTCATCGGCAAAGTGTGAAAACTTACCGCGTACCGACTTGTCAAGCTCAATCGCAAAGAGTGAGATGTGCGTCTGCTCTTTTTTGGTTTGCTTAAGAAGCGAAGTCAAACCGTTGTTAAAGCGGTTGAGGTACATGTTATCAATTTGGCGGTTTGAGCCGATCACAATCGCTTTACAGTTATTATCCAAACGCGATAAAATCAGCTGTGTCGTGTTATTCGAGCTGTTTTGCCACTCATCTAAGATGACGATGGCATTACTGAGCGTTCGTCCCCTCGCCTCACCTGGCCAGAGTTTTTCGATGTTGTACTTGGTGATGAGCTCTTGCACTTTTTTCTCGATTGCCACTTGCGGTTCTTGCGTGTTATCACGTTTTTTGATGCGCTTTTTGGCGATAAATTCAAGCGTGTCATACAGCGCCATATTGTAAATTCTAAATTTTTCATCATTGCCTGAGAGATAACCGACATCCGCCCCTTTATCAACACTTTCGATGGAGTTTCGCACGTAGACAATCTTCTCGTAACTGCCTTTGGTCACCAAACGCATCGCCGCAACAAACGCCATCAAGGTTTTTCCACTTCCTGCGCGTGCGTCGATGACGTGAATGTCGTACATATTGGAAAGAAGCGCTTTCATAAAGAATTTTTGTTTGAGATTGATGGGTTTAATCTCCAAGCCTCTAAAATCAAGCTCTTCGCTGAGCATGTGAATGATGCCACCCGGAGAGATAATCGCATGATCCGAATTGCCATCCGAACTGATAAATTCATAGCAGTAGTTTCCACTTTTGTACTCAGGGTCGTACTCGCTAATCAGCTTTTTATCGAGGGTATTAAACAGTGCTGAGTCAACAGGAAGCTGTTTGACAAACTGAAACTCAGGTACGTCGCTTCGATCTTCACGCAAGGACTCGACCGTGACATTGTAGAAAAGTCCAAACATACGCGCATACACATCTAAAGAGAGAAAAATAACTTTGTAATCAGGGTAGTATTCTTGTGCACCTGAAGCGACTTCAAGGATGCGTTTGTCATTAGATTCGTTGATAAATTGCGAGTCTATGTCTGAGGTGTAGTGCGTCTTAGAGAAAAGATGGATCGCCGTGTTCTCTTCATAGCGCATCTTGACAACGCGATATGGCTCCCCACTGTCGACTTCGACTACGGTACATGACGCCAGCATTCTGGCAAAACTTCTGGCTTGATAACCTAGTTCCGTGAAGTTCTTTTTAAAATCTTCCAGCTCAATGAGCACCGTTTCAGGAATAACAATGATGTTGTTTCCACCATCACACAACTCTTTGATAAAATTGGTATTGTGCAAGATGATGTTGGTATCGAGCACATAAACTTTGTTGACTGACATCCCACTTCCTTTCATCCCATGATTGTAATAAAACATTATATCAACTTGGTAACAAAAAGATTGATCTTTTCTTGCACATATCTTTACATGTAACGCGTTTCATACTCTGTTAGAAGCGTTGTTTTTTGAGTATACTTTTGCCATGGAAACACTTGAAGCATTTTACAAACGAATCTGTCATCCCTTGCCCGCAAATGTCGAAAAGGAACTAGGTCATTTTAATGTCTTCACAAGACAAGCGTGCATTGACATTCCCTACAGTCGCAAGAACTACTTTAAAATCACCCTGCTAAAGGGCAAACATAAAGTGCATTACGCCGATAAAACGGTGCAGAGTGAGCATTTTGCGCTGATGTTCTCAGACCCACTTGTGCCGTACAGTTGGGAATCACTCGATGGCAAGAAAGAGGGCTATTTTTGCATTTTCACCGAAGCGTTTTTCTACAATTATGGCACGATTCGAAGCTACCCTATCTACAAACCAGAGCATCCTAAACTCTTTTTACTGAGTGAGGAAACAGCACAAAAGGTTGAAGCGCTGTATGAGAAGATGCTCGCAGAAATAAGCTCAGACTACGCTTACAAAGACGATCTTTTGCGTAACTGGACGTTGGAGCTGATTCATATCGCCCTGAAAATGGAACCTGCCATCATCACAGTGGATGCACAAAGCGATAAAAAGCGTAAAATCGATTCGCTTTTCAATGAACTCTTGGAGCGCCAATTCCCGATCACTTCGCCGTATGAACGACTCGTCCTTAAAAACCCAAGTGATTTTGCCAGACTTTTGAACATTCACCCCAATCATCTCAACCGAACGCTCAAAGAAGTCAGCGAGAAAACAACCACAGAGCGCATTGCGGGACGGGTTTTGGAAGAGGCGAAGATTTTACTCAAACACTCTTCGTGGAGCATCAGTGACATCGCCTTCGCCTTAGGCTACGAAGAGTCGGCGCATTTCATCCATTTTTTCAAAAAAAAGCTCAATCAAACACCGCAAATCTATCGACAAACCCAAAATGTTTGATTTGCGCAACCCTTTATTTGAATGAGGTATGAAAGAAATTTTCCTTATCCTGTATGATTTCACTAGATTTCAACACGAAGGAAAAATCATGATCTCCGCTAAACAGATCTACGTGATGTCAGCCGTTGCTGGCATTAATGTCGCCAATATTTACTACAATCAACCCATTTTAAATATCATCGCCCAAGATTTACATGTAAGCGCTCTTGCAGTGGGAAATCTGCCTACATTTGCGCAAATCGGCTACGGCTTAGGGCTCTTTTTCGTAAGCCCTCTTGGCGATAAAATGGATCGAAAAAAGCTTCTGTTGCTCTCTCATTTCTTATTGGGGCTTTCACTCATCGGGCTCTCCTTTGTCGAAAACATTTATCTGCTCTACGCCCTTAGCCTTCTTGTTGGTCTTTTTGCCGTCTCTGCGCAAATCGTCATTCCGATGGCAGCGGCGATGAGTGGCAAAGACAAAGGCAGGGTCGTTGGTTCCATCTTTAGCGGTTTGCTCACAGGCATCTTGCTTGCGCGAACACTCAGCGGCTACATCACCGACTGGTTTGGGAACTGGCATGTGGTTTTTGCCTTCTCTGCTGTGCTGGTGTTTGGCTGTATGGTGATGGTGGCTAAAACGCTTCCAAGCATTGAGCCTAACTTCTCCAAAAGCTACGCATCACTCTTGTACTCTTCGTTGTATCAGCTCAAACGTTTTTCACTTTTACGAAGCAATGCGCTGTTGATTACCGTTTTATTTGGTGTCTTTTGCTCTTTTTGGACAACGCTTACGTTTAAACTCTCTCTTGCACCGTTCAATTTTGACAGCGATATCATCGGTCTTTTTGGTGTGCTTGCCGTTGCAGGTGCTTTGCTAGCACCCTACATTGGTAAAATCGCCGACAAAATAAACCCGACATTTACCAAAATGCTCTCAGTGGGCATGATCGTTCTTAGCATTCTTCTGATGAAATGGTTTGATACCAGCCTTGCGGCGTTTATCGTCGCAACCTTGCTGCTTGACATCGGCTTTCAAGCCGTGCAGATCAATAACTTGGCGCAGATTTACACCTTAGATGAGAGTGCCCACAGCCGTATCAATACCGCGTACATGAGCTCCATGTTTCTTGGAGGTGCGCTTGGAACGTTTATCGGGGTTTATTGTTGGGAGCATGGCGGTTGGGAGCTTGTGACCTTGCAACTCTTGATCTTAAGCGTTGCTTCTTTAGCCATCATTATCTATACGGCTTTGTCTAAAAAGGTTACGAAAGAAGTGTAATTTCTTTTACATGTAAAGACTCCCACACGTCTGCCACAGATCAGTGCCTAAGCTGTTCTGTGGTATCATCCTCTTTTGTAACACTCATTACACTTTGAGACTTTAGGAATACTTTGATGTCATATACCTACGAAAAAAGATGGGCAGGTCTTGGCGCACTTTGCGTTGCTATGTCCATCATCACGCTGGACAATACCGTCCTTGATGTCGCCCTCCCCTCCATTTCCAATGATTTAAAAGCGAGCATGAGTGAACTTCAATGGATTGTCGATATTTACATCCTCTTTTTTGCCTCAATTTTAATTACGATTGGAGCACTTGGCGATCAATTTGGACGAAAGCGGTTTCTCAAAATTGGCATTGTGCTCTTTAGTCTTGCCTCGTTGGGCGCGGGACTCTCCACTTCAACCATAGAGCTTATCCTCTTTCGTAGCCTGAGCGGTTTTGGCGCGGCGTTTATTATGCCTTCCACGCTCTCCATCATCACGCATATGTTTACAGACCCCGATGAACGCATGAAAGCCATTGGGCTTTGGTCGATGATCTTTGGACTGAGTCAGGGCTTGGGACCGTTAATTGGCGGTTTTATCATCGAATACACCTCGTGGCACTGGGTCTTTTTTATTAACCTGCCCATTGGTGTGATCGCTTTTGTCTATGCGTCGTGGGTACTCCCCGAATCGCACAACAAAAGCGCTAAAGCAGATCTTGTCGGCATGGTGCTCTGCGTGATCTTTTTATTTGCGCTGACATACGGCATTATCGAAGCAGGAGTCAAAAGCTGGAGCGATCCAGCGGTTCACATAAGCCTGAGTATTGGGCTGATCGTTTGTGCTCTTTTTATCCTCTTGGAGAGGCGCTGTTCTTACGCGATGATTCCTTTTGAGCTTTTTGAAAAACGCACGTTTACGATTCCCTCTTTTGCGATTGCGCTTATTGTCTTTGGGATGGTAGGCTCCATGTTTTTCTTCTCGCAACTCTTTCAAACCGTGGAAGGATACAATGCTTTTGAAGCGGGATTATTGCTGATGCCTATGACACTGGGCGTTGCAATTGGCGCTAAATTTTCATCCAATGGTGTCAAAAGGTATGGCGCACCTTTAATCATTGGTGGAGGCATTATTATCTCTGCCCTTGGGATGGCGATTTTTGTCGTTACGATGGATGTACACATGCCACTTTGGTCGATTCTTGTGGGATTTTTAGTTCAGGGGTTGGGTATGGGATTTGCCATGCCGCCTTCGACGGATTCAATTATGGGCTCTATTCCCAAAGCCAAAGCAGGTGTGGGAAGTGCCTTGAACGATACCACCATTGAGCTTTCCGCCGCGATGAGCATTGCGATCTTAGGCAGTTATGTCAACCGCATTTATCTTTTACATGTAAAAGAGATCGAGGCAGATCCCACACTTTTAAAAGCGCTTCAAACCTCTATCCAAGCCGCCCATCAGGCGATCACGGCACTTCCCGATGTTTCGCTGCATGAAAATTTGTTGAACCTTGTGGATCACGCCTTTATTGATGGTATGTATCACACGATGATTTTAGGATGTATTCTCTCGGTGTTGAGTGGGATTTTAACTCTGTGGCTCTTACCCAAAAACGCGTAAGAGCCAGCACGGTTTGCTTTACATGTAAAAAGGATTATTCGCTTTTTTGCGCTAACCCGCCACCTAAAACTTGGTATAACGTGACACGATTGAGCAGTGCTTCTAAGCGCACGCTGATCAAATTTTGTTCGCCTGCATACATGGAACGTTGCGCTATGAGGGCATTTAAGAAGGTATCGACCCCATTTTGGTAGCGCGCATCGTAGATTTCATAACTTTTTGTGCTCACGTCCACCAAGGCATTTTGTGCTTGGAGTTGGTCATTCATCGTTGCGCGTCTGGCAAGGGCTGAACTCGCCTCTTTAAATGCGGTTTGAATGGCAAGCTCATAACTTGCAACATACACATCGCGGTTGGCTTTGGCATAATCCAGCGTTGCGTCACGCTCGCCTGCATCAAAAAGCGGTAAACTTATATTCGGAGCAAACGACCAGATGGTCGATGTTCCGCCATCAAACAACCCTCGAAGCGCGTTGGAGCCAACGCCTGCAGCTCCCGTTAACGTGATCGAAGGAAAATAGGCCGCGCGCGCTACGCCGATGTTGGCATTGGCGGATTTGAGATTGTGTTCGGCTTCAAGCACATCGGGGCGGTTGAGTAAGATGTCCGAGAAGAGTCCCGAAGAGACATCGCTCAACCAGACTTCCGCACCGCTTTCAAGTGTTTGAGGAAGAAGTGCATCCTCCAAAGAAGCTCCAACTAAAAGCTCTAATGCCGCACGATCTTGCGCAACTTTTGACGTGTAATTAGCACTATCGGCTCTGGCTTGGTGTAGCACACTCTGCGCTTCATAAAGGGCTACCCTAGAGTCAATCCCCCTTTGAAAACGCGCCTCGACAATAGCGAGCGAATGCTTAGCACTCTCTTCGGTTTTTTGCGCTAAGGCGAGCAAACTTTGGTCGGAGGCAAGGCTAAGCCACGCAGTAGAGACTTCGGCTATAAGGCTGATTTGAACCGCACGCGCCGCCTCTTCTACGCTTTGAAAACTCTCCCACTGCATAGCGGTTTGCGATTTGATTTTGCCAAAGAAATCAAGCTCATAGCTATTGATTCCCACCGTTGCCGAAGAGCTTTGCGTGATAGACGTTTGATTGGTCGATGAGTTCACTGCTCGTGCTTTACTGCCTGACGCACTGGCTTCAATGGTGGGAAGCTCACTGCTTTTGGCAATGCGATATGTCGCACGCGCCGCTTCAATGTTGGCGACAGCTTTGCGCAGATCGCGGCTCTGTTCAAGGCTGAGGGCTACAACGTTTTGCAAACGGGTATCGTGAATAAAATCACGCCAAGGAAGGTTTGTTGCGCTCTGATTTTGTCCAACTTCCTGACTTAATGTGGCGGGAATAGGCGCATTAGGACGCACATAATCAGGCGCAAGGGAAACGCATCCACTGAGTAAAAATGGTACTAAAACCAAAGAAATGGAACGCATCTTAAACCTCCCCTACCATGGTTGCATGGCGCTTTCGTTTGGGGAAAATCCCACGCACCAAGACAAAAAAGAGCGGTACCAAAAAGATCGCCAAGAAGGTCGCACTCAGTGTTCCTCCAACGATTCCTGTACCAATGGAGATACGACTGTTCGCCCCTGCACCACTGGAAAGTGCTAGTGGCAGAACGCCTGCAATGAACGCCAGTGAGGTCATTAAGATCGGGCGAAGTCTCAGTTTTGCCCCCTCAATGGCGGCATCGACAAGCGTGCTTCCACGATTATACGCCGCTTCGACAAACTCAACGATCAAAATCGCATTTTTAGACGAAAGCCCAATGGTCGTTAAAAGAGCGACTTGGAAGTAGACATCGTTTTCCAATCCTCGAAGCGAGGCTGCAACCACCGAGCCAAAAATACCCAAAGGAATGACCAAAAGAACGGAAAAAGGAACCGCCCAGCTCTCATAGAGTGCCGCTAAACATAAAAAGACGACCAAAATAGAGATGGCATACAGTTTCAACGTTTGCCCACTTGATAAACGCTCTTGATACGAGAGTCCACTCCATGCAAAGCTTGTACCCGAAGGCAAAGCTTCTTGCAGGGCTTCTATCTTATCCATCGCCACGCCTGAACTAATCCCAGAAGCGGCCGATCCTTGGATCTCATACGACGCTAAGCCGTTATAGCGGGTTAAACTCTGCGCACCATAACTCCAACTCGTTGTCGCAAACGACGCAAACGGCGTCATCACATCACTGTTACTTTTAACATACCACTGATCCAAATCTTCAGGTTTTGAGCGAAAAGGAGCATCGCCTTGGACATACACCTTTTTAATCCGCCCACGATCGACAAAATCGTTGACGTAGACACCTGCCCACGCGTAATTGAGCGTATCATCCACATCCGATAACGAAAGCCCAAGCGCAACGGCTTTGGCTTCATCGATGTTTACATGTAATTGCGGCGTATCTTCCATACTGCCCAAACGAACCGCCATAAACGTACTGTCACTTCGTACACTGCTAAGCAAACTGTCCCGAAGCGTTTTGAGTTGCTCACGATCGGTATCGGCAAGGGCTTGAAGCTGAAAGTTAAAACCATTGCTATGCCCAAGTCCTTGAATCGCAGGAGGGTTGAGCGAAAAGATCTGAGCATCGCGCACACGAGAAAGATTCATCGTAGCACGATTTGAAATGATGTCCGATCGATTTTCAACGCCCTTACGCTCATCCCAATCTTTGAGAGCCACAAACGCCATACCTGCATTTTGTCCGCTTCCGCTAAAACTAAAGCCTGAAATGGTAAAAATGGCTTCGGTATTGTTAGACTCTTCGTTCAGAAAATAGTGCTCAATCTCGCGAGAAACAGCATTGCTACGTTTAAAAGAAGCCCCTGCTGGCAACGTAAACTGAACCATGCTATCCCCTTGATCTTCACTGGGTAAAAAGCCTGTCGGCAGACGAAGCATTAAAAAAGCCATGATGGAAGCAATGATCGCATAAACCAGCATCCATCGAAACGGCGTTGCAATGACCAAGCCTACACGGCCTTTGTACCGTGCGATTAAGGAGTCAAACGTTTTGTTGAACCAACCAAAAAAGCCATGGCTCTTTATCTCTTCATGCGGTTTGAGCAATGAAGCGCAGAGTGCTGGTGTTAAGGTCAAAGCCACAATAACGGAAAGAATCATCGACGAAACAATCGTAATGGAAAACTGACGGTAAATAACACCGGTCGAGCCTGCAAAAAATGCCATCGGCAAGAAAACGGCAGAGAGAACCGTCGCAATCCCCACAAGCGCGCTCGTGATCTCTTTCATCGACTTCTCGGTTGCTTCCACAGGAGGGAGTTTCTCTTCACGCATAATACGCTCAACGTTCTCAACCACGACAATCGCATCATCCACCAAAAGACCTATGGAGAGCACCATACCAAACATGGTAAGGGTATTGATGGAGTAGCCAAACACCTCTAAAACGCCAAAGGTTCCCAAAAGAACAACGGGAACGGCGATGGCAGGAATCAGGGTGGCTCGCCAATTTTGCAAAAAGACAAACATAACAACAAGAACCAATAAAATGGCTTCAAACAGTGTTTTAACCACCTCTTCAATCGAAATACGAATAAATTTCGTACTGTCTCTTGGATAAGCAACTTTATACCCGCTCGGAAAGGTGGGTTCCATCTTGGCAATCGCTGCTTTGATGCGACTGGCAGTAGAGAGTGCATTCGCACCTGGGGCGAGCATCACCGCAAGTCCCGAAGCGGGATGGCCATTGAGCCTTGTTACATTGCTGTAACTCTCACTCCCAAGCTCCACACGTGCCACATCGCTTAAGCGCACAATCGCGCCACTGCTGTCACTTTTGACGATGATTTTTTCAAACTCTAAAGGTGTTTGTAGTTGGGATTTTGCCGTGACAGTTGCATTGAGTTGCTGATCACTGGATGCGGGAAGTGCACCGATGCTACCAGCAGAGACTTGCACATTTTGAGCGCTAATGGCGCTGCTAATGTCGGAAGGCATCAAGTTGTACGAAACCAATTTGGAAGGGTCCAACCAGATGCGCATCGCATACTGACCACCAAAAACTTGCACCGTACCCACACCCTCTAAACGCGCAATGGGGTCTTGTAAATTGCTAAGCAGGTAATCCGCGACATCCACAGACATTTTGGTATCGGTCACATCATACAAGGAGACAATCATCAAAAAGTAATTTTGCGCTTTAGTCACGCGCACACCTTCATCTTGAACCGATTTTGGAAGACGCGTGGTGATTTGGGCTACTTTGTTCTGTACTTGAACTTGCGCCGTATCAGCATCGGTTCCTTTTTGAAAGGTCACATCAATGCTCGCAGACCCTGAAGAACTACTGGTGGAGGAAAAATACAAAAGTCCATCCAACCCCGTAAGCTGTTGCTCAATGATTTGAATGACACTGTTCTCTACCGTTTGAGCAGACGCACCCGTGTAGGTGGCATTGATACGAATCGTAGGCGGTGCAATGTCAGGGTATTGCGCAACAGGAAGTGAAAAAATGGAGCCAATACCTGCTAGCATAATGACAATGGAGATAACCCATGCAAAAATGGGTCGATGGATAAAAAAGTGTGCGATCATTGCGCTTTACCTAATGTTTCAGTGACATCCACGGCTTTGACGCTACTGCCTGCACGAACTTTACTTGATCCTTCGACAATCACCTTATCGCCAACA
The DNA here is from genome assembly GCF_000568815.1 of Sulfurospirillum multivorans DSM 12446. NCBI lineage: Bacteria > Pseudomonadati > Campylobacterota > Epsilonproteobacteria > Campylobacterales > Sulfurospirillaceae > Sulfurospirillum > Sulfurospirillum multivorans. The sequence goes on from NZ_CP007201.1 coordinate 2,532,542, forward strand.
CTGAGTCCACTGCTGACCAACCACATATCCCCCAATGCACGCTCTGTTTTGACAATGCGTGTTTCAACTTTATTCTCACTCGTAACGATGAATGCGGTTGCGTTGCCTTTGGGATCGCGTTGAATGCCTTGCTGAGGAACTAAGAGTGCTTTTTCATTGACCGCTTCATCCATAAGCGCTCGAACATACATCCCAGGAAGCAAGATGCCATCAGGATTAGGGAACGTGGCACGAAGCGTTACTGAACCGGTACTCTCATCAACGGCAATTTCTTGAAACTGAAGCGTTCCCTCATGTGGGTAACGTGAGCCATCTTCAAGATTTAATGCTAGCTGTGTGCTCCCTTTTTTAATCCCTTGTTGTGCTAGAAGTGCTCTTAGTTTTAAAAGTTGCGTGCTGGATTGGGTCAGATCCACATAGATGGGATCGAGGGTGCGAATCGTAGCAAGCGCTGTGGTTTGGCTTGCACTCACAAGGGCTCCCACACTCACACTTGATGTCCCGATGCGCCCGCTAATCGGTGCTTTGATTTTGGTGTATTCAAGATTGATCTGCGCACTTTGCAAGGCAGCCTTTTTTTCATCCACACTCGCCACTTCTTGCAAATACGCCGCTTTGACATCTTCTGCATCTTGTTTGGAGACACCTTCTAATTTGACAAGATCCGCGTAACGTTCACTTTTAAGACGAGAAGACTCTAGCGTTGCTTCGGCGTTTTTGAGTGCGGCTTTAGCTTCATCAAAAGCGGCTTGGTATAACGCTGGATCGATCTGGTAAAGCACGGCATCTTTTTTCACGATGCTACCCTCTTCAAAAAAACGCGCTTGAATAATACCACCTACTTGCGGACGAATCTCAGAGATGACCGTCGCTTTGGTACGTCCGGGAAGCTCACGCGAAAGCGTAATGCTTTGGGAATTTAGGGTATACACACCGACTTCTACTTGCGGTAAAGGAGCTGTTTTTGCCTTATTGTCAGAGCACCCCAACCAAAGCAGGGGAATTAAAATTACCAGTGATTTTAACGTATGAAGTATCATCCAATTTTCCTTAAAAATAATAAACACCATTTTACTCCTTATATGTTAACCAATTCTTGCGCAAAAGAGTTCAAAGCGTGCTAAAATAGCGTAGAAAAATTATGAGGAACGTCAGTGTTTATAGAATGGAATGAAAAATTTAGCCTGCATCATGCACTTTTAGACAAACAGCATCAAGAACTTTTCGATTTGGCAAATGCGGTTCAAGCGCTCGATCCTGATAAAACGGACAAAGCAGAGCTTGGAAAACTGTTTAAAGAGTTTTTTGACTACATGGCAAAACATTTTAAAGAAGAAGAGGCGTATATGCAAAGCCTTGAGTACCCGCTGCTTGAAAAACATAAGAAATTTCACGAGAGTATCATCGAGGGGATGACCAAAATCCTCAAAGAGAAAAAGGGCATTGAAGATCTTCAAAAAAGTATGAAGATGATCGCTAAAAAATGGCTGGTAGAGCATATTTTAGAAAATGATCTTAAAATCGAGAAGTGGCGCAAAAGCATCACCGTAAGCGATGAAGACCTTCACGCACCTCTTGCTTAAGCTTACATGTAAACCCTCAACGCTTGGGCGAAATAGCACTAAAGCCCAGCAAAAGCCAATCTTGCAAGCCACCTCGGTACCACAAGAGCTTCTCTTTGGGATACCCCATTTTGATCAGTTTTTCAATCGCTAAGCGTGACTGCACACACCAGATGCCATTGCAAAAAATCAGTGCCGTTTTGGCATGGCTAAAATCATACGTTGGACCGACGGTTCGAAAGCCCAAAAGTTTTTGCACTCGCTCAAAATCTTCAGGAATCGCCTCATCAAACTCGATCTCATCAAAGGGAATGTTCACACTGCTAGGAATGGTAAGTTGCTCATACCAATCACTTTTGCGCGCGTCAATTAAGATGTATTCTGAGGGCTTCACATTGGCTTTGTTTTTAATAAAATCCAGCACTTCAACTTCACCGACAGTCGTAACCCCTTGCGCAAAACTCATGGGTTGCGCTTTACCAACGGTCGTGACGAAGCTTTTTTTGCACGCTGGAGGAACATTTTTACCCGCATAATCCCCGCTAAAAATCGCTTCAGGATTAATGCCCACCACATTACATGTAACATCACTGTGACGCTCAATCAAAACCTCTTTGAGGCTTCCATCGCTCATCACATGGGTGGTTTTCACGCCTGTAAATTGCAAGCTCATAGGATTTTCAGCCGCAAAAAGCGAGCCCAACATAAGGGCAAAACAGAGGATTAATCGCATCGAAAACTCCTTAAGATTAGTAAATCAATCTTAATCCTTTTAAAATTTAAAAGAGCGAAAGAAAATATGTTATACTTTTTTTCAAAGGATGCCCATGTTAGAGCCTGTTATCACTGCATTTTTAAAGAAACATCACCTGCTTACACTCGCTACATGTAAAGCAAATCTGCCCTACTGTGCCTCGTGTTTTTACGCGTTTATCCAAGAGAGTGCGACATTGGTCATCGCCACCGATGCCAAGACCAGACACGGACACGAAGCCCTTGAAAACGAACATGTCGCAGGAGTGGTTGCATTAGAAACGAAGATGGTGGGGAAAATTCAAGGGGTTCAATTTACGGGCGTTTTTAAAGCAGCCAACGAAGCAGAGAAGAAAGCCTATTTGAAGCGCTTTCCTTACGCGATAGCCCTGAATCCTTCTTTGTGGAGCATCCAAATTGAGTATCTTAAATTTACGGACAATACCCTAGGATTTGGCAAGAAATTGGAGTTTTACCGCTCCAATTAACTGCCAAACTGGTTTACATGTAACGCTTATAACCGTATCGGCTCATCCGAGCATGCGGCGGTAAAAACAACGTCCGTTGAGCTGTTCAGTGCCGTCTCTGCCGAGTCTTGAACCACGCCGATTAAAAATCCAATCGCAACCACTTGCATCGCAATCTCATCGCTAATACCAAAAAGACCGCACGCCAGAGGAATCAAAAGAAGTGAACCTCCTGCAACACCTGAAACACCTGCAGCGGCGACCGTTGCAACCAAACTTAAGAGCAATGCGGTAGGAAGATCCACGGCGATGCCAAGCGTATTGACCGTTGCAAGCGTTAAGACCGTAATCGTAACTGCCGCACCTGCCATATTCGCCGTTGCACCCAAAGGAATGGAGATGGAATAGGTGTCTTCATGAAGCCCTAGTTTTTTGCACAGCGCCATATTGACAGGAATATTTGCCGCAGAACTACGGGTAAAAAACGCCGTGACACCGCTCTCTTTTAAGCATGTGAACACAAGGGGATACGGATTGCGTCTGGTTTTAATGTAGACGATCAGTGGGTTGATCACAAGGGCTGCAAACAGCATCGTTCCTACCAAAATAATGAGCAATTTTCCATACCCAAGCAGTGCGGTAAAACCCGTTTCGGCAAAGGTCTCTGCGACCAAACCCAAAATACCAAAGGGCGCTAAGCGAATGACCGCTTGAACGATTTTGGTCATCGCGTCACTTGCGTCTTTCATCACCACTTTTGTCTGCGCACTGCTATGATGAAGCGCTATACCAATGGCGACTGCCCATGTGAGCACACCGATGTAATTACCTTTTGCGAGCGCATTGATAGGATTGTCAACCATGCTCACCAAAAAGCCTTTAACAACAGCGATAATGCTTTGAGGAGGTGTTAAACCAGCATCTGCCCCACTAGCGAGTATCAACGTCACAGGAAACGCAAAACTGACGATGACCGCTGCGAGTGCGGATAAAAAGGTACCAATAATGTAGAGGGTGATGATAGGCTTGATGTTTGTCTGTGCCCCAACCTCTTTGGTCGCAATCGCCGTTGAAACAAGCACCAAAACAAGAATGGGAGCCACCGCTTTAAGCGCTCCAACAAAGAGCTTTCCTAAAATGGAAACTGCCATGGCAGCCGTTGGCGAAATGAGTGCGATCACAACGCCCAAAACCATACCTAAAAGAATAAGAACAATCAGATTGCTCTCTTTATACCGTGCGACTAAACGCTCCATAAAAACCTTCCTTACTCATAAGATTGTGTGTACCCTAAGTTTTTGTTTAAAACAAAAAGTTAATCATATAGAAAAGGTTCTTATCGAGACGTTAAAATGAGTAGACTTTTTGCAAAACGAATGTTGCAAAAAGTCAAAGCACCAAAGGTGCGTGGGCTTTGCGCCGAGCAAAACCTAGTGTTAACGTAGCTTTTAGAGCTTTGCTTTAAAAGTGTGTTAGGAGTTCGAAAAGAACTTTATGAAATTTTTGATGTATCAAGTTTTAAAGCTTCGTTATCCATCACACCAATTTCGGTGCTTAAAATAGTCGAAGCAATGTCGTGCGCTTCATCCAACGAGTGCATTTTATAGGTTCCGCACTGATAGATATTGAGCTCAGGAATATCGTTTTCACTCTTTACATGTAAGATGTCATTCATCGAAGCTTTCCACGCACTCACCACGCGTTTAGGCTCAGGTGTGCCGATCAAACTCATGTAAAAACCGGTACGACAGCCCATCGGCGAAATGTCGATAATCTCAACACCCTCACCATTGAGATGGTTGCGCATAAAGCCTGCGAAGAGATGCTCTAGCGTATGAATACCACGTTCGGGTAAAATCGTTTCGTTGGGTTTACAAAAACGAAGATCAAACACGGTGATCTCATCGCCGTGAGGTGTTTTCATCGTTTTAGCAACTCTTACCGCAGGAGCGGGCATTTTGACGTGATCTACACAGAAACTATCTAATAATGGCATTTTGAGTCCTTTTTTTCGGCAATTATATCAAAAAAAGTGTACAATAATTTGCCCTTCAACTACTTTACATGTAAAGGAAACCCTGTGAAACGTCTGTTTCTTTTTATCGTTATCATAGCGCTTTCGTTTACTTTTTTTTACAATCAAAATCTACTCTCGATTGCCGCAGGTGTCGCCATTTTTCTCTTTGGAATGAAAAGCCTTGAAGAGGGATTTCGTTTTTTCGTGGGCGGACTGCTCGATAAATTTCTCAAAAAAATCACCGACAATCTCTACAAAAGCATCCTATTTGGGACGGTCATCACCACACTGATGCAATCCAGTGGTCTAGCCGCCGTCATCGCGATCTCCTTTATCAGCGCAGGACTGATCAGCGTCGCGCAAGGTGTAGGCATTATTTTAGGCGGAAACATCGGTACAACCACGGGAGCGTGGCTGATTGCAGGGCTTGGGCTGAAAATTAGCATCGCGACCTACGCTTTGCCGATGCTTGTCTTTGGCATGCTTTTCATTTTTCAAGAGAGCAAGCGTCTTAAAGGCATCGGTTACGCGCTTGCAGGACTTGGCTTCTCCTTTTTGGGCATCGCCTACATGAAAGAGGGTTTTGACGCCTTTAAAGCCACCATTGATCTCACCCAATACTCTGCCGATGGCTTTACGGGCATCATCCTTTTTGCAATCATAGGTGCGGTCATGACCATCGTCATGCAGTCTTCGCACGCCTCATTGGTGTTGATTTTAACCGCCCTTTCGGCGTCGCAAATCACCTATGAAAACGCGATTGCGCTGACTATCGGGGCGAACATTGGCACAACAATTACCGCCGTTTTAGGAGCTCTTGGCGCTGGAATGGAAGGTAAAAAACTCGCAGCAGCACACTTTTTGATTAACACCTTAACGGGCTTGTTGCTCATTGGTTTTGTTCCGCAATTTATCCATTTCATTGACCATACTGCACCATTTTTTGGAATTGCAGAGCAAGATTACACGTTAAAACTTGCCCTTTATCACACCTATTTTAACCTCTTTTGTGTGCTTCTTTTCGCTCCACTTGTGCATCATTTAGTCAGACTGCTCAATTACTTTTTTCAACCCAAAATCACGGCTGAGAACGCCATCGATGATGTTTTGTTCATTAACGATGCAGCGCTTGATTTTCCAGATACCGCTCAGGCGACCCTTTTAAAAGAGACAAAACATCTTTACAACAATGTTTACGACATCATCGCGCAAGGATTAAGTGTCACTAAAGAGGATATCTCCTCAGGCATGGAGATCGAAGATATTTTAAAAAGGCGCGATCAAGCCTTACATGTAAACATGGATGACTACTACGAGAGGCGCATCAAAGAGATTTACGGCAAGATCATCACCTTTGCGATTGTAGCGCAAGGGAAGTTTTCGGATGTCACAACTCAGCAATTTATCCCCATCAAAAACGCAACGATTGACATTGTTGAAGCGTTTAAAGCGGCAAAACACATGCAAAAAAACATGCTTCGCTACCTCGAATCGGACAACGAATACATCAAAAACGAGTACAACCACATTCGTAAAACCCTTATCAAACATCTGCGCACGATGCAGATGATCTTTAACACTTCCGAAGAAGATGTCGCCGTTTTACTCTTAAGCAAACTCCAACTCGATGCCCAAAATTACGACATCGCCGCCAATAAATCACTTGATAATCTCATTCGTACCAATAAAATCACCTACACCATGGCAACCTCACTCATGAACGACACGAGCTATGCCTACACCATCGCTTCTGAGCTTAGCAAAGTTGCGCACACGCTGTTCGTTCATGCCACGTCCGAATCCACCGAAGGTCGTGAAGCTTTGATCTTAAATGAAGCCGAAATAAGCGACCTAACACACGCCTCAAGCCCAAGGAGTACCTCATGAGCGGCTTAAAATTTATCCAAAAGATGCAAGAATTATTTGGGCTGAGCCCAGAAAGTGCCGAGTCTACGAAAAAAAAAGCGGTCAAAGAGCTTGTCAAAAAACTCAAACTCAGACACATTCTCTTAAAGAAAGAGCTCAAAAATGAGACCGATTTGATCAAACGCGAAGCCCTTCACGATAGCATTAAAATTATCAAAAAACAGATGAAAAAAGGAAAGGAAATCGTGGATGATTAGACACGGCTTTTTGGCTTTGTTTCTCTTATGCGGTTGTGCGGCACCCAATCAAGAGAAGATCGGTGAAGTACTGCAATCACATGGAGCGACCTCCTTGCAGTATGATTTTAAAAAAAGCGTTGATAACCTCATCCTCTATAAAGAGAAGCTCGATCTTCGCAATCCCAATGGCTTTAGCAAAGAGAGCCAAAAGTACATTTTCAATGAAATGAAAAATGCGAAAAATACGATTCGCATGCAGTACAATGGCACTTACCTCAAAACGTACGACGACTACCTTAGGCTCGCTTTTGATAAAAACAGTACGATTCCCGAGCGTAACGATTTTCTCATTTTAGGCATTTATAAACTTTTGTGGGAGAGCTATAAAATCGGCGAAGGGCACCAAATCACAACCCTTTCGTATGATGAAGAGCGTTTTAAAAAGCTCTACTACTACCTTGAAGTGATCAAATGGAAGATCAAAACGGGCAAAGACGACAAAGGTCGCTACCTCTTTCTCACATGGCAAAACAACTGGCAAGTCGAGTTTCAAAACAAACTTCTCATGGGTCAAACACCTTCTTGGGAGATGCTTGAAAATCTCGCGTCTATCAAAAGCCGCAAAGAGAGCATACAAGACCCTTCCAACTTCAATTTTGAGATTCTGCTCAGCCAAGTCATCTTCCACGTCAAAAACAGCGCAAGACTCATCGGCAAAGAACCCGTAGACATCGGCATCGACGCAATGATCAGCGTGGTGCTCTTTTTGTAGGCTTTCCCTATGCGTCACTATTCCTATCTATAATGCTTGATCTCGCTCAATCTTTTCGACCTTTTTTTTAACTATAATACGTCAAATTTAACAAGGAGTTTTCGATGCAAATCAATGCAATGCACGTCTGTAATGTCTGTTTACGAACCAGTGAAGAGAGTAGTGGAGCGGTTTTTATTCAAGCGGTTAAAAATGGCGAGGAGATTCATGTCTGTACGAGTTGTATTCCTCATATCATTCATGGAAGTGGTGATATTGTGAAGTCAAACGCGCAAGTCGAAGCTGAACTTCAAAACTAAAACTGTTTACATGTAAGGTATGAAAACCTTACATGTAAATACTTTTGCTCTTCAAAGAAGAGGTTTTTACGCCTCTTCAACCTCATTTGAGAAGTCAGCAATGGCTAAACGGTTGAGCTGTCTCCATCTACGTTGTGCATCTTTTTTGTTGTGTTCAAAGAGTGCTTGTGCATGCTCTGGATTTGACTTTTTAAGTGACGCATAACGGACTTCGTTCATCAAGAAATCATCATACAATGACCAATCAGGCTCTTTTCCTGTAATTTTAACCGGGTTTTTACCCTCTGCTTCAAGGCGTGGATCGTAGGTATAAATCGGCCAGTAACCACACTTCGTTGCAAGTTCACCTTGGTTACCTGATTTTCCAAGACCACCTTTAATACCATGTGCGATACATGGAGAATAAGCGATAATGAGTGATACACCAGGATACCCTTCGGCTGCTTCAAAGGCTTTAATCGTTTGAGCCGCAGAGGCGTTTGAGTTGATTTGTGCCACAAAAACGTTACCATACGTCATCGCGATGTAGCCAAGATCTTTTTTCTGACTAGGTTTTCCAGCCGCTGTAAATTGAGCGATAGAACCTGCACGAGAAGATTTTGAGCTTTGACCACCGGTATTGGAGTAAACCTCGGTATCAAGTACCAAGATGTTGACATCTTCACCACTTGCAATAACATGATCCAATCCGCCGTAACCGATGTCATACGCCCAACCATCTCCACCAAAAATCCATTGTGATTTTTTAGAAATGTACTGTTTGAGGCTTAAAATAACATCTGCACCCGCAGCTGTTGGGTTTGCTTGTAAAAGTGGTACTAAAAGATCACGAATTTCAGTAGATTTAACTCTATCGTCTCTAAATTCGATCCAGTCTTTATAAAGTGCTGCGATCGCATTTGGCGCTTTCTCAACAGATGCTTCCATAACAGAGTGAACTCTATGGCGCATTGTTTCGGTAGCAACGTGCATACCAAGACCAAACTCAGCATTGTCCTCAAAGAGTGAGTTACCCCATGCAGGACCATGACCTTTGTCATTTTTGCGGTAAGGTGTCGAAGGTGCAGAACCACCATAGATAGATGAACATCCTGTTGCATTAGCGATCATCATGCTATCACCAAAAAGTCTGGTTGCAAGCGTGATATAAGGTGTCTCACCACAACCTGGACACGCCGCGTGGAACTCAAAGAGCGGTTGTGCAAATTGAGCACCCTTCACAGTATTTTTAGAGAGAATATCATCTTTATACGTTACTTTTTTGAAGAGGTAATCTGCATTTTCTTGCTCACCCGCTTCAAGACTTTCACCCAATGGAACCATGACAAGCGACTTCTCTTTGGTCGGACATGCTTCAACACACAGATCACATCCTGTACAGTCAAGGGAAGAGACTTGGATTTTGTATTTTAAACCTTTAAGCTCTTTGCCTTTGGCTTCAAGGGCATGCGTTTTAACACCTTCTGGTGCGAGTGCAAACTCTGCATCATTGATAAGGAATGGACGAATAACAGCATGTGGGCAGACAAAAGCACACTGGTTACATTGAATACAGTTCTCTTCGATCCATTTTGGAACCGTGACACCAACACCGCGTTTTTCATACTCAGTGGTTCCATGCTCAAACGTACCATCTTCGTAACCATTGAACACAGAAACAGGTAAGCTATCTCCTCGAGCTGCATTGACGGGTTTTGCGATTGCTTCAACAAATGGCGTACCTTTGTACATAACCACATCTTGTGTTTTGACTTCATCTTTAAGGCTTGCCCATGAAGGATCAACCTCAACTTTAATCAAACCATTCGCCCCTACATCAATCGCTTTGTAGTTAAGCTCAACAATTTGATCACCTTTTTTGTGATACGTTTTGTAGGCTTGTTTTTTCATGAAAGCTTGTGCTTCTTCAAAATCAATAATCTCTGCAAGTTTGAAGAAAGCGGATTGCATAATGGTGTTACTTCTGTTACCTAAACCAATGTCACGTGCAAGTTTGGTTGCATTAATAATGTAAAAATTAACGTTTTTGGTTGCTAAAATGCGTTTAACTTTATTTGGAATTCTCTTAATCGTCTCATCGGCATCCCAAATGGAGTTCAAAAGGAATGTTCCATGTTCTCTAATACCATCGATGACATCATACAACTCAAGGTATGCAGCCACAGAACAGGCGACAAAGTGAGGATTAGAAACGAGGTAGGTTGAACGAATGGGGTGTTTTCCAAAACGTAAGTGAGAACGGGTAAAACCACCTGATTTTTTGGAGTCATACGCAAAATAAGCTTGTGCATACATGTCGGTTTCATCACCGATGATTTTAATAGAACTTTTATTGGCACCTACCGTACCATCCGCTCCAAGTCCGTAGAACAGACACTCTTTCGTTTCAGGCTCACCCAAACTGATCTTCTCTTTAACATCAAGTGATTTAAAGGTAACATCATCAAAGATACCAATGGTAAAGTCATTTTTTGGCTCACCAAGTTTGAGGTTTTCAAAAACAGCCAACATTTGTGCTGGATCAACGTCTTTTGAAGAGAGTCCATAACGTCCGCCAACGATGACTGGCGCATTTTTATGTCCATAAAATGCAGCTCGCATATCCAAGAACAATGGTTCACCGATAGATCCTGACTCTTTGGTGCGATCAAGCACTGCAATTTTTTTAACGGATTCAGGCATAACGTCCATCAAATATTTGATACTAAATGGGCGGTAAAGATGCGGCGTAATTAAACCAACTTTTTCACCTTTGCTCATTAAATAATCAATTGTCTCTTTCAAACACTCTGTGACAGAACCCATAGCAACAATGATACGATCCGCATCTTTCGCACCATAATAGGTGAAAGGTTTATAATCTCTTCCTGTTACTTTTGAGATTTCAGCCATATAATGGGCTACAATGTCAGGTAACGCATCGTAAAATTTGTTTTGTGCTTCTCTGCCTTGGAAATAGATATCATCATTTTGTGCGGTACCACGCGTTTTAGGATGCTCTGGATTAAGGGCATCATCACGGAAACGTTGAACAGCTTCTTTGTCTAAAAGCTTATCGAAAACGGCATAGTCCATCACTTCAATTTTTTGAATCTCGTGAGATGTTCTAAAACCATCGAAAAAGTGCATAAAAGGAATACGCCCTTTAATGGCACATAAATGTGCAACACCTGCTAAGTCCATGACTTCTTGAACCGAACCAGAAGAGAGCATTGCATAGCCTGTTTGGCGAGCAGCATACACATCTTGATGATCACCAAAAATTGAAAGTGCATGGGTTGCAAGGGTACGGGCAGCAACATGGATAACACTTGGAAGTAATCCACCTGCCATTTTATACATATTTGGGATTTTAAGTAACAGACCTTGTGAAGCCGTATAGGTCGTTGTAAGGGCACCTGCTTGAAGCGAACCATGTACGGTTCCAGCTGCGCCACCTTCACTTTGCATTTCAACAACTTTAACAGGCATACCAAATAAGTTTTTTTTACCTTGACTTGCCCAAATGTCGGTGAAATCCGCCATTGGAGAAGAAGGTGTAATTGGGTAAATGCCTGCGACTTCGGTAAAGGCGTAAGATGCGTATGCGGCAGCTTCGTTACCATCCATAGTTTTCATGACTTTTGCCATTAAGTTCCCCTTAGATTATAATTGTTATTCGTACATTCATTTCTGATGATTTTCCCATTCTACTTAGCATTCTCTTAATAACTCATAAATGAAACGTGACCACCTATGGTTTAATAATCGTTTAACCAAGCCTTACGCAAAATCATAGTCTAACAATATGATAAAGATATAATAAAAATACTAAGTGTGTTGTCCAATCATTTTAACAGCGTCTAAGGCATCACGACCAATGAAAGAAGTGTATTTTTGTAACTCATACTGCGTACTGTACCCGCAGAGCACGCCTATACTCTTTACTCCCGCTTCATTTGCGCAGATAATATCCATAGGCGTATCGCCGATCATCCATGTCTGTTCAGGATCAGCATTCAGCGCTACCAATGCTTTTTGAATGGGTTCAGGGTGAGGTTTGGGATGCGTCACTGACTCTCTTCCAATCAACACTTTAAAGTGGTGCATCACGCCTAAATGCTCTAAAAGCTCTTCGGAATACTGTGCCGTCTTTGTCGTCACAATACCCAAAATGGCCATTTTTGAAGCTCGCGTGATGGCTTCGTGTGCCAGAGGCAACAGTGTCGTTTTTTTGCGTGAAATCAGTCTGTAGTGCTCTTTATACGCATGAACATACTCATCGGCTTCTAACGCATCAATTCCCAGCATGGTAAACATCAAATCAAGAGGATGTCCAATGAGTTTTTTGATCATGTCGTCCTCAGGAACTAAGCGTCCAAAGGTCTCATACGCAACACTAAAACTTTCCAATATTGCATCGGTTGAATCGATCAATGTACCGTCTAAATCGAATAAAATTGTCTTCATCTCTACCCTTAATACTTCTTTTACATGTAAAGTACTATTATAACTTCAAGACCATTAAAAAGGAGCTACATGTTACCCAAAAGCCTTATACTTATAGCGCCCCTTATGCTGTGCGCAGCCACCTTTCAAGATGCGCTTAATTCTGCCATCAACACCACATCCTCCACTCAAAAGAGTACACCAACCAATAGCTTAACCTCTCAAAGCAGTGCCACATCAGGAGTCAAAGAGGCACTCAGCCTTGGCGCACAGCAAGCCATTTCCCTCTTGGGAAAAGAGGGTGGATTTTTAAACAACAGCGCGGTGAAGATCCCACTGCCCGCATCGTTAAAACCTGTCGCAACGGCGGCTGAAAAATTAGGCGGTAAACGCTATGTGGATGATTTTAGTAAGTCAATGAACACAGCGGCAACCAAAGCCATTCCCAAAACAGCTTCGATCCTCAGCGATACGATTTCAAGCATGAGTGTTGAAGATGCGAATGCCATTGTCAAAGGAAGCAACACCGCAGCAACGGATTATTTTAAAACAAAATCGGGTACTAAACTGCTCAGTGCCATTATGCCGATCATCAAAGAGAGCATCAGTGAAAACCAAGTCATGAGCTCCTACCAAAGCCTTAAAGGGTTTGCAGGGGAAAGTAGTGTGATATCAGGCGTTTCAAACAATGCGCTAGTTGGACAAGCCTCATCGATTGCAAAAGGGTTTGGGCTGGGCGATGCTGTTCCAAGTGGTGATGAGAGTATTGAAGATTATATTGGTCGAAAAACGCTCGATGGTCTTTTTTATATGATTGCAGAGAAAGAAAAAGCACTTCGTAGCAATCCACTCTCTAGTGGAAACGCTATCATTCAGCAAGTCTTTGGAAAATAAGTTAGAGTAGAGATTTTTTAACGAAAAAAGCGGGATTGCGGTCTCATCAATATTCGATGTAAGCGACCACGATCCCGCTAAAATCCATAAGCACGCTTAGGATTTTCTAAAACTATTTTTTGAAAATTGCGTCAACTCTTCTGTTTTCAGAACGACCTGCTTCAGTGTCATTGGTTGCAACTGGTTTGCTCTCACCATACGCTTCTGTAGTTACTTTAGCTGCTGCAACGCCAAGGTTTCCAAGGGCTTTTGCAACTGCTTTTGCACGTTGATCAGAAAGTTTTTGGTTGTAAGCGTCGCTACCTTTAGAGTCAGTATGACCCTCAAGAACAACACTGTAACCTGGGTTTACTTTCATAAAGTCTGCTACTTTTTGAATCTCAGGCATAAACTCTTGTTTTACAGTTGATTTATCAAAATCAAATGTTACATGTAAACGAATGATTTTAGTACAACCATCGGCATCAACAACGGTACCTTTTGGAGTATTAGAACATTTGTCTTTATCATCATAGACACCATCGTTATCGCTGTCTTTAGGTGCTGCTACAACCGGAGCTGGTTTTGGCTCAGGTTTTGCCGCTGCTGCAACAGGCGCTGATTTTGCATCGAAAGGAATGGTAAAGCCAAGGCTGTAGAACAAGTTATTGTCCCCACCGTGGAATTTAATCGCATGACGAACTTCTGCTTTAAGAGCAAAACTATCTGTTAGCCAATATTTTACACCACCGCCGTATTGTGCAAACATACTGTCTCTGTTTTGAAGTTGCTCATTGCTGAGATCTTCGTAACCAATACCTACTAATGCATACAATGCAGTATCTGGAGTCATTTTGTACTCTTTAACTAAGTTACCATAGTAACGGTTAAAGTCGGTACTGTCATTTCTGCCCGCTTTATAATCAATATTGTCAGATCTGTCATAACCAAGCTCGAATTGATCAAAGATAGTGTTATCAAGATTGATACCAAATCTCAAACCATAGGTTAATTGTTCTTTAAGATCAAGATTACCTTCTGGATAAACACCACCGATGGTTGGTGTTACCTCGTAATTGTATGCAGTTGGTGCTGCAAATGCCAAAGATGCTAATGCCGCCAATGAAAACAATGTTTTTTTCATTTCATATCCTTTAAACTAATATTTTTAACATTCTGTGTGTGAAGGGACAAAGTATAGCACAAATTTAGGCAAAGAAAAATTAAGGTTACGGTTTAATCCAATCAATAAGGTTGTGTGAGACCCCAATTATAGAGGTTGTGACAGGAGTTATCTCTTTATTGACGGCTGTAATTTCATTGGGGATTACTAAAAAAAGGTAAGGATTATCCGCAACAATTTTTGCAAAAATTTCTTGATAGAGTGCATCAAATTTTTCTTGATCCACAATTTTCTCCGCCTCTTTGATCAACCGATCTACCTCAGCATTTTCATACCCAATAAAATTAAACCCACCTTTGCGTATGGATTCACTGTGCCAAATCGTATACGCATCGGGTTTAATGGCTAAATTCCATGCGATCAAAACGGCGTCAAATTTGCGGGGGAAAATAACGGTATTTAAAAAAGCTTGCCACTCTACGGCGCGAAGTTTCATCACGATGCCCGCTTTTTGCAACTGGTACTGCAACACTTGTGCCGCAGTCGTGCGGTTCGCACTGGTGGTGAGTTCAAACTCAAAGGGATTGTTTTCATCATAGCCTGCCTCTTTCAAAAGCGCTTTGGCTTTTGAAAGATCCGGTTTTGGCGCTTTAACATCCGCGTTAAAGGCACCCGTTCCCGGCAAAAAAGGACCCGTGCAAACTTTGCCATGACCAAAATACAAAATATCAACCAACTCTTGGCGATCAATGGCTAACGAGAGCGCTTCTCGAACCCTCGGGTCTTTAAATTTTTCAGATTTAAGGTTAAAACCCATATACGAAAAAGTGTGCGAAATCTCTTCATACAGAGTGTAATGTTTGCGAAAATTCTCATCAATTTGGCGCTCTAACTGCAAAGGACTCAGTGTTCCCACATCAAGCTGATGCGATTTGAGCATCAAAAACTCTGAAGATGGATCAGGAAGGTAGTGAAAAATCATCGTATCGATATTTGGCTTATGAATAAAATAGCTTGGATTTGCCGCTAAAACGATGTCTTTGGAGATGTTAAATTGGCTCAGCGTATAAGGTCCCGTGCCCCTTGGATTTTGGTTGAATTTGCTTGTCATCAAATCGGCTTCATTTTTAAGCAGATGCTCTGGCAATATCTCCATCATCCACACATCGAGCGCTTTAAAGTACGGGTATTTGTACTTCACTTCTACGGTAAATTCATCCAGCATCTTTACATGTAAAATGTGCATGAAGCTTGAAGCGTACGGCGTAAAGATCTTAGGAGAGGTGATCGTCTCGTAGGTAAAGAGCACATCTTTCGCACTAAAAGGTGCACCATCGCTCCATTTCACGTCTTCTCTCAGCTTAAAAATCAGTGTCGTATCATCCACAAATGTGTAACTCTGCGCCAGTTCAGGCACAATATTCGCATCTTTGTCATACGTTACTAAGGCGTTAAAAATCCATTTTGCGACCGTTGAGCTAGACGAATCGGTTGAAAGAATAGGATTGAGCCTGCTTGGATTGGCGGAGATAGACAGATGCAGCGTGCTGGCTAGAGCATTACATGTAAAGAAAAAAAGGAGGATTAAAAGTGTTTTCATGGGGAAATTATACCACACAGAATCATTCTGCCAACATCATTGAAAAGCTTTGCTTTGAAGACGTGTCAAAAATAAAAAAAGCTTCCAGACCGGGCAATCTGGAAGCTGTCGTGAAAATGGTTAAGTGATACACAAAAAGGAGGTAATTGTCTTGGTAATGAAAGTATAGGGGAGTTGTTTAAACGCTCTATTAATCTTTCATAAACAAAAAGTTAATAGGAGTTTTTTTCTCTCTTTTATCCTATTTTAGTGTCAGATGCAGTACAATTTGCCTAAAAAAGGAAGCGTATGCAGCTAAGCATTGCAACACAAAATGACATCGATGACGTGTTAGAACTTCATAGCAATTACCAAATAGACACGATCAGCCCTGAAGATAAAAAAGATGGCTTTGTGACCACGTCATTTACCAAAGAGCAACTCACCCAACTTATCAACGAAGAGCACGCCTTATTTATCGCGCGTAAAAATGGCACGGTCGTTGCATATGTTATGTGCGGTTCGTGGAAATTTTGCTCTATTTGGCCTATTTTCACCCAGATGATTCACGACCTTCCCAATCTCAGCTATCTTGGACAAACGATCACGACCGAAAACTCGTACCAATACGGTCCTGTTTGCATCGATAAAAGTGTGCGTGGCAGTGGTGCGCTTGAAACGATTTTTGATTTTGCACGAGAAGAGATGAGCAAACGCTACCCTATTTTGGTGACCTTCATCAACAAAGTTAACCAACGCTCGTTTAAAGCACATTCAAGGCTCGGACTTGAAGTTATCGCAGAGTTTTCGTTCAATAACAATCACTACTACGAATTGGTCTACGATACTTCCAAAACATTACGGTGAGTGGTTTACCGCTTTACATGTAAAGATTTTACGCTTCGTTTCTGTTCGTTAACTCTCTTGCGCTAAAATCTTGTAACGATATTTCTGCTTGAGGAATCCAAATGGCTCCAAATCTTTCACGCTGTGGCTGGGTCAAACTGAGCGATCCAACGTACGTGGCGTACCACGATGAAGAGTGGGGAAAACCGCTGCATGATGAGCGCGCCCTTTTTGAACTTTTTTGTTTAGAGACCCAATCTGCTGGGCTTAGTTGGCTCACCGTTCTTAAAAAACGTGACGGCTACCGCAATGCCTTTGCCAGTTTTGTCCTTGAAAAAGTGGCGCATTTTGGTGAAATGGATATAGAACGCATTTTAAATGAAGGTGAAGTGATCAAAAGTCGCCCAAAGATCGAAGCGATCATCACCAATGCCAAACTGTTTCAAGCCATCATTCAAGAATTTGGCTCGATTAACACCTATTTGTGGAATTACGTGGATGGCAAAACGATTGTCAACGATGTGCCTGATTACAAAACGGCGGCGTGTACCTCACCCATCTCCGACGCCCTGACCAAAGATCTGAAAAAACGAGGTTTCAAGTTTGTAGGCTCAACCACGATTTACGCCTTTATGCAAGCGTGTGGCATGGTCAATGACCACGAAAATAGCTGTGGATGCAAATGAAATGACCTTTGAAATCCTCAGCAACTACTGCCTTAGCCACATGGGTTCGATTAAAGAGTACCCGTTTGATGAAACGACCGCCGTGTATAAAGTCGGCAATAAAATCTTCGCCCTCATCGATGAAGCAAGCCGTCCTCCTCGCATCAATGTCAAATGCGATCCCTTTTATGCTCGAGAATTGCGCGAAATGTACACCAGTGTCATCGCAGGCTATCACATGAACAAAAAACATTGGAATACGATCATCTGCGAAGGTGAAGTGGACGATGCATCGATCTTTGAGTGGATCGATGACTCCTACGACCTTGTGTTTGGCTCGCTCTCTAAAAAAGCCCAAAACCAGATTTACAGTTCATAGCCGCTTACATGTAAAGATTTTGCGCATTTTGACTCTACACTAAACCTAATACAAAACAAGGAGAACTTATGGTTGATTTTACCTATCACAACCCGACAAAAATCGAATTTGGAAAAGACAAAGAGAACCTCATCGGCACAGCTATTGCCAACGATGGCATTACCAAAGTGTTGCTCTGCTACGGCAGTGAGCGCATCAAAAGCGATGGACTTTATAAGAAAGTGACCGACAGTTTCAGCGAAAAAGGCATTGAATGGGTCGAACTCTCAGGCATCGTGAGCAATCCTGTGCTTTCAAAAGTGCATGAAGGCATCGCCATCGCCAAAGAAGAAAAGGTACAAGCCGTACTTTCCATCGGTGGCGGCTCTGTTTTAGACAGTGCCAAAAGTATCGCGGCGGGTGCGTTATACCATAGCGACGTTTGGGACTTTTTCATCGGCAAATCTGTCATTGAAAAAGCGCTCCCCGTGTATGCCATCATGACCCTTGCCGCAACGGGAAGTGAGATGAACGGCTTTGCTGTCGTCACAAACGATACGATACAACAAAAGTACAACATCGCCTCCATTCACGTCTACCCAAGACTCTCCATTCTCAACCCCAAACTGACCAAAAGTGTGCCTAAAAATTACCTCGCGTATTCGGCGGTTGACATCATCGCGCATGTGATTGAGGGCTATTTAACGGCGAGCGTTCAACCCCATTTTCAATCGCGCATGGTTGAGGGGATCATTCAAACGGTGATGGAGACGACGGAGATTTTGCTTCAAAATCCTGACGATTACAACGCAAGAGCTGAGTTTACCTGGGCGGCAACCCAAGCACTCAATGGTGTGACGACAGCGGGCACCAACCCAACGCTCTTTCCAAACCATATGATCGAACATTCGCTCTCAGCACTCTTCAACATCGCGCATGGAGCAGGTTTAGCGATTGTTATTCCTGCATGGATGACATGGTTTCACACGCAAAATCCTGCACAGTTCAAACGTTTTGCGCAAAAGATTTTTGGGGAAAATAGTGCCGAAGAAGGCATCATCGCACTTAAAAGCTGGTTTGCTAAAATTGGTGCACCCGTGAGTTTAAAAGAGGCAGGCATTAGTGCCGATGCCATTCCAGCCATTGCCACCAACGTCTTTTTAGCGGCGCAGAGACAAGGCGCAAGTGAGGTTTACACCCAAGAAATCATCGAAACGATTTTACATAACGCGTAAAAATAAAAAGGGGTCACTCCCCTTTTTGCCTCCAAAACGCTTCTGCTAAGAAGAGCTCCTCTTCGCTAAACACCGTAATGCCACTCTCTTGCAAAAGCTTACATGTAATGCCCGAATCCTTCACACGCGTACTTGTAAACGTACCATCATAGATGATCTCTTTGCCACATGAGGGGCTTCTGGCTTTTAAAATCGCCATGCACACACCCTCTTCTTGGGCAATGCGCAGGCTCTCTTTGGCGCCTTTGGCAAATTCTTCGCTCACATCTTCACCGCTCTTGCACAAGACCGTGGTCGTTCCTTCCAACACTTCACACGCAGGACGTGGCACATTGAGTCCTCCGAGCACTTCAGGGCAGAGTGAGACCAAAACACCCTCTTCTCTCCACTGCTCCAAAACCTTTACATGTAAAGCATTATTGCCGCCATCGTATTTGACATTTTCACCGATCAAACAGGCACTGATGAGGATTTTTCGCTTACTCATTCAAAATCATCCTTTGCATTTTTTACTTGCCATCGAAGCCGCTTATACCGCAAACGATTGCGAAGGCGTTTGACTTTATCAATATCTTTCATATCGATGCTGATGGAAGTATCATCAAGGTCATTTCCTTTACCAATCGTGATATTGTCCGCCTTGTTCAATGCCAATTTTTGAGACTGAAAGACACTGCGATGCCCCGTAATTAAAAAGGCAATCACCACGCTGAGTGCCGCATAGTTTGCCATATGTACACCAAAAAGCTCCACCGCCATGATGATGGAAGCGATGGGAGAGTTGGTTGTACCCGCCAGAACACTCACAAACCCCAGTGCTGCAAAAAGTGCGATGTGATCGCCCGTTAGATGCCCAAAAACAACGCCACTCGTCGCCCCAACGTAAAAAACAGGCGTGATAATACCGCCACTGCCGCCCGACCCCAGTGTTATCGCGGTAAAAATAGTTTTCAGAATGAAGTCGTACCAGTGGACGTTGTCGGAAATGAGCGTACTTGGGCTAAGGGCATCGCGAATCGTGCCAAGCCCAAGACCTAGATAACTTTCGGAGAGAAAATAGGAGATAATGACCATCACCAAACCCGCAACAAAGGCTTTTAAATAGCGGTTATACGGAATCGTTCGGATCCCCGTTTCTATTTTATTGACCGCGGTAATAAACAGGTCAGAGACAATACCAAAGAAAACTCCCGCCATAACAACTTGCCCAATCAATCCAAAATCCAAGTTAAACGCGCGGTACATGTTGATGTCATAATAGTGATACGTCACGCCCAAAAACTGCGCGGTCGTAAATGCGGCAAATCCTGCAATGAACGAAGGAAGCAAAACATCATACATAATCACGCCAATAATAAGCACTTCAATTCCAAAAATAGCCCCTGCAATGGGCGTACCAAACACTGAAGCAAACCCTGCGCTGATACCGCAAATGACCAGTTTTTTACGATCCGACTTGGAAAATTTCAGCAGGGTTGCCACAAATGAAGCCGCCCCCGCACCGATTTGCGCACCAGGGCCCTCTTTTCCCACCGAACCGCCTGAAAAGATCGTCAGTACCGTTGCGACCAGTTTGACAGGAATTACTTTGGCATTGATGTAACCATCACGCTTATGCACCGCTTCGATGACTTTTTCCGTGCCATGTCCCGTCGCGTTTTGATCAAACGTTCGCACGATCCATGTTGTGAGCATCAACGCAAAAGGGAGGGTAAAATAGAAGGGAAAAGGGAGCAAACTCCGCGTCTGCTCGGCTGTAGAGAGGATGTTAAGAAAGACGGACATCAGCCCGCCTATCATAATACCAACGGCTGAGGAGAGAAACAACCATTTGGAAACGCTAAAGAAGATCACCGTCTGTTCAACAACATGTTTATTCATAAAAACTCTTTAATTTTTGGGCTTATTTCATTATAGCCCTCTTTTGTAAATTTTTTATAAATATTTAATTGTAAAAGTAATTTAATACTAAAATTAACCGACCATTGATGCGACGATCTCTTTCGCTCGTTTTTTCGCCGCTTCCACTTCATCTAAAACAAGCGCCACAGCCATTCTACGCCCCACATGACTCACAGGTTTTCCAAAAATACGCACATACGAATTCTTAGAAAAAGCACTCTCAGGTATGGTCAGTGTTGGCACATGCTCTTCATTCATGCTTTTAAATGCCCCACTTGCCCCTGAACCGTAAAAGGTAAAATCAAGCGGTAAACCCAAAACTGCTCTTACATGTAAAGCAAATTCGCTCTGGCTTTGCGTGATCATCGTGACCATTCCCGTGTCGTGTGGACGAGGACTGAGCTCACTAAAGTACACTTCATCGTCTTTGACAAAAAATTCGACACCAAAAAGTCCACGACCGCCCAAACCATCGGTCACTGCTTTTGCCATCACTTGCGCTTTGGCTAACACTTCAGGCTTCATAGGAACAGGTTGCCAACTGAGAACATAGTCACCATTTTCTTGAATATGCCCAATCGGCTCACAAAAAACCGTCTCTTTGCCATTGCGCACCGTCAAAAGCGTGATCTCATAGTCAAACGGCACAAACGCCTCAACGATCAGCTCGCTCGCATCGCCTCTGGCTTCTTTGGCGATCTCCCATGATTTTTGGATGTCTTCAGCACTGCGTATCACACTCTGCCCATGCCCAGATGAACTCATAACAGGCTTAACCACGCAAGGAATGCCAAGCTTTTTGGTCGCATTTTTCAGCTCTTCAAGCGTTTTAACAAAGACATATCCACTGGTTTTAAGTCCTAGTTGCTCGGCAGCAAACTCACGAATGTTTTTACGATTCATCGTCTTTTTCACGGCGTCCGCATTGGGAATCACACAAAAGCCCTCTTTCTCCGCCTCAATAAGCGCTTCAATGCTGAGTGCTTCAACCTCAGGCAAGATGAACGTCGGCTTTTCGAGACGAATGACCTCCAAAAGTTCCTCTTTATTTTTCATATTGATCACATAACTTCGATTTGCCACAAGGTGTGCGGGTGCCTGTGGATACGAATCCACCGCTACGGTTTCAATGCCAAGACGCGTTGCTTCGATGACGACCTCTTTACCCAGTTCGCCACTGCCAATGAGCATGATTTTGGTGCTGTTGCTTTTAAGGGGAGTTGTAAAGTGCATGATTTCCTCTTTGTGTTAGTTTAAGAAATTTTACACAAAAGTGGTTTAAGAAATGAAGAAGTCTAAATTTTATCGCTCGTAGTTGGGTATACTGTTTATCAAAATCCGATTTTACATGTAAAGGTAATTCATGGAATTTCTTCCCCACATTCTCCTGCTAAGCTCCATTTTTGTCTTTGGCTATTTCTGGCTCAAACCGCGCACCAAGCCAAAACCAAGTCCGCAAAAACAAGAAGAGATTCGTGAAATGTACCGACAAAGACTCAACACAGAGCTTTCACGCATCGAAAACCCCGATGAACGCCAAACAAAAAAAATTGCGTTACTCAAAGAATTTTCTAAAGAGTTAGAGTTTAACCTCTTTTTTGATAAAAACGATGTTCAAGTGTTGATGAAAGAGTTGGCAGGGTATTAGACTAAAACCTTAGGTACTAAGACTTCTAGCGGAATATGAAGTCGTGCTGAGAGTTGCGCTATCATTGATAAAGAGAGTCCAATTTTTCGGTTCAACACTTCAGAGACTTTGCTTTTACTCCCAATCATCGGAACCAAATCTTTTTGTTTAAGTCCCAACTCTTCCATGCGGTATTTGATGGCTTCGATGGGGTCTGGTGTGGCGATTGCCCAGTATTTTTCTTCGTATTTTTCGATTAAGAGGGCTAAGATTTCAAGCTCATCACTCTGTGGTGTTCCTATTTCGGGATTCATTTCCATCAAAACATCAACACGCTCAAGTGCTTTTTCATAATCCATTTCGGTTTTTATAGGTTGAATGTTCATTTTAAATTTCCTCTGCATTAATTTTACTGTATTCACTGTGCGTTCCAACAAATTTAACCCGTACGATTTTTCGTTTATAGTCGATATGCACGATCAAGCGGAAGTCATTGCCTTTGATGTTAAACACAACACGATTATCACGCAAAAAAGAGGCACTCGCATAATCACGTTTGATCTGCTCGCTATTTTCCCATTGAGCCTTACGCACATCTGCATGCCAAACTTCCAGAGGAATTTTTGCTTGTGCGTGTTTTTCATAAAACTGAACCAATGTCTTTTTGCTGATGATATTCATGGAGTGAGTATAATGCTTGTTCCTTTAAAAGGAACTTAATGAGGGATTTAAAATCTAAGAGGAGAAATGCAAGGGAAAATCCCTTGCATAAAGCACAAAAGTCTCGAAAGACTCTTGTAAAAAAACAATTAACGTTTTCAAGGAAGCTTTTAATAGCTCCTCTTGAGGAACTATTAACGCTTTGAGAATTGTGGGCTACGACGTGCTTTTTTGCGACCGTATTTTTTGCGCTCTACGATTCTTGAGTCACGTGTCAATAAACCATAAGGTTTAAGGATGGTTCTAAAATCAGCGTCCATTGCTGCAAGTGCTTTGGAGATACCATGACGAACGGCATCCGCTTGAGCTGAATAACCGCCACCTTGAGTAGAAGCTACGATGTCAAAGCTTGCTTCTTGTTTTGTAAGAGCAAGAGGTTGACGAACACGTTTTTTAATGGTCTCATGACCACCAAGCCATGCTTCAAAATCAACGCCATTAACTGTAATCGTACCTTTACCAGGTGCGCTTACCCATACTTTAGCGATAGCTGTTTTTCTTTTACCAGTTGCGTATACTTTTGCCATATTACTTTACCTCTACTTTAACTTGCGCTGTATGTGGATGCTCATTACCAGCATAAACTTTTAGCTTTTTGATCATCTCTTTAGCAAGATTTGTTTTAGGTAACATGCCTCTTACCGCAAGTCTGTACAATTTCGCTGGGTTGTTGTTCAAAAGATCACCCAATTTTTCAGTTTTAACGCCACCGAAATATCCTGTGTGTCTGTGATACAATTTTGTGTCTAATTTTGTTCCACTAAACTCTACTTTTTCCGCATTGATGATGATAACGAAATCGCCACAATCAACATTTGGAGTAAAATAAGGTTTATGTTTGCCTCTGAGCAGTGTTGCTACTTCTGTAAGGAGTTTTCCAAATCTCTTACCAGCAGCATCCACTACGATCCAGTCGCGTTTAACTTCGCTTGGCTTAATCGCTTGTGTAGCTTTCATCTGTCATAACCTTTGACGTATTTATTTAACGAAGTGCAAGTTTAATCAAAATATACTTATATACAGCTTAAATTAAGTGTGTTATAAGCTTTTAAGAAGTTCGATTCCATCGTTTTGCAAATAGCAAATATACGCTTCCACAGGTAAGTTATAAATCGTAGAAAGGGCGTCTTGGTAGAGCTTGACTTGTGCTTGATGTTTAGCACTTTGCTTTTTAGAACTTTTATAATCGACCACAACGATACGATCTGGAAATTCGAGTAAAAGGTCGATCTGTTTGCGCTCTTTTTGGTAAATCAGGGGTTGTTCTTTATAGACTTTCGCCCCCTGAATTAAATCCAAAAAGGCTTTACAAGAAATGAGTTTTTCACCTCTTTGATAGATGGCTTGTAAGGTGTGCTCATCCAAAAGCGGTGCAAAACGGTTTTGCAGTGCGATGTACGCGCGCTTCAATGAAGGCGCATCAAAACTGTCCAACATCTCCAGCAAATAGTGCTGTGCAATTCCAAAGGTGATAGAAGCAATCTCAGCGCTTTCACCCTCTTCCTCAGGCGCACTTGCCACCTCTTGCGCACCGTAGCGTTTAGGCTGATAGACACTCATGGTGCTTTGAATAGCAAGAGTCTCTTTGGTTGAAACGCCAATAACACCTCGCTCTGTTGTGCTCAGATCCAACATCTCAAACGCACTGTTTTGCGCTTTGGCACAGACAAATAGTGACCGCTTGGCTCGTGTGAAAGCCACATACAACGCATTGAGCCTATCTTCAAACATCAAAACGCTCTCTTGCTCTTTGGCTTTGGCATAGACCGCATCAACGGCTTCTCTGCCACCCATAGTCAAGTAAAGTCCTTTGATGTCCACCTCATCGTAGCTAAATAAAATCGTATCGCTTCGGTTGTTGTCCCGACTCAAACGGTCACACACGATGACATGCTCAAACTCTAAGCCTTTGGATTTGTGAACGGTGAGGACGCGCAGTCCATCGACATCTTCGCTTTTAGCCTCATCGCTCAGTTCATCCATCGCAAATAAAAAGCTCTCGATCTCTTCGTAACGACTCGCAACCTCTAAGAAACTGAGCAGATCCACACTACCATCGAACAGTCCATAGGTTTTGATGATTTTCTCCACCAAAACAAGCGGTGTTGCATCCAAATCCCAACCTTGTTTAGAAAGCGGTGTATCCCACGTCCTGCCACACAGCACAAGAAACGATGCTTTGTAGAGTTCATCGCCAAAGTAGAGGTATTTTAGCAGTGCAATAATGGCTTTGATGGAGCGAACTTCAATGAGTTTCAAGGTCGCTTCAAGCCTTACATGTAAAGCGGGAAACTGCTCTTGCACCAACGCTTTAAAGACTTTGGCATCTTTGTTCGTATGCACCAAAAGGGCAATGTCTTTGGGCTTGACACCCTCTTTAAGAAGCAAAGAAATCGCCTCTAAAACAGAAGGTTCAATCGCTTCTTCAATGCGCACATTGATGTACCCCTCACCCGTGGCTTTGGCAACCTTTTGTGGCTCATAACCTTTGATTTTACATGTAAAGATTTCATTGACAAAACTCACGATCTGCTCGGTACTTCGATAGTTGGTATCTAAAGCATTGACGTCTAAATGCAAACTCTTTTTGGCGTACCCAAACAGCTCTTTAGCACCACCCCTAAAACGGTAGATCGACTGCTTGACATCGCCTACAAAAAAGAGCGTTTTAAAATCTTTTACGCCCTGCCCTGCGCGTATCTCTTCAATGAGTGGTAGAAGAATTTGGTACTGCACAATGCTCGTGTCTTGAAACTCATCGATCAGCAGATGTTCTATCACCCCATCAAGGCGAAAATAGAGAAAATCTTTGCTGATCTCTTGGCGCAAAAGGGTATAAAGCAGATTGGTCACGTCATCAAAACGAAGCTCGCCATACTCGCCCATCAAAGCTCTGAGACTCTCATCATAGACCGCAAAGAGTTTGCCCAGTTGCCCTAAAAAGTATGACTCTTTAGCATTGACATGCTCATTTAAAGCTTGTTTGAGTTCTCGCAAAAGCGCATCGGTTGTCTCATTGGCATACTTTTTATAATCCCAATAGCCAAAGTCTTCGCGCTCCAAATACTTCTTGGAAAGCAGATCAACCAGTGTCTGCGCTTTGAGTGTCGCCAGCCCACGCGCAGAGAGTCCACTTTGCTCAAAATAGTCTCGAATGTGCTCTAAAATGTCCAAACATGGTTTTAAGGATGGGTAATGTCCCTCATCTAAGGTGCTGATGTCTAGTTCTGATTTTTTCTGATAGAGCATATTCAGCAGACTAAAAAGATCGTTTAGTTTTTTATCTTCGTTGATGCTAAAGGCGATTAAAGCATTGTAGAGATTTTTGCTTTTGCACCCTTTGATGAAACGCTCCACCAGCTCTTCGTCAAGCCCATTTTGCCCTACTTTGAAGTCAGGTTGCAAACCTACATGTAATGCAAAATGACGCAAAATAAGGGAGAAAAAAGAGTCCAGTGTCGAGATTTTGATGTCGGCTTGTAACAAGGTTTGCATAACACGCTCTTTCTCAAAGAGTAATGTCTCTTTTGACTTGCCCGTTTGCACACAAATCGCCTCTAATTCATCTTTGTCTTCCAGATGTTTCAGCGTCTCAAAAATGCGCGTTTTCATCTCTGCCGCAGATTTGTTGGTAAAGGTGAGTGCGACGATCTTTTGCGGATTTGCACCCATAAACAGAAGTGAGAGGTAACGAACACTCAGCGCAAACGTTTTACCGCTGCCTGCACTGGCTTCGAGTGCCAAATAAGGACTGAGATTCATATCTGCTCCTCACGTCCGCACAACTGCACGTAAGGACAAAGCCTGCAATGCTTGATCTCATCGCACAACTCGTAGCCATTGATCGGTTTGGAGAGTTCTGAGAGCTTACCATGTAAAAGCGCTTTCTTCTCTTCAAGGAAGTTTTCGCTCACTAAAACACCCTCTTTTAGATCGTAGTAATAAACGCCTCCAACCCTGCCTAATGAGCTTGCGATGCACGCGTAAAAAACCAGTTGAAAATCAACCGTTCCCTCAAGCGAACGCTCCGTCGTCGTAGGTACTTTCCCACTTTTGTAGTCGATGACAAACAGCTCATCCCCTTTTTGATCGATACGATCGATTTGCCCTTCTAGTATAAAATCGCCGTAGGGCACATTATGCGAAAACTCTTTTTTGAAAACGCGAAAGCCATCATCAAAGCGACTGATTTCATTTTGCATAAAAGGTCGAAGTTTTTGAAGCCATACATCGACAAAATAGCCCCAGACTTCATGGTGATTGTTCTCTTTTAAAAGCGTTTCAAGTTTGGCATAAAGGCTCTTTTCTTCCATTAGTGCTTCATCGCAAATCGCATCTTCAAGGACTTTATGAAGCGCCAAGCCAATAACTTGCTCATCGATTTTAGTGCTTGGCATCTTCGCCTCTTTGAGCCTTGCGATGTAGCGAAAGTAAAACTGACGTTTACATGTAAGAAGCGTTTTAAGCTTTGTTGCGGAGAGGGGGAACGCTTTAAGATCGTATGGCGCGTCGATATATGGCTGATCGTAAAGCGTTTTAGAGGCATTTACTTCAAACAAAAGCGGTTGCAGGGCTTTTTCATCTGCCATGATGGTTGTATTAAAACCAAGCTCATCCAAAAAGCGTGAAGGCATACTTGTCTCATTTTTCACATAAGCGATGGCGATCTTTTGTGCACGAGAAAAAAGCTGATGGTAGTAGTAACGCTGTAAATTCTCACGATCTCTCTTGGTGGGAAGCCCCGCATGTGCACGAACGGCTGAGGAGAGAAAGAGGTCTTTTTGACTGCGTTTAGGGACAAACTCATCGTTAAAATCTAAGACGATGACGCCTTTGTAGCTCACACCTCTGGTTTCCAGCACACCTAGCACAGTCACCTTACCACCACGAACATCATCTTGGTTCAGTACGGTAAGACGGTTTAAAAGAAGTTTAGTGACTTGTTCAAAACGAAGAGAGGGAGCGTGTTTCAAAAAGTGGGTAAACGCAAAAAAGGCTTCTTGAAAAAGAGGGTTTTGCTGCTCTTTCGCATCGAAAGCGAGGAGCTTTTCAAAGAAACTCATCGCCGTTTCACTGGAGACTTTTTGATGCCAAATCTCCTTACATGTAACCATGATTCCAGGTTCTATTTTTAAGCGAGCAACACGGAGATGATCTTCGATCTCATCATTACGCATCGCTTTTTCAATGGCGCTCAGTTTTTGATAAAACTGGCTCTGCTTCAGGCTTATGCCCATTGCAAAGTTGAGATTGTGCCAAGTATCAAACGGTCGTAACACTTCGGCGAAACGCTCATCGGGTAAAATCACTACGATCTCTTCGGGACTTAACCCCTCTTCCACAAACTGAGCAATAGTACTTTGCACATAACCCATTTGCGCGAGACGTGAGGAAAAGCCATACACTTGAATATCTTGCTTTAACACACTCTGAGGCTTTACATGTAAAATCTCTTTCGTGGAAAGATTGATCTCATAGGTGTTATTTTGCTCCAAGGCAATACCAAGCTCTGCAAACAGTAACGCCATTTTTTGATTGTAAGCACTAATCGTAACGTTTACATGTAAAGGAATCAGCGCTGCTATTTGGCTGAGAAGCTCCACTTCAAAACGGCTCAAAAAGCCCTCTAAATGAATGCGAACAGCACCTAGTGAGCGAATATACGCAACATTGAGTTCATAACATTCTGGAAGCGTGATGCGATCATAGAGTGCCTGCTTGGAGAGAAGTGCTTTGTAGTGCTTAAGAAGCGTTTGAAGCACTTCCAAGTGCTCTGCGTAGTGCTCATACGTATCAGCACTCAACAACGCATCCAGTGCCACTTTTTCATGGCTAAGCTCTTCAAAAAATCGAAACAGATAGGTGGAGTTTTTCAAAAACGTAAAAAATTCACGCTCAATATAGAGAAGTTCAAACTTGGTAAAACGTGAAGCCTCTTGCATCAGAAGCACGCGCATATCTTCATCGACTAAAGCGTGATGTGGCACAAGAACGGCTTTTTGCTCTAACTCAGCAATCGTGATGGCTTTGGGAAGAAGGGTATTTGCGTCTAAAAAAGTATCGTAAAAAGAGCGTACGGCACGACTCGTTGCAAAAACTTCTAACATGTTCCCTCACTTCATCTGATAATTCACATTATAACAAAGCAAAGATTTAAGATGGATTTTTATGTCAGAATGAAATTGCGGTAAGATCACACAACTTATCTTACCGCAGATTATTAAGGTAGAAAGGGGGAGCTACTGTGCTGCGTAGGCTTCGTTTTTATGATAGCCTTTAAATTCGCCTACGTCAATTTTACTCAGAATTTGCCAGCGACCTGGCTTGGTGATCTCAAAAGGTCCAAAAGTGTAATTGCCGTTTTCTACATGAGAGGGTTTCATCTCTTTGTTCTCTTTATTGCTATCGGGACGAGAGAGCATCATCATGACATTGGCGTCATTGACAGGTTGACCGCTTTTATCACTCAATCGTATTGTAATGCTGTTTTGACCTATGACAAATTTTTCTGTTGAATAGGCAAGATCAAATTTTGCATTGAATTTTTCTTGAAGCTCTAAAATCGTGTTAATGGAATGATCTACTTGTTGGTATTTTTCCATATAAAAGGTATCCATCTCAACAGGATTATCCATTGCAATTTTAATCGTAAAACCACACGAAATCACACAGCCAATAATCATTCCTATCACCACATGAGGGTAATACGTGTGTTCACTTTTAGCTTTATCCACGGCTTTTTATCCTTTTATAAATGATGAGTACAACCACAATGATCATAAACCCATAAATCAGAAGTCTGACAAGATTGATCGTTGTTTTATTTGCATTGCCAATTGCACTCTCTAACTCAATTTTGCGATACTGTGCGATCTCTTCAACAAGTTCTGCATAACCATTGAGCAATGCAGGACCAACACTGACATCATTTTTTTTAGACGTTAGTAAGGGAATGATCGTACCGCTCCATGGAAAAGGTGAAAGCAGTGCTTCTCTATCAAACTCTTTTTCTAATCCTTCAGAAGCATAAATATCAACTTTTTTTTCAGCTTGGAAAAGAGTCAAAAGCACATAAGGCGTGGTTAGATTTTTGACAAAGTTTTGCTCATACGCAAGAATGTTTTCACCTTCACCGCTTTTTTTAGCAATCAAGATGACTTTAACACCACTTTTTGCAAAGAGTTCGCTACCCATTTCTTCAATCTTTTGGGCTGTTCTCTCTTCTAAGATATCATCATAGACGACGAAATCCTTGGCAAAAATCAACGCTGGGAAAAAAGCAATGAAGCAAAGAAGCCAAAGCTTCTTTGCCTTTACATGTAACAAGGTCTTCATTAACCGATAAACAAATGGTTTGGGGTTAATACTGCCCACGCTGAGATTACAGCCATGAGAACCAATCCAAATGTAATGATTTTATCCATATTTTCAGCCATGTTATACCCCTTATTTTGCTATAACTTTTTGATTCGCATTAGCAACATCGTTCATCTTAAGTGCTTGCAGATCAGTAATCTTATAAGGTTTGTCAGCAACAGCTTGTTGTGCTTTTAACCCAAAGAATGTTAACGCCCCAAGAATGGAAAGCAACAATACGGTTGCGATCAACATTCCTGTAACACCATGAATTCCAAATACGCTTCTATTAGTATTTTCCATTGACAAGTCCTTATTTCACTAAAGAGCTGACATACGTGCCAACCGCTGCTTTTTGAACATTGGTTAAGCGTCCATCGTTAAACTGTGGCATACTACCAATAGCGCCTTTTTTGCCAGTGCCTAGGACATTGACAACAAATTTAGCATTGCCATACACACTAAGATCGGGAGCACTTCCAGCCATACCTTTACCATCGTCACCATGACATGCTGCACATGTAGCCCACAATGCTTTGCCACTCTCAACTAATGCAGGGTTTTTGGTTTTCTTAACAGATGAAACTTCTTGCATAACATAGGCTGCAACAGCTTTTGCGCTTTCAGCATCCAAAAGCCCTGCTGGCATTTCGCCAAGAGGATAATTTGAACCTTTTGCACCATTAAGGATTGAAGCAACCATCGCCTCTTCATTTCCCCATTTGCCAAGATTTGCAGCTTTACCATTCATTCCATCACCTGTCACACCATGACAAGGAGCACATTGTACCAAGAAAACACCCTCGCCCATATTCATAAGGGTTGCTTGATCTGGATTCGCAAATTTTGTTTCAAATTTCGTTGCATGGCTTTGCACTTCTTCATTGTACTCACCAATTTGTGAATAAGCATTAAGAGGATACCCAGCAAGGAAATACCATGCTGACCATACCATAACACCTATAAAGGAGAGTGCCCAACCAATAGGGAGTGGATTTTTATATTCGCCGATGCCATCCCAATTCTCTTTTGCTAATTCTCCAGTACTTTTGTCGGTTTTCATCTGTTTTACATATTTACCAACAACAAAACCAGTGAGAATTATAATTGCTGCTGCACCAAGCAATGATAACGCATTTACATTGTCATTCAGCCAATTCATTTATTGCTCCTCTTTATTCTTTCTCTTTGTTTGATGGAGTACGGTCTTCAAGTGGAGCATCATCAATACGATCATGCAATGCAAGATCGCCATACTTCTCGTAGTTTCGCGTACCCTTTTTTTCAGCCCTGTAAAGATGGTACAGATAACTGTACATAACAATGACCAAAAAAACTGTTGCTACTACATACGCATATGCTTGAATCTCTCTAATGGTTTCCATACTCACCGTTAACACCTTATTTTAAGCTATTGAGATAGGCAATAAGTGCCACAATCTCTTTGATCTCACCACGTTTAAATGCCTCTTTTACCTCTTGGCTTTTCATATCCGCAACAATGAGTGCTGCTTCTTCCATGACAGCTTTTTTAGCTTCTTCATGCGTACCAAGTTTAGGCATATCCGGTTGATCATAAGGTGCATTGAAAACTTTTTTAACCGTTAATGCTTCTGCATAGGCTGTATCAACATCTGCAGCGTTTTTAAACATATGTTTATACGCTGGCATGATGGAACCTGGCACTACACTGATTGGATCGAGCATATGATATTCATGCCAATCACTGGTACGGTAGTTTCCAACCCTCATCAAATCTGGTCCCGTTCTTTTAGAACCCCAAAGAAATGGTCTATCATACGCATATTCGCCACTTAAAGAGTACATACCATAACGGTCTGTCTCAGATTTGAAAGGACGAATCAGCTGTGAATGACACGCATTACAGCTATCTTTAATATAAACTTGACGACCCGCAAGCTCCAATACAGTATACGGTTTTGTTCCTGTTACAGGACGCGCACTCTCCATAAAGTCTGGAAGAATGGTGACAACACCTGCATACGCAATCACTAAAAATACACCTACCGCAAAAAAGAATGGGTTTCTCTCTAACCAATGAAACATAATCCTGCCCTCCTTTTACGCTGCCATAGGTGAAGCATTTTGAGGTTCAGCCTCAATAGCTTTACTTGCAGTCATTGTTTTATAGATATTGTACGTGAACATAAAGAAACCGATAAGGTACAATAAGCCGCCCGTTGCACGAATTGCATAGTAAGGCATAAGTACGGTTACGGTATCGATAAATGAATAAGCAAGGTTACCAAATTGGTCGGTTGCTCTCCACATCATACCTTGCGTAATACCTGCAATCCACATACTTGAGAAGTAGAGTACTATACCAGTTGTTTGAATCCAAAATTGTGCCTCGATCAATTTTTTACTGTAAATTTCACGTTGAAACATACGAGGTGCCATATGGTAAAGTGCAGCCATAATCATAAAACCAACCCAACCTAATGTACCATCATGAACGTGTCCAGGGATCCAGTCTGTAAAGTGCGCAAGGGCATTCACAGATTTGATTGCCAAGATTGGACCTTCGAGTGTACTAAACATATAGAATGTTGAAGCAAAAATCATTAATTTAACCAATGGATTCTCTTTAAGTTGACCCCATTGTCCTTTCATTGTAAGGAGAATGTTAATCGCACTACCCCAAGAAGGAAGAATCAGAATAATTGAGAAGATTGAACCCATGGTTTGAACCCAGTCAGGCACCGTTGAGTAGATAAGGTGGTGTCCACCTGCCCAAAGGTAAACAAACATCAAACCCCAGAAAGAAAGGAGTGATAATTTATAAGAGTAAACCGGTTGACCAGACTCTTTTGGTAAAAAGTAGTAGATCATCGCAATAATAGGCACGGTGAAAACAAATGCTACCGCATTATGACCATACCACCATTGAACCATTGCATCATTGGTACCCGCATACATTGAAACAGAGTGATACCATTTTCCTGTACCGGCAACAAAGTAGGTTGGAACTTCCATGTTATTGAAAAGAAACAACATTGCAACACCTAAGAAGGTTGCAATAAAGTACCACATAGAGATGTAAAGTGTTTTTTCACGTCTGATTCCCACCAAACCGAAAATACTAACACCCCACAATACCCATACGACAACAACAAGAATATCTAATGGCCACTCTAATTCTGCATACTCTTTAGAGGTACCAATACCCATAAAAAGAGAAACAACCGCAATGGTCATTAAGATCATATAAAGCCAAAAATGAATCTTTGCAATGATCATAAGAAAAGGTGATTCTGCCATCGAAACCTTGAGTACTCTTTGCCCAATATAGTACCATGTTGCAAAGATTCCGCTTAGTAAGAATCCAAAAATTACTCCTGAAGTATGAAGCGGTCTCAAACGACTGAAAGTACCGTATTCATCTGCTAAGTAATTCAACTCAGGGAAAGCCATCTGATAGGCGATAACCACACCTATTAACATACCAACGATTCCAAAAAGGATCGCTGCGTAGGTAAAACATTTGGCTACTGAATAGTCATAGTTCAATGCATCTCTAGCCTGCATTAATTCCTCCTACTTGTGTTTTTATGTCACAAAAATATCACATAATGTAAGAATTATAGTGCAGCAAATCTACAACGAAGCTTAAGAAGATTAAATTTGTGTTAAATAAAAAAAGTTAAGGAAAAATTAAAAATTGAAGTGAGTAAGAACGATGCAATGATCGTTCTTACGTATTGATTTTGTAGCCAAGCCCTGGAATATTCTTGATAAACTCTTTATCGGTTTTCTCGCGCACACGCTTAATAAAGGTGCGGATCGCTGAGTCTGTTACTTTTTTGTTTGTCCAAACATACTTTTTGATCTCTTCATGCAGCACAAAGACGCCTAAATTTTTAACCAAGATTGAGATAAAAAGTAACTCTTTTTTCGTCAAGAAAATGGTTTGCCCCTCTTTAACAAGCACTCTTCGGCTCTTATCAAACTGATACCCAAAGCCCAGTTCGACAATATCACTCTGATCAAGCATCTCTTTAGAGACCAGCTCTAATGTTTTTAAGAGCTCATCAGGATCAATAGGCTTAATAAGGTATTTATCAATACCTACATCAATGGCTTCCAGAAGCCTCTCTTTTTCACTAAACGCACTTAAAATAACAATAGGCGTATGTTTAGAGATATGTTTGATCTCTTTTGACATCATCAAGCCATCCATAACAGGCATCATAATGTCGGTTATAACAATATCGGGCTTATATTTTTTAAATTTCTTCAATCCATCATCACCATCTCTTGCGACAATAAACTTCGTAAATTCATCTCCAATGGCACTCTCTAAAGCGTCTCTTAGATCTTCTTCATCCTCGACAAACAAAACCGTCAATTTTGACAATCCACTCATTGCTCTTCCTTTTTACTCTTTAACTAAAGGGATCGTGATGGTAAAACAGACTCCATCATTGCAATTGGCTGCAACGATAAACCCTTTCATGCTATTGTTAATAATCATTTTGCTCATATAAAGACCCAAGCCTGTTCCAGCACTGGCATGCTTTGTTGTAAAATACGGCTCAAAAATCTTATCTAAAATAGCTTCTTCAATTCCACCAGCATTATCGCAGACTTTAATTATAGCATCTCCAAGCGCAGATGTGTCAATTTCAATATAAATTAATCTATTTTTTATGTTGTTGTGGCAAAAGGCATCAATTGTATTATTGATTAAATTAATCAATACTTGCGAAAACTCATTGAAATAGCCCCTAATATGCGCGTCACTTTTGACATTAAGGCGTATCTCTATCTCATTTTTTTCTAAAGTTCCCCGCATAATGTCCATCGCCTCTTGTGCCACAAGACTGAGTGCAAAATCTTCACTTTGACGATCAGGACTAAAAAAATTACGAAAATCTTCGATGGTTTCAGACATTTTAGAGACAATTTTTTTAGCATGCGTGTAACTGTCCTCAAACTCCACCCCTTTACCTTCATTTTGAAGGCGGTAGAGTTTATTCATCTTATACAGCGTGATATTAAGCTCCGAAAGTGGTTGTCTCCACTGATGTGCAATGTTAGCAATCATTTCACCCATGGATGCAAGGCGTGACTGCTGAAATAAAAAGCGATCTTTTTCACGATTCTTTTCAACCTCTTCTTTAATGCGCTCCTCTAACGTCTGATTGAGTTCCGTTAAGGCTTTGGTTTGCTCTTGAACTCTTTGTTCAAGCGTGGCATTGAGCTCTTCAAGCTCTTCATCTTTGGTGATCAGTGCTTCGCTTAAGCGAACGCTTTCTGTCACATCATAACGAATCGCAATAAACTCTTCAATATCGCCATTTTCATCTAAAATAGGAAAAACGGTTGTATTGACATAAAAAGTACTGCCATCTTTTGCTAAGTTTTTCACCGTTGATTTATAGGTTTGTTTTTGAAGGATGGTTTGCCAGAGTTGTTTAAACGACGAAGCAGGAACATCAGGGTGTCTTACAATGTTATGATTTTTCCCAACTAACTCTTCTTTGCTGTAGCCCGAAATTTTACAAAATTCATCATTGACAAAGGTGATGATGCCAAAAATATCGGTTTTTGAGATGATATTACTGCTCTCAATAGCACTTTGGTATTGTTCTAACTTCATGCGATGGCTGCTGTATATCCAAGATACGCCATGTAAATACCATATCCCATAATAATCAAAGAGGCGATCTTAATCATCACTTCGCGAAAACCACTGCCTTTGAGAAACCCTACCACAAAACCAAGCCCTAGCATCGCTGGCATCGTGGCGAGTCCAAACAGTGCCATGATCAGTCCACCGCCAAGGAGTGAGCCTGAAGTAGCGGCTGCGGCTAAGAAGAAATAGACCAATCCACACGGTAAAAAACCATTTAGCACACCTAGTCCATAAAAACTTGCCATGGTTTTAGAGTGAATGAGTTTGGAAAAGAGTGTTTTAATAAAGGGATTAAAGGCAATCGTTGCTTCAAGTGAGGTTAAAAATTTGATTTTTCCCATCATGGAAAGTCCCATCAACACCATCAAGATGCCAATAGCAAAGTAAAAATAACC
Organism: Sulfurospirillum multivorans DSM 12446; assembly: GCF_000568815.1. Taxonomy (NCBI): domain Bacteria; kingdom Pseudomonadati; phylum Campylobacterota; class Epsilonproteobacteria; order Campylobacterales; family Sulfurospirillaceae; genus Sulfurospirillum; species Sulfurospirillum multivorans. The sequence continues at coordinate 2,569,283 of NZ_CP007201.1, forward strand.
ATTGAGATGCGAGGAGAAGGTAAAAACACTGCCAATTACACCAAAAATCATCCCTAAGAACGTGTACGAACTGATTCTGCCTAGATTGTAACTGAGGTGTGCGAAAAATTGGCGTAATGAAGAGGCAGAGGTATCAATCTTAGCGCTGCTGTACGCCATGACAAACCCGCCACACATACCAATGCAATGCCCCAAACTTCCTAAAAATGCAACGCTAATAATGGCGGTAATATCGATGGCGTTAATGGCATGGCTCCTTAACTGATCTCGCGTACTTTTGTATGCTTACATGTAACGATCAAAAGTACGCGCTGTGAGTTGGTTTAGAGTCTGTTGGCAAACTCTTGGAAAATGTATTTACTCTCGTGTGGCCCTGAGCTCGCTTCGGGGTGATGCTGCACAGAAAAGATCGGAGAATCATGGTATTCAAGACCTTCAATCGTATTGTCAAAAAGATTGACATGCGTAATGCGAGCAACCTTACAGATGGTATCAGGTACATTGTAATTGTGGTTTTGCGTGGTAATTTCAACCACATTGTTTTTCATATTTTTAACCGGATGGTTGCCACCGTGTTGCCCAAATTTGAGTTTATACGTAGGATAACCATGCGCAATGGAGAGCAATTGATGTCCCAAACAAATGGCAAAAATAGGCACTTTCGCCTCAATCAATTTGCTAATCTCTGCTGCTTCATTTTTCAAAATCAGTGGATCGCCAGGACCATTGGATAAAAAGAGTCCGTGAATGTCACCTTTTTTATAGCGAGCGATCACATCGTCTGCACTAAAATCATGCGGTACAACCTCAACATCGAGTCCGACTTCACAAAGTTCATTTAAAATATTGCGCTTAATACCCAGATCAACGGCTAAGATTTTCTTACCAATGCGCTTTGGCGTGGCATTATACGTTTGTGCTTCTGGGTTCCAAACACCGTTTACATGTAAATAGGATTTTGGCGTACTTACTTTTTCAATGTAGTTTACATCTTCGATACGAGGACTTGCAGAGAGCATCGCTTTTAGCGTTGCAGGATCGCTCACTTCAGTCGATGCGATCATCATTTTTGGACCTGCGTCTCGAATCATTTTGGTCAAATAGCGTGTATCAATGTCGCAAATTCCCATGCTCTTATATTCTTTCAAAAACTCGGGTAAGCTCTCGTGTGAACGAAAGTTTGAAGGTGTCTCATTGAGGCTTCGCACCAACATACCACTCGCATAAATCGTCGAACTTTCCATATCATTTTCATTACAGCCAACAATGCCAATCTCAGGCATCGTAAACACAACGAATTGTCCCGCATAACTTGGATCACTCATAATCTCTTGATAACCGCTCATAGAGGTATTAAAAACGATCTCGCCTGTTTTTGAACCTTCAAAGCCAAAACTTTTTGCTTCTAAGAAAACGCCATTTTCAAGATAAATCCATACAGGTTTTAACATCATACTAACATCCCTCTTCTTCTGAGTTCTTCTTCATAGAGCTTTTCAAAAATCAGATCATACTCTTCAGATCCTGGTACTAATTTTCGTTTATAATTGGAAATTTTCTCCGCCACATCATCTTCAATGCCTTGAAAATTGGCAACATAAGTCTCAATTGCGGTATACACCACGTTTTTAACGCGGTTTTCTGTCACGTTGTACTCAATCAATCCTGTTTTCCAACTGATCTCTAAAATTTTATGGGCAATTTCGTTGTACCGATCTTCGTACGACAAAATAACACCAAACTCATGGGCTAGTTTTTTCTTGATCAACCAAAACATACTTCTGCGGTCAACCCTTTGAAACTCCATCTCATCTTCATTTTGGTCTAAAATCTCTGTTACACGCTCTTCAAGCGCAGTCTCTTGTTTAATATCGGCAACAATCAAATCCTCTGCGACTTTTACAATAGGCTCTAAGCCCTTAAGCATGGTAACAAAACCACAATTTAAAATATCGATCGCTATTTTATTGGCAATATAAGGGGCATGAGGCAATCTGATTTTCATCCATAAACCTTACTTCTGAATTTTGACATATTGTATCAAACGTAAGGTAAATATCTGTTTAGAGAAAGATCAAGGCAGGTTTTGTCACTCTTTTGTTTGGTTATTCTCTACAAAAGGAGGCCCTTTTTTAAGCTGTTGTGTAATTTCTGAGGCAATTTGAGGATTCATCTTTGCCAGAATTTGTGAGACTTTTTTCGCCGGCAGTCCAAACATAATAAAAGCCCCCTCATGCACAGGAAGCTTCTCGACAATCGCCGCAGCCGCAGCGTCTTTCATCTTGATGTAGGTTTCATCCAACTTATCATTTTTCTTTGCTTGCACTTGGTCTAAAAGCTTTTTATTCTCTTCCAGCATCAAAGCGATCTGTTTCTCTTTGGCGTCGATCTGCTCTTTGGTTTTTGCGAGTGCACTCTCTTTTTCTTTAAGCGCACTTTTTTGTTTTTCAAACAGTGCATTCGTGGCAGCTTGCAAGGCTTCAAACGATTGGCGCGCCTCATCAATCTTCTCTACTTCGTGCAGTAATTCCACTTTTCGATTCTCAAAAATTTGTGTGCAATCAATCGTCTCTGCCCCTAACATCGTTGTTACCAACACGATCCACACATGCTTCATTCGTGACCTTTTTTAGTGAGTTGACCTGCAAACAACATCGTTGATATTTCATCCAAATAGAGCTGTTCTTCACGTTTGATTTTATCCATTAACGCTTGCAACTCTTGCTCTTCGAGGTATTTAATTTTTTCATATTCAACGTGCGCTTTTTGGTATTCGATTTGAAGTTTTTTCGTTGCGCGCTGAACGGTGTAAAGCTCTTGCTCACACCGTTTTTTTTCACGACTTAAGATATTTTTTTGCTCATTGACCATCAAAAGCATCGTGACCAGACCCTCTTTTGGCATCTGCACAGCAGCAATATCTTCATACAGCGTCGTGATTTTATGGGAAAGCATACGCTCTTTATTTTGGCTTTTCATCAGCTCTTTCTCAATCGTATCGCGCTTTTGTTTACGAATTTTAGCGATCTTTGAGAACTGACTTTTCATCCATTATCACCTTTACATGTAAATCAGTGAAGAAGAGCTTCGCGCTCTTCTTAAAGTATAATTGTATCGTTTCTATCGGGACTTGTGGAGATAAGTCCTATTTTGGTTCCCGTTAAAACTTCAAGGCGTTTGAGATAGGTTTTAGCCGTTTCAGGCAGATCTTCAAACTTACGGCATCCCACAACACTCTCCCAACCTGGAAGCTCTTCATAAATCGGTTTAAGATTTTCCAAATCCTCAGGCAAAGTTTCAACTCTTTTTCCATTGACTTCATACGCAACGCACACCTTGATACTCTCAAATCCATCTAAAACATCGAGTTTCATAATGGCAAGATCATCACAACCATTGATACGACTAGCATAACGACACGCTACTGCATCAAACCAACCGCAACGGCGCGCACGTCCTGTTGACGTACCGTATTCATGCCCTTTTTCGCGCAATTGATCACCCTCAGCGCCAAAATCTTCCGTTGGGAAAGGACCATTTCCCACACGTGTACAGTACGCTTTGACAATACCCGTTACTTTGCCAATGTCTTTAGGGTTCAGGCCCAAACCAACACACGCACCTGCACTGATCGTATTTGAACTCGTTACAAACGGATAGGTTCCATGGTCAATATCGAGCATCGTACCTTGAGCACCCTCTAGCAACACTTTTTTATTCTCATCCAGACATTTCCAGACCATATGCGTTGTATCGGTTAAAAACGGTAAAAGCACTTTCGCATAACCATCTAACTCTTTTTTCAACGTCTCATAATTGGGCGTTACAATGCCAAGAGCACTGAAAAGTGCGCGGTTTTCATCGTAAAATTCAACCAAAGCAAGGGTAAGTTTTTCGGTATCGCGAAGCTCTCCCAAACGGTGTCCACTACGCTCAATTTTACTGCCATAACTTGGTCCAATGCCCCGACCCGTTGTACCAATCGCTTTAGCGCCACGAAGTTTTTCTTTCGCTTGGTCAATTAAAATGTGGTGATTTAAAATCATATGCGCTTTATCGCTGACAAACAAACGACCTTCCAGTTTATCAAATTGCGCCATCTCTTTAATCAGCGCTTCAGGGGAAACAACGACACCATTACCAATGACATTGAGTGCTTTGGGATTTAAAATACCAGAAGGAATTAAGTGAAGCGCGTAACGTACGCCATCGACCCAGATCGTGTGACCGGCATTGTGTCCGCCTTGGTAACGGCACACGACATCGTAATGTTGTGCCATAAGATCAACAATCTTCCCTTTTCCCTCATCGCCCCACTGAATCCCTACAATCATATCCGCTTTCATTTTAGTGTCCATCTCTTTTAATTAATATTTCGATCAAATCATCGGTGTAAAGTCCAAAACCGCTTGAGCCAATGCCCTCACAATCGTAACTTCCACCCGAGCCTAGTGTGTAGTTTTTATAGATAAATCTAAAAAACAGCGCATTATAATAGCGCATTTTTACATAGTAAAGCGGTGCAAAAACAACATTATCGTATGCAATATGAACTGAGAGCGCTTTGAGCTTTTCAAGTTCGCCTTTTAAAACATCAGGAACCTCTTGTATCACAGCTTCAAGCTCTGCTAAGGTTTGCAAGCACGTCAGCTTCGTCAGCCACGGAATATCCAACGCCAAAAGCTTTTGAAGTTCCCCTTTTTCAAAGATTTTAAGATCTAAATGAAGCATCTCTGAGAGAATCTTTGGAATATTAATATTACTTACATGTAAAAGTGGTTTAAGCTCAAATTGTTCAAAAATAGACAAACTCGTAGCAATACTCAACGCCAAATCTTCCTCACCAATCAGCTCTGCACCAATTTGATGCACTTCATGGCTTGGGTAGCGAAACACCGGTTGAATGTAAAACCATTTAGAGTGATTCGTCGTTCTATCCACACGCTTCGTACTCAAACGCACCACATCCATCGTACTATCGGCCCTTAGGGAGATAATATGATTTTGCTCATCTGAAAAACGTAGCAACTCCTTAGCATCAATGCTTTGGTGCTGATGATAGGAAAAATAAGGCGTCACGATCTCTTCAAATCCCGCTTCGTAAAAGAGTTCACTGGCCACGGTTTCAAGCTGACGCTTTAGCTTGGCACTTTTTCCAAAATAAAGCTTACTTCCTGTGGGTATCTCATGCTCATAAATCATCATTAACCTTGGTAAAATTCTTGGGAAAAGACCCGATTGGCCGTGCCATCATACGCACGCTTTCCTAGTTCTGAAAGCGCAAGCTCCACCGCATTGAGCGTCCAAGCCGTTTCGTAAACGTTGATCAGTCCCATATGGTTGATTCTAAAAAGGGTATCTTTGATGTGGTCTTGTCCGCCTGCCATATTAACACCGTACTTGGTTTTCAAAAGCTTACGGATTTGGCTCGCATCATCATGCAACACCGCACTCATCGCCTTCGCTGGCACTTTTGGATAGATGTGGAGTCCCAACGCTTGCAATGCTTTATTGGTCGCATCGGCTCTTTTTGCTGTATCGGCATAAAGTTTCTCCAAGCCACCCTCAGCATCGATGAGCTCACACATTGCGACAAGACCGATAACAAGCGTAGTTGCAGCCGTCCATGCCGTGGTGTTTTTGCGTTGATTTTTAAGCTCTGTTTTGAGGTTGAAGTAATACCCAACCCCTCCGTTTTCGATGATCTCTAACGCTTTGGCATTCAAACCGATAAATGCAAGTCCTGGAGGAAGCATCAACGCTTTTTGACTGCCAGAAATCAAGGCATCAACATTCGTCGTATCGACCTTTTCAACACCTACTGCCGTAATGCCATCGGCAATCACCATGATATTAGGACGAATCGCTTTGACTGCTTTGGCAACGTCTTCAACCGGATGGCGAAGTCCACCTGCACTCTCGCAAACTTGCATACACACCGCGTCAATACTGGCATCGTTTTTAACCAGCTCTACAATCGCATCGACACTGACAGGTGTGTCCCACTCATTTTTAATTTCGACAAACGGTTTGTTGTAGGCGGCACAAATTTTGCCAAAACGCTCGCCAAATTTACCCGAATTGACAACAATTGCTTTGCTTTGACACAAATGAAGCACGCAGGCTTCCATCGCTCCTGTTCCGCTTGATGCAAGCATTAAAACTTCTTCCATATTAAAAAGCGCGCTTAAATAGCCTCTCGCTTTTCCAAAAATAGCCTCAAACTCAGGTGTTCTGTGGTGAATGGTGGGTGTGCTCATCGCCATACGAACTGCTTCAGGAACGGGAGTCGGTCCTGGTGTCAAAAGTAACATACGAGATCCTCATTGTGTATAGTTTTAGTGACCATTGTAACCAAATCTTGCTTGTTGTTTCTTTAGCACTCTCCCCTCTTTCCCTGCATCGCCTTTACATGTAAAAAGTCTTTTGAAAATCGTTTTAGTGCCTTAAACTTATACAACGATCTGTTTTTTCTTCTGATGAAACATTGTTATAATGCTTTCGATTCTATAACATACTATCTGACACTTCAAGGAGTTTTCTGTGTCGTTTAAAGCCAAAATTATTCTCATCATTTCACTGTGTATGCTTTTTAGCTTAAGTATCTTTAGCCTTGTGAGTTATATTGATACCAAGAAAAACAGCACCATACAGGTAGAAACCAGCCTACAAATGGCATCCAAATCATTGACTGACTATATTGACTTATGGTTGTCTACGAAAAAAAGTGCCGCTGAGAGCATGGCGCGTTCGCTCAAAGATGTTGATCTTTTAACCCCCGCCGACCTGACGGATAAACTCTCAGAAACCACTAAAATGCTAGGAGCCTTTGACTCGTATGTGGGATTGGAAGATGGTGCTATGACATGGGGAAGCGATAAAAAACAACCCAAAGAGTATGATCCAAGACAGAGACCTTGGTACAAACAAGCCAAAGAAAGTGGAAAGCTTGGGATCACCGATGTCTACATTGGCTCCACATCCAAAGTACAGATGATTACCATCAATGGCACCCATTTATCGCGAAAAGAGTTTTATCGGCGTTTTTGGAATCGACATTACGCTCGATAGCTTGGTCAAAACCATTAATGATGTTAATTTCAATGGTGGGTATGGCATGTTGTTGGACAGTAAAAACAGCTACATTGTCCACCCCGATAAAGCAAAGCTGGGAAAAGAGTCCACCTTTGCTTCTAAATTGGGAAAAGCAGAAGATCTTGTGGAGTATGAACTGGGTGGTATTCATAAGATTTTTGCTTACCACGTTTCGAAAGAGGCCGGATGGACGCCTGGCATCACCTTTGATAAAGAGGTCGCCTACAGCTTCTTAACGAAACAGATGCGTGAGTTGTTTATCGCAGGCGTAGTGATGTTAGCCCTTTCGATTGCACTGATGATCTTTTTCATCAAAACCCTTTTAAAACCACTGGATAACTTAAACGCAGTGGTTAAAGAGCTCTCCAGTAGCGAAGGGGATTTAAGACAGAGACTGGAAGCCTCTTCCAAAGATGAGTTTGCGCAAGTTTCAGGCAATATCAATATATTTATCGAAAAACTGCATGAAATCGTAAAAAAATCCAAAAGCATCAGTAATGAAAATGCTTCGATCTCTGAAGAGCTCTCACGGACTGCCGCAGAGGTTGTGAAAAATGTTGGTTCCGAATCCAAGATTGTGGAAACGACCAAAGAAGAGGGAATTGCTCTGGTGAAGAGCCTTGAAACCTCGGTGGTCAAAGCCAAAGGCTCTCAAGAAGCCCTGAGTCAAACGCAACATGACATCGTCGAAGTCAAAAGCAAAGTTGAACAACTCGAATCCACGATGCAAGCCACCGCGATTAAAGAGCAGAGTTTAGCCCAAAGACTTGATAACGTCAGTCATAATGCTAATGAAGTCAAAGACGTACTCGGCGTTATTCGTGATATTGCCGATCAAACCAATCTTTTAGCATTGAATGCGGCGATTGAAGCGGCACGTGCGGGTGAACATGGACGTGGCTTTGCTGTCGTTGCCGATGAAGTACGAAAACTCGCTGAACGCACCCAAAAAAGTTTGGTGGAGATTGATGCAACGATCAACGTCGTGGTGCAATCCATCATGGACGCCAACACTGACATCGCCCATAATGCAACCGAAGTCAACGCCCTTGCTGCCATCTCGATGGAGCTTCAAAATGGTATGAATACGATTGATCTAACGGTTCAAAAAACGATTGAAGATGCCCATGCAACGGTGGATAATTTTGTACATACCGCAACACAAATCAAAGGTATGGTCGAAGAGATTGAGAAGATCAATGTGATCTCAAAAGAGAATGTCACGAGCATCGACAATGTCTCTCAAGCCTCCGAGCATCTTCACACGATGACAGAAAATCTCAATAACGAACTCGGGAAATTTAAGTCCTAATTATTAAACCTCAGCGAGAAGTTTAATCACATCGCTGGGGTTTTTCACAAGGTATTTTGCCCCATGCTCTTTTAGCTCCGCCTCTTCCCTAAATCCCCACAAAGCACCCAAAGCGATCATTCCTGCGTTATTAGCGGTTTGCATATCGATCATCGTATCACCCACATAATAACACGCATCTGGCTTTACATGTAAAAGAGAACAGATCTCTAAAGCGCCCTCAGGATTGGGTTTTCGTGGAATGCCTTCGCGTGCACCAAAAACAACGTCAAACTTCCATTCGCGCAAATATTTCATCGCACACATTTTGGTGAAAGAGTCAGGTTTATTGGAGAGTATTGCCATCTTAAAGCCACGTTTTTGTAAGAAGGTGAGCATTTTACTGATGCCATCATAAAGTTTGGTATTTTGGTTAAACTGCTTCGCATAATGGCTTTGAAACAACGTAACGGCTTCTTGAATCCGTTCAGGCGTTTGAGGATTGGAGGCAAAGATGTTTTCAAACAGTTTGAAAACACCCTCCCCCACAAAATAGCGGTATTTTTCACGCTCCTGTGCTTCAAAACCAAGCGAAACAAGCGCAAAATTAGCACTGATGGCAATGTCTTCTAATGTATCAAGAAGCGTGCCATCAAGGTCAAATACAATGTTTTTTTTCATTATCGCGCTCTAACTCTGCTTTAAGCGCTTCATAGTCAAGCCCTAAAAATTCACATGCACTCTTCGTCGCTTTGTGTGCCGTAAAGCCAAATTTCTCAAATAAGAGCTCCGCTGGGCCACTCGCACCAAAACGCTCCATGCAGATGACTTTATCCGCATAGCGGTACCATTCAATCCCCGCACCCGCTTCAATCGCGATAACTTTGGTTTGTGGCTCAATGATCGTTTGAATATACGCCTCATCTTGCTCATTTAAAAGATCAAAACATGGCACGCTCACCATATTGCTTGGGATGCCAAACATCGAAAGGTAGCACGCCACTTCCAACGCAAGATAGACTTCGCTTCCACTTGCCATCAAGGTAACTTGTGCATTTTCGCGTCGTTTTAAAAGGTAACCACCATTTTCCACATCACCATACGCTCGATCATCTTTGAGCGCTCGAAGTTTTTGGCGTGAGCAGACAAACGCAGCAGGCGCTTGCATACTCAGAGCCTTTTTCCATGCTTTCACGTTTTCTCTACCATCGCATGGGCGATAAACGTAGAAGTTTGGAAGCGCTCTAAATTGGCTCAATTGTTCAATCGGCTGATGCGTTGGGCCATCTTCCCCCACACCGATGCTATCGTGCGTCCAGATATAAAAATTTTTCAGTTTCATCAGTGCAGCTAAACGAACAGAAGGTTTCATATAATCACTAAAGATAAAAAAGGTCGCACCAAAAGGGATAAACAAGCCGTACAACGCAAACGCGTTGATGATCGCTCCCATCGCATGTTCACGAATACCAAAGTGAATGTTTCGACCTAGAGGATAATCGCCTAAGCCTGTCAGCTCACTTTTATTGGAAGGGCCAAGATCGGCACTACCGCCTAAAAAGCCTGGAATCGCTTGTGCAATGGCGTTGAGAATTTTTCCATTGCTATCGCGTGTTGCGACATCACTCTCAAAATTTGGCCACTCGATCTTTGAAAAATCAGGATTTAACAGTGCTTCTAACAGTGCTTTTTGCTCACTGCTCAACTTATTTTTAACGCGTGCATTCCAATTTGCCTCTGCCAAATCACCTTTCTCAAGGGCGCAACTAAAGCGCGCATACACATCTTCATCGACATTAAAACTTTTTTCAGGATCAAACCCTGCTTTGATTTTAGAGTTTTTGATCTCTTCGCACCCTAAAGGGGCACCATGGGCGTGGTGACTTCCTTCCATCTGGCATGCACCTTTAGCAATGGTCGTATCTGCGATAATCAAATAAGGCTTTGTTTGCTCTTTGGCTTGCTCTAATACTTCATTGATTTCATCGTAATCATGTCCATCAATACGTGACACTTCCCAGCCTTGCGCTTCAAAGCGGTGCTTCACATCTTCACTCCACGCAATGGAGGTATCACCCTCAATCGTAATTGCATTGCTATCGTAAATAACCACTAAGTTATCCAAAGCAAGGTGTCCAGCCAGAGAGCACGCTTCATAACTAATGCCCTCTTGCAAATCGCCATCGCCACACAAACAGTAGACTTTATGGGTAATCACTTCGGCTTTGGGTTGATTGAGTACGGTTGCCGCATATTTGGCTGCCATGGCAAAACCGACGGCATTGGTAATACCTTGTCCAAGAGGGCCTGTGGTGACTTCAACACCAGGAACATCGCCGTACTCTGGGTGACCAGGTGTTTTACTTCCAAGTTGTCTAAAGTTTTGTAAATCTTCTAAGCTAATGTCATAACCGCTTAAATGTAAAAAAGAGTAGACGAGTGCGGAAGCATGACCTCCACTGAAAACCAAACGGTCACGGTTCAACCACTTTGGATTTTTAGGATTGTGCGTGATATGGCGTGCTAAAATAGTGACGATGTCCGCTAAGCCCATAGGCGCTCCTGGATGTCCACTGTTGGCACGTTGTACCATATCGGCTGCCAAAAAACGGATCGTATCGGCTTGTTTTTTCAGTATTTTTTTATTTTCCATCGTATCATTATCCTTTAAAATATGCTTCTACAATGCTTTTGAGTCTGTGAGATAAAGCTGCATCAAGCTTTTCTAATTCACCATCCAATTCCAAAAGAAGTTTTTGCTTCACCTCTTGGGCATCTTCCAATCCTAGCAAATTGACAAATGAGTTTTTATGCCCATCATTGTGCGTAGGTTTGCCCGCCTCTTCGCTTGAGAGCGTTGCATCGATGATGTCATCTTGAACTTGGAACAAAAGCCCAAGTTTTAGACCAAATTGATAGAGTGCTTCTTGAATCGTTTTATCCAATTCACAGATCACAGCCCCCATCACCAGCGACGCTGCAATGAGTTTGGCTGTTTTGTGAAGGTGTAAAAATGTCAGTTCTTCAACATTCAAACGTTTATCTTCAAAAAAACAGTCAATGGCTTGACCCAAAACCATACCATGAATTCCCGAATTGCTTGACAGAATGGAGACCAGTTTTATCTTGATCTCAGCGCTGAGAGGAGCATTGGCTAAAAGATAAAACGCGTGGGTGTTGAGGGCATCTCCGATGAGCACCGCAGTGGTTTCATCATAGCTTACATGTAAGGTTGGGTGCCCTCGCCTAAGGGGCGCATTGTCCATGCACGGTAGATCATCGTGAATCAGCGAATAGGTATGCATCATCTCCAAACCAAGGGCTACATGTAAAGCATTTTCAACCAAAAGAGGTTGGGAGCTTTCAACCACACTGAGCAGTAATAAGGGGCGAAATCGCTTTCCCCCAACATCAAGCATTTCACCCAATGCTTGGTTAAAATGGGGGTGAAAACTCTCCACAACGGGGAGTTTTGCTTTTAAAAACAGTTCAAACTTTGCAATTAACTCTTTAGAACTCAAAAGATCCCTTTCAACGCGTCAATGTTACAAAAAATTGGAAATCATCACGATCAAATAAAAGACTCACTTCGCGGTTACGATTTTTTGCCAAATAAGCATCCGCCTCAGCAACACGCGTAATGGGAAGTTGCTCCACTTGCATTAAACGATCTCCCACTTTAAGACCACTTTGTTCAGCAAAAGAGCCACGCGCTATCTCTTTAATGCGAAGATTTGTATCAAACGTAAATCCCTTGCTCTGCAAATAGCTCACTTTTTTAACCTGAGGAGTCGGCATTTTTTTCTTTGCTTCCTCTTTTTTAGGAAGCGGTTTAGGTGCCATTAAATTCTCTTCCATCCAAGCGTTATTGCGCTGAAGTTGCGCACTGACTTTGCTCAAATCTTTAAGACCTCTGAGGGCATCCGCAAACTCAGCAACGTTTTTCACAGATTTTCCATTAAGGCGTGTAATCACATCGCCCACTTTGAGTTTCGCCTCTTTCACATTGGAATCCACAAAATCGACAATGACGCTCTCATTCCCATCCACAACGCGTACACCTAAGTCTTGAAATGAAGCGGTCTTACCATCGATAAAAAGCTTTAATGCTTCTGAGCCAATAAAAAATTTATCACCAATACCAAGACCATACATTTCACAGCAAAGCCCACCCACGAGGGTACTCACTTCGCCCACGCCACCAAATTCAAACAACTCATTGGCGCTGTTTCCAATTTTAGATGCATTAACGGCGATGAGGGAGTTGTCGGTCATACTGACAAGCCATTCACCCAGCTTTAATTCACTGGTTGGCTTTAGTTTTACAGGCACCAAAGGTTTTGGAGAATCAAACAGATAGAGATTGGCATAGTAATCAAACCGAACATAGGGAACACTCGGTTTCTCTTTGGAATACGCAACGGCTTGTTTCTCGCTAATAGCAACAGAGCGCGTTGAGCCAAAAGAGACAATGGAGTGTCTGTTTTTTTCATAACATTGTGAAAAATCGGGATAAACAAACTCTGCTTTAGAAGCAGGAGCTGGCGTAGATGCTGGCACATCGGCTGCAAAGAGTAACCCGGTTATTAAGAGAAGAAAGAGTCCTAGACGTTTCACATACTACTCCTTAATTTTTCGCGCCAAATCCCCCAATGCCGGAGAGCATCTGAGTCGTCGCTAGTTTTTTATTCTCTTCAACCATTTTAGAGACATCGTTCATCGCACTGATCAGTAAAATCTGCAACGACTCTTTGTCCCCAAGCAGTGAATCATCAAGCGTTATATCAATAACTTCACCGTTACCATTCATGCTCACACTCACCATTCCACCGCCGCTTTTAGCGGTAAATTGCTTACTGCTTGCATCTTCGTGCATTTTTTGAGCTTGCTTTTGCGCCTCTTCAAGCATCGCACCCACTTTTGAAAGATCAAAATTTTCAAACATCAGATGTAATCTCTCACTTCGACCAACGCATTATTTTCATCCACCAAAGCGACCGTTGGCTTAAATGTTTTGAGCTCTTCTTCACTCATATGCGCGTAGGCTATGATGATGATCTTATCGCCAATATGGGCTTTGCGAGCCGCCGCACCGTTTAGGCAAATATCTTTTCCGCCCGCTTTTCCCTCAATCACATAGGTGGTAAAGCGCTCACCATTGTTAATGTTCACGACTTCGACTTTTTGCCCTACATGAAGGTTAGAAGCCTCTATTAACTCTTTATCAATCGTAATCGAACCTACATAGTTCAAATTTGCATCTGTAACCGTGGCTCTGTGAATTTTGCTGTATAGCATCTCAAGCGTCATCGCTTTTATACCTCTTCTGGATTAAGAAATTTGTTTATTTTACCCTATTTTTGCTTAGCCCATTGAGCGATAAGCTCTCTTACGACGCTACGATCATCAAAAGGATATTTTTTACCCTTGATCTCTTGATACGTTTCATCCCCTTTTCCAAGGATCAGAAGCACTTCATTGGGAGCTTGCATCCTCAATGCTTTTTCAATCGCTTCGTGGCGATCTACTTCTACATGTAAAGATTCATGATGATTCATTCCTGCCAAAATTTCAGTGATAATACTTTGGGGATCTTCAGAGCGTGGATTATCGCTGGTTACGACAATTTTTTTAGCATAACGCTGAGCCATCGCTCCCATTTTTGGGCGTTTCGTGCGATCTCTATCGCCTCCTGCTCCAAAAACCACGACAAGGTCGCGCTCTTTCATACTATCAAGCACCTTCTCCATGCCATCGGGTGTATGCGCAAAATCAACGATCACCAAAGGATCCTGACTGACTACCTCCATACGACCTTCCACGCCACCAAAGTGCTCTACCGCTTCGCAGATAGACTCCATGGGAGCAACCCCTAACATATCGACTGCACTGATCGCGGCAAGAAGGTTGTAGAGGTTAAAAAAGCCATGTAAGGGGGATTCAAACTCATACACTTTTTCAATCTTCGCAACCGCCGCACTGATGCCTTCTTTGAGCGAATACGCCAAAATTTTATAGGTTGCAGGATGTTCGATCCCATAACTCATCGCGTTCGTGCGATTAAAACGAATTTTGCTCTCATCTTTGTTGATGAGCTTGACACTCTCATCGTCAAAAAAACGACTCTTAACAGCGATATATTCATCAATCGTTTTATGAAAATCAAGATGATCTTGCGTGACATTGGTCAAAATCTTCAAAGCAAAAGCAATCCCATCGATGCGGTTTTGCACAATGGCATGCGAGCTTACTTCCATCACAAAATACTCACAGCCAGCTTCTACGGCATGTTTGAGGTTGTGAATCGTCTGTAAAATGGGCGGTGTTGTAAGGCTTTTCTCTTCGATGCGATGATCGTTGATAAAACACCCTCGCGTTCCTTGCAGACCCACTTTTTTGCCTAAATCAAGCAAAATAGAGTAGATAGCAGCCGCTGTGGTTGTTTTGCCATTCGTACCCGTAATGCCAATGATTTTAATCGCATGAGTGATGCCAAGCAAATCCAAGCACGCTTTGGGTGAAATGATGTGAGTGCAGCCATGATCACGCGCACTTTGCTCATACATCGCGTTCAGTTTGGTTAAAACAAAGATGCTTGAGGCATCACATTCGTTTGAATTGTCGGTTACATGTAAAAATGTATTATGATTTGGAAGTTCTATTTTCAAGATGATTCTCTATTTTTGTGCTTTTTTAATCAGCGATAAAAGCTGCTCATCGTTCGGGAAAAGCGTGACGGCACTCTCAAGATAATTCAGGGACATTTCGATAAAACCATTCTCAATCAGTCTGGCTAAAAAGTCAACAAAATCCTCTTTTTTCGAGATGATGACTTTGGTGGAGAACATAATGTCTTCAAATGCCTCTTTAAAGCTACCACGCGCTTCAATCAGTGTCATAAAATCTTCGTATTTAATGCCGTTTTCTGCATTAATACGTGCTTCAAAATCACTCTCTTTAAACAAATGCGCTATTTTTTCACTGTGTTCTTCCACGGAGTTAATGATCTCTTCCATCACCTCTTCACAATCTTCAGCACCATTCTCTTTGGTTAAAATATAATACTCAAAAAGCGCCATGGCTTGTTCTTCATTCTGTGTTGCCATATCGCATAAAATAGCTCCAATGCGAGCTTCTTTTGATTGAGGATCAACACTCAGTGCTAATGCAAACTGAAGCATTGCCTCTTGGAAATTTTTTGTGTAAAATTTTTCAATCCCTTTGGTAATATAAGCGTTCATTACTCTCCAATTGCTTCAAACTCATGTTCCATCCCAGGTAAAATATTTACAACTTCAAGCTCAGGATGAATATCAATTCTTAATTGGCGTTCTACGCCGTATTTCAGTGTTTGTCCACTGGATGCGCACCCTTGGCAGGCACCTTGAAGTTGAACAAAAACACGTCCGCTTTTTATGCCTAATAATGTCAGTCCACCGCCGTCTAATGCAAGCATTGGCTTAATTTTTTCAAGTGATTTTTCGACAACGGGAAGCAACTCTTCGTCACTAAATGGTATCATAGATTCTCCTATAGCAAAAGTATCTAATTTAACAATAGTTTGAGTTAAAAGTGACTTAATTTTTAGTGGGGAAAGAAGTGTTTAGGGTAAAAAAAATTTAACGCATAAAAGCTTGGGAGCAAGCCGCTCCCAAAGCAAAAAAGTGAGATTTAGACGAGTTCTAAAAACGCCATAGGCGCTGCATCGCCTTTTCTGATACGTGTTTTTATAATACGGGTGTAACCACCATTTCTCTCAACATATTTAGGTGCGATCTCATTAACCAATTTTTTAGTACACTCTTTATCTTGAAGTGCAGCAAAAACAGTTTTGTGAGCATGATCGCCACCAACTCCTGCTTGCGTAATCAATTTTTCAACAAATCCTCTAAGCTCTTTTGCTTTAGGAACTGTTGTCTCGATTTTCTCATATTTAATGACAGCTATAGCCAAGTTCTTCAACAACGCCGCTCTGTGTGATGAAGTACGACCAAGCTTTCTGTATCCGTGCTTATGTCTCATAAATTAACCCTCGTTGGCTTCAGATTTTAAATCTTCAATTTTTTTCTTGAGCAAACTTGCCGTCTCGTCAGAGAAATTATATCCAACAGGATAACCACTCTCTTCCATAACTTGTCTGATCTCTTCTAACGATTTCTTGCCTAGATTTTTGAGGTTTTTAAGTTCTAACTCGCTCATTAAAGCAAGCTCGCCAATAAATTTCACCTCTGCTCTATCTAAACAGTTGAAGCTACGAGCACTTAGATTTAACTCTTCAATACTCTGTAATAGCTTACCAAGCTCCACATTCTCATTAGAACTCTCACTTTTTGGAGCTACTGCAATATCCAAAATGCCATTAAAAACAGACATTTGTGAATACATTGCTTCAAGTGAATTTTTAAAAGCTTCGATTGGAGAAACAAGTCCGTCTGTTTCAATCGTGAAAACAATTTTCTCATAGTTAGGATTGTCTTCAACCAAAACATTCTCAATATCGTACACAGCTCTTTTTACAGGGGTAAAGAAAGCATCCAGTGCAATATAATCTTCTCCAACCAAACCTCTAATGTTCTCACTTGGAACATAGCCGATCCCTTTTTCAAGGATTAAAGAGAAGTTAAACTCTGCATCTTCATTGATCGTTGCCAAATAAGCATCTGGTGTAACAATCTCAATGTGAGCATTGGCTAAATCACTTCCCTTAATCTCTTTTGGTCCCGTAAATGAGTAGTTAACCTCTACACGTTTCTCATCGCCTTTGATTTTGAAACGAATATTTTTAAGGTTAATGATGAAAAGAGCAACATCTTCAAGCATACCGCGCATGCTATCAAATTCATGGGTTACGCCTTCAATCTTTACAGCCGTTGGGGCAGATCCTACGGTACTGCTTAAAAGCAATCTTCGTAAAGGATGTGCCAAGGTTACCGCAAAACCAGATTCAAATGGGTATGCACTAATTTGAACCTTATTTGCCGCAATAGTCTCTACCTCAATTTCAGTTGGCATGTAAGCTGATGTATTGATTTTTTTCATATACTACCTACTTTATTATTTAGAGTATAGCTCAACGATTAATCTTTCTTCAACCGGAATCACTACTTCTTCTCTCTCAGGGATGCGTGTAAAAATACCCATTGCTTTTTCTCTCTCAACATCAACCCATGGCGCAATACCAGTTTGTTGTGTTAATTCAAGAGCTCTTTTTACTTGTGGGTTATTTTTAGATTTTTCACAAACCTCAATTTTCTCACCTGCACGCACAACATAGGAAGGAATGTCAACTCTGCTGCCATTCACTAAAATATGTCCATGTGTGACTAATTGACGTGCAAATCTTCGTGTTGTTGCAAATCCCATACGGTAAACAACATTATCAAGTCTTCTTTCGATAAGAAGGACAAGGTTAATACCTGTATTTCCCTCTTTACGAGCTGCTTCGTCAAATATACGTCTGAATTGTTTTTCAGAAACTCCATACATAAATTTAGCTTTTTGTTTCTCTCTTAATTGGAGTCCATACTCGCTAATTTTTGATCTTCTTTGTCCGTGTTGACCTGGTGCATATGGTCGCTTATCTAACGCACTTTTACCAGCAAGTCTGCGCTCACCTTTAAGGGCTAAGCTGACACCAAGTCTTCTTTCGAGCTTCTCGACTGGTCCTCTATATCTTGCCATTTTTTCTCCTAATCTATTGCATAAACGAAAAAATTATTTTGTTTCTCTCAAAGACGTTCTATTCTAAAAATTAGAATTAAACTCTTCTTCTTTTTGGAGGTCTACAGCCGTTGTGTGGAAGAGGTGTAATATCTTTTAGGAAAGACACTTTAATACCTTCTGTTGTACCAGCACTTTTTACCGCTGTCTCGCGACCACTGCCCGGGCCTTGAACTTTAATACCGATTTCTTTGAGACCATGTTCTTTTGCTTTAGTCAATGCATCTTCGACGGCTTGTTGTGCTGCATAAGGAGTAGATTTTTTACTACCCTTAAAGCCAAGACTACCTGCACTGCTCCACGCAATAACATTTCCCATCTCATCAGTTACAGTTACGACAGTGTTATTAAATGTTGCAGAGATATAAATGATACCTTTAGCAATATTTTTCTTAACAACTTTTTTACGTACTACTTTTCTTTTTGCCATCTGTTTCCCTTTGAGACTTCGTTATTTAGCTTTAGCGCCAACGGTGCGTTTTTTACCTTTTCGGGTACGCGCATTCGTTTTTGTTTTCTGTCCACGAACTGGCAAGCCACGTCTATGTCTAAGACCTCTATAGCTTCCCATATCCATCAAAGCTTTAATATCCATAGCCACTTTTTTACGAAGATCACCCTCTACTTGAAAGTCTGCTTGGATCTCTTTACGAATCGCAGCAACTTCATCTTCACTTAGCTCATGAACTCTTTTATCAAACGAAATTCCAGTTGCTTTTAAAATAGCTCTAGAACTTGTCAAACCTATACCGTAGATGTATGTTAAACCATACTCTACTCTCTTTTTCATTGGAAGGTCTACACCTGCAATCCTTGCCATGCTTATCCTTGTCTCTGTTTGTGTTTTGGATTTACGCAAATGACTCTAACGATACCTTTTCGTTTGATCACCTTGCACTTATCGCACATCTTCTTTACAGAAGGTCGTACTTTCATTCGTGACTCCTGAACTTTATTTCCACTGGAATTTTGAGCTAAACTGTCACAGGTTTGATGATGTATCTCAAACCAACAATCGAAAAAACAGTGGTTCCTTTTTCGATTATTCTTCACACAGCTTTACAAAAGGGGCAAATTATACATAAATTAAGCTAATAATTTACTTATACCTATAAGTTATACGCCCTTTATCCAAACTATACGGTGTTAACTCCACTTTAACGGTATCTCCGGGCATTATTTTAATATAATGCATTCTCATTTTTCCTGCAATGTGACATAAAATCACATGGCTATTTTGGACTTCAACTTTAAAGGTTGCGTTGGGAAGTGCTTCTATCACTTTACCGTCAATTTCAATCACGTCATCTTTTGCCATTTTACCTCCTATAATCTCAAGATAGAGACAAAATTTCTACTTTACCATCTACGATTGCAACGGTGTGCTCATAGTGGCTTCCTCTTAACCCATCCGCAGAAACAACAGACCATTTATCCGCCAAAATTTTAGGCGTGCCATCTTTATGGCAGATCATTGGCTCTATGCAAAATACCATACCATTTTTGATTTTGGGACCACTTTTGGGGTTAATCCCTTCTAAATAGTTGGGAATTTCTGGCTCTTCATGCGGCTTTCTGCCAATGCCATGCCCACAGAATCCATGCAAAGGAACATACCCTTTTTGAAGAATAAATTGCTCAATCGCATGACTTAGCTCTTTAAAGCGCATCTCAGGCTCGATAATATTAATGGCATAATAGAGGGCATCTTTTGCACATGCAATCAAGCTCTCATCACTTTTTGATATTTCTCCAACCCCTACAGTTACAGCAGAATCGCCATACCAGCCATCAACCTCTGTACCAATATCAAGTCCAACAATATCACCCTCTTTAAGCTCGTAATCTGTAGGAATCCCATGAATAATCACTTCGTTGACAGAGGTACACACACCTGCTGGAAAACCATAAAGGCCTTTAAAGGCAGGACGCGCACCAAGGCTATGAATGTAAGACTCACCCATGGCATTGAGCTCTTTCAAGCTAAGCCCTGGATGAATGTTACATGTAAGATACTCTAACGTTTTGGCAACAATCTTATTAGCGGCAGAAAGCTTTGCAATTTCCTGAGCTTTTTTAATCGTAATTGCCATCTTCTTAAAGACCTACCGCACTAAGTGTTTCATATTTATTCATGTACATTTGTGCTTCAATTTTACGCATCGTATCGAGTGCCACTTGAACAACAATTAAAACAGCTGTTCCACCAAAGTAGAATGGTACACCCATCACTTTTACCAAAACCCATGGAAGCGTAGAGATAAGCCCTAAATAGATTGATCCCCAAAGGGTTAATCTACCCGCTACTTCATTTAGAAAGAGTGCGGTGCTCTCTCCTGGTCTAACACCGGGAATAAAGCCACCCTGTTTTTTAAGGTTTTCAGAAATATCTTTTGCATTAAAAACAATCGATGCATAAAAATACGCAAAGAAAATGACGAACAAAAATGTAAGTACATTAAAGACATAGCTGTTTGGATTGAGAAAATCGTGAATAGATTGAACAATCGGATTGGTACTTGCTTGCATAATCGTTGATGGGAACATCAAAATTGCACTTGCAAAAATAGGAGGAATAACACCGCTTAAATTCATTTTTATAGGAACATAATTCATAATACGTTTGTGTTGATTTTGAAGCACGACTTTTCGCGAATACGAAATCGGAATACGTCGCTCACCCATCTCCACATAAATAATAGAACCAACCGTGGCTAAGATGACCACCAAAATACCAATAACAACAAGGAAATTGAGCTCTCCCGTGTTGACAAGGTTAATGGTTCCACCAATTGCACTCGGAATTCCAGAAACGATACCTGCAAAAATAATCAAACTGATACCATTACCAATGCCGCGCTGTGTAATCTGCTCACCAATCCACATGAGTAACATGGTACCCGTAAGCATACTCGCAGCAGCAATCGCTGTAAAGGTTGTCATATCGATCATAATAGCACTCTCGCCAGCACGACCACTTAACCCTCCAAGACCAACGGAAACACCAATGGCTTGTACAATCGTAATAACAATCGTTGCGTATCGAATGATCTGCATGTATTTCACCATACCATCACGTTCTTTTTTCATTTTACCAAGTGTTGGGAAAGTTGCAGCAAGAAGTTCCATAATAATAGACGCGGTGATGTAAGGCATAATACCTAACGATATAATACTAAGACGTTGTGCAGCGTTACCGCTGAACATATTAAACATTCCAAGGGCATTTGAGCTATTGGAGTCGAAGAACTCTTTAATTACAGCGATATTGACACCAGGAACTGGCACGTATGCCAGTATCCTGTATGCAAATATAAAGCCTAACGTAACTAAAATCTTCTTCGTAAGATCTTGGCTCATTTACTCATTCCAGTAAAAATGACGTTTTCGTCTTTGATCTTAGCAGTCAACTCTTTGGCACCTGCACCGATCAATTTCACTTTAATAACACTGCTTCCAATTTTATGCACAGTTCTAATCGCATCAACCGTAATTTCAGCAAGTTCTGCAACTGCTTTAATTCTATCAACGTTGATGATATAAGGTTTCACGATTTTAGAAGTAAAACCAACTTTTGGTAATCTTCTTTGAAGGGGTTGTTGGCCACCCTCGAAACCTCTTTTACGTTTATAACCTGTACGAGATTTTTGACCGTTGTTACCACGGCTTGCGGTTTTACCCATACCACTACCTTGACCACGACCTACACGTTTGATCTTTTTGGTAGAGTTTTCTGCTGGTGTAAGATTATCTAATGCCATTTTGAATCCTTCTTCTCTACTTAGCTTTTAATCATGCTAAGAGCTTTAATAGTTGCTCTTACCACGTTAGAAGCGTTGTTTGAACCCAATGACTTTGTCAAAATATCTTTAATACCCGCAAGTTCAACGACAGGACGTGTTGCACCACCAGCGATTACGCCGGTACCATCACTTGCTGGCTTAAGAATAATACGACTTGCATTAAATTTAACTTCAACATCATGAGCGATGGTTGAACCTTTGATATTTACTTTGACAATGTTTTTAAACGCATCATCAACTGCTTTTCTAATAGCATCAGGAACCTCTTTAGCTTTACCAAAACCAAAGCCAACAAGACCTTTTTTATTTCCAACAACTACGAGTGCTGTAAATCTAAAACGTCTACCGCCTTTAACAACTTTTGTTACGCGGCCAATGTTAACGATGACTTCTTCAAACTCTTCTCTGTTATATTTTTCCATTGAATCGTTTTCCTCTTCTTTTTCTTATAGCACTATGCCGTTTGCTCTAAGGCCGTCTGCAAAAGCAGCAACTACACCATGATACAAATAACCATTTCTATCATAGACAACTTGAGTTAAATTCTTAGCCTTGAGCGTCTCTGCAAAAACTTTTGCAACTTCCGCTGCACTTGCTTTGCTAGCATTGAACCCTAATTTCTTGCCATCTACACTTGCCAACGTAACACCATTAACATCATCAATCGCTTGCGCATACATAAATCTGTTTGATTTAAAAAAAGATACTCTTGGTCTTTGTTCTGTACCTGAAATATCTGCTCTTACTCTTTTTTTACGTTTAACTCTTAATGCAAGCTTTCGTTTTAAAATATTTGCTCTCATCTCTTACCCCTACTTCTTGGAAGTTTTTCCGGCTTTACGGATAATAGTTTCATCAGAATATTTAACACCTTTGCCTTTGTAAGGCTCTGGAGCTCTAAAACTTCTAATTTCGGCAGCAATCTGACCAACTACTTGCTTGTCATCACCTTGAATAGTAACCACGTTTTTCTCAACAACAATATGAATATCTTTTGGAAATTCATAATTGATTGGGTGAGAAAATCCAAGTTGAAGCTCAAGAATATTACCATTAACGGCAGCTCTGTAACCTACACCGTTAATTTCAAGTTGCTTTTTAAAACCTTCGGTTAAACCTGTGATAACATTTTGACCAAGGGCCCTGTATGTTCCCCAAAAAGCGCTGCTCTGACGATCAGCACCTTTTGAAATAAATACAAGCTCTCCATCTTGAACTTTTACGTCAACATTTCCCTTGGTGTCCAATACTTTTTGAACACTGCCTTTTTTAAACTCTACTAGATCACCATTCACTGACACTTCAACGCCAGCAGGAATCTTAACAGGCTTTTTACCAATACGAGACATTTTATTTCCTTTTACTTGTCTACGATAAGCTTAAAATCTTAGAATGGATATCGAATACCATAAAAGAACAGCTAATTACCAAATACTACAGATAACTTCGCCACCAAGACCTGCTTTGTGAGCGTCATCATTACTGAGAACACCTTTTGATGTACTAACAACGATCGTACCATAACCATTTTTAAAGCGTTTAATTTCATCGCGACCTTTATAGACTCTACGTCCAGGTTTTGAGATTTTTTTCACTTCATTAATAACTTGGGTGCCTCTTGCATCATACTTCAAAACAACATTGATAAATTTCTTAGGACCTTCTTCAACAACGTTAAAACTTTCGATATAACCTTTGTTTTGGAAAATAACTAAAATCGCTTCAACCAGTTTTGAATGCATTAATTTAGTCACATCAAGTTTACGCATTGATGCATTTCTGATTCTTGTTAAAGAATCTGCTACTAGATCATTAATCATAGTCTATTTCCTTACCAGCTTGCTTTTTTGAGGCCTGGAATAAGACCCTCATTTGCCATTTTACGAAGACAAATTCTGCAGATACCAAAATCTTTGTAAACAGAATGTGGACGTCCGCAAATTTGACATCGTGTGTATGCTCTTACTTGAAACTTAGGCGTTCTTGCAGCCTTTGCAATCATCGATTTTTTAGCCATATTATTTACCTTTTGCGAACGGCAAACCAATGAGTTCAAGAAGTTTAAATGCTTCTTTATCATTGCTAGCAGTTGTTACGATCGTAATATTCATTCCGTGTGTTTTCATGATGTTATCATACTCAACCTCAGGGAACATTAATTGTTCATTAAGACCAAAGTTATAGTTTGCACGTCCGTCAAAACCTACTCTTGGAAGACCTCTAAAATCTTTTACTCTAGGAAGTGCTACCGAGATAAGTTTGTCTAAAAATGCATACATAGTCTCTTTACGAAGTGTTACTTTAACACCGACTGGGTAACCAGCACGTACTTTAAAACCAGCAACTGATTTCTTAGCATTCGCAACAACCGCTTTTTGACCAGCGATTAAAGAGATGGTATCGACGATATTTTGCAATAACTTAGTATCTTTACCTTCTTCACCAGCACCAACGCTGATAACGACTTTTTCAATTTTAGGTGACAACATAGGATTAGCAATATTAAACTCTTTAACCAATGCTGGTTTAACTTCAGCATTAAATTTCTCTTGCAATCTGTTCATTATTTACCCTCTACTTTAGCCACGTTAGAGACATGAATTGGTTTTTCAAGATTTGCAAAACCACCCTTAGGGTTACTCTCACTTGGCTTAATGGCTTTTTTTACTACCTTGCAACCCTCAACAACGACTTGTGAAGTTTTTGGCAAAACTTGAACAACTTTCGCCTCTTTACCTTTATCGTCGCCTGCGATTACTTTAACAGTATCGCCTTTTTTAATTTTCATCTTAGTCGCCATTATAGTACCTCCGGTGCCAAAGATACGATTTTCATAAAGTTAGCATAACGAACTTCACGACCTACTGGTCCGAAAATCCTTGTACCGATTGGCTCTCTTTTGTTATCAAGAATAACAGCAGCATTTTCATCAAAACGAATCAATGAGCCATTTTCTCTTTGGATCTCTTTTTTTGTTCTTACGATAACCGCTTTGACAACTTGTCCTTTTTTCACTTTACCACTTGGCAAAGCTTTTTTGACAGAAGCGATGATAACATCACCTACCGTTGCATAACGACGTTTACTACCACCAAGAACTTTAATACACATGATCTCTTTAGCACCACTGTTATCAGCAACAGCTAATCTTGTAAAACTTTGTATCATTATTCAACTCCCACTTTAACAATCGCGCTAAGTCTAAAAGACTTTCTTTTTGAAAGTGGTCTGCACTCGATAGCGCTTACTGTGTCGCCGATTTTTACTTGGTTGCTCTCGTCATGGACTAGGTATTTTTTGAAACGTTTAACGAACTTGCGATATCTCGGGTGCATTACACGTCTCTCTACCAAAACGGTGATAGTTTTATCACCAGTTTTCTGAACAACTACGCCTTGAATCTCTCGTTTTAAAGCCATTAGTTACCCCTACTTGTTTTGAGCAGAAATTGCCGTACTAATACGTGCGATATCTCTTCTAACTTCTTTAATCTCATTTGGATTAGTAAGTTGCATTGTTTTTAGCTTTTGTCTTAATGTAAACAAAAGAACCTTTTTCTCTTTTAACAACTCTAAAAGCTCTGACGCGCTTTTGCCGTTTAAATCAATATACTTCATTTTCGCTCTCTCGAGTTACAATCTTGGTTTTGAAAGGTAATTTGTGCATTGCAAGTGTTAATGCTTCACGCGCTAACTCTTCAGGGACACCCGCCATTTCAAAAATAATTCTACCAGGCTTAATATTCATAACCCACTTATCAACAGAACCTTTACCTTTACCCATACGTGTTTCGATAGGTTTAGCCGTTAATGGTTTGTCTGGGAATACACGAATCCACGTCTTAGCTTGACGCTTAACATGTCTCGTATACGCAATCCTCGCAGCCTCAATTTGGCGTGAATCAATACGTCCAGCTTCAACAGCTTTGAGACCGATTTCACCAAAAGAGATAGATGCGCCACTGCTGGCTTCACCGCGGTTGCGGCCTTTCATCTGCTTTTTATATTTCGTTCTTTTAGGCATTAACATTAGTTTTTACCTCTCTCTTTACGCGCTCTTGGCTTGCGTGAATTCTCTTTTTCAGGTGCTTCTTCTTTTTCTGGAGCAAGTCCTTTTACAAGAACCTCACCTTTGAAGATCCATACTTTAACACCGATAACACCGTATGTTGTGTGTGCTTCAGCAAAACCATAATCGATTTTTGCACGAAGTGTATGAAGAGGAACACGTCCTTCTAAGTACCATTCAGTTCTTGCCATCTCCGCGCCACCAAGACGTCCAGAGACAGAAATTTTAATCCCTTTAGCACCAGATTTTTGTGCACCTTGAATCACTTTTTTCATTGCTCTTCTAAAGGCGACACGGCGCTCAAGTTGCATTGCAACGTTTTCTGCACATAATTGAGCAGAAGCTTGTGGGCGTCTCTCTTCTTTAATGTTAACGTTTACATCTTTATCAATTAATTTGGTCAATTTAACTCTTAATTTTTCAATATCAGAGCCTTTTTTACCAATAATGATACCAGGACGTGCAGCAACAACAGTCACTCTAAGCTTTTTAGCAGTACGCTCGATCAAAATTTGACTTACGCCTGCATAGTAAAGCTCTTTTTTTAAGAATGTTCTAATTTTGTAATCTTCACCAATGCTTGTCGCTAAGGTTTGTTTACTTGGGAACCAACGTGAATCCCAGTTTCTATTAATACCAAGTCTTAAACCAATCGGATTTACTTTTTGACCCATCTTAGTCTTCCTTCTTTGCAGCTTTTGCTACTTCAACAAATACATGAGAAGTTGGTTTTCTGATACCACTCGCACTACCTCGTGCTCTTGGCATAAAACGTTTAAGTACTGGACCTGCGTCAACACGGCAAGAAGCAACCACAACTTCTTGTGGTTCAAATCCGCCATTAGAAACAGCAGAAGCGATCACTTTAGAGATGATTTTTGCACCTTTGTTTGGCATAAACTCTAAACTTGCCATAGCAAGCTCAGCATTCATTCCTTGAACTTCACGTGCAATTAACCTTGCTTTTGTAGGAGATAATCTGATAAATTTTAATATTGCTTTGCTCATAGTCTACCTACTTACCAATTTTTTTCTGAACAGAGCCTTTATGACCCTTGAACGTACGAGTTGGTGCGAATTCACCCATTTTATAACCGATATGGTTCTCTGTAACGTACACTGGAACAAAGTTTCTACCGTTATGGACATTGAATGTCAAACCGATCATATCAGGAATAATAGTACTTCTACGAGACCATGTCTTAATCGGCTTGTTTGATTTTGTCTCTTTTGCTTCAACCGTTTTTTTCAACAAATGAGCATCAACAAAAGGACCTTTTTTTAGCGATCTAGCCATCTATTTTCCTTTTCTTCTAGAAATAATCAGTTTGTCGCTCGCTTTTTTCTTACGAGTTTTTCTACCTTTAGTTGGTTGTCCCCATGGAGTTACTGGATGACGTCCTGAGTTGGTTTTACCCTCACCACCACCATGTGGGTGATCTACTGGGTTCATTGCAGAACCACGAGTTTGAGGTCTAATACCACGGTGTCTGTTACGACCCGCTTTACCGATAACAACGTTTGCCCAGTCTTCATTTCCAACAACACCAACCGTAGCCATACACTCTGCCAAGATTTGTCTCATCTCACCACTTGGAAGTCTTACCATAACATATTGAGTCTCTTTACCCATAAGTTGAGCGTAACCACCAGCACTACGTGCCATTTGTCCGCCTTTACCCGGTTTAAGTTCGACATTGTGTAAGATAGTACCTACAGGGATGCTTTTTAGCTTCATTGCGTTACCTGGTTTAATATCAAGTCCGCTTTCAGCTGATTGAATTTTATCGCCCACTTTTAGACCTGATGGTTGAAGAATATATCTTTTGTCACCATCGGCATAATTGATAAGCGCGATTCTACAGTTTCTGTTTGGATCATATTCAATAGCAGCTACGGTTCCCTCTACATCAAATTTTCTTCGTTTGAAGTCAATAATTCTGTACAGTTTTTTAGCACCCGCTTCTTTATGACGTGAAGTGATTCTACCATTGTTATTTCTACCTGCCGTTGCAGCAATTTTAACAAGGAGTGAAGGAACACTTGCTTTTGCAGTAATGTCACTTGAATCAAGTCCTGTTAAAAATCTACGACTGGGGGTATAGGGTTTAAATGATTTTATTGCCATGATTACGCCTCCACATTCTCTAGTTTAGCGCCCTCTGGCAACTGAACATAAAACTTTTTAAAATCATTACGTTTGCCTTCAATGCCTTTAAACTTCTTAACTTTTCCCATAACTCTAAGAGAATTGATTTTTAATGGTGTAAAACCAAAGTATTGTTTTAATACCTCTTTTAAACCATTTTTTGTCATTCTTACGGAAGTTTGGATAACAACTGTACCATTCTCTTGAAGGCTCAAGCTCTTTTCAGTATAAAGGATTGCCTTAATATCAGTAATATCAGCCATTCTTAGCCCTCTTTTGTGATTGTTTCAAGCACTGATTTTTCTATGATTACCGCATAGAACGCAGTTGCTAAATACGCATTAAGCTCATTCGCTTCGACAAGGTAGCAGTTTTGAAGATTTCTAAACGCTAACAATGTATTCTCGTCAACCAATTGTTTAACGATTAATGCGTCTCTTGTACCAAGTGTTTTTACGATTTTTGCTGCATCTTTGGTTTTACCTGATTCTACAGTTAAAGAATCAACAACAAAAAGTGCGTTATTGAGCGCTTTTTCATTCAATGCAAATTCAAGCGCCAATTTTTTCTGTTTTTTATTGACTTTTAAATCATAATTTTTGTTAGCTCGTGGGCCAAATGCAGCACCACCACCAACCCATACTGGACTTCTTCTACTACCAGCACGTGCACCACCACGACCTTTTTGAGCCCATGGTTTTTTACCACCACCGCTTACTTCACCTTTTGTTTTGGTGTTAGCAGTGTTGGAACGAAGCGCAGCTTGGTATGATTTGACATAAAGATATAGGTTATGTGAATGGATCTCTTCAAAGCTTGAAGGAAGAGCCAATGCACCAACATTTTCTAATTTTTCATTTAATACGATTGCGCTACTCATTTAACAATCCTTGCTTTACCTAATGATCCATTTGCACCTGGAACGGAGCCTTTAACAGCTAAGATACCATTTTGTGCGTCAAATGAAACGATCTCATTTTTTACAGTCACTTGAGTGTTACCATAATGACCTGGCATTTTTTTGCCTTTTTGAACACGACCTGGCCATTCGCAGTTACCGATTGAGCCCGTAGTTCTATGGAAACGGTGACCGTGTGCACCAGGACCACCACTAAAATTGTGACGTTTCATAACGCCTGTAAAACCTCTACCTTTAGTACTCAAAGACACTTTAAGTGTTTTTGCTTCACCCAAAGGTGCTGTATCTAAATCACCTGCTTCAGCGTTTGCAACATCAAGTGTTACGAAACGGTTGAATGCAGCAGAAAGGTTATACTTCTTTTGCTGACCCGCAATAGCTTTGTTCATTTTTTTGCCACTCACATATGAAACTAAAGCACGTTTTTCAGCGTTAACTTCACATACTTTCGCTTCTAAAACTCTGAGTAACGTGACAGGAACGCTTGGTACTGCGATTGTTCGGCTCATGCCGATTTTTTCAATAATATATTCCATCATTACCCCTTATTTACCCATAGCTCTAACTTCAACATTGACTTCAGGTGCCAAGTCAAGTTTCATGAGTGAATCAACTGTATCAGTCGTCGCAGACACGATGTCGATCATACGTGCATGGATTCTCATCTCAAATTGCTCTCTTGAAGATTTGTTTACGTGCGGAGATCTAAGCACTGTATAGCGCTTGATTTTTGTAGGCATAGGAATTGGTCCGACGATCTCGGCTCCAGTTCGTTTGACAGCTTCGACGATAGCTGCAACAGATCTGTCTAAAACTCTATGGTCATACGCCTTGAGTTTAAGTCTAATTTTTTCCATTTGGTACCCCTGTAAAGAACTTGCCACCTTGAAGATGACCTAATTAAAGGACTGTGATTTTACAACAATAGATATAAGAAGTCAAGAAATATAGGGCTTTTTAACGTGTAAATATTCATTTTATTTCCTTTTAATAAGGAAGATAATAAACTTTCCCAAAAGGAAAATGATGCAAACACTCCAATTTTTTTACGAAATGAATTTTAAAAATGGTCTCTTTTTGGATCGAAAACTATCCATCACGCACAAAAAAACCATTCTGTATGGACCACGAAAGAGTGGTAAAAGCCATCTGATTGTTGATCATTTAAGCCATTATGAAAAAGGGAGTTATCTCTATATTGATTTTTCCGATGATCGTGTGGAGCCTCATTTGGTGGCTGAAAACGTGTCTCTTTTTATTCAAAAAAACCGCATCAAACTCCTCGTCATCGAGCATTTTGACTTCTCCTTTGAACTTCCCAATGTCGAGGAAATATTGCTTTCAACCTCTTTTACATGTAAAACACTTGCGGGCTTTGACTCCCTCACACTTTACCCACTGGATTTTGAGGAGTTTATCTCGTTTGATAAAAAGCACTCGAATATTGAGCATCTCTTCAATCTCTTTGCCAGTCACGGCACCTACCCACATATTGTGCAAAGTGTTGAGCAAGATTATCAACGGCAGATGCAGATGATGCTGCATCTTATCTTAAACGACACGACCACCTTTTTGATCTACAAACGGTTGTGCGAACTGCAAGGAAGCAAAATTTCGCTGTTTCAAATTTACAACCACTTAAAGAGTTTTACAAAAATTTCCAAAGATAAACTGTATGCCATCACATCCGAGTTGATCGACCAAAAGCTTCTCTTTTTTGTAGAAAAGTACAATCAACCCAGTGCCGCTAAAAAGGTCTATCCGATTGATTTTGCGCTCAAAGATGCCCTCACCTTTAAAAAAGATTTTTTGAAACGTTTTGAAAATATGGTTTTTTTGGAGCTAATTAAGCGCGATAAAAACGTCTTTTACGAAGAGGGGATTGACTTTTTTCTCCCCGAAGAATCCTTAGCCATTGTGTGCGTTGGCTTTGCAACCACGGAGGCGATTGAGATGAAACTTCAAAAGCTTTTACCGACCTTTTGGGCTTTACATGTAAAGCGTATTGAAGTCGTCACACTGAGCAGTGAAAGTGCCAAAGACATTGAAGGATTTAGCTTTTCCATCGCCCCTTTTTGGGAATGGGCGTTACAACTCTAACGTGGGTGTGATGAATTTTTGAATCGTAATGGCATTGCCTTTTTTGTTGAAATAAAAATGGTCTAAAAGTTTGCGAATAATAACAAACCCACGCCCGCTAAACTTCTCAGCATTGAGGACAATGTTTTTGAGCACCATCGTATCAAACCCTTCGCCTTGGTCACTAATCGTCGCTTCAAAAAGTTCGCGTTTACCATTAGGAAGGATGCCATAGACAATTTTGATCTTTTTACGCTGATGCACTTTCTCAAGTCGCAGCATCTCTTCATCAAACAAATTGTGCTCAATCAGATAATTTTTCCGTGCTTTATCGACTCCAAAACTGCCATGTTCCAAAGCATTTAACAGTAGCTCTGAGAGGGTTAGCATAATCTGACTCGATGTTTTGCTATCGATATAATGCGCTTTAAGATACTGCGTAATGCCAAGCAGTGCTGCATCGATCGCTTCGTAGGTGCTCGGGATACGCAGAACCTTAAACGTTTTGGGAAGCTCCAATTTTTGGATGTAAATATAGGTCAGATCATCATCCCCCTTGCCAATACGCTCTTTCACTTTATCGCGAAAATCTTTCACACACATAGAGTCAATAAAATCTTCTTTCAAACACGAAGCATAGAGTTTTCCATCACGCAGGAGACTCTCACTGAGCCCATCGCTGTAGCAGAGCATCTTTGCAATCGGAACGGAAGGAAGGGTGTTGCTTTGAACACTTTTTGTGAAAACACTTAAGGGAGGATTGTTACTGCGAATCGATTGAAACTCACCCTTTTCACTGATGATAAAAAAAGCGGGCATACCACAGGAGGCGTATTTGATAACCGATGCATGAATGTCATACTCCACGAGCACAATGCTCATGATCTCTTCATCAAACAGATTTTTTTGTAAAAATTTGAGCGTTTTGGTGATCCACACATCAAAAACAAAGCCCTCTTCCTCTTCGAGCTCATCAAAAAAGTAGTTCAAAAATCGTGTGATCGCCATCGCACTCATCGCCGCAGAAAGCCCTTTGCCCATCGCATCAGCGATAAATCCCACCAACCTTCCATCGTTGGTTTTGCGAAGGGAGTAGGTGTCGCCACTGAGCGTGCTGTGCGGTTTGTAAGAGATGTCGACACGTAAAAGCTCTTTTTTCTTGTTTTTCGTCAAATCAATTTGCTGATAGTACAGATCGTTTTTGATCACAAAAAGCTCTTTATTGAACGCTTTTTCAAGATCTTCTTTGTGGTGGAACATGTATGGACTCCTTTGGGATATTTTAGCAAATCTACACTAAACTTCGTTTACATGTAAAGATTAAAAGGAATGAAATGTTATGTGGCATTGATGAAGCAGGACGAGGATGTTTAGCAGGACCGCTCGTCGTAGCAGGCGCTATTTTAAAAGAGAGTGTTGCAGGACTCAATGACTCTAAACAACTAAGTCCAAAACAGCGCGAAGCCTTTTTTGAGATCCTTCAAAGCAAAGCCGAATTTAAAATCGTCTTTTGCGACCATACCATGGTCGATACAAAAGGACTCAGTGCCTGCCTTAGATACGCCATAGAAACGATTAAAGCGCATTTTTCGGAGCATGAGATTTTAATGGACGGTAACTGCAATTTTGGCGTTTCGGGTATCACCACGATGGTCAAAGCCGATGCCAAAGTTCCTGAAGTCAGTGCGGCAAGCATTTTAGCCAAAGTCAGCCGTGACCGCTATATGTACAACATTGCGCCTACCTATCCACAGTACGAATTTGAGAAACACAAAGGCTATGGCAGTGCTTTACATGTAGAAAAAATCAGAGCCTTTGGCTACTGCGAAATTCACCGAAAATCCTTCAAACTCAAAGCACTCTCTCAACCTTCGCTGTTCTGATCAATAGCTTTGGTGTTTTTACTTCTTTAAAAAATAATTTTGCAGAAAAACTTCGTTTTCATCTCTTTTTTCTGTGTGCGTTAAAAATTATTTAACACAAATTTAATACTTCTCAAAGAATTAGAGTACTATTATTCGATTGCGATTATCAATATGTAAAATTAAATCTCTTTACATGTAACGCATAACGTAATGAATCAAAGGTAACTCAATGAACTACAAAATGCTCTGCTTATTTCTGATGGGATTTCTCCCTTCCTTGCTTTTTTCGGCGGCTACAACGAATTATGCGGATATTATAAACCGAATCAATCAAACCTTTCAAGAGAGTTTAGCACTGTATGAAAAAGGAGAGCAAGACGAAGCGAAACAAGTGGCGCAAAGTGCCTATTTTGAGCTTTTTGAAAACCTTGAAGGACCGATTCGCATCAACATTTCGGGTAAAAAATCCTACGCGATGGAAGCGCAATTTGTCTCCATTCGTAAGCTGATTAACGATGGTGCATCTGTTGTGAAAGTCAAAGCCGTTATGGATAATCTCTCCGCTGAAATGGCAGAAGTGCTTCCCAAACTGGAAAAAGGAACACGCATCGTTGCCGAAAAAGGCGATGACAGCCATTTGCAAACCGTCGTTGAAACACCTCAACCTGCATTAGATATTAAATGGAAAACGCTCTACAACCACATCGAAGCCAAATACGCCAAAGCCTTGGTTGCTTTTGAAAAAGGCGATAAAGAAGAGACAAAATTTATCATTACCTCGGTTAAATTTGAAGATTACCGCAACGGCATGATCGAAACCGCGGTTCGTAAACACATCTCCAAATGGCGCGATAGCCAAATCCAACAAGAGATGGGACGTGTGATTCGCGCGGTGGATGAAGAGATTCACACCAAAGAGGAGCTCAAAGAGGAGTTAGAGCGTTTGAAAAGCAACATCTGGCATAGCCTTCTTGAACTACCCTCAGACGCGGCTAAACTTGCGGTGGTGAGCGTTAAAGAAGAGGCGATTGAAGAAGTTAAAGAAGATTTTGCTCCTGTGATGGCAAACCTCAAAGCAAAATTGGCCGAAGCGCACACACTCTACAGCAAAGGTGAATCGAAAAAAGCGATGCAAGTGGTTCAAAATTCCTATTTTGACATCTTTGAAGCCAGTGGAATGGAAGTCAAAATTGGCGCAGTCGATAGCACTCTTAAAACAAGCATCGAAGGCTCATTTAGCAAAATTGTTGCACTCATGAAAAATCAAAGCACACCAGGGAGTGTGTTAAACGAGATGGATTCATTAAATACGCAAGTGGCAAAGGGGGCTGAAAAACTCTCGGGTTCTGATTCACCATGGAGTCAATTCCTCTACTCGTTGATCATTATTTTACGTGAGGGCGTTGAAGCACTTATCGTTGTCACCGCCGTCATCGCCTACTTGATTAAAAGCGGTAATGCAACACGTCTTAACATCGTTTACAGCGCTTTGTGGAGTGCCATTGCCCTTAGTTTTGTGACCGCTTTTGTGATGAACTTGATCTTCCAAAACCCAGGCGAATCGCGTGAAATGTTAGAAGGTGTAACGATGCTCGTCGCTGTTGGACTGCTCTACTACGTGGGCTTTTGGCTTCTCTCCAACGCTCATGCGAAAAAATGGAGCCATTACATCGCTGAGAAGGTCTCGGAGTCCCTTAGTTCTGGCTCGATTAAAGCACTCTGGTTTACCGTCTTTTTAGCCGTTTACCGCGAAGGTGCGGAGACGGTGCTGTTCTATCAAGCACTTATTTTCGATGCGAAAACACCGCTGGGGTACAGCATGTTAGCCGCAGGATTTGGCACGGGCGTCATTGCACTTGTCATCCTCTTTTTCCTCCTCAAAGCAGGAGCAATTAAGATCCCGATTAAGCCTTTTTTCATGATCACCAGTGCAATCATCTTTTATATGGCGATTGTTTTTACGGGCAAAGGCATTATGGAACTCGTGGAAGGCAAAGTGTTTCAACCTACCCTTATTGAGGGCTTTCCAACGCTAACGTGGCTTGGAATTTACCCGTACATGCAAAGCCTTATTCCCCAAGCAGTGCTTATCATTGGGCTGATTGTGGGCTCGTTATACATCATGGTTCAAGCGAAAAAAGCTTGAATCTCAAAAAAAGGAGAACGATTTTGAGATCTAAATTTTCTAAGGAGGAACTATGTTAAAAATGTTGGCAAAATCAGTCTTAGCACTGAGCGTAGCCGTTATGTTAGCCCATGCCGCAGAGGCTGAGTTTAAAGAGTATCCCATCGGCGAAGAGGTGGTGATGAATCACATGGCAATTGCTGCTGTGTACCTTAAACCGATTGATATGGAACCTAAAGGTATTGACCTAGCACCTTCCCAAGCCGATGTGCATCTTGAAGCCGACATCAGCGCAACCGAAGGTAATACCAATGGTTTTGCCGCAGGCGAGTGGAT
The DNA here is from genome assembly GCF_000568815.1 of Sulfurospirillum multivorans DSM 12446. Classification (NCBI taxonomy): domain Bacteria; kingdom Pseudomonadati; phylum Campylobacterota; class Epsilonproteobacteria; order Campylobacterales; family Sulfurospirillaceae; genus Sulfurospirillum; species Sulfurospirillum multivorans. The sequence continues at coordinate 2,604,733 of NZ_CP007201.1, forward strand.
TCCTTATTTAACGGTCAGTTATGAGGTCAAAAACCTCGACACAGGCAAAAGTAAAAAAGGTAATTTCATGCCAATGGTTGCATCCGATGGTCCTCACTACGGTGCCAACATCAAAATGCTAGGTGTGGGTAACTACGAAGTGAAATTTACGATCGACAATCCTTCAAAACAAGGCTTTGGCAGACATGCTGACGCGGCAACGGGGGTTGGTAAATGGTTTGAACCGTTCACAACAAGCTACAAATTTAAATACACAGGTATTCAAGACTAAAAACCCTAAGAAGAGCCTTTGTGCTCTTCTTTTCTACCCAAAATTTGCGTCTCTTTTTTTTACATGTAACCGAAAAAAGACGCAAGTTTTTGTTGAAGGACACGACGCAATGTCAATTTATTTTATTCACGTGATGCAAGCATTACTAGGCTTTACGCTTCTAAGCGCTTTATGGGAAAAACACCCGAGCCTCAAAGCCACTTTTTTAGCCTCTTTTATCGGTATTTGGATAGGAATTGGACTCTTTGAATGTGCCAATCTTTACCTCTGGGACACCACGCTCAAACTCTATGCCAACGGTGCAATTGCCATTTCATTGCTTCTGGGCTGGGCGGTGTGTCTGCTTCCCTTTAAAAGCGTTAAATTGGTTCTTATGGCACTGCTTGCGATCTCTTTTGGTATAGAGTACGGTACACTGAGTCGTGATTTTCCACTGCTGAAAGGGGCACTTTTAGACACGCTTTCCATTGTCTCTTTGGGCATTGTGATCTTAAGCGCATGTTTGCTTTTGCTGCTTTACTGGTTGATGACAAAGGTCGCTGAAAAGAGCCGTCCTAGCGTTCGAAACACTGCCATTGCGCTTACTACTCTCTTTTTACTGTTAGATATTTTGGGAGAACTTGGCATTGCCTTAATGCGTTTGGGCGTACTTCCGACCTCAACGTGGCTTCTCTCAGCGGTCGCTAAAGTGTTGCATTACTCTTCGTTTTTCACGTACATTTACCTTGCCATCGTCGTTGTCTTAAGTACTCTTTTTCTGCGCCATCAACCGCGCAAAGAGCCTAAAGAAACTGTGGGTGTCATCGCTTCTAGGCGCATTCGTGCGACACGATCATATCTGCAAAAAATCTTTACATGTAACATTATCATCGTGCTTACAATGAGTGCGTTTATGCTCTTCTACGATGTGATCGCTTCACGTCCGCCAACTATTTCGACACCCACAATTTTAGAGCCCGTGAATGGTGAATTTAAAATTCCGATGGAACTCTTGCGCGACAATGACCTGCACCGTTTTGCGTACATTACCGATGAGGGCAATAAAATTCGCTTCTTTCTGCTCAACCGTTACAAAGAGAAAGATGCACCTGTCGCCGTGTTTGACGCGTGCATGATTTGTGGCGATATGGGCTATGTCAAAAAAGGCGATGAGCTCATTTGTATCGCGTGCAATGTGCGCATTTTTATCCCATCTGTCGGTAAAGAAGGTGGGTGCAATCCTATTCCGTTCCCGTATCAGTTTGATGGCAAAGAGATCACATTCAAGTTAGAGACGATCCTCAAAGGGGTGAACTACTTCTCAGAAGTCGTGGAAAAAAGCGTGAGTGACCCCGTCAGTGGTGCCAAATTGATTAACCTCAAAGCGCCTAAAACCTATGTGTTTGGTGGAAAAACCTACTACTTTGAGAACAACGATACCTATGAAAAATTTAAAGAAAACCCTGAGCGCTACGTGGGAACTGCGAGTGAATCGCACTGGAGAGCACAAGGCTACCAAGCGTTAGGAGAGATAAACAAATGATGGAATACACACTCCTTAAAAGTGCCCTCTGGGGCAATAAAACTCAAAAGATGCTCGCCTTTTTGACTATCTTTTTAGCCTCCATGCTGGTCGCTTCGATGCTCAACATCACGCTTGGCATTGGCGATAAGGTCGCACTTGAGCTTCGCAGTTATGGCTCCAATATCATCGTTTTACCCAAAGGTGGCGCACTGAGTATGGAGATCGAAGGCAAAACCTTTAAGCCTTTGCAAGAAGATGCTTATTTGGACGAGAGCAAACTGCCTAAAATCAAAGAGGTTTTTTGGCGCAACAATATCGCAGCGTACGCTCCTTTTTTAGAGGGGAAAATCGCTTGGTCGAAAGCGTCGATACCTGTTGCCATCATTGGCACTTATTTTGATAAAAATCTCCCGATTGCTGATGAGCCAAATTACCGCATTGGCGTCAAGTCACTTTACCCATTTTGGAGCGTTGAAGGAGCGTGGATCGAGGATGATACGGAAGCGAACATTTTGATCGGCGAAACCCTCGCCAAAGAGCACCACATCGCGGTTGGCGACACCCTCACACTGGCAGATAAATCTTTACATGTAAAGGGTATTTTAAAAGGGGCACAAGAGGCGGAGAGCAAGATCATGATGTCCATGGCTCTGGCACAAACACTGCTGGGTAAACCTGAAAAAATCTCCCGTGTGGAAGTCTCAGCGCTTACGGTTCCAGAGGACGACCTCTCGATGAAAGCCAAACGAAACCCTGCGGAGCTCGATACTTTGGAGTATGACCATTGGTACTGCACCGCGTATGTGAGCTCGATTGCCTACCAAATCGAAGAAGAGTACAAAGGTGCTACGGCAAAGGCACTGATGAAAGTGAGCGATGGCGAGAGCAAAGTCGTGAAAAAAATCCAATCCCTGATGGGCATGGTCAGCATCATCGCGCTCATTGCCGCGTCCATTGGTATCGCTTCGTTGATGGCATCGGAGATTCACCGTCGTAAAAAAGAGATCGGACTCTTAAAAGCATTGGGGGCTAGCAATCTTGCGATCTACGCGCTTTTCATTGCCGAATCACTCAGTGTTGCTCTTATCGCAGGAGCTGTTGGAGCGCTTGTGGGGTATGGACTTTCGATGCTGATAGCGCTCAGTATCTTCGGACATGCTGTTGAAATTTCATGGATTATTTTACCCCTTACAATCAGTTTTGCGCTCATTATCGCCTTTGTGGGCTCACTGCTTCCGATGCGCGGCGTAATCGATCTTTTACCTGCGGAGGTGCTTTATGGTCGCAAATAAAAAACAAACCTTGCGCAGTGCTTTTTTACTTCGTTCGGTCTTTAAAAGCCTTCGTTTCAGTTACGATCATACCCTCATCATTTTTATTTCCATCATGCTAGGAGCATGCGTGACGGGAGCTTTTGTCAATGTTTATCTCGACATCGACTCTAAGATGCGCAAAGAGCTCAAGGCGTATGGCGCCAATGTGCTTTTCACGCCCCAGTCGGTTGAAAAATCCCTTTTCTTCGATCAAAGTGATTATGAAAAGTCTTTACATGTAATCCCAAAAGGCTCCCTTTTAGGTGCCTCACCCTACCTCTTTGGAACGGTGCGCTTAAGTCTGGGTGATGCTGTGATGGCAGGTGTTGACTTTGCAGGGATGAAAGTGGCTAAACCTTTTTTAGAGGTCGTACAAGGAGCGTACATCAACGTCGATTTTGACGAACGAAACGCCCTTATTGGGGTGGATTTGGCGAAAAAGATGGAACTCAAAGTGGGCTCAAGCATCAATTTAGTCAATGAACAAAGCGGCTTTTCCACGACCATTCGCATCAAAGGGATCGTCTCCAGTGGCGATAAAGAAGATGGACTTCTTTTTGTCTCTCTTCCTTTGGCACAAAAAGTCTTAGGAAAAGCGGGGCAAATCCATCTGGTTGAAGCGGTCATCTTGGGCGATTTTGATCAAATAAATGCGATCAGTTCGGAGCTTTCCAAAGGAGGCAGTTTCAGCGCCAAACCTCTCGCGCGCATCTCACTCTCAGAAGGTCTGATCTTAGATAAAATCAAATTCTTGATGGCATTGGTCGCCTTTACGGTACTGCTCATCACCTCCATGTGTGTCAATACCACGCTTAGCTCCATCATCTTTTCACGTACCAAAGAGATCGCCCTACTTCGCGCCCTTGGTGCATCCAAACGCAATGTCGCCACTCTTTTTGGCACCGAAACCTTTTTGATGACCCTTTTTGCTTCGGTGTTGGGTGCCTTTTTAGGCTTCTTTTTATCCCAATTTTTTGGCACGGTTATCTTTGGCTCTGGCATTGATTTTCGTTTTTTATCGATTCCGATTGCGACTATTTTATCGCTGCTCTTTGCAGCCATTGCCGCATATTTTCCCATCAAGCGTTCATTGAACTTGCCTGTGGCGACTATTTTAAGAGGAGAATAATTCTTAATGACACCTGTATTAGAACTTAAAAATATTGAAAAAAAATTTGGCGACGTAATCGCATTAGAGGGCATCAATCTATCCGTACACAAAGGCGAGTGGATCAGCATCATGGGCCCATCGGGTTCTGGAAAAACAACGCTACTTAACATTCTTTCTTTAATGGATGCTCCCACTAGTGGTGAATACCTTTTGGGTGGCGTTAATGCAGGCTTTTTGGATGAAGCGCAAAAGCTTGTGATCAGACGTGAAAAAGTGGGGCTTATCTTTCAACAATTTCACCTCATTCCCTACCTCAGTGCGCTTGAAAATGTCATGCTAGCACAATACTACCATAGTAGCGTGGATGAAGAAGATGCCAAAGCAGCACTTGCCAAAGTGGGATTAGCACACCGTTTAACCCACCGTCCTTCCGAGCTTTCAGGCGGTGAGCAACAACGCTTGTGTATCGCGCGTTCACTTATAAATGATCCTGAAATCCTCCTCGCCGATGAACCAACAGGCAATTTGGATGAGCAAAATGAGAAAGTCATCCTCGATCTTTTCTGTCGTTTAAGGGAAGAAGGCAAGACGATCATTCTGATCACCCATAACCCTGAACTTGGACGCTATGCGAATCGCATCATCAACCTTCGCCATGGAAAAATGGAAGAGGCGCCTCATGCGTAAATCTACTTTTGCCCTTCTCCTTTTGGCACTGCTTTTCACTGCCTGCGCTGGTGTGCCGCAAAAAGCGAAGATGAATGCGCAAGCACCCGAACTCTCGGCAAAAACGCTCAGTGGTGACGCGGTTCATTTATCCAATTATGCAGGAAAAATCGTGGTACTTCGCTTTTGGATGATCGGGTGTGCCTCATGTACCGAAGCGATGCCACTGTTAGATCAATTACAAACGCAATACCCCGATACATTAGCCATCGTTGCGATCAATTCTATCAATGAGAACAGAGATTGCCGCGTTTGAAGCCCAGTCAAAATTTCACTATCCGCTTTTAAAAGATGATATTGATATTACGGCTAAACGTTACAACGTGCGTTCCGTGCCGATTATGTTTTTGATTGACAATCACGGTGTTTTAAAAGAGGTCATCCATGGAGAACTGCCATGGAAGGAAGCTCAAAAAATCATTATGAAGTACCTCTAATGCGTTACTTTGGATGGATTTTATTTTTATTTTTGAGTGGTTGCACTGAAAACCTTACACAAAAAAATCACATCGTCATTGGTGAGAGCAAACCCATTCAAAGCACCTTTACCCCTAAAGAGGTGCGTCTAAAGCTCTCGTATGAGAAACCGTATCTGCTCTTTTTCTTCTCCAAAACGTGCGGTGCGTGCAAAGAGGCGATTCCCTACTTAAATGAATTGGCGCAAAGCTTTCAAGGAGAGGTTGAGATCATCGGTATTTTAGGCGGAAGTGCACGCAGTGATAACGACATTGCCTTTTTAAATCAGCACGATGTTCGCTTTAAAGTCATCTCAGATCCGCAATCAACGGAGTATTTTAGCAAAGCTGTTGGTGGCGTTTACGGTGTGCCTCTGTTTGCTTTTTTCTCCAGTGAAGGCAAAGAGAAGAAACGTTTTTTAGGGCTTGTTCCCAAATCTCTTTTAGAGGAGATACTCAAAACGATACGTCCTAACGAGTTTTAAAACGACACCTCACGTTATAACTGCATCGAGAAAGCAGTTCCATTCTATTTGTATTTTAATAATCGTTTTTATTTAGACATAAGGTTACTGTCTATATAATGCGCTCTTATGAAATTGGATTTAGAAAGGAATGCTTATGGATTTATCTCAAATCACTAAAAATCAAAAAGCGCATATCACCCATATACACGCACAACATTCGTTGAAAAAACGCCTCTTCTCACTCGGTCTTGGTGTAGGTAAAGAGGTCGAAGTCGTCGAGACAAGCCTTCAAAAAAATACGATTAAAATTACTCTTGGCTTTAGCGCCGTTGCCCTTCGTTTCGATGAAGCGAAACTCATCGAAGTCGAGGTTGCCTGATGAAAAAAATTGTTATCGCCCTTGTAGGACAACCCAATGTCGGCAAAAGTCACCTTGCCAATGCCATCAGTGGCTCCAATCTCAAAATCGGAAACTTTGCAGGCGTTACGGTTGAAAAAGCAACCGCGCGCCTCAGTACTGAGGATTTTGCTATTGAATTTATCGACCTTCCAGGCCTTTACTCTTTGGAAGATTTTGCCGCGGATGAAAAAGTAACCAAAGACTTTTTGCTGGGTGCCGAATACGACCTAATCTTAAATGTGCTTGACTCTACGAACTTAGAGCGCAATTTAATGCTTACCACTGAGCTGATGGAACTTCAAAAGAAAATGGTGATAGCTCTGAATATGGACGATGAAGCGATCAAAGAAGGCATTCATATCAACGCCGATGCGATGAGCAAAATTCTCTCTATTCCATGTATCCGTGTCTCTTCTAAGACTAAAACCAACATCGATCTTTTGGTTGAAAAGATTTTACATGTAAGCAAAAATCCTCTTGTTGAGCCCAAAATGATCTACAGCGATGAAGTCGAAGAGCAACTCCAAACCATCGTAAAATTTTTAGATGACAAACATTTTCATGGCAAAGATGCACTCACAAACCGCCAAATCGCTGTTGGGCTTTTGTGGCAGAAAAAAGAGATGTACGCTTACATGCACGAACATCCTCTCTACGTTGAGCTCCAGCCGATTCTCAATAACGCGCTCGGACATGTTTACATGTACTGCCAATGCGAAGAGATCGAAGAGGTTATCAACCGCCAACACAGCGCATTTTCAACTGGTTTGAGCGCCGAAGTTCTGAGTGTTACTCACGTTAAAAATCGCAATCTTACACAAAAAATCGACACGATTTTGATTCATAAACTTCTTGGTCTTCCTATCTTTATCTTCTTAATGTGGGGACTGTTTCAACTCACCTTTACACTTGGTGAAATTCCGATGGGCTGGATCGAAGAGAGCTTTGGCTGGCTGGGTGAAACTATAGGGGCGTCGATCACCAACGAGGCGCTGAAATCACTCATTGTCGATGGTATCATCGCGGGTGTGGGAAGCGTCATCATGTTCCTTCCGAACATTATGATTCTGTTCTTAGGCATTGCGCTTTTGGAGACAACGGGTTATATGTCCAGAGCGGCGTTTTTGCTCGATGGATTTTTCCATAAATTTGGTCTGCATGGTAAAAGTTTTGTGCCTCTTGTCACCGGTTTTGGATGTTCTGTGCCTGCGTATATGGCAGCGCGTACCCTTAAAAACAAAAAAGACCGATTGCTTACCATGTTTATCATCGGTTTCATGAGTTGTGGCGCACGCCTTCCTGTGTATGTTCTGTTTGCAGGTGCTTTTTTTGATGAAAGCATGGCAGGAAATGCTCTGTTTGCTATCTATATCGTTGGCGCTCTTTTAGGACTCATCGCGGCGAAGATTTTGCGTGTGACGGCGTTTAAAGGTGAAGATGAACCGTTTGTTATGGAGATGCCAAAGTACCGTCTTCCAAGCCTGAAATTGCTCTGGTTTGTGGTCTATTCGAAGTCTGCGATGTACATCAAAAAAGCGGGAACGTTCATTCTTTTGGCGTCCATGCTTATCTGGTTTATCAGCTCTTACCCTCAAAATAGCCTGATCGAAGAGGAGTACACAACCAAGATCGAAGCGCTCCAAGCACAACTGGATGAAGCGGTTTCCATGGAAACCGTAGCACCAAACCAAGAAGTGACTGAGGAGGTAAAACCTACTGAAGAGGCTACCGCTGAGCTAACAACTCAAGATTCCGCTTCCATCGAAGACACCATTGCCGCTCTTGAAAATGAAAAACATGAAAAATTGGTGGAAAATACCTACCTTGGCATCATGGGAAAAGCGATCGAGCCTGCGTTTGCACCGCTTGGATTTGACTGGAAAATGGGGGTTGCAACGATTAGTGGATTGGCGGCCAAAGAGGTCATTGTCTCAACGCTGGGCGTTCTCTACTCTCTAGGTGATGAAGTGACAGAAGAAGACACCTCACTTCGTGAAGTCATTGCTTCTAATATGAGCCTCGCTTCCGCGATGGCGTTTATCGTCTTTGTTATGGTTTATCTGCCATGCCTTGCCGCAACCGCTGTGTTTGCCAAAGAGGCTGAGAGCATCAAATACACGGTCTACTTAGTCGCATTTACCTTTATCACCGCGTGGGTGCTTGCGTTTATCACCTATCGAATCGTTCTACTGTTGAGTTAAAAAATGTGGCTACCTCGCGTAGCCACACCTTTACATGTAAACGCGTTTGAGCTGGTCGATGTTCGATCCTAGATTTAACAGCAGCAGATCGGCAAGGACCAAAGCTGCCATCGATTCTGCCACGACACTACCGCGCACCGCGATGCACGGATCGTGCCTTCCCTTGAGATTACATGTAAGCACATTCCCCTTTGTGTCGATCGTCTCTTGCGCGATAAAAATAGAAGGGGTCGGTTTGAAATAGACTTTACATGTAATCACATCGCCATTGCTCATACCGCCCAAAATGCCGCCACTGTGGTTGGTGGCAAAGCCCTCTTTCGTGATTCCATCATTGTTCATTGAGCCTTTCAGTACTGAAGAGCCAAACCCTTCGCCGATTTCCACACCTTTAACACCGTTAATGCCCATCATCGCTTCTGCCAAGAGGGCATCTAGTTTATAGTAAATTGGCTCGCCAAGTCCGATAGGAGCACCAACAACCTGCACAAGCGCTACACCACCGACCGAGTCATGCGCATTTTTCGCCTCTAAAATGGTTGCCTTTTGCGCCTCTTCGACACTGGCATCGAGTGCGTAAATCTCGCTTTGGCTGACACGCGCAAAATCATAGCTTTTGGCTTCAATACCACCAATGGCGCAAATGCCGCTTTGAACCTTTACATGTAACGTATTTAAAAGCAATTTTGCAATCGCCCCTGCCGCCACACGTGCCGCGGTTTCTCTTGCACTACTACGTCCACCACCACGGTAATCTCGGATGCCGTATTTATGAAAATAGGTGAAATCGGCGTGTCCTGGGCGAAAAAGATCTTTGACACTCTCGTAATCACCGCTTTTTTGGTTCTCATTAAAAATGACCATCGCGATGGGTGTGCCCGTACTAAGACCCTCAAAAACACCACTTAAAATCTCGATTTTATCGCCCTCTTTGCGTGCGGTGGCAAATTTATTTTGCCCTGGTTTTCTACGATCAAGTTCACTTTGGATAAATTCTTCATCGATTGCTAGCCCTGCTGGTACGCCATCGACAACACATCCGATCGCCTTTCCATGCGACTCGCCAAAGGTCGTAAAACAAAAACGCTTGCCAAAGGTATTCATCGAACTTCCTTTTTAAGAATCTCCAACGCCAACATGGCTGCTTTTTGTTGCGCCTCTTTTTTGCTTTTGCCACTCGCAACGGAGAGATCACGACCTCTCACGCTGACAGCAATTTCAAACTCTTTTTTATGATCCGGTCCAAAAGATCGCACCAAGCGGTACTCTGGCGTCATGCCAAAATGGGCTTGTGTAAGCTCTTGAAGTGTGGTTTTATGGTCTCTAAAAATGGCGTCCATATCGATTTTAGGGTACGCCTCTTCCAAAAGTGCCACTGCCAAATCCCTCGCCTTTTCAAGTCCTGCTTCGAGGTAAAGTGCGCCGATGATCGCTTCAAATGCGTTAGAGAGCAAGGAAGGTTTTTCGCGCCCGTTGTTGTTCTCTTCGGCTAAAGAGATGTAGATGTATTCGCCCAAATGTAGCAGTCGTGCAAGTTTTTCAAAACTTTTTTCATTTACCAAGGAAGCGCGAAGTTTGGAGAGTTCACCTTCCGCGACCTCTGTAAATTCGTGGTACAGATACTCACCCACGATGAGATCCAGCACCGCGTCACCTAAAAATTCAAGGCGCTCGTTGTTGTACGGTTGTTTGGAACTTTTGTGTGTCAGTGCCTCGATTATCAGGTTTTGATCCCTAAACTGATAACCCAAGCGCTTCTGTATCGCTTCTAATCTTTTTTGCATGATTATGACTCCATCAATTTAATTTTTGTTGCTTCTTCTTTGGCGATTTTATCGCACATTTCATTCTCGGCATGCCCATCGTGACCTCTGACCCAAATGCCATGGACTTTATGAATTTTGGAGACATCGAGGTAGCGTTGCCACATTTCAGGGTTCTTCACCTTCGCAAAGTTTTTGCGTTTCCAACCATCCAACCACTCGTTAATCCCTTTGATCACATAACTCGAATCGCTAATCAGCGTCACATCACACGGCTCTTTAAGCGCTGCTAAACCTTCGATGACCGCCAAAAGTTCCATCTGATTATTGGTGGCATTTGCCATTCCACCACTGACAATGCGCTCGGTACTGCCAAACCGTAAAATCGCGCAATAGCCACCAGAACCCGGATTGCCGAGGGAGGAGCCATCACAGAAAAGAGATATTTTCTTCATGATCCGCTTTAATAAGGTTGGTTTGAATCGTTACAGTGTCGATGCTTTGGCAGTGCGGACATCTGTAAAAATGAATCGGGAAAACGTGTTTGCATTCAAAGCAAAGGTACTCAAAACTGATGCTTGCTTTAGTATAACCCACACTGTGGAGTTTGCCTAAAACATCGAGCGCAAACGGCATTTCGCTCTTGGGCTCAACATAGGGCGCCAGTCCCCGTGCCATCGCGATTTGCTGCACCAATGGATCTTTACATGTAAGAATGTCATACACCATAAAATCCACATACCACAACAGATCCATCATTCCTCGAAACGGCAAGGTTTCAAAAAATGAAGGCTCGATTTTGATCCCAGTTTCCAACATATATTCAAACAGTTTTCGCTTTAAAAAAGGTGTTGTAGCGGAGAGTTCAAGCAGTTTTTCAACTTTTTCGCCCTCTTTAAGGCGACTGTCTTTAATCGTACTAAGCGCTTTTAAGTAAGCTCGCTGTACCCCAACTTTGGCACCCAACTCTTCTAACGAGTCCAGTACCTCTTCGGCTTTGGTGTATTCTTGAAGTTGCTCATAGGCAACGGTTAAATACTTCAAAGACTCCTCGTTGCGTGGATGCAGGTGCAATGACTCTAAAAAAACTTCAGAGCTTCGGCGAAGAAAACCCGCTTTAAAATAGGTCTTGCCCAACGTGGAGAGAAGGTACTGCTTCTCATCTTTGCCTTTAACGCGTTTGAGCGTGACCAGATAGATATTGATCGCTTTTTCATAATCGCCTCCTTTGCCATACGCATGCGCAAGCAGGGCTAAGGATTCGAGAGGAATGGAAGCGTCTTCGAGGAGCTTTTTATACTCATTTTCATCGGTGACAATTTCAAATTTTTTAACAAATTTATCGATGCTTTGCTTCTCTTCTTTGCTCTTAAAAACACCCCACCAATAGTTGGAAAACGAGATGACAAAAACAATCGCAAACAAGATAATGACGCCAAAAAGGGGATCACGGTACGCTATAAAAAAATTATCCAAAACGTAAACCTTCGCATATGAAGTTGAAACAGAATTCTATTATACCAAACTTGATATAATATGACTATGATAGACAAAACATCCATAGAAAATCTCAAACAACGCCTTGATATTGTTGACGTCGTAGGCTCGTACTTAGAGCTGAAGAAAAATGGCGCGAACTACAAGTGCGTCTGCCCATTTCACAACGACACCAGCCCAAGCCTTGTGGTGAGCCCATCGAAGCAGATTTACCACTGTTTTGCCTGTGGCGCAGGAGGCGATAGCATCAAATTTGTGATGGAATACGAAAAACTCTCCTACCCCGAAACCATCGAAAAACTCGCTAACATGGTCAACTTTTCACTCTCCTACACCACCAATGAAGGGGTGAAAAAAGAGGATCGAAAGTTGATGGAGACGCTCAATCTTTTCTACGTCAAACAGCTCGATTTTACCCCTTTTGCTAAGGAATATCTTGCAAAACGAGGCATTTCTGAAGCTTCTGCGGAGAAGTTTGAGATCGGCTATGCACCTGCTTCCTTTGCGACGCTTGATTTTCTAAGCTCCAGAGGTTACGCGATGAGTGAAGGCATAGAGTATGGTGTCGCAGGTGTGGGCGAGAACAATCAACCGTATGCCCGTTTTATCGAACGTGTCACATTTCCCATCTATTCACCAAGTAATCGACTCGTTGGTTTTGGCGGACGAACTCTCTCCAATCACCCAGCCAAATACGTCAATTCGCCTCAAACCAAGCACTTTAACAAATCGCAACTGCTGTATGGTTATCAGCTTGCCAAAGAGAGTATTTATAAGAAAAAATCCATCATCATCACCGAAGGGTATCTTGATGTCATAATGCTGCATCAAGCGGGCTTCACTCACGCCGTTGCAACGCTTGGAACCGCCCTTACGAATGAACATATTCCTCTCATCACGAGGGGTGATCCTGAAGTGATTGTGGCGTACGATGGCGATGATGCGGGCATTAATGCAGCACTCAAAGCTTCGTTTTTGCTGAGTGCGCATGGCATCAAAGGAGGCGTGGTGCTCTTTGGCAATGGCATGGACCCTGCGGATATGGTGCAAAATGGTTTGATGGACGCACTCAATCATCTCTTTCGCACCCCTCAACCCTTCATCGAGTTTGCACTAGAGCGCATGGTCAAAAAGTACAATCTCAAAGACCCTTTAGCCAAACAGCAAGCCCTAACCGAGGCGATGAGTTACCTCAAAACGCTTCCGCAAGCCATTCAAGAGAGCTACACAGGCATGCTCTCTGAAAAACTGGGATTGCATCACAATTTGGTCAAAATCCAAAGCCATAAACCGCAAAGACTTGATAAAAAAGAGCGTGTGTTTGAAGATATGTTGGAGCTTACGATCATTAAAACGATTCTCAGCCAGCCGAATCTGATTGACACGGTACTCGATACCATCGATAGTTCCATGTTCAAAACCCATCACGAAGAGTTTTCGCTTCTTTTGGAAAATCAACTTGAACACCCCAAACTCAGACGCATTTTGCTTTGGGAAGACATTAAAATTTACGATGAGAAGTCGCTCATCGCTTCGATGGTCGCTTTTTTGTACCATTACTACAACGAAAAATTCCAAGAGATCAAAACCGCGCGTGAACTCAGTTACGATAAAAAGCAGTTTTTGATCCGTAAAATTCAAGAAAAAATGATGAAATTAAAACAAGGTGAATTGGTTCCGTATGAAAGCATTAGTACTCTATAGCGGCGGGCTTGACAGCATGCTCGCGATGAAACTTTTAAGTGATCAGGGCATTGAGGTCATTGCGCTGCACATTAACATTGGATTTGGTATCAAAGAAGACCATTATGAAACACTCAAACGTCGCTCCGCCATTGCTGGAGCAACCCTTGAAGTGATCGATGTACGCGATCAATACCTTCAAGAAATTCTCTTTAGCCCCAAACACGGCTATGGCAAACAGTTCAATCCGTGCATCGACTGTCATGGGTTTATGTTCACGGTCGCAAAATCCCTGCTTCCACGTTATGGCGCTTCGTTTATTGCAACCGGCGAAGTGGTCGGACAACGCCCGATGAGCCAAAATAAAGACGCCTTGCGCCTTGTGAAAAAGATAGCGAACGACATCGATGAAGACATTATTCTTCGTCCACTCTGCGCGCTTGTCATGGAAGAGACGAAGCCTGAGCGTGAAGGGTGGGTTGATCGAAGCAGACTTTTAGGCTTTAATGGAAGAGGACGTCATGCACAACTTGCCCTTGCTAAAGAGCTCGGTTGGGAAGATTTTCCCACACCCGCAGGGGGCTGTTTGCTCACCGATGTGCAATTTACTGCGCGTCTGCGCGACTTTATAGCGCATGACACCTTTGCCAAAGAGGACATTGACGTGCTGAAAAACGGAAGGCATTTTAGGCTTCCTGCTGGCGCAAAACTGGTCATTGGGCGCAATGAAACAGAGAACGATTTTCTTGATTCCTTGCACAATCCCAAGTTTAATCTTTTACATGTAAGCGGTGAGATGAATGCGCCAAGCTCACTTCTTTCTAAAAATGCTTCTGCTTCGGATGAAGCGCTTGCGTGTCGTATGGTGCTCAGTTTTACCAAAGCCATTCCAGAGCAAACCTATGCACTGAGTCTTGGCGAAAAAATTCTCTACGCGAGCCCTTATGCAAGTAAAGAGGAGAGTAAAAAATATCTTATATAGTTTTTTAAAGATATTTTTTGTACTATAGTCGGCTATGGAATTACACTATGAGGATTATGAGATGGGCTTATCAAGCACAATGATTTTTTTAATCGTTGATGATTCAAAAATATCACGGAGATGGCTTATCGAAATGATTCCTAAAAAAATCCTTGAAAGTGCGGAAATCATCGAAGGATGCAATGGCGAAGAGGCAATCGCACTTTACGATCAACACCGTCCCGATATCGTTTTTTTGGATATTACGATGCCTATTATCGATGGGTTTGAAGCGTTGGAGCGTATTCGCGCCATCAACAAAGATGCCCTAGTGGTGATGGTCTCAGCCGATCGTCAAAAAAGCACGAAAGAGAAAGTTTTAAGCCTTGGTGCTTCGGCACTGATCTCAAAACCTATTGATGAAGAAGAATTTCGTACAACCCTCTTAAAGTTGGTATTTTAAATGACAACGCCCTATTTTAACCCGCAGCAAGAAGATATTTTAAAAGAGCTTATTAACGTCTCCTTTGGGCTTTCCGCCTCATTAATCGGCGATATGCTCGACAACCATGCCAAACTACACATTCCTGATATTTCAAACATTGACATCCATAATTTAGACGATAAAATCGTTGAAGTCTTGGAAGAAGAGTATGAATTTTATCTCACAAAACAGCGTTTTTTAGGCTCGTTTAACGGTGAAGTCCTTTTTGTCTTTAACCGCTATTCCGCCCATGCGTTTTGTGATCTTTTGCTCAAACAAGAGATGAGCGACGAGAGTGATATCAAATCGTCTATTTTGGAACTGACCAATATTATCACCTCCGCATGTATTGGAAAATTCTGTGAGATCATTCATGGTGAGACGATCTTTAAAGTTCCTTCCATCGAAAAACGTGAAATCTCTGAGATGGATAAATACGACAAAATCGAAGGTTATGACAATGTCATTGTTATCAAAACCGCCCTTGACATCGAAAAAGAGAATATCTTAGGACACATGTTTATACTTCTGAACAACGAGATGCTTGATCATCTTAAAAATACGATCGATAAGATATAACGATGATAAACTGCGAAAAAATTATTGATTCTATCAATGTAGGTATCGTAACGATTGATGCGGATCTTAAGATCTATTACGTCAACAAATGGTTTGCCGTGCACAGTGACATCGATGCGCAGCAAACCCTGGGGAAAAATCTTCTTGATCTGTTTGAACTCTCTCCTGAGCGTCTCAAATCCTTAAAACGCCACATTAAAGCGGCACTCACACTGGGTGGCCCCTCTTTTTTTACAGCCGATGCAAACCACTATCTTTTTCCCATGAAAAACTCCAATACAACGAAATCTATTTTTGAGTTTATGCAACAAGATATCACGATTATGCCTTACAATAGTGAACAAAAACAGGTGACCGTACTGATTTACGATCAAACCAGTTTGATGGAAGAGAAAGCCAAATGCAATAAAGAGAGTGAAGAGCTTGCCAATGCTAACAGGGTTGCGAATGCGACGATTCGCAAACTTGAAACGGCTAAAAATAAACTTCTGAAACAAAAAGAGATCATCTACAAACAAGCGCATTATGACCACCTAACGTCCTTAGCCAACCGAACCCTACTCACACAACGCATGCAGCTTTTGATCGAAAACAATCAAAACAGTGGTAAAAAATTTGGTGTCCTCTTTTTGGATTTGGATAATTTCAAAGAGATTAACGACACACTCGGACACGATGTGGGCGATATGATTTTGATTCATGTGGCAAAAACGCTGCTATTAGCCACAAGGAAGAGCGACACGGTTGCACGTTTTGGAGGGGATGAGTTTATTATTTTAGTCGATGATATTGGCGAAGAGAACAATCTCAATCACATTGCTAGCAAGCTGATTCAAGCCATCACACAACCCATTCGCATTCGAAACTTCGATTTACATGTAACGACCAGTATTGGCATTAGCCTCTTCCCAAATCATGGCATCGACTTTAATCAACTCATCAAAAATGCCGACCTTGCCCTTTATGTTGCCAAAGCAGAAGGTCGAAATACCTACAAGATTCATCACCAATCCAAATAAATAATAGCTCAGCGCATGCCGTTTACTTAAGAGCATGCGCTTTTATTTCTCATAAAACGTGTTTTATGAAGCTTTAGGGGGTGTCGGGGATCTATCCCTGACCTTCAACAATGGGTTTTACTCATTGTTTAAGATACCGTTACGCAAACTGCGTAACATCAATCAAAAGAACTCTATATCATCATCATGACTTGGATCGAGGCTCTTCTCATCAAAGATGGCTTCTATTTGAATGCACGAACTCAAAAGAGATGAGTCAAGATAGTGAATATCGCGTGCCACTTGGGTTATAAACACATTTTCTCTCCATGAAGAGAGATCATGCAGAAGATTAAGCAGCATGGCGGAGAGGCGTTTGGATTTGTCGGTATCAAATTGCTCTTCAGTGAGCGTTCCTAGAAAATCAATCAATGTTCTTACCGCAAAACCTAAATGCTCAAACTCCATCAATTCCGCTAAAATTTCGGCATACTCTTGGAAATTTTCATAAATAACCGATAAATTGCGCTTATTGGGCTCTTTTTCAAATACTAAAATAGCTTTGTCGGTATCGTCATTAATGATCTCTAAACCATCAATTTTTGAAAGAAAGGAGATCGCCGTAGAGTTGATATAATCCACAGCACTTTGCACGTTATCGTGCGTTTTAGAGAGGATTTTTTTGGTCTCATCACTCATCTCTACACTACTTGAGGTTGTATCGCGCTTGATCTCTTTATCCAGCTGGAAGGTGAGCATGTCATTGGAGAGAATATACTTGGCATTGGCAAAATGTTTGAGCAAAATATTTTTAATGATATTGCCGTTCAGTGGCTTTACATGTAAAAGCATCATGTAGAGTTTTTCTTCGCTCTCTTCCACGACAATACTGCATTCGTATTCATGTTTTAACAGCCATAAAACAAAGCCATAAATAAGACGCACGCAGTCACTCAGATTGATGATATTTTTCTCACAATTGAGCCAATAGTCCCAAAACTGCGCCAATGCCTCTTCGTCATCAATACGAAAAGTAATGTTTCGGTGAAACACATGGGCATTAAAAGGATTCAAGGCACTTGAGAATTTATGAATCTGTTTATTGCGCAAGGCAATAATGCGTAAATACTGTCTGATACGTTGTAAAAAATGCTCGGCATTCAGCGGTTTGGTGAGGTAATCTTCTGCACCCAAAGAGAGCATTCTGTTTTTTGAGGTATCATCATCAAGGGCACTAAGGGCGATGATCATACTCTTTTTATTGACCTGTTTAATGAATTGCGTCGCCTCAAAACCATCTAAAACGGGCATCATAATGTCCATAAAAATCAGATCAAAATGGTTTTTAACACACATTTCTACGGCAACTTGCCCATCTTCAGCTTCAAAGATTTCGATGCCATCCACCTCTTCAAGCAAAAGATTGAGCGTGAGCCTGTTATTATCATTATCGTCAACAATCAACACTTTATACATTTTTTTGCTCCTTTAATCTTTTGGTTAAACTAAATTTTGCGCCACCTAACAAAGGGGAATCTTCGATTTTATACTCTAATTTCAATCCTTCGCATAAAAGCTTCACAAAATGAAGCCCAATGCCCGTTCCCTTTTTTTCAATAACACCCGTTCCTGACGCACTTTGAGTGTAGAGTTCAAACACCTCTTCTTTATCTTTAATCCCTTTGCCATCGTCTTGCACCACGATCTCTATTTTTTCACTATCGGATGCTAAAAAGACCTCAACAATCGAATTGCCATATTTGATCGCATTGGAGAGAATGTTTGAGAGAATTTGTTTAAAACGGTACTCATCGCTCGTAATAAAAGGGCCGCTTTCATCACTTTGAAAAAACAGCATGCGTTTATGCTCAATCGCCAAGGCAGCATGCTTTTCAAGCACATCTAAAATAGCCTCTTTGACGTTAAAAAGCGTCAAATTGTAGTGTAATTTCTGATGACGCAGTTTTCCAAGATCTAAGATATTGGTGACATTTTCGAGCATCGAAGAGGCACTCTTATAAATCTGCTCCAAAAGGTAAACACGCTTGGCTTTTGGCACCTCATCAATATGTGGCATGTGTTTATAAAGGTATTGCGAAAAGTTCAAAATGGCATTGAGGGGCGTTTTTAACTCATGCGTAAAGAGCACCAAAAAAGCATCTTTGGCTTCGGCAAGCTGCTCTTGTTCCTGTGCCTTACGACTAATCTCATTCGCTGCGCGTTCTTTTTGTAAAAAGTTGGTAATGTCATGGCGAATGGCAAGATACTGAAGAATTTTCCCGCTCGTTTGCTCTTTAAAAGGAATAATAATGGTCTCGGCCCAAAAGTCACTGCCATCTTTGTTGCGATTGATAATCTGCGCACGCCAGACTTCACCTTGGGTGATCGTGCCCCACATGTCGCTAAAAATTTCAGGTGCCGTTTGTGGATGTTTAATGATGCGGTGATTTTGCCCTATTAACTCTTCACGTTCATACCCTGTGACTTTCAAAAAATTATCATTTATATAGGTGATATTTCCATCAATATCGGTTTGTGAGACTATTGAAAAGTCAATCAATGTTTGAAAATAGTGACGCTCTGCAAGATAGCTATCATCTAAAAACGTTTTGATGCACTCTTTAAAATGGTCCAACACAGCCTCACTTTCATGTTTCATACTCAAATATCGCTCGCATTTAAGCGCTAAAATTTCATCCAACATACTCAATTGATCGGTTTGTAAAAAAAGAATTATTTTCACATGAGCATCACGTTCTCTGGCACGTTTCAATGCGGGAAGGTAGAGATGTTCGTTACGCGATGAGAGCGATCCAAAGATCAGATCGATCTTTTTTTCTTCCATCATCGTCTCAATTTCGCATGGAGAAATGTTTACATGTAAAGCATCGCACAGCTTCTTGGCTGCATTAACAAACACGGCATCGTAGGATATTTCTCCGATCAGCAGTGCTGAAATGAGGCGAGGTTGATCCAAAAGGTGTGCAGCCATTTTTCTCTCCTTACACTAACATTTTGACAATAGTGTGCGCGATCTCAGGAAGCGGTAAAACCTCATCCACACCACCCAACTTAACCGACTCTTTGGGCATGCCATACACCACGCAACTCTCTTCATTTTGTGCAATGGTTTTAGCCCCTGCTTCGTGCATGTGAAACAACCCTCGTGCACCATCACTTCCCATTCCCGTCAAAATCACACCAATCGCGTTACTTCCTGCCACTTTGGAAACGGAGTTAAACAACACATCCACACTCGGACAATGCCCACTGACTTTAGATCCCAGTCCAATTTCAATAAAATAACTCGCCCCCGATCGTCTTAACACCATGTGTTTTCCACCTTGAGCGATGTACGCGGTTCCCGTTTGCAAAAACTCCCCATGACGTGCCATTTTAACATCCAGTACGCAGAGTTGATTTAGCCGCATCGCAAATGATTCCAAAAAGCTGTGAGGCATGTGCTGCACCACTAAAACCGCAGGCGACGTGGAAGGAAGTCCTCCAAGAACGACTTTAAGCGCCTCTGTTCCACCCGTACTTGCCCCAATAGCAATCACTTTATGTGTTGTCTCCGCCAGACTCGTATGATGCGGGTTCATTTTCATCATAGGAATCTTTTTTTGCACGCGTGCATGAGAGGCATTGATCACTTTTTGAATCAACTCCTCTTTAATCTCCTCTTTACCATCGTAAATATGCGAATGGGGTTTTGTCACATAATCGATCGCACCTGCTTCCAGTGCGTCCAAAGTGGTATTGGCACTGTTGCGCGTAAGCGAAGAGACCATGACGACGGGAGTGGGATAGTGCAACATCAGCTTTTGCAAAAAGGTCACACCATCCATGCGTGGCATCTCAACATCCAAGCAAATGACGTCAGGTTTGAGCTCCACAATCATATCGCGTGCAATGTAAGCATCCGCAGCCAATCCCACCACTTTAAGCCTAGCATCGCTCTCTAGGATCTCTCGTAAAATGTGGCGAGCTGTGGCGCTGTCATCCACAATTAAAACACGGATCATTCCATGATCTCATTTTGCACGTATTTTAAGATAATGCGATTCGCATCGCTGATCATCATAATCCGTCTGCCATTATTGCCACCCGTGTCTTCGGCTCTGATGGGAATGCTGTAGTGTCTTAAGATCTCTTTGGCAATCAGAACATTTTTCTGCCCAATGAGTTGACCTTCCGAATTGGTACGGTGAATGTTCGCCCCTCCAAAGATTTTCGCCTCCATGTTGCGCCGCAGACAGCCTATATTTTCCATATTTTCAATCAGTTTTGGAATCGCGACATTGCCGTATTTTGGACTCTCCAGCCCATTGCCATTCCACAGTGCTAACAAGTAGTGATTCATCCCACCAATGAGTTCGACTTTATCGTACAGGCACACACTCACGCATGAACCCAGCACGGTGACAATCTCGGTAGGTTTAATGCCCACAAAAATTTCTCCAACATGGATAAATTTACGCGGTAACATCAAAACTCTTTCATCTCTTGCGTATCGTCAAACATAAATTCATTCGCACTCTCACTCATCAACGCCTCCGCTTTGGAGGTATCTTGAAGTTTAAGGCAAAGATTAAACTGTGTTAAATTCTCGTTTGAGCTGTAGGTCACCTCTCCATCAAGGGATTCCACCAGCGCATTGACGATGCTAAGCCCAAGCCCTAGTCCATCGATGGATGTCCTTGCTTTGCTCGCATGCACACCTACTTTTTTAAACCGACTAAAGAGCTCTTTATTAGGATCTTTGATAATAACATCCCCCGTATTGGCGATGCTGATAAGCAGATGATCGTCTTCTATCCGTGCGCTTATCCTGACATTGTGTGTTGGAAAAGAGTATTCACACGCATTGGAAATGAGATTGGCAAAAATAGTGTGTAGCTTTTTGGCATCACTGACGATCAAACGATCCAGTTCAATGTCTGAGCTAAAGTGAAGCTCTTTTTCCTCAATCAGATACGCAAACGCCTCTTTTGCTTCTTCGATAATCAAGCGCAAATCGATTTCACTCCAGTAATTGGCAATCTCTCCTGCTTCAATCTCAGCGGCGGTGAAAATGTTGT
This sequence comes from Sulfurospirillum multivorans DSM 12446, assembly GCF_000568815.1. Classification (NCBI taxonomy): domain Bacteria; kingdom Pseudomonadati; phylum Campylobacterota; class Epsilonproteobacteria; order Campylobacterales; family Sulfurospirillaceae; genus Sulfurospirillum; species Sulfurospirillum multivorans. The sequence continues at coordinate 2,626,227 of NZ_CP007201.1, forward strand.
TGAGCTGAAAATCAAGCTTGTGAAGCTCCATATCCAAAAGAAGTTTCATTGTCTGCGTCTTAGGCGAATCTTCATTTTTGCGCATCATCGAAGAGAGATTGAGCAGAGAACTGAGAGGATTATTAAAGACATTTTTGATTAAAGAGAGAAACTCTCCTTTGATGGAATCATGCTCTTTGAGTTTTTCATTGAGTAAGTAAAGCTTTTTCGTTAAAAATTCCATCTCTTCAAGCGTACTGTTTTTTTGATCAAAGCGTCGTTTGACCTCTTCAAGTAAAACCGTATCACTGACATCCTCAAAATTTTGTTTCATACTCATATTAAGCCTTTTGATAAATTGAAGCACTCTTTGATCTAAAATCTTTTTTCATATCCGTAAGCGCTTCGGAACTTCCTATAAAAAGATACCCATTTTTTGGCAAAATCGTGTAAAATCGATCCACAAGTGCACTTTGGGTCGATTTGTCAAAATAGATCATCACGTTACGGCAAAAAATAATGTTAAGGGCTTTCGCATCAAAAAGCGAATAATCTCCCGTGACGAGGTTAAATTCTCGAAACAAAATTCTCTGTTTCACGGCGTCACGAATGCGGTAAAACGCTTCACCTTCGACTATTTCCGTACTAAAATATTTGCGCAAATAGACCTCGTTTAAAGAGAAAATGGCTTTTTGACTGTAAAGCCCATTCATCGCTATTTTTAATACTTTTGATGAAACATCGGTTGCTAGAATCTTTATATCATACTGCGTATAATTGGGAAGATGTTCCATAAGAAACATCGCAATACTGTATGGCTCTTCGCCACTTGAGCACGCTGCGGACCAGATGCGAAGTTTGCCACCTGAGCGCTCTATAATGGAAGGAAGTTCTCTTTTTAAAAACTCCCACTGTTTTGCTTCTCTAAAAAAGGAGGTCACATTGGTCGAAATAAGCGAAGAGAGATACTCCAGCTCGCCTCTTTTTTTATCGGCGACTAAATAGTCATAATACGCCCCAAAGCTCGAAAGTCCTAATTGCTTGACCCGTTTGGCGAGTCTCGCTTGCACCAGATAAATCTTATGGTCGCCTAAACTAATGCCGATGTGTTGATAGATGTATGCCTGTAAAAGCGTAAACTCTTTACGCCTTAAAACGAGCCGTTCAACCATCAGTACAACTCTTCAACGTTTAAGATGAGCGCTATTTCGCCATTGCCCATCACAGCACCTCCACTGACTCCCTCTGTTTTGGCTAAAAATCCACCCAATGTTTTAATGACCACTTGCTGTCTACCCACCAATTCATCCACTAAAAGTGCAAATTTACCCCTCGCATTTTCAATGCAAACCAGCGTACACTCCCAAGGATTTGGCTGAGCATCATCTAATTCGAGCACACGAGAAAGGCGCACAATCGGCAAAAGTTCGGAGCGCAACTGCACAAACTCCTCTTTGCCGCCTGCACTGTGAACACTTGCCTCTTTGGGCCTAAAAGACTCGGTGATGCACAGCGTTGGGATAATAAAAATCTTCTCGTTGGAACGGACAATCATGCCATCAATAATCGCAAGTGTGAGAGGTAAAACGATGGAAAACGTCGTTCCTTTGCCCTCTTCTGAGCTAATATCAACCTTCCCACGTACCGCTTCAATGGCCGTTTTAACCACATCAAGCCCAACGCCACGCCCCGAAATATCGCTGATCACATCGGCAGTCGAAAACCCTGGTTGCATGATGAGCCCGTAAATTTGGGCATCGCTGAGCTCTTCATCTTTTGACACAAGTCCACGCTCTAGCGCTTTATGATAGACTTTGGCTTTGTTGATGCCTCGCCCATCATCTTTCACTTCGATGATGATAGTGCCCCTCGATGATAGGCACGTAGGCTCACCATCCCCTCTTCGCTTTTGCCTGCTTTGAGGCGCTCTTCCACACTGCTTTCGATGCCATGATCGATGGCATTGCGAATGATATGCACCAAAGGGTCCGAAAGCGCTTCCACCATCGTTTTATCGATCTCGGTCTCTTCGCCTTCAAGCATCAAATGAATCGGTTTATTGACCTTTTTAGAAGAGTCTCGCACCACACGTTTCATCTTATCAAACGTGTCACGAATCGGAATCATCCGCAAACTCATCACACGGTTTTGAATAAGGCGCGTGATCTTGGAGAGGTTTTCAATTGTTTTAGTCACCTCAGCATCGGCAATCGCTTTAATTTTTGTATTTTCACCCAAATAATTTTGGGCAATCACAAGCTCACCAATAGAATCAAAGAGTTCATCCAGTTTCAGCGCATCGATTTTGAGGAAGTTTTTAGAAACAACCGTACTTCGTTTGATCTCTTCTTTCTCTTCAGGCAAAACCACACTTTTAGAGGCCTCAACACTCTGGGGCGCAACTGCTTTGGCGTGGATTTCTTCCACTACGTACTCATTCTCTTCTAAAAAAGCAAAAATATCTGCAATACTTTCAGCCTCTTTTTCACTCGCGAGATAAAGCGTCACTTCTTGAATGGCGTTACGCTCAACATCAAAAAGTTCCTCAGCACGATACTCAGGCACTCGCCAAAATGAGGCTAAAATTCTGCCTACATGTAAAAGGTTTTTGAAGTATAAAAAATGGTCAAATCCGCGCAGGTAAATATCTTCATCAAAGCGCAAAATGATCTTAAAAAGGGTTTCATTCGGGCGTAGTTCTGCTAAGAAATCTTCATTGACTGCGCTGGGAACTTGAAAAAAAGCATCATTGCCAAACTCCAAAGAGAGGTCATTCGTGGAGCTCTCTTCAGGGCTTTGATGTCGTTTACATGTAAAAGAATTTGCTGAATCTTTGCGAGGCATGGCGTGTACTCCGCAGGCAATTTTTCGCTCTCATCCACTTCGCACAGCAGCGTCTCTTTGATGACATTGACACTCTCTAAAAAAAGGTCCACATCAGCACTGCTTGGCGTTATATCGCTGTTTCTAAAGTAGTCAAGGACATCTTCAAAATGGTGAACAAACTCTCCAAGTCGCGCAAAATTAAACGCATTCGCACTGCCTTTGAGGGTATGAACACCTCTGAAAATTTCATTGAGCAGTGCTTTATCATTCGGCGATTCTTCATAATTGATAATATCGACATCCATCTTTTCGATGATCTCGTTTGCCTCTTCGATGAAGATTTGTCTTAGTTTTTCTCTACTCATGCGTTATCCAATTCATCATACCATACGACTCAAGATCAAGACGCATTGAGTCAATAAAATCGATCTTAAGAGAAGGTTTGGTCCGTTTGATCCAAAAAAGCAACGCGAAAAGTGCCGAAGTCGAAGGGATGCCATCGCGAGAGCGCAATAAGACAATCTCCTCAATATACCCCAAACGATCTTTGATGAACTCTTGAAGCGTTTTGACCTCTTCTAAATCCATCTCAATATCCAGTTCTAGCACATCTCCATCTATATACATTGCACACCTTTGTCACAGATCTTTTACACGACGCTTTACATGTAAAGGGAACACTAAAACTCTTTTAAATCATCTTCATCCAAAGGGAACACCTCTTCGTTACTGCGTTTTGAAGCAGAACTAAAGGTCGACTTTGTTCGTTTAGGAGCCATTGCTAAACGCTTTGGAGGCATACTAAGGCTTGAAGTCGAGGCACGTTTAAGAGACGCTGCTTTTGAAGCCTCTTTTCCCATATCGTACCCTGCAAGAGCTGCAATCTCCGCCACACTCTCCAGCATCGAAAGCGCTTGTGCGTTAAGCTCTTCTGCCGCTGCTGCGGTCTCTTCAGACGCTGAAGCATTTTGTTGGGTGATTTGATCAACCGAACCCATTGCTGTTGCGATCTGATTCATACCCTCGGCTTGCTCTTTAGCAGAAATGGCAATCTCGCCAATCAAATCAGAGGTCTTTTTAATGCTTGTCAATATCTCGGTAAACGACTCTTTCGTACGGTTCGCCACTTCGGTTCCCATCTTCACTTGATCGATGCTCGCTTCGATAATGCCCGTAATCTCTTTCGCCGCTCCCGCACTGCGTTCTGCTAGGTTTTTAACCTCTTCTGCGACCACCGCAAACCCAAGACCATGCTCACCCGCACGCGCCGCTTCTACGGCTGCATTGAGCGCTAAAAGGTTGGTTTGGAAGGCGATTTCATCGATTGTTTTAATGATTTTGGCAATTTTTTGAGACGAATCGGTGATCTTCTCCATTGCCACCATCAGGTCGCCCACTTGTTGATTGCCGATGCGTGCGGCGTCATTGGAGTGTTGCGCCAAAAGATTGGCTTCACGGCTGTTATCTGCGTTTTGATTATTGCTTGCCGTTGCTTCCTCGATGGTTGCACTGACCTCTTCCACACTGCTCGCTTGTGAACTTGCTCCTTCAGCCAAAGAGACCGAAGCGGAGCTAATTTGCTCACTTGCACTTACTACCTGAGCCGTTCCCTCGGAAAGAGATTTGACAGAGTCAACGACCACTTTTACAATACTTCGGATCAAGAAAAATGCAAGAATAATACTAATGATTAAACCCACTATCACACCAATAATCATCGCAAATGAAGCAGTAGAGAGATCACTGCTAGTCTCTTCTGCAATGGTGACAATCGAGCTAAAGCCCTCTTCCGTAATAGCATCAATCGCGATGGAAAGCTCACCGACAACTTGCAAACGTCTCTTTTGAACTTCATTCGTCTCTTGCATAACCGCAACAAACCCTTTTAAAGACTCTTCATACACTTTAGCTGAAGATTCAATGGCATTAAGATACCCTAAAGCGACACTGTCCGTTGTTTGCGCCTTAAGTGCGCTTACGTCTTGAAACAAGACATCAAATTTTTTGATCGCACTTTCAAGTAACGCTGGATCTCTCTTGACCTGAGCACGTTGCCCATAGACCCTTGAGTAAGTTCCAATACTTAGAACATCATCAATTTTGGCAAGTTTACTGTAGCGTTGTTTTAATTCAGCAGGCGAAATACGATCATTCATCTCTTTAAAAAGCTGCTCTTCTTGTGTCTGTCGGTACAACTCAACACTTTTAAGAAACAGTGCTGCGTTATTGACCGTTGCTTCATCAAATAGTTTTTTCTTAGCTAAAATCTTCTCATTTTGCTCTACTGTGGTGACATACTCTGCCAATGCTTTCGCTGCTGCTTTTTGGTGTTCCAATAATTTTTTGAGATTGTTTTTTTTACCAAGCTCATCGACTTTAAGAAGGTTGGCTTGAAGATCTGCAAAATTGGTTTTTGCTTTGCTTAAAGCCACTTCATCATCAATAGAGATAAAACTCAAAATGTTATAGCGTGCATTGCTAAAATTTTGCATTACCTGACTTGCAAGTGTGACTTCTGGCACATACACCGATGAAAGACGTGTCGCATCTGAAGAAGCACTGCGCATTGAGATAATACCTGTTAACCCAATAATCAAGACGATGGCGATTAAAACCCCAAATCCTAGTGAAATCCTATATCCTAATGTTGCATTTTTCATGACACTTCTCCTTTACGCTTCGCTGGCTGTTTTACTTAAATTTTGTACCATAGTGAGTTCCTCTTCACCAAACAAAGCGAGTAGGTCCAAGATCATGACCACTTTTTGTTTGTATTGCGCCATATTTTTGATAAATCTGGTATCGATATGACTACCAAATTCAGGTGGAATGCTTAAATGTTCCTCTTCCACATTGATGACCTCTTCCACCTTGTCAACAATAAAACCAATCTGCTTTTCCCCAAGCTTGATGATAACAATCGCGGTATACATATGAGCAGGAATGGAAGGCATATCGAATTTAAGGCGCATATCCACCACGGGGATAATATTGCCTCTTAAATTCATCACCCCTTGAATAAACTTGGGGGTTTTAGGCACAGGAGTGGTTTTCATCATTGCGATGATCTCTTTCACATCAGAGATATGCACCCCATAGACCTCCTCTTCTAAGTAGAACGTCAAGAAACGATTGCTCGTTCTATCGTTGTGTTTTTTTTGCTCCATTGTTATAGTCCCAATACCATGCTAATCGCTTTGACCAATTTGTCATCGCTAAAAGGTTTGACCATCCAGCCTGTAACGCCGATGGCTTTACCGCGAGCTTTCATCTCAGGAGAACTTTCTGTTGTTAAAATTAAAATAGGTCGATTTTTAAATTTATCATGGGCTTTTAATTCAGACGCAAGATCAAGTCCACTCATTTGCGCCATGTTGATGTCACTGATTAAAAGATCATAATCTTCGCTTCCCCTCAAAAGGGCATCGCGTAATTCAGCAGGATTGAGATACGTAGCAAGCTGAATAATTCCTTTGTTAACCATCTCCTCAAGCGCCATCTGCGCTGTTGCAAGAATCGTCTTGGAATCATCCACTAAAATGACTCGTTTACTCACATCATCTCCTTGTTAATTATTGATATGCATCGTACCATAAATATAATACGGTCACATTACGGTCATATTCGCTTTACCTGAAAATATAATTTAAAGAATATTAAAAAAGTGTTAATACCGACGAAGAAAGGGTACTAAATAAGGAATCAATTTTGCTTAGATTCGTTAAGCAAAGGAGGAATCATGAAACTGCATCTCAAATCGGATAGCATTACCATTCACGTTGCAGAGAACTCTTCACACTATTTACATGTAAGCCATATTTTGACGCATATACTCGGTCGATCCTTTTGGGTCAATGATACTCTTATTAACTTCGTTACACCTCAAAACAGTGAACAACGTCAAGCATTTCTAACCTCGTTATACTACGCCTGTGCCCTTAGCTCCAAAACCCACAATGCCTCATTCTTAGAAAAGCTCCTACACGCTTCCCAAAAACCCATTCGGCTTGTCAAAAAAAGGTTGATTCGCCCTTTCAAAGAGGTACCAATAGATCCTTATGGCTTGCTCAACGCTAAGAAGACAGAGAGTCTAGCCTCCATTCGCAAAAAATACCTCACCCTTGCAAAGCTGTTCCACCCCGATACCATCGCCCAAGAAGATGCAACAACCGTGAAAGCATCCACAACAAAATTTCAACAGATTCATGAAGCGTATGAGAGCATAAAAGCAGAAAAAACAAAAAAGATCGCCGCGTAAGAGCTTTTCTTAAGCTACGCTTGGTTAGAATCTCATTTCCACTTTATGTGGGGCATTAGCTCAGCTGGGAGAGCGCGACGCTGGCAGCGTCGAGGTCAGCGGTTCGATCCCGCTATGCTCCACCATTCTTCAAGCCATTTTCTCAAATGTACCACGATGTGTATCCTCAGAAAAATGAAGCACCTTTCAAACCATATCCTAATCTCATTAACAGTCTTTTGTATCTTTTAAGTTTACTGACTATTTCTAAATCTCTATAAGAAGGAGACATTCTCTGCTTTTCGACTACTTATTGCGCGTCTTCATTGCCCCAAAAATTTCTTCTAATCATCATATCCTTGAAAGGAAACTTAATTCAGCTTCTCTGCTTTTCGACTACTTATTGCGCGTCTTCATTGCCCCAAAAATTTCTTCTAATCATCATATCCTTGAAAGGAAACTTAATTCTTGTCAGACGAAGTGCTAAACTCGTCAGTTGAAAATGTAATTTGAACGTTGCATTTTGATTTAAAACCTTAAGAAACCAAGTTAAATTGGTTAAACTCCATTTTCAAATTTCTGGAAAGGAGTTGAGTGTTAAAAAAAGGTGAAATTAAAATGATAAAGAAGTTTTTAGCTGAGGGTTTGAGTAAGAGTGCCATTGCACGAAAGTTAGGTATTTCAAGAGATACCGTAAGGCGTTACGCCAATCTTCCTGATGATTATGTTCCTCATATTAATCGACCTCCTGTCATCAATAGTGTTGATCCTTATCTACCGCATATTGCCAAGATGTTAGAGATGGCAGAAGCGACGAAAAGTGAAATCCCTTTAACGGTTATTTATGAAGAGATTAAGAAGCTAGGCTATGAGGGAAGTTTGCGTTGGTTGCAGCAAGTTATCCAAAGATATGAGTTAAGAAGTCGAGCCAAATTGGATGAACCTATCATTCGCTTTGAAACCAAACCTGCCCAACAGATGCAAGTCGATTGGATAGAGTTTCCAAAGGATAATTTATCAGCATTTGTGGCAACGATGGGATATTCTAGGGCTTCGTATGTGGAATATGTCAATAATGAGAAGATAGAGACGCTCATTGGATGCCATATGAATGCCTTTAGCTACTTTGGAGGTGTTCCAACGGAGTGTTTGTATGACAATATGAAAACGGTTATTTTAGGACGGAATAGTTATGGCAGAGGCAAACATAAACTCAATCCACTCTTTGAGGACTTTGCCAAACACTGTGGCTTTAGCATCAAAGTCTGCAAACCCTACCGTGCCAAGACCAAAGGAAAAGTAGAGAGATTTAACCATTATCTACGGTATAACTTTCATAATGGATTGATAGTGAGACTTTCTATGAAGCATTATGCATTAACGCTGGATAATGCGAATGCAGAAGTGCTCAAATGGTTGGATAATACCGCCAATAAACGCATCCACCAAACAACATTACAGATACCATTTGAATTATTAGCACAAGAGCAGCTGCAACTGCGTCCTGTGCCTAAAGCCTATCAAGGAATCCACCCTAAAGCTTTGATTGAAAGTGTAGCTAAAAAATATACGCCAATCAATTCATACCATGACATCGATAAGCTCTACATTCCCCATCGTGACATTCAATGCTACGATGAGTTTATCCCGATCGTTGCCAATATTATTCTTCCAGTTGGATTATACGGTGGTGCATTATGGAATTAATTGTATCCATTGAAGCACTCTGTAAAGAGCTGAATCTCTCCACCATTAGTACACACTATCATGAGATAGCAACAACAGCAGCCAAAGAGAATTGGCAGTATGTTCAGTTCCTTGAGGAACTCTTACGCCAAGAGGTGGATAATCGCTTAGGACGCTCCAAAAACACATTGACAAAGCTTGCAGGCTTCCCCGTTATTAAAACCCTAGAGCAATTTGATTACACTTTCTCAGTAGGCGTAAACAGAAAACAGATTGAAGAGTTATCCAATCTCACCTTTGTAAAGAAGCATGAGAATATCATCCTCTTAGGTGAAAGCGGTGTGGGTAAAACCCATCTGGCTATTGCTCTAGCATTAAGAGCTGTACAACATCGCTACAAAGTGAGATTTACCACCATCAGTGAACTCTTAAGCAGTGCCAATAGAGCTAAAAAAGAGAAAAAATACGATAGCTTTCTCAAATCCATCACAAGCCCATCGGTTCTTGTTATCGATGAGATTGGATACTTTAATATGAGTAAAGAAGAAGCTAATCACTTTTTTCAAATTATCTCTAAACGCTATGAAAAAAGCTCCACCATCTTTACATCAAATTTGGTATTCAGTAAATGGGTTCAAGTATTTGCAGGGGATAAAATCGTTACAACAGCTATTTTAGATAGAGTATTACATCACTCACATATCATCAATATTCAAGGAGACAGTTACCGACTTAAAGAGAAAAAACTAACAGGAGTTTTACACTCAGAAATCTATAAGTTTGAAGCTAAATCTTCAAACCTAGAAGGTCAAAATTCAGAGGTGGTTTAAGTTTCAATTCGCAACTTTCTTACATTAAAAACTGACGACTTCTGCGCTTCGCTTGACAGCAATGTTGTTTCCATCTAATTTAGCATGACTTATAAACACTTTTTGTTGCTTATCCGTCAAACACTTACAAATGAAATGAGCCAAATTTAAAATCATTGTGTCTAACACATTTTTTGAATCATAAAGTGAACAAGATTTATCATAAAATAGGGGCAATGTTGTTTCCATCTAATTTAGCATGACTTATAAACACTTTTTGTTGCTTATCCGTCAAACACTTACAAATGAAATGAGCCAAATTTAAAATCATTGTGTCTAACACATTTTTTGAATCATAAAGTTGAACAAGATTTTTATCATTAAAATATGTGCTTAATTTATATGCATTTTTTGATATGGCAAAAGATACGATAGAAAGCTCTTCATTAGAAGTAATACAACTCAAATCATTAGTTTTATTATCAAGAACAAGCTTATCATCAATCAAAATCACAACAACATTTTTTTCATATGAATCTTTATTAATATTAATGCTATTGCTATCATAAAAAAAGACAGGAATATTTATACCTCTGTTGAGCCAGTCTTCTAAATCTTTACAAAAAGTTGAGTAAATTATTTCATTGTATTGTTCCCTATTTTCAAAATTTTTATGTGAAATTACAGATATGGCTAGGGGTGCTTTCTGATTCATGATAATTAGTCCTCGTATATTTTTATGCTTACAACTCCATAATCTTCTCGCATATCTCTTTTATCTCCATCTCATGGCTTTCTGCCTGTATTGTTTTTCATAGGATGAAATGCCTCTAAGATCTCTTTGCAACGGTTTTTATCTTGGCTTTTGAATACTTCACTCAATGTTTTCAATATAGCTATGAAAAATAGTAAGTAATATTCTAAAATTAAGGTTTTAATGTGAGTAAAATGTATTTGAGGTTTTAAATTGCACGAGCGAATGCCTGCGCGTGAGAGGGTATCTAAATCGTTAAAGCCAAAATGCGTGTCCGAAAAATGAATCAGTTTCACGGTGCTTCTTTGTGATTAATAGTTAGGCTTTTTTCACAATCCATGAAAGAAGTCTATTCAATTATAGCCAAATATTATTACAGGCTAGAAGAAAATTATGATAAAAAAAGAAGGATGTGGGGAGTTTAGAAAAAAGGAAACGCTCGAACCGGGCAATTCGAGCGTTTTGTATGAAAAATTGGTACATTATTCACAAAAAGGAGGTTTTTGTCTTGGTAATGAAAGTATAGGCTTCTTGTCTAAACAAGAGATGAACCATTGGTAAATAGATCCTAAATGGTGCACATTTCTTGCTTCTTATTCTTTTTATGACCTGCGAAGGAGTATACTTATTTCGAGTATTTGTTTTAAGGAGTTATAGCAGATGAAAGAGCCTTCACATACGATCATCACGATCAGTCGCCAAATTGGAAGTGGTGGTGCGTTTATCGGACAGAAATTGGCAAAAGAACTGGGCATGAGTTATGTTGATCGAGAGATCATCACGCAAGCGGCGAAAGAGTTTTCTCTTGTAGAGGAAGACCTTGAATCTTTGGATGAAAAAACCCCTTCATTTTGGCAATGCTTCTTTCAATCAAGCATTTGCAGTCCTGACGTTTACCTTCCACCGCAACTCTTTGTACCAACGGAAGAGGCGATTTTTAAAGTTGAGACCAAGATTATCAAACAAATTGCAAAAGATCGCTCTGCTATTATCATCGGGCGATGTGGCTCACACATCTTGCGTGACAATCCCAATCACCTGAGTATTTTTTTACATGCAGACGCTGCTTTTCGCAAAAAACGTATCGAAGAGCTTTACAAGGTTTCGAGAAAAGAAGCGGAGAGAATGATCGAGCAAAGCGATGGTGAGCGAGCGCGTTACCATCAGCTCTTAGTAGAAAAACCGTGGAGTGATGCAAGCCAGTACGATCTGTGCGTCAACACATCAAAAATAGGGATTGACAGCGCCATTGCGCTGATTCGCCAGACGATAGAGCGTTACCAAAACCGCTAAAAGAGGGGCTTATGCCTCTTTTGGCTTTGGTTTGCGTATTCGTTTAGGCTTCGTTTCAGAGGCAACGACTGTTTCACTCGTACTTTCAGCTTTGTGTGCCACTTTGACACTGCTTTTTTTAGACGGCTGATAAAGCATGTGGTGCCAGAGTGAAAAACCAACAAGCGCCACACCTGCACCAATGTGAAGATTTTTCATAATCTTAGACTTCATCCCAAAAGAGGTACCGATCACAATTGCCATTGAAGCGGTCATACCGATCTTTGCGACCTCTTTTTTTGTATCTAAGTCCCACGTTTTAAAGCTTGGTAGTTTTAGCTCTTTTTTTGTCAAATTTTCTTTTTGCATTTTTTCCTGTCTCATACGTTAACGCCAAGGTTAAAACCGCGGCAATTCCAAGGGGAAAGAGAAGAGGCATGTAAATCCTTTTATGATATAAGTTATCATAATTATATGACCCCTCCCCTAAGACTTAGCTTAGCTTTTTTCGATACGAATTTTTTGCATGGAATTGAGTAATAATCCAATCGTCGTTCCATTATGCAAAAAGGCTGTTTTTACAGGACTGAGTAAGCCCACCGCCGCACCCATTAAGATAAAACTATTGATGCCAACGGTAGCGTTAAAGTTACTCTGAATGCGCGCCATCGTTTTATTCGCCAAGATTTTGGCTTCCACAACCGCATCGATGTCATCTTTGAGCAAGCTAATATCTGCCGTTGCTTTGGCGATGTCAGCGCCTTTGTACATGCTAATGCCTACATTGGCGTTCATAAGTGCGGGGGCGTCATTGATGCCATCGCCTATAAACGCGACATGCTTGCCACTCTCTTTGAGCGCTTGCACGATGTTGGATTTATCGGTCGGTAGCAGTCTTGCATACACCGTGTCAATGCCCAGCTCTTTGGCTAAGGCTTGCGCTTTATCTTCCACGTCACCTGTAAGCATAACGATCTCTTTTGCCCCTAATTTTCTTAGTTTCAAAAGGGCTTCTTTGGCATTGGCGCGTACACGATCAACCATACCAATGGTGCCTAAAAGCTTGTTATCATACGCGATATAGAGCAAAATTTTGCCATTTTCCAAACACTTTTCGATCTTAGCTTCGTGTTCGCTAAAAGAGACCTGCTCATCTTCTTCCAAGAAGTGACGACTTCCGATGATCGCCTCTTTGCCGTTGATCTGTGTGCGAACGCCGTGCGCTACGATAAACTCAACCTCTTCATGGTGCATGTGCACAAATCCACGCTCTTTCGCCGCTTTGACGACGGCTTCAGCGACAGGGTGGAAATAGTGCTCTTCGGCACTTGCCGTGAGATTTAAAATCGCATCTTTACTCCACGCTTTATCGAACGAATAAATCTCGACCACTTCGAGCTCACCGTGCGTCAGCGTGCCCGTTTTATCGAAAATAAACGTATCGACATGCGAAAGCGCTTCGAGTGCTTTTGCCCCTTTGATGAGGATGCCATGATGCCCTGCAATGGAGAGCGAATTTTTAAACGCAACGGGTGTGGCGAGTTTGAGCGCACACGAGTAGTCTGCTTGCAAAACTGCCGCAACACTTGCCATATCACGACGTATCAGATACGAAAGTCCTGCCATTCCTAAGGTAATGGGAACGAGTTTATCGGCTAAGTGCGTGGCTTTAAGACCAATGGCTGACTTTTCATCGAGGGAGCTTTTGATGTAGTGTCTGATGCGTTGCGTTGCCGTGTCATCGCCTACTTGCTCCGCCCAGATGCGAATACGCCCTGCTTCGACAATGGTACCTGAGATAACCCGTCCACCGCGCTCTTTTTTCACAGGCTCTGCTTCGCCCGTCATCGAAACTTGATTGATCGACGCGGTTCCATCGATGATATGCCCATCAATCGGAATCGTATCTCCAGCACCTACAATGACGATGTCGCCGACTTTAACCTCAGAGGTACTGATACGTTTTTCCGTGCATTTCCCGTTCTCTTCAACTTCGACCCACGCCTCGTCCACATTAGGTTTGGCGAGTTCTTTGATGAGATCATCGCTTTTGTGTACCGTGGTCTCTTCGATGTATTCACCGATTTCAAGCATCAGATTCGTACTATTGGCCGCGGCGTAATCACGACGGGCTAAAGAGACACCGACCGCCATCGCTTCGAGGACTTTAGAGGTTAACCCTTCGCTAAAAAGCTCAATCATTCCCTCTTTTAAAAGGGGTAAACTTGCAAGGGTACTCACGGCTAACTTAATCTTGGGCTGAGGAATGAATGGCTGAAAGGCTAGTGCCATACTTGAGCGCACAATGCCTTTGAGGCTTGGACCCTCGTCGTGGTCATTAAAACACGCGTTTATCGAGGCATCACAGATTTGATATTTTGAAATATCAATCGTTTGAAGGTGTGCTAAAAGCGCTTCGGCGTTCAGGTTTTCACCCTCAAAAACAACCGAGCCAATTTTAGAATTGATACGAACCTCACGCACACCCGCGATGACCTTCAAATCCGTGGTAAGACTATGCGTATTGATCTGCTTAAGCGCAGGAGTTACATAACGCAGTCGCTGGGACGTTTGGTGAATCAGGCGTGTTTTGTGCATAAAGTTACGCTTCTTTAGCCGCTAACTCAGCTTTAGCATCTTCAAAACGCTCTTTCATCTCTTCGATGCCTGCTTGGAACATTTCAGTGCCTTTGGCAATCGTTTTGAAAAGATTTTTTTGCGCTTTTTCATTGGTCAATACATACGCACCTACTGCTCCAATCAGTGCGCCGATCACGAACTGTTTGGTGTTAAAGGCGCCAAAAAAATGCTCAGGATTGCTCAACATTCCGCCATCATTTTTAGCTTCGTTGGCGGCTTCGCTTCCGATGTAAGGGTTTTTGTCCAGTGAATTTAATAGCTCCATTAGTTCGCTTCCTCTTCTGTAATTAGTGCATCCATGATGTGTGTGCATGCACATGATTTGCTGTAAAGTTTTTCAACACCGTAAATACCTGCAACGCCGACCGATAAAGCGCCTAAAAGCCCTACCCAGCTGCTTCTTCCAAGCGCATTGGCAGCTGCAATCGCACTGCCTGTAGCGATGCCACCTTGAACGGTGAGTTTGAGGCTCTGTTTAATCGCATCTTCTTTGCTCAGCTCTGCTTGTTTATATTTGCTGTACGAAAGGGCGGTTGCAACCATACCAGCCGCCAACGCACCACTAATGACATGCCCACTAACACTACGAGGCGTTCCTGTATTAATCGCGATTTTAGGCGTCATTTTGCCTCCTCTTTTGTCGTTACATGTAAAGCTTTTTTAGACTTGATACACTCAATGGTTCCATCCACACTTTTCTTCACTTCTTCAGCGACCTCTTTAGCTTTACAGACACCTTGCTCGATGCCCTCTTTAAGCTCTTTTTTCTTACTAAATGCGATAACGGCTGCGGCACCTGCAAGGGCACCTACGATAAATGGCAACATTGTTTTCTCCTTAAATTGATCTTTCAAAGCTTAGGCTTCTGGTTTTTCATCTTCTGTCGTGGTCTCTTCATCAGGGGCGATGATGCCGCCGAGTACACTTGCTCCCACAGCGCCGATGAGGGCTCCTGCGATAAACGAAAAATTGGTGCTTAAGAGCTTAGTGATCTCCTCTTGGTTGATCTCACCTTTGGCAATTTTTTGTGCCATTTGGCTGAGTTCGCCCCATTGTCCCATCATGCCTTCAAGTGCCGCCATCGACTCTGGTGCAGCAGTGGAGGAAGCATAGGATGTCACGGCGTTTCGAAACGCGGGTAAATGGTTATTGTATGAAGCGGCTTGAAGCCTGTAAAAAACATCTTGAACCTCTGGATATTCGTTTACATGTAAAAGAAGTTCATCGTAAAGCTGGATATTTTGAATCTCTGCGGCGACACCTAGTTCATAACATTCACGAAGGGTGCTAGGAAGCGTAATCCTCTCTGGCACAGTAGTCGTAAGTGCGATGTTATGCGCCGATGCAACGGCTAAAAGGGCTTTTTGGTGGGTCTGTTCGGCTTGAATGATATTGACAAAAGGTGTAACAGCGCCAAATTTTTCAATGACCGCACTGTACGTCTCATACGCTTTGACTTCATCATCAAACGCGCGTTGTAGCGCCTCTTCTAGCGCTTTGTTTTCGTGCACGGGTGGGGTTACTTTCATATCAGACAATCTCCTTTGCGAGTTGGTCTATGATCGTTATAATTTCATCGAGCTTTTCGCCTTTGACTAAATTTTCCCACAAATGATCGGGAAAAATAGCGGAGTCATACTCGATCGTTAAAGAGCCAATCATTTTGTTAATCTTAATCGATTTGATGCCATTAATGCGAGCAGGCAATGCTTCGATGTCTTCAATACCGACGTGATGCTTATGCTCTTTAATCTTAGGACTCACGCGCAAACGAATACGCCCTTTGATGTGATGAACAATGGAAAAATAGCTTCCAAGTTCAACAAGTTTTTCTGCTGTAACGTTCATAACTTTCCTTTGATAATTACATTGTAAGGTGGGAAGAATAAATATTAGCTTAATATTTTTTAAGAATTATTATCAATGCCCCAAGCTATGCGGGAAGAGTTTGCCATGATGCCAACGGTATGGGCGATGTGCATCGCTCCTGCCATCACAGGAGAGAGTGCTCCAAAGGCGGCAAATGCAACAGAGGCTAGGTTGGTGGAAGTGCCGATCCAGTAGTTTTGAGCGATTACATGTAAGCTTTGAGAGGAGAGGTCATAGAGCTTGAGAATATCACGAGGGTTACTGTTTGTAATCGCGATATTGGAGACTTCAATGGCGGCTTCACTGCCACCGCTCGCAAAAGAGATCGCGACATCAGACACACTCATCGCAATCGTATCGTTAATGCCATCGCCCACCATCACAACGCGGCGGTATTTGGCTTTGAGCGCTTTGATGACGTCCGCTTTTTCTTCGGGCATCACGTTGGCGTAGATCTCATCAAAACCGTATTTTTCACCAAAAGCATGCGCGACTTTTACTTCATCGCCCGTAAGCAGTACCAGATGTTTAACCCCTCGTGCTTTAAGCCCTTCAAGCATCGCTTGCGTGCCCTCGCGCACCTCGTGTTCAAACGCCATACAGCCTAAGACGTTTGTGCCCACACTCACGTAAACAACCGTTTGCCCCAGTTCCAAATGGCGTTGTGCAACACGGTGCAATGCGGTCACATTAACGCTATTTTGAGTGAGTAATTTGGCATTTCCAACCAAGATCACTGTGCCTTGATGCACCAGTTTTACCCCTAGTCCAGGAAGGATTTCACTTGGCTCTTCATCGTTACATGTAATGCCCAAATGCTTCGCTTCTTTGAGGATGGCTTCTGCGATAGGATGGTGATTGCGCTGTTCTGCGCGTGCTGCGTAAGTGATAAGTTCTTCCAAACTCACCCCTTTGTGTAGATGCGTCTCAACAAGGCGAGGTTGACCGGTGGTGAGTGTGCCTGTTTTATCAAAACAGAACGCTTCACTTTGCGCGACCAGCTCCAAACTCTCGCCCCCTTTGATGAGAATACCCTGCTTCGCACCTCTGGCAATCCCCGCACTAATCGCCGTACTCGCCGCCAAAATCGTTGCGCACGGGCAGGACATGACGATCATCACCGAAAAGGCTCGCAGCCATGAACCTGTCACCAAGAAGGTAGCACCCGTTAAGAACGTTCCTAATTTAAGCAGTTTTGCCGCCAAACGATCGGCGGAGAGTTCACTCGGTGATTTGAGGGCTAAAGAGGCTTCGACTTTGGCGATGACACGGGAGAGATAGGTATTTTCCCCAATGGCACTCACCCGAATGTAGATGCGTCCACGATGCAACAGCGTATTGGCATACACCACATCGCCTTTTTCTTTAAAAGCAGGCTCACTGCGCCCATTGATGGAAGCTTCGTCGATCTCGGCTTTGCCGTCGATGATTTCGCCATCAACGGGAATTTTCTCACCACTTCTAGAAACCACAATATCGCCCTCTTTGATGCTCTCTAAATCCACTTCCAATTCGACATCATCGACTAAAACATACGCTTTTTTCATCTCCAAAGCGATCAAATTGTGAATCTGTCGTTTGGATTTTTCGGCGGTGTACTCTTCTAAAAGCATGCCGCCACGTAAAATATAGATGATCTCAAATGCTGCCATCACTTCGCCCCCAAAGATCGCAGCGATGAGTGAAAATGCCATAAACGATTGAAGCGTAAAACGTTTGGCTTTAACATCGCTGTAAGCTTCTTGAAGCAGTGGAATCGCCGCAAATAAAGCAACGGCGGCAGTTAGAGAAAAAGGGCTAGCCACTACGACGATGCCCAAAAGCGTCTCTTTGATAAACAGGTACAGCGCGTAGCCTGAGAGCACGCCAAAAGTGATGAGTTTGTGTCTCCACGTCTGAGGATGTTTCGCGGCGACTTCACAACGCGAACAGCTGGTACAGGAAGGACAATAGCTCTCTTCTAACACTGTAACCGTCGTTGATGGGGGTAATTTTAAATTGAAGTGATTGGAAATCAGCGCTAAAAGAGCTTCGAGGCTTGTTTGGGTGTGATCATAGACTAAAATCAGTGAACGAGCAAGAGCATTGTGTCGAAATTCTTGAACGAAGGGCTGAAGCAAGGTGAAGAGTTGCGCTTCGTTTGCTGAGCTAAAGTACTCTGATTTGATTCTAACGCGACCTTGAACGTGGCTTTTAATGGCTATTTTGAGCATTGTGGCACCTTTCGCATACACCATACAATGTGAGCGTATGATGGGTTCCTGTAAATTTATGGGAGGCGAGTATTTCGTCTTGTTCCGCTTCGATAGCCGTGTCGCAAAAACGGATGATGGCACCACAGGTGAGGCAGACCAAGTGGTCATGATGCACGGCGCGTTTTAGTTTGTATTTTTTCATCTTTGAAGGGTAGCTCAGCACCGTACTGACCATATCAAGGCTCTCAAAAAACGCCAGAATTTTATAAATGGTGGCAAGCGAAATCCGCATGCACTGCTTCGTGTAAAGCAGCTGATGGATCTGTTCAGCACTCATGTAAACATCGCACTCATAGAGTGCTCGAAGCAGAAGCTCACGTTTTGCCGAATGGCGAATCCCTGCTTTGGCAGTCAGTTTTAAAAAATGGGTGTAAAAGTGTTCAAACGAAGAAGAGCAAAAATTCTCTTGCTCTTCTAAAAGGTTCGCTGACAACCGCTTTCCTTAAAAAGTATAAGCGATGTGCGCTTTAAAAGCATCGTAACTTTGAGCGTTATCATCGTTGTCAATGTTCACGTAGATCAAAGAGGCTTCAAGGTTTTTAACGATCTCATAACCAACGCTTACATCAAGCTCTTTTTCTTTGAATTTTAAACCTGCGTCTTCATACTTGGTTTGACCATACAGTGCAGAGAGTTTGACCCCTTCAAGTTCGTATTCGGCGCGAACATACGGTGTTTTTGCATCGGTTGCAAAGACATAATTTCCCTCTTCAAACGGAGATTGATCGCCAAATGACTCAATGCCACCTGTTCCGTCTTTATCGGTTTTCATGTAACCAAGACCGAGGTTGAATCCTGCAACTTCCACACCTTGTTCCAACTGCATAAAAGAGCCATCTTTGACATCGACCACATCGCTACTTACACTCACATAATGCGCCATCGTTGTGGTTTTGACCTCTTCACTTGGCTCTAGGCTCAGTGTTGCTTTCAAACCATACGCGCTTAAAAGGTCACTCCCGTAATAAAGATACGGATTAAGCTCCAAAGCCTCGATCGGTGTGTATTTGGCTTCGAGCATGTAGATGCCATCATTGCCGTTCATTTTGGTAAAAGATTCCGAAATTTCATCGATGTCAATGACCGCTTGTCTGCGTGCCCATGCCATGCTGAGCACTAAGTTTTCCACCGCAGTGATTTCAGCGCTGACACCATCGACGTAATCCGTTAACCAGTTAAAGTCCACCGCTTGGCGACCCAGAACAAGCGCACCTAAACCTTCGTGCTCCACTTTGATGTACGCTTCAGAAAGTGCGCTGCGATCAGCGATGGCATTTTTGAAATCGTCATCGTTTTTCTCGCTGGTTTTCACACTGCCCCAACCCGAAACACCTAGGCTTACACCATTATAAGGTGCGGTAACAAAACCCACATTCAAATAGCCATTGGAAAAACCATCATCGACGCTGCCGCCTTTACGATCGTTATTAACGCCAAACCAGCCCACGGTTCCTGTAAGTTCACCTTGTGTGAAAACCTCTTCTAAAGTGGTTGCTTCTGCAGCAAAACCCAGTGAACTCCCCAAAACAACCGCCGCGACAATACGTGAAAAATGTATTTTCATCCATGCTCCTTTATGATGATAACTATTATCGAATCATAGCGAAAGGAGCTTAATATTTTATAACATGATACTTATTATCAAATATTTATCTCGGTACTTTGCGTTTGCGATAGCCATAAACTCTATAACCGCTTGTCCCAAGAAAGAGTGCGAAAAACCCAAAGGAGGCGAACCCCATCGTGCGAAATGCTCTCTCTTTTTGCGACGTCGCTACCTTTTGAAAGCCATTTTGTGGAGCAGGTCCCTCTTCCACGACGTCCTGATCACCCACGTAGAGATAAACCCAATAGGACTCCTGCGGAATCTTTACATGTAAAGGTTTCCCCGCCTCTAAAAAGAGCTCTAAAAGCACGCGCTTGTCGATCATAGAGATGAGTGCGACTTTGTTGCCTTCGAGTTTTTTTCCAGAACCTTTCATCTTGCCTTCGATTGCAATCGTGTCGTTTTCAAGAGGCGTGAGCAGAAGAGTAATTCCTTCAATTTTATGCGCCCAAAGGTGTGTCGCTAAAAGCATAATGAACCACAGTTTAATACCCATCAAAGATTCCTTTGCGCTCATAACGGTAAAAAAGCTCTTTTTTATCAACCGCTTTTGCCAACACGAAACAGAGCAAGGCGCTGATTAAAAACATGGCATCCATGCCAAAAAGCGTCCATGCCCCTTTTTCAAAACTATCCCAGATGAAAAACCCACTTTTAAGCCCATGAAACAGCACGGCAAGCACCAAAAGCCACGAGGTCGCTTTCAGCATACGTCCAATGATCGTAACAATGGAGCGCTCAAACACCGTGTAAAAGAGCCAAAACGACCAAAACGCATAAAAAGCACCTCGTATCCACACCTCTTTATCGAAAAGATCAAACGCTAAAAGCCACTGCAAAAAAAGCACCAGCGCACTGCTAGGCAAAATGCCGATCAGCACTGCGATGCTAACACGGTTCGTAAGATCCCCTAGCCACCCTTTTTGATGCAGATTTTTCTCCGCCCACAAAAGATAGCCTGTTGCCAAACAAAACGCTAGCGCGACACCAAAACAGGCTAAAACAATGCGCACGCCTAGCGTCTCATCAGGCACAAAGTGAAGGTAGTAAAAAAGGGAAAGCGCTTGGTTGATGCCATGCATATTTTCCAAACCACGCTTTTCCACCACGGCACCATTTCTCGCATCAAGGGTGATGCTAAGCCGATTGATCCGCCCTGATTGTGCCACACTGTTTTTATCGAACCCACGAAAGCGTACTTTTGCCGCGTCGGTTCCATAATGATAGAGCGTTGCGTTGGTAATCGCTAGGCTTGGATAGTGCTCATTCGCAATGGTTTGAAGCGTTGAAAAAGGAAAGCATAATTGCCTTGGTTTCAGAGCTTTTATAAACGGGTTGTGCAAAGATGATGGGGCTTACGAGTTTGCGCATAGAGCTCTCCTCTTTGCTGCTTGCACTCCAAGCAAAAGGGTGAGAATAAGAGAGCATTAAGCCCAAAAAAGCTCCCGTGCAGGCAAACACAAGCGCGTAAGGAATGATCCCAAGCCCCACGATTTTATGCCACGAAAGCCACCTGCTTTTCCACCCCTCTTTTGGCCTCTTTGTCTGCGTGCGCTTATAAAGGTAGAGCCAAAAACCGCCCAAGGTTAAGAACACGATGCCGATGCTCATGATGCCCATCAGCGGCATACCGATGAGTGGAATCACCACGCCCGTATGCAACTCGTTAAAAAAAGTGGAAATCAAATTCTCCTCTTTGGAGAGTTTGATCACTTCGTTGGTGAGGGGGTTAAGGTAGAGGCTATTTTGAGACTCAGACGAGAGTTTCAAAAGCGGATCGCGAAAGCTTGGAAGGGTGATGTCAACGGGTTTTAAGCCCAAAAGGTGCTGTTTTTCTAACAGCTCGCCCAAAAGAAGATCGATGTTAAACGCATGCTCTGACAAAGGAACAAAATGGCGCGATGGCGACTCCCACACTTTAAGATAGGGCATAAAAAAGGTGAGCGTTCCAAAGTAGGTGCTCATGTAAAAAAGGAAAAGTACCACGAGTCCGATGATCGTGTGCGAGCGGTGTAGGAATTTAAACCGTAGTGTTTTTGAAAGCATGAAAACTCCTACACAAACGCGATAATACAGGCATTGAGCAGTGCCATCAACGCGATTTTGAGCGTTACATGTAAAAGGTTTTTGGAGAAAAGCAACCAAAACCCAAAACCGCACACCAACAGCGGAAAGAGAAACATCGAAGGGAAAATGCGCTCTGCCATATCGCCCCACAAAAGGGCACTTAAGCTCGTACCACACAGGTACGCCAAGCCAAAAGCACCCACAATCGCCAAAACGCCGTGAGCCCAACCGATAACGGTTTTGGGCTCTTGAGATAGACGGCTCATTTTAGAGAATAAGAGCATGATTAAAATTCATACGAGAACGAGAGTTTGATGTTACGTCCAGGTTCATAGTCTGAGAGTGAAACACCACTGAGAAGTCTGTTTTCAGAGGCATGAGAGACGTAAGACTCATCAAAAATATTATCAACTCCTGCGATTAAGGTAAGCCCTTTAACGCTACTTGGTTTCCATTTCACCGCAATATCATGCACATCGTACGCCTCTTTGGTTTGTTGCGCGGCAATATACTGACGCTCTTCTTCCATCACAAATAACGAATCCCACGAGAGTGAAAGGTTTTTCATAAACGCATAATCAAGGTTAACGCTTAAGCTGTCTCCCGGTTCTCTTTGCGTTGAAAGCCCTGTATTTCTAAATTTTGAGTTGGAGTGCGCATAGGTAATTAAAGAGCTAAGAGCGCCTATGTCATACACAAAACTTGCCTCAAAACCTTGAATATCAAGGGTTCCACCGTTGGTCATCTCCGCACTTGTACTGGTCGTCCATGTCGTGATAATGTAGTCATCAATACGTGTATCAAACACTTTGAAGCTAAAGCCAAGGTTTTTGGCACCCAGTGTGTTTTTGTTCTGATATTTAAACCCAACCTCTTTGTTAATGCCCGTTTCTGCTTTAAGACCAGAGTTATCATTGACATACATACGGTTACTCGCTAGCACATCCACCATCTCAACACCTTTGTAAAGTGTTGTGGCACTTGCAATGAGGCTGAACGTGTCGGAAAGAGGATACTCCGCCGCCAAGCCGTAGGTAAATTTACTATCAGAGATTTCGCCATACACGCCATCGTATTGATAGTTGTTGTAACGAATTCCTGGGGTTAAGATAAAGCCATTGCTAAACGTGATGGCATCTTCAACGTAAAGTGCACCCGTTTTGGCTTTCTCGTTTTCACCGTATTGCTCGCCACTCCACTCCACTTCGCTGGTTTGGGTATCGTATAAACCGCCATAGGTAAAGGTGTTATTTAAGCTTCCAAGCGCGATAGAAGACTGTGCTTTGGTGTTGATACCATAGTTTTTAACCACGCCATCCAAGAGTCCTTCATACGGGTTCATGCCAGCAGGTACTGCTCTGACACGTTGGGTGGTTCCATCGCGTTTTTCATAGCGTTGTAACTCATTTTCATTGCTGTAAATCGAGGTTTGTAAAAAGAGATTGTCGCCTAAATCAACTTGATGTTTGAGCGTGATCGTCTCTCTCGTATACTCAGTCGGATAGAGATAATTTCCCGTTGCAAAGAGGTTATACGCTTTGCCAAAATCAGGACGTGGCGCGTAATCGCCTTCGTCTTTGAGTTTATCGTACGAGAGTGTGATACGTTGTGCATCGCTGATGTCATACCCAACTTTAATCAACGTATTGCCAACCTCACCATCGGTTCCAAAACTCTCTTCGCCTCTGCCATCTTCCCACTCATTCTTGTCCACATAGTGATGGTACAGCAAAAGATCAACCTTATCGGTCACTTTGCCATACGCTGCCACGGAGCCACCAAGGCTGTCATTGGAGTTGTAATTGCCCTGAATTCGTGCGCCATACTCTTTGCCATCTTGCAAAAGGTCTTTGCCATCTTTGGTTTCAAACGCAACCGCACCACCCAAACCTCCATTGACAACCGAATTAGTGCCGACTTGCACATCTGCTTTTTTCAAGATGTCAGGGTTGACCAGCAAGTTACCGATGTGATGGAACATATTGACATTGGAAACTTTCGCGCCATCGATGCTAATATCGAGGTTTTCATCCTCCAAACCACGAATCGCAATACGGTTGTTGATCGAGCTGGTTCCTCCCACATCCACACCCGGAAGATCGCGCAAAAGATCGCTTAAGTGATCGGCCTGTTTGGTTTCAATCGAAGAACTTCCAAGATTGAGCGAGGAGCTGCTGACCTGTGTTTCCCACACTTCAACACTCTCTAACTGCTGATCTTCCGCCATAGCAACACTGCATAAAAGCGTGGTTGTGACAAGTGATAACCTTAATGTCTGTTTTATACGGAGCGAATTTAACATACGTAACTTCCTTTTAGTATCTTTTTAAATGATATTTGTTATCATAGTCATAAGAAATCATATCAAAATCTCAATATGAGGAAAATAAACCAAAATGGGCAAGAAAAACGAAGATATTAAGATTTTAGTCGTGGAAGATGAGACTATTTTGGCATTGCAACTCAAAATGAGCCTTCAAAAATTTGGCTATGGCATCAGCGGCGTGGAAGCAACCGCCAATGATGCGATGCGTCACGTCGATACCAATCTGCCCGATATGGTGCTGCTTGACATTCATTTAAAAGGCGAAAAAAGTGGCACGGAGGCGGGGCGTTACATCTGGCAGAATCACCATATTCCTATTATTTATCTTACGTCGTATTGTGACAATGCAACGATCAAAATGGCGATGGATTCGGAGCCATATGGCTATTTGAGCAAGCCCTTTCGTGCCAATGATCTTAAAGCCACACTGCAAGCTGCATGGTACAAACACACCTATTTTCACCCCACGCTAGAGCTTACACGCACCTGCAATCCTCTTGTTAAACTGCCCTGCGACTACATCTTTGATCGCACCAGCGGCGTGCTTACATGTAAAGATCAAAGCGTGAAATTAACAGGCAATGAGATCAAATTTTTCCAAATCTTAAGCGAATCGGCAGGCAATACGGTCAGTTTCGAGCAGATCAGTGCGTACATTTATAGGGAAGAGTCACACGATCTTTCGCGCTTGCGCAACCTTGTCTACCGTTTGCGTCAAAAGATCGATGCGAGCCTTTTGGAAAACGTCTTTGAGGCAGGGTACCGTCTCAATGTTTAACGCCTTTCGCGCCCTTTCTCTTTCGGCGAAATTTAGTCTTGCTTTTAGTAGTATTGTATTTTTCATCCTTGCCGTCATGCTTGCTGTTGTTATTCCAACATGGCAACAAGAGCGCCTTAAGAGTGAGACGAGTACCATTGAGCGTCTTTTAGCCTCAATGGAGAACCAAGTTCGCCTAACAATTCATATCAATTCACTGTACAATACCTCATATTGGGAAAAATTAACGCTGGAAGTTAAAAATAGAATCCATACGTTTAATAGCGCATTAAATTCATTGGATACTCCAAACGAAACGACATTAATGGCACTGTTAGATCGCCATTTTTCTGACTTTACATGTAATGCACTTTTACTGCAAAATGAGCGTGTCATTTACGGCACGCGCGACCTCTTTTTCCCTCAGGCTTTTCGAAATACCCCTTTAACATTGGAGCAGTGGAATATAAACGACAAGACCGTGCGTATCAATATTTGCCCTGCCAATGAAAAAGAATTTTTGTATCTTACCCCACTTCAAAAAAATGGCTATTCTATTGCCATCGTATGTCAAAGTCAAGACTTTTTACAGCAACACAACGATTTTGAAGCCAGCATTGGCACGATCTTAAAACAAAGTTTTCAGCATTTTAAAACAAATCATGCTGGTTTTGCCTATATGATGTGGGTGGATGGAAGCGATAGGATGTGCGACCACAACGCTTCATTGCGCACAAGCGACAATCCTATTGCTAAAAACTTCAATACCGCGTGTTGTGTTAGTAAAACATCGCCCAACGATCAACCGTTAACAGGTCAATTAAAAGCAAGCGATTATCTCAAAGCAGCCAGCGAAAATAAGCCAATCTATCATCGCATACCCAAAACGGACGATCCGAGTGGAAAGCTTTATCCAGCATTTACATGGGTGCGCTACTTTAAAGGCAATCACGCGTATCCATTTATCCTTGCGGCAACCTTGTATGAAGAAGATATTTACAAAGAACTTGACCCTATTATTCTCAAATTTATTCCAGCGATTATTCTGACGTTGATTTCGGCATTTGCCTTGGGATGGCTATTTTTTCATCGATTTACCCTCAAAATTGATCGCCTTTTAAATGTGGCTAAGGCCGTTGAGCAAGGAGAGATTCATAAACGAAGTCATATCAAAGGCGAAGACGACATCGCAACATTGGCTAAAACATTTGATGCGATGCTTGATTCGCTGGAGGAGAACATCCAAACCTTAGATGCCAAAGTTGCGACACGCACTTTGGAGCTTGAAGCGCTTTTGAAAGAAAAAGAGGTGCTCTTAAAAGAGATTCACCACCGTGTGAAAAACAATCTTTCGATCATCATCGCTCTTATGCAACTCAAAGAAAATCAAGCCCAAAGTGAAGAGTCGCAAACGCTCTTACTTGAACTGCAAGAGCGCATCTACGCGATTGAACTTTTGCACCGACAACTCTACCAGTCCACGAGTCTTAAAGAGATCGCGTTTGATGTCTATGTAAGCGGTTTGGTCGAAAATATGCGCCAAACTTACGCGACGGATGAGAAAAAAATTGCTTTACATGTAACCATAGAACCCGTTTGTCTTGGTATCGAGCAAGCACTTTCCTGCGGTCTTTTGATCAATGAATGCGTCACCAACGCGATCAAACACGCCTTTGATGAGAGCGGTGGAGAGATCGAAATTGGCTTTACATGTAAAGAGCACGAATGCACGCTCAGCGTTCATGATACGGGCAGAGGTTTGCCTGAGCATTTTGCGCTTAAAACGGCACAAGGGCTTGGAATGCAGTTGATCGAAGGCATCGCATGTCAACAACTCCAAGGCAAACTGCACTCTGAAAATTCAGACGGAGCGCACTTTGCGATCCGCTTTACGCAAGAGGCTTAGTCATCAAGCGAAGCCTCTTGATGAAACTATTTTTTTTCACCACAACTATTTTTGCCACACCCGCATCCTCTGTTTTTCACCAATTTTCGGTAAAGGTAATAGAGTGCTCCTAAACTAATCGCCACCAATAAAACATCTTCTAACATGCTCTCTCCTTGTCTGTTTTTTTCACGCTCTGTTTCTAAATCCACCCGTCCACGCGTGACCTCGTTGCGGTAAAAGCCCTAAAATAAGGGCACTCAAAACTATAAAGGCGTAAAAGTAGCTCATCGCCTCCACGCCACTCCAGCCTGCAGCCGTGCCAAAACTAAAGATAAACGTCGAAAAGAACACGCCCAAACCGATGGGAAAGAAGATCGCAAACAGCATCCATTTGTAGCTGTTAAACTGCATCTTCACCACGATCATCGTCGCAATGCACGGTGGCGTTAAAATCATAAAAATCAAGATCGCCACGGCGTGCAAAGGGGTATAACCACTGTTGGCATACATTGCCTCTTCCGCGCGCATGGAGTCGGCTTTGTTGTTTTCATACAACGATCCAAGCGTAGCAACTGCACTTTCACGCGCGGCAAATGAGCTTAAAAATGCCACGTTGATCTTCCAATCAAACCCTGCAAATTGGGTCAAAGGCTCCATGGATCGCCCCACCATCCCTAAAAAACTGTTCTCAATTTTCTCATTTTTCATACTGCGCAAAATCTCTTTACGCGCATTGGAGAGTTGCACAAGGGCAGTATTGATGCTTTTGGCTTCCGCATCTTTGCCAGGTTTTAACAGTACAAACCCTTTTTCAAGCTTCTGCTTAAACACCTCATCGACCTTTTGCGCCGACTCGCTGCTTGAGGAGAGCATACGCTTTGCTTTGTAGCTATCGTACGCGTTTAAAAGAGCCGAAACCTTCTCGCGACTGTTGACGCTTTCATAATACGCCGTGGTTTGAGCGGTCGCATCAAAACGACTGAGCGCATCAATGAGTTTGAGCTCAAATGCCTCTTTGGATGTTTCACTCAATCCAGGAAATTGCAATAAAGCAAAAAGAACAACGGCCACGGCAAGCACGATACTCACAACTTTTTTAATATACACCCACACCCGTTGCGCCGCTTTAATCACGACCCCTTTAAAGGTCGGCAAATGATACGGCGGTAATTCCATCACAAAAGGCGCCGTCTCTTTGGTTCGAAGCACCGTACTGGTGAGCAATTTGGAGACGATCAATGCTACAAAAAGGGTCACCGTCGAGATGTAAAACATCATCAAACCCATCTCTTCTTTGAAAAAACTTCCCAAAATAAGCGTGTAAAACGGAACTTTGGCTAAACAGTTCATGTACGGCACCGCCAAAATCGTCGCCATACGTGCGCGCTCATCGGCAATGCCTTTGGTCGACATGACACCCGGAACCGCGCACCCACCGACCATCGCGCCACCCAAAACTAAGGGAAGCGTGGACTGCCCATGCAGACCAAATTTTTTAAAGACGCGATCCAAAATGAATGCAAGACGCGGCATATACCCCACATCTTCCATAATAGCGATCATCGCAAACAAGATGAAAAAGACGGGAATATAGTTCATCAGCGCATTGGCACTGTTCACCATCCAGATCGCAAGGTCCGTAAAAAGTGGCACATAAATGAGATCCGGTGAGGGCACACTCTCAATCACAAAATTTTTAAACGCCGCTAAGATCGGCCACGTGTAATCGGTCAATTTATACCCACCGACAATGGAGAGCTTATAAACCAAAAACATAATCAAAAGTAAAATAGGAAACGCCAACCAACGGTTGAGAATGAAGTGATCGACCTTGTCGCTGAGCGTTTCACCTTGGAGTTTGTTCACGTTTGCACATTGATGAAAGATAAGACCTGCAGCCTCGTAGCGATGAAGCGCAAAAAAGGCGGCACTGTCTTTGCCAGAGATGGAGTGAAACCGCGCTTCGCAAGCCTCAACTTCGGCTCGTTGAGCTTCGGTAACAGAGAGCTTTTCAATAATCGTCTCATCATTTTCAAGCACTTTAAGAGCAAGCCAACGCTGATTGAGTGCACTCTCTTTGGGCACAATCGTGTTGTGAATCTCTTGGATAAACGGCTCTAAGTTCTCATAATCCATTCGAAACGGAACGTACTGCGCTTTAACATGATACGTCTCAAGCAGTGCTTGCATGATTCCTTCGCCACCCTCGCCTTTAGAGCCACTCGCGCGCACAACAGGACAGCCAAGCAGTGCTTGCATCTTTTCTGGGTCGATCTCAATGCCCCTTCGTGTGGCAACGTCCATCATATTGAGCACCACAACGACGGGGATGCCGATCTCCAAGAGTTGAAACGTAAGATAAAGATTGCGTTTGAGGTTAGACGCGTCCACAATGTTTAAAATGATATCGGGTGTTTCCTCATAGATAAACCGCTTCGCCACGCGCTCTTCCAGCGAGTAGGAGCTAAACGAGTAGGTGCCTGGCAAATCCACCATCTCGATCTTTTCACCGTGGTAACTAAACCGTCCGATCTTTTTATCGACCGTGACGCCCGGATAGTTGGCAATGTGTTGGTGAATGCCGCTCACTAAGTTAAAAATGGTCGATTTGCCACAGTTGGGCTGACCGGCTAAGACAACTTTGATCATACGGCTTCTACCTCCAACATCCCAGCTTCCGTGCGCCTTAGACTGATGAGATAGTTATGAATGCGCAGTTCCATCGGGTCATACAACGGTGCTTCGCGCACCACTTCAATGTCCGCTCCAAAAATAAATCCCATATCCAAAAGCTTTTGCCTTAGTTTTCCGCTCGCGTGAATCTTTACCAACGTGCACTTCTGCCCTTTTTTCAGCTCATTTAAATACATCAATGTCCCTTGATTTTAGTCCACTTATCATAGATTAACTTCACTTAAAAGCTAATAACATTGATAGTTGTTTTCAATTAAGAAGGAATTTTAGAATCAATTGGGAATGAGTGTATCGTTTGAAATACAAAAAATAGACTGTATTTTAGTGGGAGGGTATTGTGTTAAAACGCAAACATCGTTTGAGAGAGGATAACAATACACACCATCAATGCAAACATAATGTGATGGTAAATCGTCTTGATTTTACGCTTCTTTTCACCTGCAAAACGGTGCATAATGAGTGGGGCGCCAAAGAACATCGCGATCACGATCAGCCCTAAGGTCATCTTTACATGTAAAAGCACATTGGTTGGATCAAAATAGGTGTAGGCTAGGAAAAGACCGCTGAAAAGTAACAGGGTATTGTTGATTTTGCCCATAAAACGGGTACGAGGGGAAAGTGCACTCTCCATCGCTTCAAATTGGGCGCTGTCTAGGGCAAAACGCGCACGCGGTAAGATGAAGTTACGAAAATAGATACATCCAATAAACAGTATCGCCGAGGCGATGTGGATAAGTTTTGCCGCAATCACTAAGCTCATGCCTTCAACTCCTCAAATGATTTAGAAAAGTATAGTCTCTTTTGCGAACATTTTTAGGCGTTTATCTGCCTCTTTTTTCGTCATCTTGACTGCTACCAGAGTGAATCCTATGGCAGCAGTCATAGAGATTTAAAAGGTGTATTTCATCGTGAGTGTCACGGTGCGTGGATCGCCATAAATCACTTGCGTGCTGTAGTCGATGTTGGAGTAGTACTCTTTATCGAAGAGGTTTTCAACATTGAGTTGGGCTGATAAAGCTTTGGTGATTTGGTACTTTGCCATCACGTCGACTAAGAAAACAGCGTCTTGGGTCAGATCGACCGCATTTCCGAGTGAATCGGTGGTGGACTCATAAAACTTACTTTGCCAACTTAGCACCGTACCTAAGGTCAATTGACCCATTTTGTAGGTCGTACCCAGTTTTGCCTCTTTGCGTGGATGGGTGGTGGTAACATCAACATTCTCAGCATCTTTTGCGCTAAACTGTACCCATCCCGCAGAAACGCTCCATTCAGGCGTGATAGAACCAGAGAGGTCAATTTCATACCCTTTGCTCACAACACCTGCCGCGCCATAATAGGCTTGGGTTGTCGTGCCTGGCACGAAATTTGCCCCATCGGCTTCGGCAACATTGTCTTGCTCCATTCTAAAAACAGCCAGTGCTGCGTTGAGTTTTCCACCAAAATATTCACCTTTGATGCCCGCTTCATAGCTTGCACCCTCTTTGGTATCAAGATAATTACCACTTTTATCGCGGTAATCTTGCGGTTTAAAGATGTCGGTATAGCTTGCATACACAGAATGTGCCTCATCCAAATCGTAAACAACCCCTGCATAAGGCGTTATGACATGGTCATGCTCGTAGCTGTAGTCACTCAGCTTATTTTCATATTCCCAATTGCTCACACGGCTTCCAAGAATCAACTTTAGATCCTCACGCAACGCAATACGCGTGGCAAGGTACGCCCCTAACTGCTTCGTTACCGTATCTTCCGTTTTGTAAAAATCTGACCAATCTGGCTCTGGAATATTGCCATTCCAGCTGTAAACACTTTGTGTCGAAACAGAACTCAGTGGGTCACTCGTATGGGTGATGCTGTCTTCTTGATTGTAGGCAAATCCTACAAGAATTTCATGTTTCAATCCACCCACTTCTAAGGGAATGGAGGTATAAATATCAATCGTATCTTGCTTGTTTTCTGTCTGGTATTTACCGGCATAAACCGAATTAAGCCCTAAACCCGTTGTGCGATCAGGAAATTCATAATAGCCTGTAAGTGCTAGTTTTGAGTCGGATTCAAATTCTAAATGGGTGTAATTGGCTTTGAGCTTGACGTCATTGGCAAACGTGTGCTCAACACCTGTGAAAATCGTTTTGGTCTCAGTTTCCCAATAGGTCCATTTAGGCGTAAAGGAAGCGGACGCGCCAAAATCCGTACGTGTGCCATCGCTAAACCACGCAGGAACGCCACCCCATGAGCTTCCATCGGCACTGTTGTTTTGATAACTCACCCCTGCGTAAAAGAGCGTATTGTCCCCAATATCGGCGTCCACGATGCCATAAAATGCTTCGGTATCTTTATGGTAAAAATCAACAAACGAGTCTTTATCCTCTTTGCTTACAACCACGCGTGCACGCACACTTCCTGGTTCATTCACACCCGATTGGACATCGACCGTGCCTCGGTAATTGTCCCAACTGCCCGCTTTGGCTGTGAGCGTTCCTGTTGCCTCTTTGGAAGTTGCATGTTTTCGCATAAAATTAATGCTCGCCGCTGGCTCACCCGCCCCACTCATCAAACCGTTCGCACCACGTACTACTTCCACGCGGTCATACATCACCAAATCTTGCTGAATGTTACCACCATAATACGTTGGCATTCCATCGATTTGGTAATAATCCACCTCAAAACCCCGCATCGTAATATACGTCCGATCCGTATCCCACACAGGGGCATTAAAACCTGCGATGGAGTTCACCACATCGGCAAACGACTCTAAATTTTGGTCTTCAATTTGCTGACGCGTGACCACGACGACGGATTGAGGCGTATCACGTAGTGAGAGATTGAGTTTGGTGGCGGTATTCGTTGAACCTATCGTATAGGAGCCTGTGCCCTCTGTCGTTGCTTGCGCCGCGCTGATTGTGATCGCATCGAGGGCGACTTCCGCGTCATTTTGAGGTTTGATCACCATCACATCCCCTTGGATCGTCGCCTCCAAACCTGTACCTTTGAGCAGTTTGGCAAGTGCCTCTTTGAGACTCATTTCGCCTTGAAGCGTTGGCGCTTTTTTGCCTTCAAGCAGTTTAGAATCAACGATGAGTTGAAGCTTGGCTTGTTTGGCAAATTCGCCAAGGGCAGAGCTTAAACTTTGAGATGCGATGTTTACATGTAAAGAGGGGAAACTCTCCGCCAAGAGAGGCGAATAAAGCGCCAAAGCCGCCGCCACGGCAATGGATAGGGTGCGAAATTTCATCATAAATCTTCTCCTTATTTGATAATAGTTTTCATATAAGAGAAGACGTAAGGAAAATTAAAAACCTGACATCCGTTATCAAAAAATAAAAATTTATCGTTTTTCAATCACCACGTTATCCCCAACATTGAGAGTTTTTAGCGGTAAAACTTTGGGAAGCATCTCTAAAAAACTGCCAAATCGCTCGACCTCAAAACTCCCAGAAAGCGGTATGGAAGCCAGTTCCAAAGAGGCAATCATCGTTTTTTTCGCCCCATAACGCTCAAACTCAAACAGCACCTCCCTAAGCGGTGTTTTATCGAAAATCAAACGACCGCTACGCCACGGAGCAACCGAGTCGTTGTGCAGAGTGGAAGCACTCAAAACAAACCCCCGTTCATCCAAGCTGATCTGCTCTTTCGCGCTCAAGCTCGCCAACGTCAAAACGCTGCCATCTTCAAAGCGTTTGTGCGACACCTCCACACTCCCCTCTTCCACGCTGATACGGACGTGATTCTCCACATTGCGGACTTCAAAGAGCGTTCCCGTGACGCGAATTTGCACATTTTTAGCTTCGACAAACAGCGGCCGAGCGGCATCTTTGCTTACATGTAAAACCAGTTGACCCTGATGCAGTTTTACCAAACGCTTCTGCTTGTAGTACTCCACACTCACGTTGGTATCGGTATCAAGAAAGAGTGTGGTGCCATCTAGCAGCGTATATTCACGCATCGCACCCACAGGCGTCGCCATATTTTGCGCAAACTCAAGACGACTGTTCCACGTCTGCCACTGCAAAAAAGCAATGAAAAAACAGGCAACTACGCACGCACAGGCATACCCAAACCACGGTTTGAGGCGCTTTTTAAAACAGGTACGGTTTTGGATCGGTGAAAGCCCATCAAGATCGTGCCACAACGCTTCAAACTGTGCGTACGCTTTTGAGTGTTCGGGGTTTACATGTAACCATTTTTTAAACGCTCTTTGCTCTGAAAAGCTGAGTCCATCTTGAACTTTAGTAAACCAAAGTGCTGCCATTTCATCAATCCACGCTTGACTCATGCCTCCTCCTTGTGCATCGCATCCACCGAATTTTTGCAGGCGATGAGGGCGCGCATAATGAGCTTTTCAACCGCATTTTTGCTAATGCCCATTTTTAAAGCGATCTCTTTATGCGAAAGCCCTTCAAATTTGTGGAGTTTAAACGCCTCTTGGGAACGTGGAGGGAGTGAATTGATCGTATGGTGCAAGGTTTTCATGCGACCAGAAGAGAGCAGATGTTCAAGCGGCTCTTCATGTTCAGCACTGATCTGCTCCGCCTCACGAAGCTCCACCGCGTCAAAATGTCTGTTTTTACGCCACTCGTCAATAATGATACGCTTCGCCGTTTGGTACAAAAAAGCGCGTGGCTCTAAAACAGCGTCCGCACGCTCCCCCATTGCACTGATGCGAAGGTACGTCTCTTGCACCACATCTTTAGCTTGTTCAGCATCATTGAGCGTGTGACTAAAATAACCTACGAGTTCCTTGTAGTAGCGCTCAAACATACCAATAAACGTTATTTTAGTTTAAAAGCAATCGGCAAGATGACCGTACTTAAACTTTTAGGTTTTGGGAGTTGGTCGCCTCTCAGTTTTAAAGCGGCGTTCAGTGCTGCATCATCCAGTATGGCTCTGCCAGAGCTTTGATGGATCGTTGCACTCACCAGCCTTCCCTCAGGATTGATGACCAAAGCGACCTGCACGACACCATTCCAACCCATACGACGCGCCACACTCGGATAGCTTAGGCGAGACAATACTTTGTCACGAATAATCTCAAAATCAGTACGCTCATACGGTTCAGCACTGGTTGATGTAGGGGTAATGGGGGCAACTTCTTGCGGCGCAACAACGGGTTTAACCGCTTCAACGGGAGGTTGTACTACCTCTTCACGAATGGGTTCAGGATTGACCACCTCTTTTTTGACAATCGGTTTAGGCAGTGGTTTGATTTTTTCAATCGGCTTAATCGGTTCGACTTTTTTCACCTCTTCCACAGGCTCAGGAGGAGGTGGAAGAACGGGCTTTGGCGCAACGCGCTCGATGTTGGAAATCTCCAAAACCACGGTCTTAGAAGGGATAATATCCAAAGGTTTTTGATGCAAGAAGAGAAGGTAAAATCCAATCACGCTTACATGTAAAAAGATCGAAAGGCCAAGAGCCCTTCCTTCATAAGTTTTCGTTGCCGTGTAGGTTTGGTATGCCATGGCTTCTCCTTTAACGCGTTATTTCGTCAAAATTAGTTTATTGTCTTTGGTGATACGAAGGGTGTAGACAGCGCCATTGTGGACAATGTGCACGGTATTGCCCTCTTTAAAAAGCTCTTTGGAGTCTACTTTTTTCGTATCACTACTCATTTTTATTGACCACCATGCCAATTTTTTCAATCTCTTTGGATTTTAACAGATCAATCACGTAGATAAAATCTTCATACGCTGCCATTTTATCGGCACTGATGGCAACCGAATCGTCTTTGGTGAGGCTGTCAAATTTGACAGAGAGCTCATCGCGTGGGGTAAATTCGTTGTTGATAAAAAACTGATGATCGGCGGTGATGCCAATCTCGTAAAATTTAGGTTCAACTTTGCTAAAGTTGGTCGCTTGTGGAAGGGAAATCTCGATCTTGCCAAGGGCGATAAACGATGAGACCGTCATAACAATCGTGAGAAGTACCAGCATAATATCGATGAGTGGGACGACATTGATCCCCTCAACTTTTTTTAATGCTCTCATCTTCCCACTCACTCACTGCCAAATCCACTTTGCGCAAAAAACCACCGTAGATCATCGTCGAAGGAATCGCGACGATCAGTCCTGCCGCTGTTACTTTAAGCGCCAAAGCAAGCCCTACAATGACCTTAGACGTATCGAGCGCTCCACCGCTGATGCCGATCTCATAAAAGACCACCATAATGCCACCAACCGTTCCTAAAAGCCCAACATAAGGCGCGTTAGAACCAATCAAAGAGATGATCGTCAAGTTCTTTGAAACATCGCGTTCAAGCCTGTTTTTGCTCTCGTAACTCTTTACATGTAACGCTCTAAAAAAAAGAACACGTTCGATCGCATACCCTAAAACCAAAATGCTCATAAAAAGCAAAATCCCAAGTGCACCGTAATCTACGGCAAGTTTAATATTTTCCATTCGACCTCTATTTATGTAATAACCATTATCAGAATGTTAGACTGTTTGAGCTTAATTTACCATGAAATCAATAACTTTTATCAAATTATACTGTCTAATTTTTCGCCATCGCCGTGCTCAAGCACCCTTTTGAACGATGCTTTTTTCGTGTTAACGGTGTTAATAGAATGGGGAGAGTGCTACCTTTGACTGCGCATATTTAAGTGTTTAAAAATGTACCCTTGCACAAAATCAACGCCCAATTCCTTTGCCACAGCAAAATCTTCTTCGCTCTCAACCCCTTCTAGGATGCTTTTTTTACCTTGCGCTTTTGCAAAGCTCAAAAACCCTTTGAGGATCTCTTGATAATCCGCACATGCTCTGATTTTTAAAAGCCATGTTCGATCAAATTTTAAAAACTGGGCACGCTTCGTCAAATCAAAACAAAATGGCTTTTGGTCGTTGCCGATGTCATCTTGTGCAATGGGAATGCCACTTTTTTGAATCTCATCCAAACAATAAGAGAGAAGCGAAACTTGCATATCGCCCGTATTTTCAGTGACTTCGATGCAGAGATTTTGAATGTCACGAAAGAGCGTATGCCAATAACGAATCTTATCGCTATCGCTAAAATTATGAGGGTCAATGTTGACAAACAGCATCCCTTTTTTAGGGCGATGGGCTAGCTGCATAATTTTAAGCGCCCGCTCCAAATGAAAAAAAAGTTCGCTCTCTTCGTGGGCAACCTCCAAGATAGGCGTCGGGGGAATTTGCTTTCCTTCTATAACAAAACGCGCCAATGCTTCATAACCAAAAATATCACCGTTGTTCATATCGATAATGGGCTCATACTCAACCCAAAAATTCTGATTTTCGATAATCGTACAGATATCATCATAATTGAGGAGTCGGTCGCGAGAGAAAGGGGAAAAAGACATGATAAAACCTTTGAAAAGTGTTTAAAAGAAGCCATAATGCACGTTATGACTTCCCTCTAAACGCTTATTTTTCTAACAGACAACCGCCGTTTGGATTGTATTTTTTACAGAGTTCACAAAAAACAGAGCTTTCAGATCGTTTCGCGCAGATAAACTCTATCGCTTTACGTTTCGCTTCGTTTTTGAACTTATTCATTGCATTATGGTTCAAAAAGTTGGTCAGCATGATCACCAATGTGACATCCTGAGGAATCTCTTTTTTAACCACAGAAGGGTTTCGCGCATCCCAATGCGTGACTTTCTCAAAAGAGAAATCTTGCAAAACAGACGTTATTGAATCAATTTTATCTCCACCAATGACAAGAACCGCTGACATAACTTCTCCTTTTTGATAATTGTTATTGAAATAATAGACAAACAAAGCTTAATTTTGCATAACTTTGAGATTTATTATCATTATTTATGCGTAATCATTTTGTAATCTACCCGTAGTAAAGTAATTTCTATATTTTTGAAACAAGGAGTGTTCTATCATGAGACGTTTTATACAATTACTTTTAGCATCTGTGCTATGTTCGAGCTTCGCATGGGCAGAGTTTAAACTGGATCCTCGCTATGAGGACAAAGATGGCGATATGGTAGCCGATACTCCAAAAGAGGCTTCAAAACTTCTAGATCCCTCCACACTCATTTTTGCGTACACGCCTGTGGAAGACCCTGCGGTTTACGTTGAAGTGTGGGCAGATTTTTTAAAACATATGGAAAAAGTGACGGGTAAAAAAGTGCAATTTTTCCCCGTTCAGTCCAATGCCGCACAAATCGAAGCGATGCGAGCTGGGCGTTTACATGTAGCGGGATTTAACACAGGCTCCAACCCCATTGCCGTTGCGTGTGCAGGCTTTAAACCCTTTACCATGATGGCAGCAAAAGACAACTCTTACGGTTACGAGATGGAAATCATCACCTATCCAGGATCGGGCATTACAAAAGTAGAAGATATTAAAGGTAAAAAACTCGCCTTTACATCTCAAACCTCTAACTCAGGCTATAAAGCACCCTCAGCCATTCTAAAAGCGGAATTTCATATGGAAGCGGAAAAAGATTTTGAACCCGTTTTTTCAGGCAAGCATGACAACTCCATCTTAGGTGTTGCCAATAAAGATTATCCAGCTGCGTCTATTGCCAACTCTGTTTTGGTGCGTATGCTAGAGCGAAATGTGATCAAAAAAGAGCAACTCGTCAGCATCTACAAATCCCAAACGTTCCCAACCACGGGTTATGGTATGGCGTATAATTTAAAACCTGAATTACAAGAAAAAATCAAACAAGCGTTTTTTACCTTTGACTGGAAAGGCACCAAACTCGAAAAAGAGTTCGCCAGTGCGAACCAAACAAAATTTATTCCTATCACGTTTAAAGAGCATTGGGACGTCGTTCGTAAAATCGATGACGCCATGGGTGTTAGTTACACGTGCAAATAAGGTAAGGTATGTTATCGATTCAGCATCTTAGTAAGTCATACAAAGACGCTCGTCTTGTCTTAGATGATGTCAATTTTGACGTTCAAAAAGGAGAGATGGTAGGGCTTATTGGACCCTCCGGTGCAGGTAAATCCACATTGATTCGGTGTATTAACCGTTTGATAGAACCCACAAGCGGTTCTATCACGCTTGAGAGCATTGAACTAACCCACCTCTCTTCGTCCAGACTGCGTGAACAACGCCGTCGTATCGGGATGATTTTTCAAGAATACGCTTTGGTCGAACGCCTCAGCGTCATGGAAAACGTTCTGTCTGGAACACTGGGCTATGTCCCTTTTTGGCGCTCTTTTTTTCGTAAATTTCCGCAAGAGAAGATCAAAAAAGCGTTCGGATATTTAGGACGTGTTGGACTGATGGATCATGTAAACAAACGTGCTGATGAACTCAGTGGTGGGCAAAAACAGCGTGTTGGCATTGCGCGAGCACTTGCGCAAGAGCCTTCCTTACTGCTGATTGACGAACCCACCGCAAGCTTAGATCCTAAAACTTCACGACAAATCATGCGCCTCATCAAAGAGATCTGCAAAGAGCAGCAGTTACCTGCTATCATCAACATTCACGACGTTCTTTTGGCGCAAACCTTTGTTGATCGCATCATCGGAATCAATGAAGGGAAAATCGTCTTTGATGGAAACCCAAGTGAGCTCAATGAAGCGGTGTTAACAACAATCTATGGCAAAGAGGAGTGGCAAACAGCGCCCCAAGAAAAAGAGGCTCCAGTCGCCACGCTTACCCCTGAGAGCATCACGGTTAAATTAGAGCTTGCCGTATGATGCAGTCATGGCATCGACCGCATTATATTATTCCCCAAGCAAAGTGGCGTTGGCTTCTTTGGGTCTGTTTTATCCTCTATCTTATTGTGGCAACGGCAAGTATTGATCTTCATTGGAGTCGTGTATTAGAAGGGTTTGAGCGGGGTTGGCGTTTTGTCGATGCTTTTTTGCATCCCAATTTCACCACACGTTGGAGCGACATTCAATCGGGCATGATTGAAAGCCTTACGATGAGCCTGACTTCGACCTTTGTGGGCATTTTACTCTCCATTCCTGTGGGAATTGGGGCAGCGTCTAACATCAGCACAAAAAGTATTTACGCTCTGTGCCGCTTTTTTATCAGCATCTCTCGCTCCATGCAAGAGGTCATTGTCGCTATTTTTTTGGTTGCTCTCTTTGGATTTGGCACCTTTGCAGGCTTTTTAACACTGACGTTTGCCACCATAGGGTTTTTGGCAAAACTGCTGGCAGAAGAGATTGAAGGCATCCATAAAGCTCCACTTGAAGCCATTCGTGCGACGGGAGCTTCATGGTTGCAAACCTTGCATTATGCTATTATGCCGCAAATCATGCCACGTCTGGTTGGGTTGTGGCTTTACCGTTTGGATATTAATTTCAGAGAATCCGCTGTGATTGGCATTGTCGGAGCAGGTGGCATTGGCGCAACGCTCAATACGGCGATTGAACGCTATGAATACGACTCAGCGGCGGCGGTTTTATTGCTAATTATTGCCATTGTTTTTTTATGCGAATATGTATCGGGGTACTTACGAAAATGGTTCATTTAACATCAGAAGAAGAGCTCATCTGGCAAAAACGTATGCGTTTAAAAGCGTGGTTGTGGTGGTTTGTTTGGCTTTTTTGCATTAGTTTTTTCATGATGTGTTGGCAGGCAATGACACGCGATACGATGTGGGTTTTTATTTACGATGCGCCAACCCAAGCGCATGACCTGCTTGATCGTATGTTTCCGCCACGCTGGAGTTATCTTCCAACACTGCTCAAACCGCTGTGGGATACGCTCAATATCGCAACCATAGGAACGTTGATAGGCATCATCCTCGCATTCCCCATCGCTTTTTTAGCCGCACGCACCACAACGCCTTCCACGCTTTTCGTGCGTCCCGTTGCGCTGTTTATTATCGTCGCTTCACGCTCCATTAACTCGTTAATTTGGGCGCTTTTACTCGTAGCCATTTTAGGTCCGGGGCTTTTAGCAGGCATTATCGCCATCGCATTTCGCTCCATTGGGTTTGTCGCTAAACTGCTTTATGAAGCCATCGAAGAGGTCGATCAAACGCCTGTTGAAGCCCTAAGCGCAACGGGTGCGAGCACGCTTCAGATTATTGATTATGCGATTGTGCCGCAAATTTTGCCCAGTTTCATCGGAATTTCGCTCTTTCGTTGGGATATTAATATTCGCGAATCAACGATTTTAGGGCTCGTCGGAGCAGGAGGCATTGGCTTGGAATTGCAAGCTTCTTTGAGTGTTTTGGCATGGCCACAAGTGATTTTAATCGTTCTTTTGATTTTTGCAACCGTCATCTTTTCCGAAGCCCTCTCAGCTAAAATCAGGCAAGCGATTCTTTGATGCAAGCGTTGGAAACCCAAAAGGCATTTGATGCCTACGAATCCATT
This sequence comes from Sulfurospirillum multivorans DSM 12446, assembly GCF_000568815.1. Lineage (NCBI taxonomy): Bacteria > Pseudomonadati > Campylobacterota > Epsilonproteobacteria > Campylobacterales > Sulfurospirillaceae > Sulfurospirillum > Sulfurospirillum multivorans. The sequence continues at coordinate 2,667,164 of NZ_CP007201.1, forward strand.
CGTCATCGCCTTCCTTCTGCTTCGTTTCCCAGAAACGCCACAACGCTGTCTCATGTCGAAACGCTGTTTGAGCATGTTGATGGTTTTTTCCTCGATGCATTTGGGGTTTTAAACGTTGGCACAGGAGCAATTGAGGGGGCTAAAAAGTTCATCGAGGCCTTGAATAAAGCCAAAAAGCCCTTTTTTATTCTCTCCAATTCTGCCTCCATGCCCAAAGCGTATCTTCTCGCTTTTTTTCACAGCATTGGGCTTCACTTCGATGCGTCGCAGGTGATTACCAGTCGTGAAGTGCTTTGGCGGGTATTTGATCCCAGTATAAAGCCTTCATGGGGTGTTATTGCGCAGCAAGGACACGCACTGGAGCAGAGCTTTTCTCACACCTTTGCTCCCGATGAGGCATTTTGGGAGAGCGATGCGTTTCTCTTTTTAGGCACTGCATCATGGAACGAAACGCTTCAAAAACGCTGGATTGAAAGCTTACATGTAAAGGCAAAACCTATCTGGATTGGCAATCCAGACATCACCGCGCCAAGAGGCGAAGGCGTTTACTCAAAAGAGCCTGGTTTTTACACGCTCTTAAGCGATGATGCGTTGTTTGAACAGATGTCGTTTGTGGGCAAACCTTTTAACACTATTTTTGAGCATGCTTTGCATAGAGCCCATCAAGAATGGGGCATTTCCAAAGAGCGCATTCTCATGGTTGGCGACACGCTTCACACAGATATTTTAGGTGGATGCGCGGCAGGTGTGCAAACGATGCTTATCGAAGATTACGGTTTTTTTGCTAATCAAAACGTTCAAGCATTTATAGATCAAAGCGGTATAGTGCCCCATTTTCGCCTAAAAAACTACGAAACACTTTTTCATTAAAAACAGTGCCATTTAGCTTTTTCACAATGATGGTGAGCTACAATGGCGGTACTTATTTTGGAGACCATCATGCTTTCATCCCTTGCCACAACTTTTGCCGAAGCCAATCGTTATTTCAATACCGAACTCTCTGCTCATTTTAGAGCCATTGATGAGGGAAACCTACTGCCGATGCTGCTTATTTTTGTCCTCTCGTTTGGGTACGGTGTCGTGCATGCCATAGGACCAGGACATGGAAAAGCACTCGTTGCAGGCTACCTTTTAGCCAATCCCACCAAACATTCGCACGTCTTTCAAATAGGCTTTTTCATTGCCATCGTACATGCGCTCTCAGCCCTTTTAGTAACACTCAGCGCAACCTATATCATCCAGATCAGCGCGATGAAACTCTTTCGCCAAGTCAACCCTCCACTTTTTCAAATCTCAGGCGGGCTCATCGTCCTGATGGGCTGTTGGCTCCTTTTTGATGTGTGGCGCTCACGCACGATCACCAAGGAGAGCATTCGCCCACACAATAGCCGTTTTGGCGTGGTTCTTTTAGCAGGTGTCGTACCCTGTCCTGGCGTTATCACGCTCTGTTTTTTTGCGATCACGTTGGGGCACATTGGCATTGGCATCATCGCGGCTGTTTTTATGAGTCTGGGCATGGGACTGACCATCTCACTCGCAGGTCTAGTGGTGAACCGTTTTCAAAAAGTACGCCCTATCGTTAAACATCCGCGCTGGTTCTGGGTTTTGCGCCTTGTGGGTGTTTTGTGTGTCATTGCCTTAGGCGTTTGGTTTTTAGCCAACCCCATGTCTACGAGGGCTTTTTAAATCATGTGCAAAAAATTTCTTTTAGCTTTTATGCTTCTAACCCTTCCCTATCAACTCTGTGCTTGTGCATTGTGCGCACTTTACACGCCTTCTGCCACGGTAGCTATTACGATGGAAGGCTCACCTTCAAAGATCACGTCGATCAGCTTTCTATGGAGTTTCAGCCAAGATTTCATTAACTCACTTTTAGAACGTTACGATGAAAACCACAATAAAAAACTTGACCCCAATGAGTTAGGGCGCATAAGGATCATCTTAGAAAACTACATTTCTAAGAAAAATTACCTCACCAGTATCGAGTATGTGAGTGCAAAAGATGCTCAAGCACATGTTATAAAAATCCCTATAAAAGTGCTGCAAAGAGCGTTTTGGCAAGAAGGCAGTGCGCTCCATTTTCGCTTCACCACAGAGGTCAATCAAGAAGTCACAAAGGGCGATGAGATCTCTTTTGTCATCGAAGATAAAGAGGAATATTTTAAATTTTTAGTTCACAGCGTGACGCATACGATCGCAAAACCGTTTGCGATGGAATTCAACCTCTTTAACCACATCGCGTTTACCAAAATCACCGATGGCGAGCTCATCCAAAGTGATGCTCCTGCATCACCTCCTGCCAAAGCGATACCCACACCACCTGCATCGGTGGAGCAACCCAAAGAGCTTCCGCCTTCACTCTCGTGGCTTCAATCACGTCTAGCGCATCTGCAACAAAACATCCAAGGGGCGATGAACGCACTCAAAGAAAAAGGCACGTTTGTCGCCTACGCACTTTTTTTAGGTACTTCGTTTCTCTACGGACTGCTTCACGCCGCAGGTCCTGGGCATGGCAAAGCGCTTGTAAGCTCGTACCTCTTTGCATCCAAACATCGCTACACCAAAGCGATCAGCATGGCCGCCCTCATTGGCATCGTGCATACCTTTGCGGCATTTATACTCACACTGGTCATTTACGCCCTCTTTGATCTCTTTTTTAACGCCTTTTTTACCGATGTCACCTACTATGCAACCAAGCTTTCGGCGCTGATGATTATCGCCATTGCAGGGTATTTGAGTTGGCAGAAAATAAGAGCATTGCAACGCACACCCAAAATCGTCGCTTTTTCGGCGCACCCGTTTACATGTAACTGTTCTGCCTGCTCACCAAAGTCCCAAAGTACCGACTGGGGTGTGGTTTTAAGCGCTGGGATCATTCCCTGCCCTGGCACCATCACGATCTTTATTTTTGCGCTGAATACGGGAGCCTATTTTTTAGGATTTATGGCGGCTCTTAGCATGAGTTTGGGCATGAGCAGTGTCATCGCACTCACCGCCATCGCTTCGGTCTTTACCCAAAACCGTTTTCAAACCAAAATCCCTAAAATTCTCACCTACAGTGAGCCTATCAGCCTTTTGATTATGCTAAGCCTTGGCTTTATTCTACTGATCGCCTAAGGAGTTTTTGTGTTTTTTCGCCTACTTTTTTACGCCTGTTGTTTTGGTACATTTGCATCCGCGCATCCGCATGTCTTTATCGAGACAAAAGTGGACGTTTTGCCTGAAAAAATCATCCTAACGTGGCGTTTTGATGAGATGAGTTCGGCGATGTTGATGGACGATTACGATAAAAACAAAAACAAAAAACTCGACCCTGACGAGGTTGCTTTTATGGAGAAAGATCACTTTAGAACGTTAGAGCCGTACAGTTATTTTATCCATATGTCCGATGGGAAAGATGAGTTTGATCTTAAACGGGTAGGCGAATTTAGCGCTTCGTTTGACGCTAAAAAGCTCATCTACACCTTTGCGATTCCCAAGCCAAAATTTAAAAAATACGAGCTTCGTTTTTACGATGCAGAGATGTATGTAGCGCTGATTTTAAAAAAAGAGTGGCTTACATGTAAAGAGCCTATGAAGTGTAAAATTGAAGGGTATGATGCAGATTTTTACTACGCGTATAAAGTGATGGTTCAAGAATAATGAGAAGGCGAAGTGCCTTCTCATCTAACATTTAGCAGGTGCATTTGCAAAAAAGTAGGCGCTCTTTTGCATTTTTTGCACTGTTTTGCTCAGGTTTTTCGACATTTTTTGACTTTGGACTCGCCGCAGGATTTGGCTTAGTGTAAGCAATGTCACATGCACTCATGCACTTGCCTTCAACTCGTCTTCCAACTGGGCGCACCATGACTCAATCCGACTTTTGGTGAGATCGCTTTGATTGTCTTCATCGAGTGCAAGACCTATAAATTTACCATCAATGACCGAGTTGGAACTCTCAAACGAATACCCATCAATCGACCATGAACCGATCACTTTTGCCCCTTTTTCGATCGCAGCATCGTAAATAAAGCGCATGCCATTGACAAAATCACTGCCATAGCCTTCTTGATCACCCATACCAAACAGAGCAACGATTTTACCACTCAGATCGGCTGATTTAAGATGACTCATAAAGCTCTCCCAATCGTCTTGCAAATCGCCATCGTACCATGTGGACGTGCCTAAAATTAACATATCGTACTGGGCAAGTTCATCGCCACTGTTTAGTTTTCCTACATCGTAAAGATCCGCATTGAAACGTTTTTTGATTTTTGAAGCCGCATCGGCGGTATTGCCATTCGTACTTCCATAAAAGACCGCTGTTTTCATAAACTTATTTCTCCTTCGTAAGATTTAATAGATGGTATAAGGGACTAATTTAAGCGTATATTCAAGCCCAAGTGCATCTAGTTTGGGGCTGCGCACAGGCACATGTTTTCTAAAATTCGCACTTCTGGGAAAAAGTAGATAAATGTGTTTGCACTCTTGGGATTCAAGCACATCTATCGCCCGACTGATCTCTTCGCACGCCTCGACATCGACGCGTCCTTCGATCATTTTCCATGTGGGGTACAGATGCAACGCCTCAGCACACTCTTCGCTTTGAACCACAATGCGAACGGCCTCTTGAACCACTGATTTATCAGGATTTTGACGTTTGACACGGCTGAAAACGTGGTGCGTAAAGAGCTCGTAATTGTTGATCGTAAAATGAAGATCGGGATGTTTGGCAAGCAGTGCCAAATCTTCACTGTCAAAACGTTGGCTGATTTCGGTTAGGGTTGAATGCGCTTCGGACATCGATCACCTCTTTTTGTTTTTGAAATGATAACCGTTTTCAAATCATAAGTCAATATCTTTTTAGTTCTCTTGCTGTAATATTTTAAAATTAATGCGAATCATTTCATTTAAAAGCCCTAAAACAGGGAATTTTAATGATTTAAATCTTTACATGTAAAAAGGAAGAAAATGCCGTTGGAGCTTTGGACATTTTTAATTGCGATTACCCTGCTGACGATGACACCCGGAGCGGACACGATGATCGTCATTCGCAACACTCTGCGTGGTGGTGCTCGTGATGGGCTCGTTTCAAGTTTGGGAATTTGTTTGGGATTATTTGTGCATGCAACGCTCTCAGCCGTAGGCATTTCAGCGATTTTGCTCTATTCGGCTACGGCGTTTATGCTTTTAAAAACGATCGGTGCGCTTTATCTTCTCTGGCTTGGTCTGAGTTCGCTTCGCTCTTTTTGGAATGCCAAAAAAATGTACCAAAAAGCTGTGGAGAAAAAACCGTTTTCCTTTTGGACATCGCTTCATGAGGGCTTTTTATCGAATGTTCTCAATCCAAAAGCGATCATTTTTTACATGGCATTTCTGCCACAATTTATCTCACACGATCACTCTGCTCTTGCGCAATCTCTCTTTTTGGCGCTTATTCACTTTATCATTGGGACGATTTGGCTTGGGCTTTTGATCTACACGATTGTCTCCGCCAATGGTTTTATCACGAAAAAAAGTGTGCGCCAAAGTCTGGATGCCATCTCGGGCGTTGTGATGATTATTCTAGGCATCCGACTTTTTTTGGAAAAACGCTAAGCCAAAATTTTACGAAGGGAACTCTCCAAATCAGGATACGCAAAAACAAACCCTTGGTTTAAAAGCGCTTTAGGGTACGCCTCTTTACTATCAAGCAACACGGTCGAACCCTCGCCAAAAAGCATTTTAATGATGAAGGATGGCACCGGAAAAAACGTTGGGCGATGCAACACCTTGCCCAGTATTTTGGTAAAGTGGTAATTCGTAAGCGGTTGTGGAGATGTCGCGTTAAAAATGCCTTCCAAACGCTTCTCAAGCACAAACGCATAGATAGAGACCAGATCGTCAATGTCGATCCAACTGGTGATCATCCTGCCATCGCCGATGATGCCACCAAGAAACATCCGAAACGCAGGCAACATCTTCTCCAATGCTCCACCCTCGCCCAAAACCACGCCAAAGCGTAAAATGGTCGTGCGTTTCGTGCATTTTTGTGCTTCCCTCTCCCATGCAAGGGCGAGATGTCCTAAAAAATCTTCACTTAATTTGGAGCTCTCTTCATCGCAGGGCACATTATTGGGGTAAATCCCAACAGCAGAGGTTGAGATGAAATGCTCTACGTCGCTTTGATGAATCGCCGCTACAAGCTTTTTGGTCGTCTCAATACGACTGTCCCACAACACTTTTTTATACGCTTCATCCCACTTTGCCACAATGGGAGCACCCGCAAGATTGAAAACGGCATAGACATCTCTCAGTTTATGCGCGATTGTCTCCACATCATCATTGCGTTCAATCACCACAAAATCAGGAAATTTCTGTTTTAACGCGTTCGCCACAAAACCGCTTGCCCCACTGATCGCTACTTTCATCTTAGTGTCCTTTGAGTCGTTGTCGTATTTTTGGATCGCTCATATTTTCGCCTCTGAGCATGCGAAGACGCATCTCCGTAAAGTCTATCATACCCTCTTTTGGATTTTCGTAGGCGGCAAAACCATAGAGCATCGGTGTCTCTTCGGTGAATGTGTACGACGCTTTGAGCGCATCAATGTAGCGATTACTTTCAGTACTAAAGACCCACAGGGTAATGGTTTCAGGGTCAATTTTCTGCTCCTTAAGCCACAAAATGGCACACCCAATGTCATCAAAAAAGTGCGTTTTAAGATCATTCGTGATGATCTGCGCTGTATGTTTTTTACCCACAAGGTACATGTTGCAAAGCGCGCAGGTCACGGTATTGTCCTTAAATTCTAATGGAACTCTCTCTTTATTGATCATTTGCGTGGGGAGTTGATGCTTTACATGTAAAAACCAAAAGAGCCCACCCAGCGCAAGAAGAGGAAAAAGTACGAGAATAAAAACAGCTATTTTTTGCTTCATAACCAGACTCCATTGCGTAGAAAATAGACGAGAGGATAGGCAGAAATGCTGAGCAGATAGAGCGTATTAAATGCCAAAGAAGCACGCATAAATCGAGGCTGAGTTCGTTGTGAAAGAAGCGCTAACACGCCTCCGCCCATCCCCAAAAACGTGCCTGCAAACAAGAAAGCATACAGCGCGTACCCGACATAATAATAATCTTTTTGCAACAGACAAAACGGGCAACGATGTGTCGGAAGCTCGTACACATAGGTGCTAAAAAAGATGATCAACGAGATGATCGCAAAAATGAGGAAAAGCGCGTTGGAGACAATCAAAAGCAGACGGTTTTTAAGTCCATACGCCAAGAGTGTGATGCCAAAAGAGCCGTAAAAGAGCCCGACCCAAATGCGCTCATCGACCACAAAAAGCAGTGACATGTACGAATCACTTGCCGCGGAGAAGAGCGTTCCGCAACAGCTGACGATTTTGCTGATATTGAGGCTGGAAAAAAACGAGACTTCAAGCGCGATTTCGGCAAAAAGAGGCAGTGAAAAAAGTAAAAACAGAACAAATTTGAGTCGTGTAAAGGGAAGTTTTTCATCATTGACATCAGCATAATGCAAGAGCAACCAAAAGCCAAAAAGGTAGAGATTGAGCAGTTTAAACAGCGTCAAGTAAAGCCCAAAATCGACCGAGTTCACCACCCCTGCGGCACACATCGCTCCTGCGATGATGGAAGAGAGTTTGTCGCACGTGTAGATAAAAAAGGCAAACAGCGGCAGTTTGAGCATAAAAATATACTTGATGATGATGGCACCCAAATAGCTCTGTTTGGAGAGCGTGTATTGCAAGGGTGTCGTTGCTTTGGCGTTCCAGTGAAATGCGATGCGAAACGCCACAACCCACGCGATGAGCCCAAAAAAGCAAAAGATGGCATCTAGCGTTAAAAGCGCGATAATTTCAGGCGTCAAGCTCATACCAGTTCACCATTTTTGATCTCGATGATGCGATCGACAAACCCAAGCTCAAAAAAGAGCGGATCGTGCGTTGCGATCAGTTGCGTAATGCCTTGATGTTTAAGTCTTTCAAACTGCGCTATCAGCTCACGCGAGAGGTTTTCATCGAGATTGGCGGTTGGCTCATCGGCTAAAATGAGCAGAGGGTTATTGACCAAAGCACGGGCAATCGCCACGCGTTGTTGCTCGCCTCCTGAGAGTCGGTTCACGCGCATCTGCGCTTTATGCGCGATGCCACACTGCTCCATCGATGTTTTGGCTTTTTCATCCAAAAGAGAGAGCGCAAGATTTTCAGGAATCAGGGGTGTTATGACATTTTCAAGAGCAGTCAAATGCGGAATCAAATGAAATTTCTGAAAGATAAACCCGATCTTTTGACGACGCAACTTGGCGCTAAAGGGTTCAGGCAATTTTGAAATTTCCCTGCCATCCACACTCACTTCGCCACTGTTGGGTTGCGCAAGCCCTGCGATTAAGGAGAGCAATGTACTCTTGCCACTTCCGCTATTTCCTTTGAGCACGACACACTCGCCACGCTTTACATGTAAAGAGATTTGGCGCAGCGCAAACACGCTCTCATCGCCTTGCATAAAGCTTTTACACACATCATGAAGTTGTATCATCGCATCACCTCATCCGCATCCAAACTTGAAGCACGCCATGAGGGAATCAAGGTCGCGGCTATGTAAATGGGCACGCTGAGTAAAAAGAGCAAAATGACCATGGAAAGATTGAAACTAAACGGAAGCACAAAGGTGGGTTTGAGCTCAGAATAGCCCATAAAAAGGTTGCGCAAGAGCGGTGCTTGCAGTGCATACACGTAAAAAAGCGCGCATGAGATGCTCAGTAAAAAAGCGCCCAACGAGAGAATGAAACTCTCATAAAACTTCTCTTTCACAATGTCATCACTGCTCCAACCAATCGCTTTTAAAATGCCGATTTCCCGCTTCTCTTCGGAGCTTAGCCCGCTGGTTTTATCGTAGATGATAATAAAAAAGGCAAACGCACAAACACTAAAAAGGGAGAGAAAAAAACCACTTTTATAATCAAAAATATTTTGGTAACTCACCCTAATGTCATCTTGCGTAATGGCGCGCATATCAGGATAGCGCGTCGTGATTTTCTGCACAATGGTCGCAATCTCTTTGACATTCGCCACTTTCACCACAATGTCAGTCGCTTTGCTCTCCTCCATGCCAAAAATGGCATAGGCAAGTTTTTTAGGAAGAATGATAAGATCGTTTGACTCCAAAGCAAGATCGGAATGAAAAACCCCAGCGATCGGCACTCTTTTCCACTGACCATCGGGCGTAATAAAGTTAAAAAAGTCGCTGTAGTAGTTCTCGGCTAAGATTTTTTTCACCCCCTCGCCTACGATCATGCTCTCTTTATTGGCGAGCAGTTTCATATCGAAATGTTGGGTCAGACGCGTAAGTGTTGGTGAATACTGTTCCTCATACGCGTCGATGCCCACCACCGAAAAATTCACGCCTGCGGGTTTAAAATAGTAGTAACCCCACACACGTGGTGTCACTGCACTAATACCTTCAATGTCCAAAAGTGCCTCTGCGCGTGTAATAGGCACATCGCTCTGTTTGCCAGCGATAAAACGTTGCAAGGTGATCTGTGGCAAGGTTTTCAGCGTCGAATTTAGCTCCAATTTGATCGCATCGGCGATCATCAAAACTGAAGCGAGCAGAAAAATCAGCAGGCTTAAAATCAAAAAGATAAAAAAATTCTTGCTAAAACGCCGCATCAACGAGCGAATCGCGTAATCCAGCAGTAAAAAATTCATATTAAAAATCACGTTCTATCCTTGAAGGCTGTGTGTTGGGTGCGAAATGGTAGACAAAAGTGGAAGGGAAATACTCTAACAGTTCGGGCGATTCATTAAAATAAGAGAAAACATCGCTGAGACTTCGATGACGAACATAGTGTGCTTCACCGACAAGTGCAAGATCGGGAAGCCCTACCAATGCGCTCAATGCTTCTTTACATGTAAGCTTTTCTTGAGTCAGTGCACGCGTGGATGAGAAGTAAAACAGTTGTGCCATTATCGTGACACAAAGCGTCATAAAAAGTGCAAAAAACGTGATTCGAGCTGACATCATCTCTCCTGTAACATTCGCGAAGATTGTACCACACGAACGCTCTTTTATCAATAGAGTTTTACACAGCTGAAAAACTCTCTACCTCGCAAGAGGCAAGCTTTAGTGCCATAGCGGCTAGCGTAGGTGTTTGGGCTTTGCCTAAACGCCGTGTAAAAATAGAGTTATAAGCCATTTTGGCTTACAATACGGCATCTTAAATGCTTTAGCGAAGGACGTTTTATGCAACTTGATATTTGGCTTACGATGCTGGTCGCATCCATTCTCATCAGTGTTTCCCCAGGAGCAGGTGCGGTGGTTTCTATGAATTATGGACTCAAATACGGGCTCAAACGCTCTTATGCCGCCATTATGGGGCTTCAAATGGGGCTTTTTGTGCAAACCTTTGTGGTCGTCATTGGACTTGGCTCACTGATTATGAGCTCACTTCTGCTGTTTAACATCATCAAGTGGATTGGTGTGATTTATTTGATCTTTTTAGGGGTGATGAAGTTCATTGAAAAACCTCAATTGCCAAGTGATGCCGCCAATATCAAAGCATTTTCAGCGTCCAAAGCGTTTGTTCAAGCCACGCTCATTAACCTCACCAACATCAAAGCAACAGTCTTTTTGGTGGCGTTTATCCCCCAATTCCTCAACCCAAATGAGCCGCTTTTAGGGCAATTTGTCATCATCTGTTCCACACTCATTGGCGTGGACATCATCGTGATGACAGGCTACAGCTCCCTTGCTTCACGCCTTAAAAACGTCATCAAATCCATTCGCGCAATTCAGATTCAAAACCGCCTAACAGGCGCTTTTTTACTCGTAGCAGCCTTTTTTATCTCAACCGCAAAAAGGGCTTAAGCGAACGTCTTGGCGTAAACCTCTTCATCAAATCCCACCAAAAGCGTTCCATCTTCGCACTCGACGATGGGGCGTTTGAAGAGGAGTTGCTCTCTTAAAAGCCAGCTTTTCTTCGCTTCATCGCTGATCTCTTTGGTCAGGTTCAACGTCTTAAACTTTGTGCCTTTGGTGTTAAAAAGGATGGAAAGAGGTTTTTTGGATAGCCACTCTTCCAGTTTTGCTTCGCTGATTGCAGTGGTTTTAAGATCGACAAAACTGTAAGGAACGACCTTCTCTTTAAAAAACGAAATGGCTTTTTTCACACTGCCACATGTGGTAATGCCGTAGACTTTAATCATTCTAACTCCTCATAAAATTCAATGCGGTTGCGCCCTTTTTGTTTGGCAAGGTACATCGCCTTATCGGCTTCGCTAAAAACACGCTCTTTGTTAGATGAATGTTGGCTAAAAAGCGAAATACCAATGCTTACACTACACTCATGCGTAATGACGCGCAAATCTTCTTCAACATCGAGCACAAGTACATACGGAGCGTTTACATGTAAACGAATTTTACCTGCAACTTTCAGTGCTTCTGCTTTGGCGACACTCTCCTCTTCCCCCAAATCACGCAGGGCTACCAAAAACTCATCGCCACCAAAACGTGCCACTAAGTCTACCTCTCGGACACAGGCACGAATCCTTTTTCCCACTTCGATCAACAACAGATCACCTGCATTGTGACCATAGGTATCGTTGAGCGGTTTAAAATTATCAAGATCAAGCACCAACAATGCCCCATGTTTTTGCATGCGTTTGGCATGGGCTATCATCGTAGCAAACGTTTCATGAAACATCCTTCGATTGGGCAGATGCGTCAAGGAGTCATGGTACGCAAGCTCTTTGATCAGCTCTTCACTCTTTTTGCGCTCTGTAATATCCGTCGAAATGCCACACAAACCGTAAATGACTCCCTCTTCGTTGTAAAGAGGAATTTTTGTCGAGATACACGTGATCGTTGTGGCGTGATCCTTAAGCACAAACGTATCTTCAGAGGTTCTCTTATGCCCAAAATGGATCACCTCTTCGTCTATTTTACGAATCATCTACGTTGTTTTGGCATTAAAAAAGAGCTCATCGTTTTGCCCTATGATCTTCTCAGGGCTCATTCCCAAATGCTCGCAAGCTCTTTTGTTGGCATACGCATAACGATACTGGACATCTTTAATGTAAATAAACGCATCAACGCTGTCTAAAATCGTATTGAGTTTGGCTTCACTTTGCATCAACCCTTTGGTGCGTTCTTGGATTTTTTCTTCGAGGGCTACATTATTCGTGCGTATGTAAGCGATCATTTTGATGAACTCTTGGGAAAGCGCTTCAATTTCAGCACTGCCTAAAGGGGCGAGATCCACCTCATAGTTACCTTTTTCAACCCGTTGCATGGAGGATTTTAGTTTTTCAAGAGGAGCGATGATTAAAAAATGCAACGCCCCTGCGACAAAGATTAAAATCACTAAAAAGAGCAGACAAAGTATCGGGAAAATCGAAAAATCCTTGGCGATTTCCAGCTCTTTTTCATCAATAAGCGTCAAATTGAACCATTCAACCTCTTGGAGAAAACTCATCCCCAAGAGTTTTTTCGACCCTTCATACTCAACCCAAAAGGTACGAATGTCATCAGGATGAGCACGAAGATACAGTATCGCATCACGAATGGCATCTTTATCTTCCGCCCTTGTGAAAAACTCCGTAATTTTTTTATGCCCACCAGCGTTTGTTTTGAGGTTTTCATCGTATTTCAGATGGGTATCTCGCTCTAATTGAACATCTAAGTGGCGGTTGATAAAAAAGTTTCGCACCCCCTCTTGCTCAATGCCCACCGATTCTCTCACAAAGCGGGTAAAATCCAGTCCTGTTCCAACAATGCCTAAGAGTTCACCGTTTTCTTTTAAATCATAATTGATCCAAATGTACGTCGTACCCAAAAATTCATCGGTATCAACATTGATGCGGTAGGCTTGATTGTCGCTCAAAACATCGTAAAACCATGCGTCATTTTTTTGGCTTGAGGAGAGTTTGTACTGAAACTGTTTGCCAGCATAACTGTTCTTGGCATCATTGAAGTAGTAATTTTCACTTTTGGTAAACGCTGCAAAATAGCTTTGGCTCTGAAATTTTAAACGATACGCCTCTAAAACAGCGATGCCATTCGTATGTAACAGCGGGTCTTTATCACGATGTGCCATAGCAAGCAGTGCGGGCTCTTTGGCCATCTCTTTGATAATCTCAAGCTCATGCACAAGCGGTAAAAGCGTGCGATTTTTATCAAAAAGAATCTGTTTTTTGATAAAACGCTCTGCCCATTTTTCATTGATCTGCTCTAACACATGCTTAGAATATGACCAAACCGTAAGCGAAAAGAGGATAAACAAAGCAGTCATAAAGATAAAAAGTTTTACTTTGAGACTCATTGTCACGCCCTCTCTTTCCTGATGATTTGAATTATAACCATTTTTTGTCACAAATACGAATGACATCTTGATGTTAATTTCAACCTGTAAGCATCATTACTCTATAATAACAGCACTTTTTTACAAGTTGGAACCCATGAATAATCTCTCTCGCGAAGCACAAGGCTACATCTACGCACTGATGGCATTTGGTTTTTGGGGCTTAATCCCGATCTATTTTAAACTAATCGCGTCGGTCTCACCTGCGGAGATCTTGGCACACCGTATTATCTGGTCGGTGGTGTTGCTCTTTGGCATGATCCTTTTTAGTCGTCAATTTAGTGCGTTTACCCTCCTCATTCGAGACCTCCACAAGATCAAATACCTCGTCCTCACAGCCCTGCTTGTCTCCATCAATTGGCTCGTTTTCATCTGGGCGGTAAGCCATAACATGATCGCAGAATCCAGCCTTGGCTACTACATTAACCCACTGGTCAATTTTGCACTGGGCATCATTTTTTTCAAAGATCGCCCCTCCTTTTGGCAAAAAGTTGCCATTGGTTTAGCCTTTGGTGCGATTGTGTATCAAGTCGTTACGCTCGGCTCCATCCCCGTTATTTCACTCGCATTAGCTTTTAGTTTTGGCTTTTACGGGATGATTCGCAAACAGATCAACCTGCCTGCCATGAATGGGCTTTACATCGAAACGCTCATTTTATTGCCTTTGGCGCTGCTTTATTTTAGCTACCTTGTTGCCACAGACCAAAACGCGTTTGTCTTTCCACCCAATGGCGTTTCATGGCTTTTACTGCTCGCTGGCATCATCACCGTGCTTCCACTATTGTGGTTTAATGCCGCTGCCACACGCATTTCACTGATCCACATCGGCTTTTTTCAGTACATTAGCCCGACCGTTTCCTTTTTGTTAGCTATTTTTGTTTATGATGAAGTTTTACTTCCTGAAAAACTGACGACGTTTGTGCTGATTTGGATTGCGTTAGCCATTTTTAGCATTGATGGGTATATGAAAAAAAGAGCTTCTAAAGAGGGTTAAATGAAAATTTTAGTCGTTGAAGATGATGCCAAAATCGCCTCGTTCCTTAAAAAAGGACTCGAAGAGGAGTATTTTTGTGTCGATCAGTGTGACAACGGTGAAGACGCGATCTACTTAGCGCAAATGGGTGCTTACGATGTGATCATTTTAGATATTATGCTGCGAGGTGCGCAAGGCGATCAGGTTTGCCAAAAGATTCGCGAAAAGAAACTTACAACGCCTATCATTATGCTCAGTGCCAAAAGTACGATCAGCGATAAAGTGAGTCTGCTCAATTTTGGAGCCGATGACTACTTGACCAAACCGTTTAGTTTTGAAGAACTTTTGGCGCGCATTCATGTGCAACTACGCAAACATAACGCGAAAGAGTCTGTGCTCAAAGTGGCAGATTTGGAGCTCAATCTTTTGAGTAAAACGGTGATGCGTTCAAGTGAGCACATTGTTTTAACCGCCAAAGAGTATGCCCTTTTGGAGTATCTGATGCGCCATAAAGGCTCCATCATCGAAGAGCGCGCTTTAGAAGAGCAACTCTTTAGCAGTGACCAATCCATCAACAGCAATATCATCAATGTTTACATGTACCGCTTACGCACAAAAATCGATAAAAATTTTGAGCTAAAGCTCATTAAAACCCACCGTAATTTAGGATACTCGATCCATGAAAACGCCCTTTAAAAGCCTTAGATTCCGTCTTTTGGCGGCACTTTTTGTTATCTTATCTGCTCTGTTTTACAGCTTTGGCTATTTGGTCATTTATACCCTTGAAACGTCGTATCAAAAAAGCATTGAAGCGACGTTATTTACCGTTTTAAAAGACATTAAACACGATTTTGAGGAAGATCCAAACAAAGAGATAACACTAAATGAAGTCAAAGAGGAGTTTGCCATTCCGCTCTTGTATGCGCAAGTGGTCGCGTATGACAGCATGTCAAATGCCCCACAGATCCTCTCGCGCTCAAGCGATCTTAAAGAGCTGAGCTTGAAAATTGAACCTGGCATCATTCAAGAGATCTTTGAACAACCCGGTGAAATCGCCTTTTCCCTCGCCTTGGAGCCGAATCTTAGCCCTCATAAAATCTATATTGGAACCATGTTTTTAGCACAAAATGAGTACCAAATGCTCTTTTTGCAATGTGCCATTCCCTACGATAATCTCACACCACAGATCCAAGAGATGATTACAACGCTGAGTATCGGGCTTTGCGCTTTGCTCTTAATCGTTCTTGGTTTAGCCTACATGCTCATCTCCAAATCGCTCTCCAACGTCTCGCATGTCACCAATGCCGCTAAAGCGATGCGAGGAGAGATGGCACATTCCATCATCCCTAAATCGCACATCGCTTATGAGATAGACGATCTCATCGAAACGTTTAACACACTTCTTAGCGAACTTCAACACGCGTACGCACAAGTCAAACAGTTTGGACAAAACGCTTCGCATGAGCTCAAAACGCCCCTCACCATCATCAAAGGCGAAGTCGAAGTCGGGCTTCGTAAAGAGCGAACCATCCCCGAGTATGAGCAAATTTTAGAAAAAGTGGCGAAAGAGGTTGGGGTTTTGCATGAAGTCATCGAAAAGATTCTCTTTTTATCGAGCAACACCAAAAATGATCTTAAAAAACATTTTCATGAGGTCTATCTGGATGAAGTTTTACTCGAAGCCATCGAAGAAAAACGTCCTTTGTGTGAACCCAAAGGCATTCACCTCATCGTCGAAACCCTGCAAGCACAAAACCTCAGAGGCAATGCAACCCTTTTAAAAATCGCCATTGCCAACCTCATCGACAATGCCATCAAATATTCACCCCAAAACGCCACGATTCACATCAGCCTTAACGCGCACGAGCTGAGCATTAGGGATGAGGGAATGGGCATTAAACAAGAGGCTATTGAGCATGTTTTTGAGCAGTTTTACCGCACCCAAGAGAGCAAAGAGATTGCCTCGGGGAGTGGATTGGGGCTTGCGATTGTTAAAAATATTATCGATCTGCATGATCTTTCCATCACCCTTGAAAGCAAAGAGCAAAAAGGAACACACGTAAAAATCCTCTTTTAATTCATCTTCCATTCATGCTCATGCTCTAAAATTTCCTTATCTTTTAAGGTAAGGAAAACCTATGCTTTTCTCTTTTTTCAAATCCCAAAGTCAAAGGGCCATTTTTATGACTGCCCTAGGGATTGCGCTGTTCTGCAACATCACGTTTTTTTCAAAACTGTTTCACTATGCTGTGAATGAGCATAACTATTTTCTAGCGTTGAGCGCACCTTTTATTCTTATGCTGATGCTCATTGCTATCTTAAATACTCTCTTGCTTTTCACCTCTAAAAAGTTCTTTCGCCTAAGTCTTGTTGTGCTGATTTTTGCTGGTATTTTGGGCAGTTATTTTATTGATTCTTTTGGGGCTATCATCGATGCCAATATGTACACCAATATTTTTCAAACCGATAGCGGTGAAATACTCGATCTTTTAACACCCAAGCTTTTGCTCTACATTGGGGCTGCCGCACTCATCTCACTTTGGATCCTCTTTAAAGCGCCTATACGGTTTGAAAGTTTCACCCAAGAGTTTGCGCAAAAAGCGCTGGTACTGATTGTCTCTCTCCTGATGGTTCTGGGCGTTTATATGAATTTTGGCAAATCCTACAGCTCCTTTTTTAGAAACCATAATGAGCTTAAAATGTACATAAACCCCTACTACCCCATAGCCTCTTTTGTGAAGTTTGCCTACAGTAAAATCAAACCAAAGCCGGTATTTAGCACTATTGCTATGGATGCAACGCGCCCTATCCATGAAAAGAAAAAACTGGTTGTATTTATCTTAGGTGAAACAGCACGTGCGCGTAATTTTGCGCTCTTTGGGTATGATCGCCCGACCAATCCTCTGCTTTCCAAACGGGATGACATCGTCTTTTTAGACAATTTTGCCTCCTGTGGAACGGCAACGGCGATCTCGGTGCCGTGCATGTTCTCCAAATTTGGTAGAACCAATTGGAGTGAAGAGAAAGAATCGTATGAAAATATCGTGGATGTGCTTGCCAAAACAGGCGTGCGCGTCATCTGGAGAGACAACAATTCAGGAGGCGACAAAAAAGTTGCCAAACGCATGAGCGATGTCGTGAACTACGGGGGAAAAGGGTTTGATGATGTCCTGCTTCGTGACTTTCAAGCCAACATCGATAAGCAGTATAAAGACACGTTTGTGGTCTTGCACCAAGAAGGAAGCCACGGACCGACCTACTTTAAGCGCTATCCTGATACGTTTAAAACATTCACTCCAACCTGCGATACGCAAGATTTGGAAAAATGTACGCAAGAGATGATCGTTAATACCTACAATAACACAATTGCGTACACCGATTACATCATCAATGAGACGATTACGCAGCTCAAAGCCAATGAAGACAAATATGACACCACGCTCATTTATATCTCCGATCACGGCGAGTCTTTGGGTGAAAATGGCGTCTACTTGCACGGACTTCCCTACATGATCGCTCCTGAAGATCAAAAGCACGTACCAGCACTCTTTTACTTCAGCGACAAAGCCAAGCGTGAAGCCTTACATGTAAAAGCCGATGAGCGCTTTTCACAGGACAATCTTTTCCACACGCTCTTAACGCTTTTTGAGGTTAAAACCAGCGAATACAAGCCAAACCTAGACCTCTTGCGCTAGGTTTGTGCTATACTTTTTTATCTTTACATGTAAAGTGAAAAAAGCATGCAACACTCTTTTGATCCTGTGTACAACAAACACTCAAACGTGCTGATTTTAGGCACGTTTCCCTCCGTTAAATCGCGTGAACAGCACTTCTTTTACGGCAACCCTCAAAACCGTTTTTGGAAGGTAATTTCCGCCATTACCAACGCACCGCTTCCCATCACCATCGAAGAAAAAAAAGCGATGCTCTTAGCTCATGGCATTGCCATTTGGGATGTCATTCAAAGCTGCGATATTACAGGCTCCAGTGACAGCAGCATCACAAACGTGGTACCGATGGATTTTGCAAAGATTCTAAGGCACGCTTCCATCAAACAGATTTATGCCAACGGCGCAACAGCTGAAAAACTCTACCAAAAGCACTGCGAAGCAACGACAGGAAGAGACATCATCAAACTCCCTTCCACCAGCCCTGCCAATGCCGCATGTTCTTTGGAAAAGCTGATCGAAGCGTGGAGTGTTATCTACACATAGCGTTGCCTTCTTTTTCATCATGCGCCCTCATAGCGCTGTGTTATAATGTCTCTCATAGACCAAAAAGGGGGCTTTGTGGTTTCACAACTCATTCAAGACAGCGCTATTTACATCTATTTTCAACCGATCGTCTCCATTCGCAGTGCCAAGGTAATCGGTGTTGAAGCGCTGATGCGCGCGCACGATAAGCACAACGAACCGCTCTCACCTATTTTTGTATTTGACCAAGCCAAAAAAGAGCATCTCTCGTTTGAACTCGACAAATACGCGCGAACCAAAGCGCTTGAAACCTTTAAACCACTGCTGGATGCTAACAAAGAGCTTTTGCTCTTTCTCAATTTTGAATCGCACCTGCTCGATAGCAAAATCAGCTTTGATGACTTCGCCTTCTGCTCACTCGCCAATGATTTTGGTATTCCGCCCTCGCACATCGTCATTGAGATCAAAGAGTATCAGATCGAAGACACAGAGCGTCTCAAACAGTTCTGCGACTTCTACAAAGATCGGGGATTTTTAATCGCTCTGGATGATTTTGGTGCGGGCAATGCCAATTTTGATCGCATCTCCACCGTACGTCCGCATATCGTTAAAGTCGATCGATCGCTTGTGTTTAATGTGCATCTCAATTTCATTCACAAAGAGATTTTAAAATCCATCGCCAATATGTGCTTTAACATCGGCGCACTCGTACTGGCTGAAGGGGTGGAAGAGGAAGAGGAAATTTTGCGCTCTTTAAAACTCGACATCGATCTTTTTCAAGGGTTCTGGTTTGCAAGACCCAGTGCAACAATATTTGATAAAGCGCTTGTGGATGAAAAAATTACCCACATTGGAGCAAGACATACTCAAAATGTCAAATCTTCCATGCAACGCAAAGAGATCTTAATCGAGAGTGCCAAAGCCTACACACACGCGATTATCGAAACAATTACACAAAAACATCAACCTGATCTGTTCGCGTTTCTAAAAGAGTTTGAGATCATCGAAGCGATCTACTGCATCGATGCCCAAACAGGCATTCAAGAGGGCAATACGATCATCAGCGCGGACACCAACGAGTTTTTCCAACCCGCACGAAATGGCGACAACCACGCACTTAAAGAGTATTTTTACATCACGAAAGAGTCCAAACGAGGCAATTACCTCAGCCAAAAGTACATCTCTAGGGCTTCGGGTCGCATGTGCCGCACCTTCGCTCAAAAATTTGCGCATGAAGGCAAAGAGAGCATTTTATGTCTCGATCTTAAAGTGCAAACGCTTTAAGATCGTGGGAATGCCACAATAAACCTAGCGCCAATCGTGCGCTCTTCGTGGGTGATATTTTCAACTCGGATGCTACCTCCAAAGCTCTCGTTCAAGATCATTGAGCAGATGTAAAGCCCGATGCCACTGCCTTGCATCTTCCCTTTGGTGCTAAAATAAGGCTCAAAAATGCGCTCCAATAAGCTCTCCTCAATGCCACCTGCGTTATCTTCCACACACAAATGCACCCCCTCTTCATTGCTCCATGCCACAAGGCAGATCTGTTTGGGCTCAATTTCCTTGGTGCTAAACGCATCTTTGGCATTGCTTAAAAGGTTGAGGATGACTTGCTGTAACTCATTGGCTAAGCCATAAACCTCCACCGTTTCATCAATGTTGAAGGAGAGGGCAATGCCTTCATTGCGCAGTTGTATGGCGGTAATATTGGTTGCATAGCGCACCGCTTCGTGCAGCTTAAATGCTTTTTTCTCTTTATTTGGTTTGTAAAAATCCATAAAATCGTTGATGGTACTGCTCATCTGCTCGGTCAGTGACTCAATCGTATCAAACGCGCTGTGAAATTTTTCATCGCTTAAAGCGCCTAAGGCATATTTGCATCTAAGATCGAACGTTGTGAGATTGAGCACATTGAGCGGTTGGCGCCACTGGTGGGCGATGTGTCCGATGATTTCGCCCATGGCGGCGAGCTTGTGTTGCTGTACCAGCATCGCCTCTTGTACTTTTTGCACGCGCCTTGATTCCACCATCTCGGTCACATCAAAAACCGTCATGATTTTATAAGGACCTCCAACGATATGCTCCAAAAGCCCTTCGGTCGCATAAACGTCGATGCGCTTGCCGCCTTTTCGTACTAACTCCATTTCTCCATCGTGCGCCGCTTCACAGTGAGAGAGAAAAGCATTGTGATGAAGCTCTGATTCATCACGTAATGCCTCAGGAACAAGCAGATGAAAATGTCTGCCAATCAACTCTGCATCGTTGTAGCCGTAAAGTTTCGCAAACGCAGGATTAAGTGCCACAAAACGCCCCTCTTGGTCTAACAAAGCGATGCCAAGATTGGCGGTTGCGAAGATCTGCTCGTAAAAAGCTTCACTCTCTTTCTGATCACCCTCTTCGTGAAAAAGGAGGCTATGAGCACACGAAAGATCGGCGTCACGTTCCTCCAAAGCAGGCGTAGCAATAGGCCAAAGGAAGACGATATAGCCTTGTTTGCAACCCTCTTCAAGCAGGGGATTGGCTCTGACAGACACATCGATCCATCTGCCATCTTTGGTTAAAAAAACCTCTTCGCCCACATAGGTTTTATCTTGCAAAAACGCTTTGTAGATGGGGCATTGTAAAAGCCCTTTTTTTTCGTGATGTGCGTGAAAGATAAAATGGCCAATTTTGCCTAAAAGTTCCTCTTCACTGTAACCTAAAATCGTTTGAGCTGCGGGGTTAAAATGGGTGATTTTGCCATCACTATCAAAGGCGTAAAGCCCTTCACTCATCGAGTCATAAAACTGTTTTAAAAACTTATGGGACATGGATAGACTCCTTTGCTAAAGGAAGGCGTACCTCAAAAACGGCGCCATCGTTTTCATTGTACGCGATGATTTCACCCTCGTGTTGCGTAATGATTTGCTGCGCGATATTGAGCCCAATGCCAATGCCAGAGCTCTCTTTCGTACTCTCAAATGGCTCAAAAATACGCGGTAAAATCGCAGCATCAATGCCTCCAGCGTTATCACAAAAACGCACCACAACCGTTTGATCTTCTTTAAAAATCTTTACATGTAAAGTGCGTTTTTCAAACGACTCGATCTTGACAAGCTCATCTAACGCATTGTTTAAAATGATCACAAACACCTGCTCGATGCGCTGTTTTTGAACGTTACATGTAAAGTGGTATTCACTTTTAGAAAGGCTTAGATCAAAGATTTTATCATTCATAGAAATAGCAACAATTTGCTTTGAACGGTTGTACGAAAGGGCTAAAGAAGCGCATAAAAGTTCAAACAGATTGACCTTCTCTTTTTGTTCACGACTCTTTTGCGATGCCTCACGCATCGTCTCGATAATGCTTTCTATTCGCTCAATGCCCTCTTGAATGGATTTGCTATCTTTGAGCATCAGATTTTTACGAGAAGAATCCGGCAGCGCCGCCATAATGTCTTCCACCAGCATCTCAAAATTGCCTTTGACATACGTCAGTGGCGTGTTGATCTCATGCGTAATGCCCGCTGCCATTTGACCAATGGCGCTAAATTTGGCATTGCGTACCATCTCTTCTTGGTAGATTGCTTGAATTTTAAGATTTTTATCCAGCTCTTCACGAATACGATTTTGCAGGTAGATTTCTTGTTTTTCCGCTTCGGTCATATCGATGAAAACACCCACAAACCCGTCAAAAATACCATTGCGCATCATCCGTTTTTTTTGGATTTCCAACGTTACTTCTTGGTTGGTAAGGGGTGCGATGGTCGTGGTTTTATAGACGTGAAGGTTACATGTAAGCATCTCTTGGTCTTTTTTAGAGAGCCTCTTAGCGATCTCGGCAGGGTAGAGATCAAACACCGTTTTGCCCAGAACATCCTCTTTTTTCAAACCAAAATAGGCACAATACGCCCGACTGCATCCGATGTAGCGAAAGTGGCGATCTTTAATAAAAACAGGCACAGGAATAATGTCCAAAATCGTTTCGATGTCGCGTAATTGCTTTTGGTATTTGAGGTTGAGCTTTGCAATGGTATTGCGTGATTTGACGCGTAAATTAATATCTCGAATGCTCCAAATACTGTAGCTTTCTTCTGTATCGACAAAGCGCCTGCCATAAAGTTCCGCCCAGAAACTTTGACGGTTTTTGGTGCGCAAACGATACTCAAGGCTTGAGATACTTTCAAAATTTCCCTCATGAAGGTACTCTCTCCACCATTTCTCATAACGCTTAGGCGTTGTAAAGAGTTTTTTAACGTACAAGCCCAGTATCTCGTCGCGCCCATAGCCCAAAAGCTTGCTAAAGGTCTCATTCACTTCAATAATACATTGGTGTGCGTCTAAAACCATATAGGTAAGATCGGAATTGTCAAAGAAGAGTTTGGCTTTACTCGCTAAGCGCTCTAGCTCTTTTTTTTCAGCAATGGCGCACTCTAAAATGCGCCTGTTTTGGCTTTTAAGAACGGTAATTTCTTGCTCAAGATCGCGGATCTTAGAGAGTAAATCTTTCATACAAGACGCTACTGAACCAGTTCGTAAATCTTCTCTTCTAAGGCTTTCATTGAGGAAAATGGTTTCATAATGTAGTGGGTTGCCCCTTCGCGGTGCGATTTGAGCACTTTATCAAGCGTGGAGTACGCTGTCATCATGATGATTTTAAGCTCTGGTGCTTTTTCATGCAAACTTTTAAGCACATCCAACCCATTCATCTGTGGCATCATAATGTCTAAAAGCACCACATCGTAGCTTTTATCGATGCGAGAAATTGCATTATGCGGGTTGGAAAAGGTCGTGACCGCAAAACCTTGCGTTCGACTCAAATACTTTTCGATCATATCCAAGATCTCTTGCTCATCATCAATGACCGCTACTTTAATCGTTTTTTTCATTCATTATCCCCTCACCTGTTTGTCAAAAAGATGCTCTTTGGCTTCGAGCATCAACGTTTTTGCTTTTTCATCGACCATCGCGTCCAGTGTCGTAAAAACAGTTCCACTCGCACTTTCGATCTCTTTGACCATTGCTTCAATTTCAGCTTTTGAACAGATCGCTTTCTCGCCGCCACACTCTTTGGCTAAACGATTGGCTAATTCATGCACTTTTGCATGCGGGTTTTCCAGTTTTCCAAACGAAGCTGTTTTGACAAATTCCTCTTTGCCGATTCCCTGTTCATACCAATGCCCCAAACGGCACTCGTGATGTGTGGTGGCTTTAAAGTCAGTGTGTTCACCAAACAGAAGTGCATAGAGATTGTTTTTATAGATCACATGGTCGATTTTCGCGAGCGATGCGAAGATTTTATCGCTCAGATGACTCACTTCAAACATCGATCTCGTCGCATTTTTCTCAAAAGAGATGATCTTGATTTTAAGTGCGTCGGTCTGCTCTTTGGTGGTACGCGCAATCACGCTCACCTCTTCGGTACTATGCTCAGAGTGCGAAGACTCTTGTTGCATCGTTTGAACGACCATTGCGATCTCTTTGGTCGCTTTTTGCGTACGTTCAGCTAAGTTTCGCACCTCATCGGCAACGACAGCAAACCCACGCCCATGTTCACCTGCGCGCGCGGCTTCGATGGCGGCATTGAGCGCTAAAAGGTTGGTCTGATCGGCAATATCTTCGATGAGTTGCACCACACCAGAGATCTCTTTGCTTCGGGTTAAAAGCGACTTTGCATTGCTGAGCACATCACTCATCAATAGACTTAGTTTATCCATGGCGGTGGAAGAATCATTGGCAAGGTTGAGTCCTTCGCGTGATTCTTGAGAGATTTGAGCTGACTCTGTTTTCATCACTTTTAGGTCATCCAAAATTTCAGAAAAGGTCGTTTGAGAGTTTTTAAGCGCTCCTGCAATGGAGTTTTGATGCAGGCTTAAGATGTTGCTGTCTTTGGCGTTGCGAACATCGGTTTTGATGATGCTATACGCGACAAGTTCAGGGCTTAAACGTTTGGAAAGAACTGATCCTTGGCAACCATCCATGCTGACATGTTCCATCGATTCGTTCAAAAGTGAGGCTAATTTAGCAGGCTCTTTGATCGTTATTTTGGCAAGGTCGTTTTGCATCACGATCTTTTTAGCGCTATCAATCACAACGATCATCTCTTCTTGCGAGAATTGAGAAAGTGCGAGAAGACGCTCATTTTCTGCTTTCAACTGTGCAACTTCATTTCGCAAAATCGCAAGTTCTTCAGGCTCTTTTTTCTTAAAAAACATTAATGACTCCACTGAAAATTAGTTAAAGTATAGAATATAATTCTAACATTAATATTACGTTACATGTAAATAAAAATGATGCTATTTTAACCTTTTTGTCACGCGGTGTTACATTTAATGCAAACTCGTCACAGACGCATAGGCACACTCAATTTTTGACGCAATATCGCCTCCTTTTCTATCCATGAAATCTATTTGTATTTTATAGATTAATTCGCCTTGAAGGTGAAACGCAAAGACCAAATAGCCTGCATACTTCTTTGCATCTTTGGTTTTTTTGCCAGGATCTAAAAGATCATTTTCATACAGTAAAACCGATAGCACAAGATCACTCTTTTCCTCTTCTTCTCCAAAACGTTTGACGATTTTCTCCTGAAGTGCTTCGGTATCGACATAGTTGAAAAGCTGCGTAGGTGTGTAACGAGATGGCTGGATGGAAAAGAGAAGATGAATGCGCTCCGTTTTCAACTGCTCTTTGAGCGCTTCAACACGATCCGTGTGATAAATTTTTTCAAACACAACCACTTCTTGATGGCACGCTATTCGTTGTGCTGTAGCTTTTGGCTTGGTAATCTGCTTGTAGATAGCAGATCCCAAAACCAAAACAAGCCCAAAGAGAATTAAATATGTACCTCTTTTAAGCATGAGAAATTACGCGTGGGCATGAAAATGGTTGCACGTATGTGCCAACCCTCTTTTAGAGAGAGCATTGTCATTTCCATGTTGATGGTTGTGCGCATGTTTGCCACAACAGTGGTGCTTTTTCCCGTGATGAGAAGCACCCTCTTCCTCACCGTGCTCGTGCTCTTCACCCAAAAGGTTCATGTAATTCACAACAGTGACCTCTTCAAGCAATCCCTCTTTGAATTTTTGAAGCACCTCTTCAAGCTCAACACGCCCAGCACCAGCAAAATAGATTTTAATGCCAGCACTTTGCAACGCATGAAATGGTTTCTCACCCAAATGGTTTGCGATGATGCTCTTAATGCCTAAGCCTTGAAGCCAACGCGCTACTTTCATACCACCTTCGGCTGCATTAGCGTGTGTGGTTATCGTCCCTGCATCATCAATGATAGAGAAAAACTTTGCTTTTCCAAAAAGAGGTGAAAGTACCCCTTTTTCTTTGTCCGTCTTAACTGCAACTGCGATCATTTTAAACTCCTTATTTGGTCATATGTTCAGAATCATAGCACTTTAAATGAACATATGTCAAGTATATTTCAAACAATCTATGCTATGATACTTTTACAATTAGACTTTTTGCACAACACATTTTGCAAAAAGAAAAAGCACCAAAGGTGCGTGGGCTCTCTGCCAAAGAGAACCCAGTGTTAACGTAGTCTTTGGAGCTTTGCTTTAAAGACGTGTAAAGCGTTCTGCAAGGACGCTATTTAAAAAAAGGAATGCAATGCCTCGCCACAAATGCCGACGTGCTACTTCGTATCAACCGCTGATTACCCGTTTTATGCCCAAAGGTGGCGTACAGGAGGAGTCTGTTACGTTGATTCCTGAAGAGATAGAAGCACTGTATTTGATGGATTTGTTGGATTTGTATCAAGAAGCTGCTGCGGCTAAGATGGAAGTTTCCCGTCCAACTTTCGCGCGCATCATCAAAACCGCACGTCAAAAGGTCGCTTTAGCCCTTCTTTGCGGACATCAGTTGCACCTCGAAGTGAAGCGTGATCGTTATGTGATTGCGTTTTGTTGCGATGAGAAAGAGCGCTATGAGAACCTTCATCCGAAGGGAAAATACCTCTTTATTTTTACCGTGCAAGATCAAAAAATTGAGCACTTTCTCTGCTTGGAAAATCCAGCGCATGAAAAAGAGGTCAAGCCACCGCTCTGCCTCACCCCTCTTTTTCAAAAACACGGCGTGAACTTTTTTCTCACTGCAACGTTAGGGCAAGGACTCAAAAATACCCTTGCGAGCGGAGGCATTCAGGTTATCTCCAAAGCGAGCATTTCAGAAGAGGAGATCCCTAAACTTTTTTGACCTAATAAAACGCCAACAACGCGACACCAAAAAGAATGCGGTAGATGCCAAAACTGACAAACGTAAAGGTTTCTAAGAATTTCAAAAAAAGTTTGATGGTTGCGTACGCGACGAGGAAAGAGACCACAAATCCCACGGCTAAAACCGCAAAATTTGTATCGGTAAACAGCTCGCTTCGATGCTTCACAAGGTCATACGCTGTCGTGGCGCACATCACAGGAAACGCGAGTAAAAACGAAAACTCAGCACTCGCTTTACGTGTCAAACCCACAAGCATCGCACCGATGATGGAAGCTCCTGCACGCGACGTGCCCGGAATCAGTGCAAAAACCTGCGCGATGCCGATCCAAAGGGCTTGTGTGTAACTCACCTTTTCCACATCATCGATAAAATGCTCTTTAGGCGTGTAAAACTTCTCCACCACCAAAAAGACGATGCCGCCGATGATGAACATTAGTGCGACGATCTCAACGCTAAACATCGCTTTGACCTGTTTGGCAAAAATAAATCCCACTAAACCAAGAGGCACAAATGCCACCGCAAGCTTCATCCACAGATCAATTTTTTTAGGAGAAAACTTCTCTTTGTAGTTCAAAACCACCGCCAAAATCGCCGCAAACTGGATGATAACCTCATACGCTTTGACCATACTGTCTTGTTTAACACCCAGCCAATCCCCGACGATAATCATATGCCCCGTTGAAGAAACAGGTAAAAATTCGGTGAAACCCTCGACGATTCCCATAATGATTGATTGAAAAATATCCACAAAAATTCCTACATGTAAAATAAGAATGGATTGTAACATAAGCCATGTTAGAGTTTTAAAAAACCTTTACATGTAAGATGAAACGGAGAAATTTCCTCCTAATTTGGTAAAAGATATTTTACCTCTTTTTAATGTTAAGCAGATTACAATACTTTAAACGCTGTTGGTCTAAGGCTTAGACATACATGAAGTAGCACCTCTTTTTTACCTGCTGACCGCTTTACATGTAAACCCCCACAGCACATATTTTCACACAAGGAAAGACAATGGGTGTTGAACTTCACAAAGAGTTATTGAGTAGTATTGGTGTTGACGTTGAGCGTCATGCAAAGATGATGGGTATGGGACTTGCAGGCTATCAAGCAGGTTTTATGAGCCAACAAAACCGTCCAAAAGGTATGGCATATTTTGACTGGTTTATGAGCGAAATCCAAGCAGAACGCATTGCTGAGATCAACGCACTTAAAGCGCAAAAAAAACCTGCGGTGGGAACCTTTTGTATCTTCGTTCCTGAAGAGATTGTTGTAGGAGCAGGAGGGGCGTGTTTTGGACTGTGTGGCGGAGCCAATCCTCCCATCGCAGATGCAGAAACCGAACTGCCTCGCAATATCTGCCCTCTCATCAAATCAGCCTACGGCTTTAAACTTCAACACACCTGTGCGTACACACAATCAGCCGATTTTATCTACGGTGAAACCACCTGTGAAGCGAAGAAAAAGACATGGGAACTTTTAGGAAAACATCACCCTGTGCATGTTATGAACATCCCACACATGAAACGTGAACGTGATCTTAAAATGTGGCAAGAGGAGATCAAAGAGTTTAAAGAGCACATTGAAGAGGTGACGGAGAAAAAACTCAGCCTTGCTGAAATGTTGAATGGTGTCAAACTTATCAACGCGAAACGTGACGCGATGAAACGCCTTGATACCCTTCGCGGCATGCACCCAGACATCATGCCTATCAGTGGTAAAGACGCGCTTTTCATCAGCCAAATGAGCTTTTTAGATGACCCGAAACGCTTTACTGGGAAAGTAAATGAACTCTGCGATGAACTTGATGAACGCATTAAAAACAGAGTGAGTGTTTTCCCTGAAAACACCCCTCGCATCATGGTTTTAGGCACGCCTATCGCGCCACCAAACTGGAAACTTCACACGGCGGTTGAAGGCTCAGGTGCGTGCATCATCAACGAAGAAGGGTGCATCGGACATCGTTATTTTAAAGACAATGTGGACATCGAAGGAGTACAAAGCGAAGACGAGCTTTACGCGCGTTTAATGCAACGCTACTCCAAAATCGACTGTGCCTGTTTCACGCCAAACACAGGCAGAACCGATAAAATCGTTCAAATGTACAAAGACCGCAAAGCCGATGGTGTCATCTACTACACACTCTCTTTCTGCCACACCTACAATGTCGAGTCACACCTTGTCACCGAAGCGTTAGCGAAAGAAGGCATTCCGTGTCTTGTCATTGAGTCGGATTATTCTCCCGAAGATGCAGGACAGATCAAAACGCGTGTTGAAGCCTTTTTGGAGAGCATCACGTTTAAACAAAAAGCCGAAGCGTTCGCAAACAAATAATGTTTTGGGGCGTAGACATAGGTTCGACCTATACAAAAATCATTGGTATCGGAAGAGAGAAGGAGATCACCCATCATGCGGTGATCCCAACCATTTTTAACCAAGATGTCATCGTCGGCGAGTATTTGGCAGACAAAGAGGTTAAGATGCTCGTCGCCACAGGCTATGGACGGCATATGCTTGGAGATTCGCACGGTGCGCCCGTCATCTCCGAGATCAAAGCCCATGCCAAAGGGGCATACTTTTTTCACAACGAAGTCAAAACGGTCATCGACCTAGGCGGACAAGACAGCAAAGTGATCAAAATGGGTGATGATGGCGGATTTACCGACTTTCGCATGAACGACAAATGCGCGGCTGGAACGGGAAAATTTCTCGAAATCGCCGCCAATCGTTTAGGGCTTGACATGCAAACCTTCGCCAACGCAGGCTTTGATGCCGACAAAGAGCTGACCATTTCAAGCATGTGTGCCGTTTTTGCCGAGTCGGAGGTCATCTCCCTCATCGCCAAAAAAGAGAGTTTGGCAAACATCTGTTGGGGTGTCCACGAATCCATCGCCTCACGTTTAGCTTCGATGGCTAAAAAGTTCGTCGTCAAAGAAAAGGACTGCATCGTCTTCACAGGCGGTGGCGCACTCAATCCTTTTTTACACCATATGCTAGAGCTTAAACTTGAACGTACAATCCTCGTCCCAGCGCATCCACAACTCATAGGCGCAGTGGGTGCGGCACTTTCGGGATTTGAGGTGGTGCAGTAATTTTTTTACATGTAAAGGTTTGGATATAATTTTGTAACTCGCTAAAAAGGTTGTTTATGAATATCAAATCTTTACCTAAAAAAATTGGGAATGACTTAAAAGCTGATGCTAATGCGATCTTTCATGCACTCGATATAGCAAGTGACGGTTCTCTTTCTTTAATTAAAGAGTCTATCGTCAAGAGTTACCAAGGCTTTTTAGACGCTAAATTTAATAACCTCATCTTAGATATGGCGAATAACAATATTAAAACTGATGAGCTACTCAACTTTATTAATTCCTCATCTCATTCGGATAGAGAATTTATGAGCAGTCTCATCATTAAAAATCTCCACGCCGATAATTGCATTACTATTTTTATCCTCGCTAAACTTTGGGAAAATAAAATCAAAAACGGCTCACTCAATTATTATGAATCTTCCCTGTTTACAAATATCAATACATTTACACATGAGGACTTTGAAATTTACTATTATGCTATCCAACATATGATTCAGCCTGAAAAAACAAACATGGCACCTTATATTTTAGTACCTTTAGAAAATGAATATTATATTCTTGCCATGAATAAATTTTGTAGTTTTGGAATCTTACAAACTGCCTATACAGCAGATGGGAGCTACTATAAAGAAGAAAATAAAATTTATATCTTTTTTTTCAAAACACCCTACTCCGATACGCTTTATCAAATACTTGACGAGTATTTTAAGAATACTCCACCATCGTAAATTATTCTTACATGTAAACCCAAACTCTCAGCCAACTTTCCAAAAGTATTCTTTATAATACGCTAAATAGTACTATTAAGGATACTCTTATGATCGTATCAGCCAATGACATTAAAACCAAAGGGGTCACGCTGCTTGACAAACTCTTCGAGAGTGTAAGCGAAGTGGTCATCAATGTGCGAGGAAAAAACAAGTATGTGGTCATCGACATTGAGCGCTATAAGCAATTGCGAACCTTGGAACTTGACCGTCTTTACGAAGAGACGATGCAAGAGATTAAAGAAGGCAAGTACACGACAGATGTTGAGGAGCACCTCAAAGAAGTAAGAGCCATCGCTAATGGCTTATGAAATCCGCTTAAGCGAAAGCTACAAAAAGCGGCTTCGTAAATTTATTCAATCCCATAAAGATATGGCGGTGCGTTATGAAAAAACCCTTCGTATACTCCAAGAAAACCCCTATCATCCCTCTTTGCGCTTGCATAAACTCAAAGGAAATTTAAGCGAGTATTACTCTATTTCGATTAACATTGAGTATCGCATTATCATGGATTTTATGATTGTAGATGAAGTGATTATCTTGCTCGACATTGGCGCACATGACGAGGTTTACTAACTTCTCCCAAAAACTAAAAATTAACCTTTACATGTAAAGATTTTGCAGTTGGTGAATGCTATAATGTGCCCACACAACGAGACTTAAAAATGCAAGGAGCTAAAGCGTGTCAACCAGAATCGAACATGATCTTATCGGCGATAAAGAGATTTCTAATGCGTGTTATTACGGTGTTCAAACAGCGCGTGCTGTGGAAAACTTTCACATTACAGGCGTGACACTTGGGAGCTTTCCAACTTTTATTGAGTCCATCGCCAAAGTTAAAAAAGCAGCAGCGCTTGCCAATTTTGAGTTAGAACTTTTAGCAGAGAACAAGAAAAATGCGATCGTGCAAGCGTGCGAAGCCATTATCGCGGGTAAATTCCATGACCAGTTTGTGGTCGATATGATCCAAGGAGGGGCTGGAACTTCGACCAATATGAACGCAAATGAAGTGATCGCCAACATTGGTTTGGAGATTTTGGGTCACCAAAAAGGCGAATACAAGTACCTGCATCCCAACAACGACGTCAACCTTTCGCAATCAACCAACGATGCTTATCCAACCGCCCTTCGCGTCGCGCTGTATGAAAAACTAGGCGAACTGGGTGAGTCGATGGCAATTATCAAAAGCTCATTTGCCAAAAAAGCGAGTGAGTTCAAAGATGTTATCAAGATGGGGCGAACACAACTCCAAGACGCGGTTCCTATGACCTTAGAGCAAGAGTTTCGAACTTATGCGGTCATGATCGGCGAGGACATCCAACGTGTGCATGAAGCACGACAATTGGTGCGCGAGATCAATATGGGCGCTACCGCGATTGGAACGGGCATCAACGCGCATCCTGATTATGCTAAAACCGTGGAAGCTAAACTGCAAGAGGTGACGGGGCGTCCGTTTATCACCGCGGGCGATTTGATCGAAGCGACGCAAGATACGGGCGCTTATGTGCAAATCTCAGGTGTTTTGAAACGTGTTGCGACCAAAATGTCCAAAATCTGCAACGATCTTCGTCTTTTAAGTTCAGGTCCAAGAACGGGTTTTGGCGAGATCAATCTGCCTGCGATGCAACCAGGAAGCTCCATTATGCCCGGTAAAGTCAACCCCGTTATCCCCGAAGTGGTGAACCAAGTCTGTTTCCAAGTCATCGGCACTGACATCGCCGTTACGATGGCGTGTGAAGCGGGACAACTGCAACTCAATGTTTTTGAGCCACTGATTGCTTACAATCTTTTCAACTCGGTCAATATGATGAAAAACGCCTTTGAAGCACTCGCGTACACCTGCGTCGATGGCATCACGGCAAATAAAGAGCACTGCAAAAATTTGGTGCTCAACAGCATCGGCCTTGTCACCGCACTCAATCCTTATTTAGGCTACGAAAACTCCACCATCGTTGCCAAAGAGGCGTTGGAAACTGGCGGTTCGGTGTATGACATCGTTTTAGCTAAAGGGTTGCTCGCCAAAGAAGAACTCGATGAGATCATCAAGCCAGAAAACATGATCCAACCCCACAATTTCGGTCTTTCTGAAAAAAGCAAGTTCGTAAAACTCTAATCAAATAGGAGCACTTGCTCCTATTTTTTCCTTTACATGTAACCTCTAGTATCACTTAAATTTTATATCTGCATATTAATTTCATTCTTTCAATATTTTTTTAAAATCTTTTCCAAAAAGTCATTTTCAAGTCTCTTTAGGGGTTTAAACTTCCACTACCTTTAAATCTTAAGGAGACACAATGTCAACTAGAATAGAACACGATCTAATCGGCGATAAAGAAATATCGAACGAATGTTATTATGGCGTGCAAACAGCGCGTGCGGCTGAAAACTTCCACATTACAGGTATCACACTTGCAAAATTCCCAACGTTTATCACTTCCCTTGCTAAAGTAAAAAAAGCGGCAGCCCTTGCCAACTTTGAACTAGGACTTCTTGCAGAGAACAAAAAAAATGTGATTTGTGAAGCGTGCGATGAGATCATCGGTGGTCAATACCATGACCAATTTGTTGTAGACATGTTCCAAGGTGGAGCAGGTACATCTACTAATATGAATGCGAACGAAGTCATCGCAAACATCGGACTTGAAAAAATGGGTCACAAAAAAGGTGACTACAAATACCTTCACCCAAACAATGACGTCAACTTGTCTCAATCCACCAATGATGCGTACCCAACCGCACTTCGCGTAGCCCTTTTTGAAAAACTTGGCGAGCTTACTGTTTCGATGAGCATCATCAAAAATTCATTTGCTAAAAAAGCATTAGAGTTTAAAGACATCATCAAAATGGGTCGTACCCAACTTCAAGATGCCGTTCCTATGACGTTAGAGCAAGAGTTTAGAACCTATGCGGTTATGATTGGTGAAGACATTCAACGTGTGATTGAAGCGCAACAATTGATGCGTGAGATGAACCTTGGTGCCACAGCGATTGGTACAGGAATTAATGCGCATCCAAGTTATGCAAAAACCGTTGAAGGCAAACTTCAAGAAGTCACAGGACGTCCTTTTGTAACCGCAGGTGATCTTGTTGAAGCAACGCAAGATACAGGCGCTTATGTGCAAATCTCGGGTGTGCTTAAACGTGTTGCAACCAAAATGTCTAAAATTTGTAATGACCTCAGACTTCTAAGCTCAGGACCAAGAACAGGTTTTGGCGAGATTAACCTCCCAGCTATGCAACCAGGCAGCTCCATTATGCCAGGTAAAGTCAATCCTGTTATGCCTGAAGTGGTAAACCAAGTCTGCTTCCAAGTGATCGGTACCGACGTTGCAGTAACGATGGCGTGCGAAGGGGGACAACTCCAACTGAACGTTTTTGAGCCTGTTATCGCGTTCAACCTTTTCAACTCTGTCAACATGATGAAAAACGCCTTTGAAGCATTGGCTTACACGTGCGTTGATGGCATCACAGCTAATCCTGAGCGATGTAAAGCACTTGTGCTTAACAGTATTGGTCTCGTCACTGCGCTTAATCCTTTCATCGGTTACGAGAATTCAACATCCGTGGCTAAAGAAGCGCTTGAGACAGGCGGTTCTGTGTATGACATCGTTCTTGCGCGTGGTCTTTTAGCCAAAGCGGAGCTTGATGACATCATCAAGCCAGAGAACATGATCAAACCTCGTACTTACGAAAAAAAGTAATAACAAAAACTGCTCTTGCTAAAGCTTCTGCCGACTTGTTCGGCTAGCTTTAGCACCACAGCGGTTAGCGTATTACCAAGAGCTTTGCGCTTGGTGCGTTATGAAAATAAAAAAGGAGTTCCCATGTTATGGTTAGAAGTCATCGTTGTTCTTGGCGCCATCTTTTTTGGTGCAAGACTGGGTAGTATTGGTATCGGGTATGCGGGCGGTGTAGGCGTTTTGATTTTAACGCTTGGAATGGGTCTTAAACTAGGCGCGATGCCTATTGATGTTATCCTTATCATCATGTCTGTTATTGCGGCTATTGGCGCGATGCAAGTGGCAGGTGGACTGGATTATATGGTCAGTATTGCGGAGAAAATTTTACGTAAAAATCCTAAACAGATCACGTTTCTAGCACCTGTTGTCACCTATGTGATGACATTTTTTGCAGGAACGGGACATACTGCGTTTGCAACACTACCGGTTATTGCAGAAGTGGCTAAAGAGCAAGGCATTCGTCCTTCTCGTCCTTTAAGCATTGCCGTTGTTGCGTCTCAAATTGCGATCACCGCGTCTCCAATTTCAGCGGCCGTTGTGTTTGTGAGTGGTGCATTAGAGAAACAAGGTATTGGGTATTTGGAGCTTTTAGCGGTTTGTATCCCTTCTTCATTTCTTGCATGTATGTGTGCCGCTGTTGTGGCAAACTTCTTGGGAAAAGATCTTAAAGATGATGAAGTCTACCAAGAGAGATTGGCGAAAGGATTGATTAAAACAAGAGGTACTGCAAAAGTAGAGATCAAACCAGGGGCAAAGCTCTCTGTTGTGATCTTCCTTGTTGCAATTTTGTGTGTCATCACCTATGCAACGCTGATCAGCGGTAAAGTAGGTTTGATTAAAAACCCTGTGCTTGGTCGTGACGCGGCGATTATGCTCTTTATGTTTGCAGCGGCTACGTTTATCTCTGCCTTTACACGCATTGATACGGCGCAAGTATTGAACTCTTCCACGTTTAAATCCGGTATGAGCGCATGTATTTGTGTACTCGGTGTTGCGTGGCTTGGCGATACCTTTGTTGCAAATCACATCACTGAAATCAAAGCGTTCGCAGGCGATCTTCTCAATGTGTATCCATGGATGCTTGCAGTGGTTCTTTTCTTTGCAAGTACCCTGCTCTACTCTCAAGCTGCAACGGCGAAGGCGCTGATTCCAAGTGCCTTATTACTGGGTGTTTCACCCCTTACCATCGTAGCTTCATTTGCAGCGGTGAGTGCACTGTTTGTCCTTCCAACCTACCCAACACTGATTGCAGCGGTGGAAATGGACGATACAGGCTCAACACGCATTGGTAAATTTGTCTTCAACCATCCTTTCATTGTTCCTGGTGTTGTGGCGATTGCACTCTCAGTTGCTTTTGCCTTTGTCATCGGCGGTATGATCTTATAAAAGAGTCCTTTCAGACTCTTTTGACACGGCTTTGGGGCAAAGCTCCAAAGCCTACGCTCGCCGCTTGGCGCTGAAGCTTGCCTCTTCGAGGCAGAATATAAAGTAGCCTTCTTATCGGCTCTTTTGGGAGCCGATCCTTTTTACATGTAAACCAACTTTTCAAAGGAGTATAAGAATGAATTTTTTACGCACTTCACTGATGGTGACACTCATTGGTGTCTCTTCACTCATGGCAAAACCAACCATTGCCATTTTAGCAACCGGAGGAACCATCGCAGGTTCTGGTACATCTGAGCTTAAAAGTTCTTACTCAGCGGGCGCTGTTACGGTCGATAAATTACTCGCTGCCGTTCCTGCTATCAATGACATGGCAACCATTAAAGGTGAGCAAATCTCTAGCATTGGCTCTCAAGAGATGAACAACAAAGTTTGGCTCAAACTAGCAAAACGTGTCAATGAGCTTTTGGCACAACCTGACATCGATGGTGTGGTCATTACGCATGGAACCGACACCGTTGAAGAGACTTCGTACTTTTTAGATCTCACCGTTAAAAGTAAAAAACCCGTTGTTTTTGTAGCAGCAATGCGCTCTTCTACCTCTATGAGTGCCGATGGTCCGATGAATCTTTACAATGCGGTTAATGTTGCGATCAATAAAGAGACTGCGGGCAAAGGTGTTGTCGTTGTCATGAACGATGAAATTCACAGTGCACGTGAAGTCACGAAAGTCAATACAAGCTCCGTCAACGCATTTGCCTCTCCAAACAGCGGTAAAATCGGTACAGTATATTATGGCAATGTTGAGTACTACATGCAACCAACCCGTAAACACACCGTTGCGTCTGAATTTGATGTGAGCAAACTCGAAGATTTACCACGCGTTGACATCGTTTACGCCCACCCAAATGACACCGATGTCATGGTCAAAGCAGCCGTAACGGCAGGTGCTAAAGCGATCGTTCATGCCGGTATGGGCAATGGCAATCCTTTCCCACTTACCCAAGACGCTCTTGCAGACGCGGTTAAAAAAGGTGTGGTTGTCGCTCGTAGTAGTCGTGTCGGCAGTGGAAGTACCACACTTGAAGGTGAAGTGGACGATGCCAAATACGGATTCATCGCAACTACAACCCTCAATCCTCAAAAAGCACGTGTTCTTTTAATGTTGGGTCTAACGAAAACCAGCGATAAAAAAGCACTTCAAAAGATGTTTTTAGAGTATTAGAAAAACACTCCATCTCTCTTGGCGGGGAGATGGAGAACCCTTTACATGTATGCTATAATAGATGTAAAAAAGAGACCATTTCAATGAGAAAATTTGCCCTACTTTTAATGGTTTTTAGCTTCTTTTACGCACCTTCTCTCTTTGCGCATGACAAAAAAATCCTCATCATCAACTCGTACCACCGAGGCTTTCAATGGAGCGATGACGTTCTTGTTGGAATGGAGGAGGTTTTTTACAACCATCCTGAAATCACCACAAACATTTTATACATGGATTCTAAGCGCATTAGCTCTGAGGAGTACTACGCAAAACTGCGTGAACTCTACAAACTTCAACTCAAAAATCATCAGTATGACCTTATCGTTGCAGTTGATAAATTCGCGTATGATTTTATTGTCAAATACTACCATGAACTTTTTACCACGGAGCCTGTTTTGTTTACAGGGTTGGAGCAATTTGAGATCGAAGATATTCAAAAAGAGGGACTGGAAGATCGAGTTTATGGCATTTTAGAAAGACGCGCTATTCCTGAGACGATTCCGATGATTGCTAAAATGATGCCCGGTCTTAAAAAACTTTACATCATCAACGATGCGAGTGCCAATGGCGATGACAGTGAACCCTTCATTCGCCAAGCGATGAGTGAGCACAACAGTGAATTTGAGATCGAGTATATCCGCTCCGCCACACTCGAAGAGCTTGAAGAGCGCTTTTCCAAACCGAACAAAGAAGAAGCGGTCTTTTTCATCCGCTTTTACAACGACAAATACGGCAATCTGTATAAAAACAGTCAAATCGCTTCCATGATCAACAAAAGCGCTTTGCCCATTTTTATCACTGACACACTTTTCATCGGCAAAGGCGCGTTTGGCGGGAAACTGGTTCCTGTCAAAAGTGTGGGACGGATCACGGGTGATATGGTGATTGATGTGCTCGATAAAAAGCTAGAACCTTTACATGTAAAGACACTCATCGAGTACCAATACCAATTTGATGTGCAAAAAATCCAACAGTTTGGACTCTATCCCAACGCCAGTGTTAAAGCGTTTGAGCTCGTAAATGCGCCGCTAACGTTTTTTGATAAACACCGAAAATTCGTCGATGCGGTCTTTTTGATCTCTCCTTTTTTACTCTTTTTGGTTTTGGGGCTTATTCATAACATCTACATGCGCATTCGCAGCGAAAAAGAGCTTAAGGCGATTGAACTGCAAAAGAACAAACACCAGCAGTTCATCATCCAACAGTCCAAACTCGCCGAAATTGGCGAAATTTTCTCTTCCATTGCGCATCAGTGGAAAAACCCACTGGTTGAGATCGCGACCATCGCGCAAGAGCATGTTTATGGCTCTGACGATCAAGGCGATGAGCAGAGTAATGAGTATGTTAACGCTATCATGGTGCAAGTGCGTTACATGACTGACACGATTAACGACTTTCAAAAATTCATTATGCCGTCCACGCAACGAACGGTTTTTGATGTCAGTGAGGCGATTGAGACGATGATGAAAATCATCAGCCATAACATCAAATACAACTACATTGACGTCAGCATCGATGTAAGCCATGCCACAAATTTAATGGTCAGCGGCTATAAAAATGAGTTTATGCAAACCCTGCTCAACATCGTCAACAACGCCAAAGATCAAATTAAAGAGGCAAGAGAGACCAAACAGATCAAGCGAGGGGTCATCTTCATTCAAATTTACAATCATTCCAAAAAAGTCATTATCGACATCAAAGATAACGGCGGAGGCATCCCCATTGATAAACTCCCCAATATTTTTGATGCGTACTACACCACCAAAGAGAGTGGTCATGGGATCGGTCTTTACATGTCAAAGCTCATCATCGAAGATAAAATGGGCGGAAAAATACGCGTAAGCAACACCGCTGAGGGCGCTTGCTTTTCAATTACATTAGGAAATATATCATGAAAATTTTGGTTTTAGAAGACAACGAACGCTTAGCCAATGTCATCAAAAGTGTCCTCGTTAAAGAGGGCTATCACGTCGATCTTTTTATAGACGGTGAGCAAGCACTCGATGCACTCAACCGAGGTTATCACTGCTTTATTTTAGACATCAATGTCCCTTCCATCGATGGACTCTCCATCTTGGAGACGATTCGTATCTATCATAAAGAGATTCCTGCCATTATCATGAGTTCCAACCATGAGTTGGAAAAGATCCAAGCCTCCTATGAAATCGGCTGTGATGACTACCTCAAAAAGCCTTTTTTCATCTATGAACTCGTCCAAAAAGTGAAAAAACTCTGCCACAAGCCTTCTTCTACGCTTTCTTTGTGGATCGGCTACACGTATGACTATGCCAATCACCGTTTGTTTGACCCGAACATGGAAGAGATCAAACTCGCCAAAAAAGAAGGATTGTTTTTAGACCTTTTTATCAAAGATCGCCACCGCGTGATCACCTTTAGTGAACTCGAAGAGTATGTCTGGGAGGGCGAAGAGACAAGTGTTTTAAATATGCGCGCACTTATTAAGCGTTTGCGTAAAAAACTCCCTGAAGGCGCCATAGAGATGATCAAAGAGGTAGGCTACCGCTTAGGTGAGCTATGATGGATCGCGGTAATAGAGCTTTGTTTTATCTTTTTTATACGAACTGTAAAGTTTTTGAAACTCTTTAAAGACTTTCGCAGAGTACGGATTGTCATTGATCTTGCCATTGTACGCGTTAATGGCATCTTTATTGTTTTTGTGTCTCGCAAAACAGGTCGCTAAGATGTAGGCTCCGACTTGAATGTTGATCTTCGGCTCAAAAAGATCGTACAACGAGATATTGGCTTTATCAAGAAGTGGCTTATGAATCGAGTTGATTTGCATGATGCCCATGTCAAAGCGAGGGTAGTTATTGGTATAGAGAAAATGCACCACGTGACTCGCTTCATACTTGTTTTTGCTCTTAATCGCAATCACTTTCGTGTGTTGCTTGCTCTCAATCCCTTTTTGCTTTAAAAAGGTGTTGAGCCTTTGCGCTTGTGATGGTGTCATTTTACTAGCACTAAACGCCACCACATAGCGGTCAAGATCACTCTCAACTTTAGCGATAGAGTACAAAAGACGCGGCTCAATGCCATAAATCTGCCCCACTTTGACCCAAATATTTTCACCTTGATTTGCCTGCGCCGCCCACATAAAAAGAGGGAAAAATAGGAGCATGAGTATGCGAAACATCTGTAATTTCCCCCTTTTTCTTGAATTGACTTCATTATAAATAAAGCAAACTTTATTCTCTATAAAGCTCTTTTTTACTTTGACTTGGTTAGAATATTCCTCCTCTTGCGGGGGGTATGTGACTCTGGTGTGCACCACGGCCTTCAAAGCCGATTGGGTGGGCGGTTGACCGTCTGCTGGTAGGTTCGATTCCTACACCCTCTCGCCGTATTTTAGATAATAATGCCAATGATTTTTTTGGCATTATTATCTAAAATACAATCTCCTTCTTGATTTGTAACGCATTTACAACAATTCTTTGGTACCATTTTCATAGTTAAAAACTCGATTGAGAAATCTGTCAAATTCTCATTTTTTCAGATAACTTGATCTCAACGTTAGGGAATGATTAAGGATTGACCATGGCAATTATAAAGAAAAATATTTGGTTTATTTTTTATGTCTTTGCACTCTTTTTTCTTGTCCTCTTTGCTACGTTATCTTACTTAAGCTGGACCAATATTTACAAAGACTATTTGAACACACAAGAGAATATGGTCAAGCTTATCGCTGACTCTACCCGCTCTTTATTTAAAACGCAAGAAACGGTTCTTAACATCGTAGGAAACCGTTTTTTAGAAGATGAAAACTATAAGAACAATCCTCATGCCATGATGACCCTGAATGCTACGCTGATAGACAACCCTTCGATAGACGCTATTGCGCTTGTAACGCCTAATGGCACGATGACGTTTGTGAGTGGCGGTTATGATGTCACAACATTTCCCAATCTTTTAGAACAAGAAAGTAGCAGAGACTCTTTTTTAGAAACACTTAAAAGTCATAAGATGGTATTTGGGCGTACTTATTTATTTTAAACCTATCCAACAATGGATCGTACCGATACGAAAAGCGATTAGAGATAAGAACGACAACATTGTCACGATTATAACAGCAGCACTTAGAATCAAAGATTCATTTGGAAGTGTTAAGACCGAAGATCAATCCCATAACCATAATATTTTTATTGTTCGAGATGAAGATTTTTATTTTCAATATGTCTCCGATGATGATACAGACAATACATTAGCCTACTCCGCCCCGATGCAAATGAAAGAGAAAGAAGCGCTTCAAGAAGCCATCATGCAGACGCATCATTTTACGATGGATGAGTTTCGGGAGCATGAGTATTTGGTCTCTTTTACCAACGCTGATTTAAACGGGAAGCAGTACCTTACCTCACTCAAATATGACAAAACCTACAAACTTTGGATCAGTGTACGCATTCCTTTAAGCATTATTCAGCAAGATTTTTTACAAAGATTTGGTGTCTATTTTGCGATTTTTGTCTTTATCAGTGCTATTTTCTTTTTGCTCTTTAGAACCATTGCCAAAGCAGATGCAAAACGCAATGCTGATCTTGTTTTTCAAGCAACCCACGATCAACTGACAAGCCTTTTCAATCGAAGTTACCTTCAAAAAAACATGAGCGATTGGCTCTCTAAAGGGCATCCTCCCTTTAGCATCCTTTATATCGATTTGGATCATTTTAAAAATATCAATGACAATTTTGGACATCACTATGGGGATTATCTTTTAGTGGAGCTTTCAAAACGACTCAAAACCGTAACACCCCAAAACGCGACCATTATCAGGCACGGTGGTGATGAGTTTGTTATTTTTACCGACATCACTAATGATGAAACACTTTTAGCGCTAGCAAACATGCTGATCGATACGATCTCCAAACCGTATTACTTCAATCAACTCACGCTGATTGTGGGTGCCAGTATAGGTATCTCAAAATACCCCGAGCATGGGGAGTCTCTTGACATTCTTTTACGTGCCGCGGACATTGCCATGTATGAATCTAAAAAAATTCAAAACCATGCTCTAATTTTTCAAGGCAGCATGCAAGAAGAGTACCTAAAACATGTCAAAATTGAACATGAACTGAGAAAAGCTATAGCACATAATGAGCTCTTTATGGTCTATCAGCCTCAAATAGATAATGCTGGCTATATTCATGGCGTCGAAGCGTTAGTAAGGTGGAAAAGTGGCACACTTGGCATAGTTCCACCCGACCAGTTTATACCGGTGGCAGAGGCGTCTGGACAAATGGTAAAGATCGGGTATTTTATTATTTCGCGTACCCTCAAAGAGATGAAAGAGGTGCAGAGGGCTTTGGGAACAACCTTTCAAACATCGATTAATATCTCTGTACGTCAATTTATGGAAGCGGAATTTTTTGCACAGCTCTTAAACGCCCTTCGTGACAGTGAAATGAATCAACTTTCTCTCACCATCGAAATTACCGAAAATCTTTTTATCGAAGATATTGACTACATCGTTCCTCTGTTACATGCGATACAAAAATGTGGCATTCAAATTTCAATGGATGACTTTGGAACAGGCTACTCGTCGTTAAATATGTTGAGACGATTGCCTATTGATGAGTTAAAAATAGATAAAAGTTTTATCGACACCATCGTCGAAGATGAAACCGCTCAAAAAATGGTTCAAAATATTATAGCGATTGGGAAAAATCTCAACATGACCGTTTTAGCTGAAGGGGTTGAAACCAAAGAGCAAAGAGCTTTGCTAACCACTTTTGGATGTGATCGATTTCAAGGATACTACTTTTCAAAACCCTTGCTCAAAGATGACCTGATCGCTTTTTTTCAAAAGAATCAGAATAAACCCACATAAAAATTATTAGCTTCTAAAAACCTCTACACTAGAAAAAATGACCCATTTTCTAAATACTTGGGTAAAATAATAAAAAAATTACCCACGTTTGTAATACTTGGGTAATTTGCTACAAAAATGACGCACATCAAAGGGGTTTCATGGCTGATGAGTACATACCCGCACCGCTTCCGCTCACCATAGAGCTAGAGACAAAAGCAATTCTTAAAAAAGTCATCAGCGCTAACCGTGCCTTAGCCGAACTCAAAGGTGTGGCGAACTCCATCCCCAATCAGCACATCTTGATCAATGCCCTCTCGTTGCAAGAAGCCAAAGACTCTTCGGAGATTGAAAATATCATTACCACGCACGATGAATTGTACCGTGCGAGTGTGAGCAGTGTAGCTATTTCACAGCAAGCCAAAGAGGTGCAACGCTACCGCGAAGCACTTTATACTGGGTTTTCACTGATTGGGGAGCATCGTTTATTGCTTAAAAAACATATCATCGAGATTCAAAAAGTGTTAGAGGGCAATGATGCAGGTATGCGCTCACAAAGCGGAACGGTGCTTAAAAATGAACAGAGCGGCGAAGTCGTTTTTATGCCACCGCAAAATCCACAAACCATCCATGAGCTGATGGATAATTTGGAGCAGTACATCAACACGCCCAAGCTCGATGACCTTGATGCGCTCATCAAAATGGCGATAGTGCATTATCAGTTTGAAGCGATTCACCCTTTTTACGATGGCAACGGACGAACGGGGCGCATCGTCAACATCCTTTTCCTGATGCTCAGTGGACTTTTAGATATACCCATTTTGTACCTTAGCTCTCACATCATCAAAAACAAGTCGGAGTATTACCGTCTTTTAAGAGCCGTGAGTAGCGAGGGCGCATGGCAAGAGTGGGTGCTTTATATGCTTGAGGGCGTAGAGCAAACAGCACAAAAGAGCATCGTGCTTATCAATGCTATCAATACAACGATGCAAGAGAGCAAAGAGATTATTTTAAAAGCCTTGCCAAAACTCTACTCTAAAGAGTTGTTGGAGTTACTTTTCAAACACCCCTACACCAAAATCAACTTTTTAGTCGAAGAGCTTGGCATCACACGCAAAACTGCTACAAACTACCTCAAAGCGTTGGAAGAAATAGGCATATTGGCAAGTGAAAAAAAAGGAAGGGAAGTCTATTTTATTAATAAACGTTTGTTTG
Source organism: Sulfurospirillum multivorans DSM 12446 (assembly GCF_000568815.1). Classification (NCBI taxonomy): domain Bacteria; kingdom Pseudomonadati; phylum Campylobacterota; class Epsilonproteobacteria; order Campylobacterales; family Sulfurospirillaceae; genus Sulfurospirillum; species Sulfurospirillum multivorans. The sequence continues at coordinate 2,711,160 of NZ_CP007201.1, forward strand.
AACTACTTAAAAATAGTAGCATCTAAGGAAACTCTATGGAAAAAAACAATCTTATCATTTACAACACCGTCGATGGCAAAACATCGGTATCACTCTTAGCTAAAGAGAGCACCGCATGGATGAGTCAAAACCAACTTGCGGAGCTTTTTGCGACATCTGTACCCAACATGAGTATGCACATCTCCAACATATTTAAAGAGGGTGAGCTTGAGCGAAATTCAGTTGTTAAGGATTACTTAACAACTGCCTCTGATGGTAAAAATTACAGTGTCTCTTTTTATGCCCTTGAGATGATTTTAGCCATTGGGTTTCGGGTACGGAGCAAGCGAGGAACGCAATTTAGGCAATGGGCAAACAAAAACCTAGCTGAGTATATGGTCAAAGGTTTTGTGATGGATGATGAGCGGTTGAAAAATCCAAACGGCAAGCCTGATTATTTTGATGAACTTTTAGAGCGCATTCGTGACATTCGTGCTTCTGAGAAACGGTTTTACCAAAAAGTGCGCGATTTGTTTATGCTGAGCAGTGATTATGACAAGAGCGATAAAGCGACACAGCTTTTCTTTGCCGATGCACAAGAGCCCAATATGGCACTAACGCGTTTTAAAGGCTCCATCGTTCGTAAACAAGACATTTATATCTCAAAAAATTATTTGAATGCCGATGAGCTTGATAGCCTCAACCGTTTTGTTGTGGTCTTTTTAAAAACTGCCGAACTTCGTGCAAAAAATCGCCAAGAGATTACGATGGATTTTTGGAGAGAGAACATTGACCGTATCATCGAGTTTAATGATAAAAAAGTGCTTCAAGGACATGGTAGTGTGAGCCATCCCAAAATGGTAAAAGTTGCTGATGCGGTTTATGAAACATTTGATGCCAATCGTAAAGTCATCGAAGCAAAACAAGCAGATGTGGATGATATGGAAGAGCTTAAGCAGATAGAAGCAAAAGTTAAGAAACGAATATAGGTAAAAAACTCGAAAAATTACCCCTATTTTGAAGATAGGGGTAAAATCTTGAAAAAAGAAGAGCCGATGAATCAAACCCAGAGTGAAGCCATCTTAGAAGAAAATCTCATTACGCAACTGGTGGGACTAGGCTATGAAAAAGTCACCATAAACGATGACAAAGCACTCGAAGCCAATCTTAAAAGCCAACTGGAAAAACGCAACCAAACGACTTTTAGCGAAATGGAGTTCAAACGCATTCTCAACCATCTTTCCAAAAACTCTATCTTCGATAAAGCCAAAACACTACGCGATAAATTTAACTTAGAAAGAGATGATGGCACGATCAAATATGTGGAGTTTTTAGACTCGGAGCGCTGGTGTCAAAACCTGTTTCAAGTCACGAACCAAGTCAGTGTTGAGGGTATGTATAAGACACGGTACGATGTCACTTTACTCATCAACGGCTTTCCGTTGGTGCAAATCGAACTCAAACGAAGAGGCTTGGAGCTTAAGCTTAAAGAGGCGTTTAACCAAACCAACCGTTACCAACGACACTCGTATGGTTTTAACAGTGCTCTGTTTCAGTACATTCAGATTTTTGTTATCAGCAATGGGGTCAATACCAAATACTACTCCAACAACAAAAAGCAGACCTTCAAACAGACCTTCTTTTGGGCGGATGTGGACAATAAAAATATCACCAACTTAGAAGAGTTTACCCAAAGCTTTTTAGAACGATGCCACATCTCCAAGATGATCTGCAAGTACATCGTTTTAGCCGAAGCGAAAAAGATACTCATGGTGCTACGACCTTACCAGTTTTACGCTGTTGAAGCCATCATCAGCCGTGTGAAAGAGACCGACAAAAACGGCTACATCTGGCACACGACAGGCAGTGGAAAAACACTCACTTCGTTTAAAACAGCCCAAATTTTAACGCAAATGCCAGAAGTGCATAAAGTCGTTTTTGTAGTCGATAGAAAAGACCTTGACATTCAAACCACTAAAAAGTTTAACTCGTTTTCCAATGGCTCGGTTGATGGCACAGACAATACGGGGAAATTGGTCACGCAATTTTGCGATGAGACAAAACTCATCGTCACAACCATCCAAAAGCTTAATAGCGCCATCAGCAAGAAAAACCACCTTGAAAAGATGGAAAATCTCAAAGACAAACGCATCGTTTTTATCTTCGATGAATGCCACCGTTCTCAGTTTGGGCAAACGCACAAAAGCATCAACAAATTCTTTACATGTAATCAAATGATAGGCTTTACGGGTACGCCCATTTTTGCTGAAAATGCGGTGAGTAATGAACTTGGTAAACGAACGACCAAAGAGCTTTTTGATGAACGACTGCACAAATATGTCATCACCGATGAGAATGTTTTGAAGTTTTCCATAGAGTATATTGGAAGGTACAGCGAAAAGCACAACAGTGCAACCAACATCGACATTGAAGTTGAGAGCATTGACACCAAAGAGTTGCTTGAAAGCGATGAGCGCATTGGGAAAATAACTGATTATATCATCGCGCACCATGACCGAAAAACTCACGCAAAAGAATTTACTGCGATGATGTGTGTGAGCAGTGTGGATATGCTCATCAAATACTACGAAACCTTTAAAGCCAAAAAACACAACCTCAAAATCGCCACGATTTTCTCTTACAGTGCCAACGAAGAAGACAAAGATGCCAATGGCATTTATGAGATTGATGAAAGCGATGGTGCGTATGTAGATGAAGCGCACATCAACAAACACAGTCGTGAAAAACTGGATGAATTCATCAAAGATTATAATGCGATGTTTGGCACCAAATACAGCACCAAAGATAGCCAAAATTTTTACAACTACTACAACGACATTTCAAAAAAAGTGAAAAACAGAGATATAGACATCTTACTCGTGGTCAATATGTTTTTAACAGGCTTCGATAGCCCAAGCCTCAATACGATGTATGTCGATAAAAACCTACGATACCACGGGCTCATTCAAGCCTTTTCACGCACAAACAGAACACTCAGTGAAGAAAAATCGCAAGGAAATATCGTCTGTTTTAGAAACCTCAAAAAAAATACCGACGAAGCCATCGCGCTTTTTTCCAACATCGATGCTAAAGAGATTATCTTGATGAAGCCATATGAGGAGTATGTGGCGAAGTTTAACGAGGCATTTGCAGAGCTTTTAAAAATCGCCCCAAGTGTTGCCAGTGTCGATGCACTTGTGGATGAAGAAGAAAAATTGGCATTTGTCAAAGCGTTTCGAGCGTTGATGCGCCTCAAAAATATACTGGTTGGATTTAGTGATTTTAAATGGTCGGATGTATCAATGCGCGCACAAGCGTTTGAGGACTATAAGTCCAAATACCTCGATATGTACGATGCGACGCGCGCGAAAAAAGAGAAAGTCTCCATCCTTGAAGATGTGGATTTTGAATTAGAGCTTATTGTTACCGATGAGATCAACGTCGCTTATATTTTGAAGTTACTGGGCAAATACAAAAATGCGACCACGGAAGAGCAACAAAAACAAAAAGAAGCCCTTATCAAGACCATCAGTGGCACGGTTCAACTCAGAAGCAAACGAGAACTCATCGAAAAATTTATCAACGACCATTTGATGCACATAGACGATAATGACGAAATCGAAAATGCGTTTGAAATCTTTTGGGATGAAGAGAAGCTTAAAGCCTTTGATGCGTTGTGTAAGGATGAAAATCTTGTCAGCGATGAGCTTAAAAAAGTCATGGAAACGTACATCTACGATGAGCGAATCCCCCTAAAAGACGATGTGGCAAAAACGCTCAACGTCAAACCAAAACTCTTAGAGCGAAAAGTGATTTTACCGAGAGTTTTGGATAAAATCGTTGCATTTGTTGAGAAGTTTTATACATTTTAAATAATACTCCTTATCTGATTCACCTGCGTATACTATTTTCTTAAATTGACACATTTATCAAAAGAAGTTATAATAAGTTATACCCTAAAAAAGTCTATTAAAGGAATTCAATCATTTCTAAAAAGGAGAAAACACCATGGAAAAATTGACTATGTTAGTCGCTACGGATTTTGCAGAAAGTAGTGCGGCAGTATTAAAAAAAGCAATTGATTTTGCACAGAAAACGCAAGCAACACTCCATGTTGTGCATGTGGTTGAGAACACTTTTTTTCAGAAAAACCAAAATATCGATTTTATTAAAGAGCATTGTTGGGATAGCATGCTTTCGCACTATCCCTCGTTACATAAAGAACATTTTTACTGCTTTGAGGGCAATGTTGAAACAGTGGTTGCCATTGTGGCACAAACCATTGGTGCTAAGATCGTCCTTATTGGCGACAACAGAGATAAACATCCGCTTGAAGCTATTTTTATTAGCTCTGACACCAAAGCGATTATTCGCGAATCACATACGCCTGTTTTGGTGGCTAAAAACCATGAAAATCGCGTGTATAACACAATTCTTATTCCAACCGATCTGTCCAAAGACTCTTGGGCAATGATTCAGCATATGACATATCTTTTCCCTGAATCTTTATTGATCCTACTGCATCTTTACAGTGTGCCGTTTGAGTTTAGGTTAGGAATGTATGGCTTTAATGAAAGTGAAATCATCAGTTTTCATGAAGAGAGCCGAAAAGCTGCGGAGACGGAACTGAACACATTTATCCAAGCACTGGATGTTCCTGCGAAAAATATCATTCCCATTGTACGCAAAGACCTTTTAAATTCAGAGCGATTTGAAGCGAACCATAAAGATTTAAGAGCTGACCTTGTCGCCATTCATACTACTGGAAACATTAGCTTTTTTGCCTTTGATCTTTTGGAAAAATCGCAAAGTGACGTTCTCATTTACAAAGTCAATCATGACTAGGTACGCGCCATGATGATTATTGAAAATTTAGAATTTTACATTGTTCTTGCAGCATCCTTGATGCTTCTGAGTGTTTTTTCGAGTAAAATTTCAGATAAATTTGGCATTCCTACGCTCTTCATTTTTTTGGGGCTTGGAATGCTTGCAGGCTCCGATGGCATTCTTGGCATTCATTTTGACAATCCTAATTTAGCGCAAAGTATCGGCACCCTTGCATTGATTTTTATTCTTTTTGGCGGAGGAATCGACACCTCATGGAAGGCCATTAAACCCGTCCTCAAAGAGGGGTTGCTGCTCTCAACCATCGGTGTACTGTTAACCGCACTCCTAACCGCTGTTTGCGCTTATTATCTCTTTGATGTGAGTATGCTTGAAGCGTTATTGATGGGAGCGATTATCTCTTCAACCGATGCGGCGGCTGTTTTTGCTATTTTACGTGCTAAAGGAATCTCTCTCAAACGCCCGTTAGCGCCTCTTTTAGAGCTCGAATCGGGAAGTAATGACCCTATGGCTATCTTTTTAACACTCACCATTCTTCAGCTCATTTTCATGCCAGAGGGCACCTCTTTTTTTGAACTCATCAGCAGTTTTGTGCTCCAATTTCTAATCGGCGGCCTGATGGGCTATCTTTTTGGTATTTTACTGCCTGCGATTTTAAATCGGCTTCATTTAAGCTACTACGGACTCTACCCCGTCTTTAGCATCGCATGGATTCTTCTTCTTTTTGGGGCAACCGCACTCTTAGGTGGCAATGGCTTTTTAGCTGTCTATATCGCAGGAATTGCTGCGAATGCACGTGAGTTTACCCATAAAAAAAATCTTGTGGGCTTTCACGATGGTTTAGCATGGATCATGCAGATTTGGGTTTTTCTCACCCTTGGCTTACTCGTTTTCCCATCAGAACTTCCCACGATTGCGTGGCAGAGCGTTACTATCGCTTTGTGGTTAACCTTTATCGCACGACCGATAAGCGTTTTTCTAACATTGGTACGTACCCATTTAAATCTCAATGAAAAACTGTTTATCGCGTGGGTTGGACTCAGAGGTGCGGTTCCCATCGTCTTGGCGACCTATCCATTTTTAAAAGGGTTAGAACACTCCTCAATGATTTTTAACACCGTCTTTTTAGTCGTGCTTATTTCACTTTTGATGCAAGGTATGTCACTTCCTTGGGTAGCGCGATTTTTGGGTGTGGAAGAGAGTGTTCCTGCACCATACACCGCGGAGGTACCTTCTTCGCCACTTTTTTATGCTGCACTCAAACAGCTCTATGTGCAAAAAGGTGCAGAAGTCATCGGAAAATCGTTAGCAGAACTGGAACTGCCTTCAGAGTTTTTAATCGTCTTGATCGACAGACAGGGAAAAAGCTTGAAACCCACAGGTTCCACCTTGTTTCAAGAAAACGATCTTTTGCTCATCTACTGTGATAGTAAAGAGCACTTTGACGCGGTTTCAAAACGCTTTAAATCTTTTTACATGTAAAACGCTTGCTTAGAGCTTATTGCTCATTAAAAGCGCATTGACCATCGGATGCAACAAGGTTTCGCCACGCAGTGCAAAGAGCTGTACTTCGTTGAAGTAGTAGTCAGATTTGCCGTAAAGGCGGTATTCGTAGGCGCCAAAGCCGTAGCCCATCGGGGTGATTTCGACGCGTGAGTACCATGCGTCTTTGGCTAAGACGTAGCGCTCGGTATCTTGGGCGTAGACCCACACGACGATCTCTTTTTTGTTTTTTTGACGCTCTAGCCATAAAAGGACATTGCCAACATCATTGAAAAAGTAGGTGTCGCCATTGGGTAAAACGGCTTGGGCGGAGTTGAACAGATCGACGATGGGCACGCGACTTTCGATGCAGATGTACTGCTCTAAAACGATATCCAAAGGCTCTTTTTGCGTATTGCCATGGCGTACCAACACACGGCTTTCGCTGATGTCCATGGTGACAATAAGCAGGGCTAAAACGCCTAAAAGAAGCACCGTGGCAAAGGAGGATTTCATCATAGAAAAACCCCTGTCATGAGGTAGTAGCGCACCACGTAAAAACTACAGATGAGTGCGGTGATGGTGAGGCAGATGGAAGAGTATTTAAGCAGATAAACGTACGATTTTTGGGTGATTCTCTCGATCAAAAAAGGCATGATGCCAAAAAATATTCCCAAGAAGAGCGATCCCCAAATGAAGTAACCGATGTAATAATACTCCTTTTGAAGCATGCAGTACGGGCACTTGTGGTTGGGCATTTCATAGACGTAAAGCCCGAAAAAATAGGTGATCGCGTAGTAGGCAATGAACAAGAAAAGCAGATTACATGTAAAGCTTGCCATCGTCTGTTTGAGCGTGTTGAAAAGTACAATGACACCAAAGAGCGTGTAAAAAAAGAGCACCAAAAGTGTTTGGGTGTAGCCAAAAGGAAGCTTGGGCGCTTGAAAAACAACGCTGCAACAAAAGACGGGAACGGTGAGCGGAATGTTGGAAAAGTAGAGAATTTCCAGTACAAATTCACCTAAAACACCGACAAAGAGCAAGGTAAAAAGAAGGTATTTGCGTTTCAAATAGGGGAAGATGATGGAAGCAAGATCGAGTTTATTGACAATCAGCCAGAGTCCAAATCCAAAAATCAGCAGTAATTTTAAAAGAAGAAGCGCGTTGCCATAATGATTCGCGCCCACAACGCCTGCGGAGCACATGGCGCCTGGGACGATGCCCGCTAAGGAATTGAGCGATTGGATAAAAAAGAGGAACAAAATCACTTTACATGTAAGCGTAAAATAGAGAATCGTATTGACCAGATAGTTCTTTTTCTCCAGCGCATATTGCAACGGTGTCGTCGCGTCAAAATCCCAATGGCGCACAATGCTTACGATGTTCACCTGTGAAATCGCCATCAAAACAATGAGGATCAGCTCAATGAGTAAAAAAACGATGATCTCATTGGAGAGAAAGATACTCATTGCAAAAGCTCACCATCGCGCATATGTACGCATCGATCGATGCACGAAAGATCATCAAACAGCGTATCGTGCGTGGCAATGACGACTGTTTTATGAAGTAGCTTGAATTTTTTCAAAATTTCAATGAAGATTAACGAATTCTCTTTGTCCAAATTGGCGGTTGGCTCATCGGCTAAGATGATCTCAGGCTCCATTACCACGGCTCGTGCGATCGCGCAACGTTGTCTCTCGCCACCGCTTAAACTGCCCACCTTTTGATCTTTCTTATGCTCGATGTTGGCAAGTTCCATCGCCAGACTTACTTTTTCGTGGATCGCCTCTTTGCTAAAGGATGTCAAAGCCAAGGGCGCTAAAATGTTCTGATAAACACTCAAACCCTCTAAAAGGTTGAACGACTGAAAGATGAAGCCTATCTTTTGGTGACGAAAGGCGGAACTCATGATGTCGGGCAATTTGGCGATGTTTTGCGCATTCACCAAAATCTCGCCCGAACTGGGTTTACTGAGTCCTCCGAGAAGCGAAAGCAGTGTACTTTTGCCACTGCCACTCACCCCTTTTAAGATCACGATTTGCCCATCTTCGATGCTGAGATTGATATTTTTAAGCGCATAAAAAGCGTTGGGTTTATTGGGGTTGTAAAGCTTATTGAGGTTTTGAATGACGATTTGACTCATGATTTCACCGCCTCGCTCATGTCGCTGATCGCGATTTTCCACGCAGGCAAGATGACAAACGCCAAGAACGGAATGACGCCAAAGAGGAAGATCAAAAAGAGCAGATTGATATCCACCACAGGCGTGAGGGAGATGCTATTTTCAAGCTCATTGCCTAAAAAAATGTTGCGAAGGTAGGGCGCATTAAAGACAAACACATAAAGGTAAGCCAACGCTACACCCAAAAGGTACGCACTCACAGAAACAACGGTGTTTTGAATGAATTTAAGCGCGATGATGTCTTTGATGCAAAAGCCAAGGCTTCGTAAAATTGCGATCTCTTTTTTCTTTTCGCCATACACCAAGCTAATCTGGTTTTTAAGCAGAATGAAAAACGAAACCAACGCAATCACGTACAAAATCATAAAAATGCCCCCTTTGTAGTAGTACACATGACGCACCGCGCTCATGGCATCTTCTTGCGTGGTCGCTTTGGCACTGGGGTAAATCTCGACAATTTTAAGCGCAACATTGCCCACTTCATTGGGGTTGGGAACGCTCACATAGAGCTTTGAGTACTCATCCATCTCCATGCCCAGCACTGCGCGCGCCGTGTTGGGGTTGAGAAAGATCGCATCGTTGGAGAGGATGTTCGTTCCTTTGGGGGCGATTTTGTTGATTTTGACTTTAATGAGGCGCTCTTCGGTGAGGAAGTGAAACTCATCTTCGTAGTACAATTCCGCCATCGCTTTTTGCACACCCTGACCTATCACCATCTCATCTTTTGCCAAGCTAGCATCACCGATGATGTGAAACCACAGACGCTTTTGCGCAAAGTAGTGATAGCCATCGACCACGCCTTCGACACTGCTCACGCCTGTAATTTGAGAAGCGTCATACACATGCCCTTCGTGCATCTGATACGCTCGCCCTGCCCTTGTGTTTTCGACGACAATGGAAGGCTGAGCGTTGATGCTTTGGATCAAATCGTACTGCAACGAGTCCGAGATAAAAAGCACCGAACTTAAGATAAAGACGATAAACGAGAAGATCAAAAAGCTAAAAAGATGGTCATTTCGATCTTTAAAAAGCAGTAAAATCGCATACTCGACAAAGTTTTTACGGAACATACACAAACCTTTTGTATTCGTGTGTTGGGAAGCTCAATGACGGCTTAGCATCTTTTACATGTAACGAGAGTGCGGTGAGCTCTTCGGCTTTTTTTTGAGTAGGAAAACTAAACGCATGCACCACCAATACCAGATAAAGTATCGAAAAAGAGGCGGCGAGCATGGCTAGGAATTTCATAGACTTTTGACCAACGCTTCGGTGATTTCATCAAAAGCGATCACTTTTTGACCGTTATGATCGCGGGAAAATGTTTCTGCCTCTTCTTGCGTTGCAAATGGAATGAGTTCACTGCCCATCGGTCCATAAACATTCGAGCCAATGACATAAAATGCTTTGGTAGCTTCGAGTTTTGAGAGCTTGTAATAATCACTGACATAAAATTTATCGCTGCTTAATTTTCTGGCATACGCGTATTTCATCATATCTTTGACGCCATCAAAATAAAATTTTTTCTCTCCATCGTACAGCGCGACCCATTGCGGGTATTTGGCGACAAACATGCCACAGATGGGGCATTTTGCATCTTTGGGAACCTCTATTTTTGTAACAGACGCTACGGTTGGAGCTGTGGCTTTTTTCCCAAACTCGTTAGGAAAATCTTCCGCCGCTACGGCAAACGCCGCTTCAAAATTCATGATTTTACCACCGTTGTCCGAGACAAAAAGAAGCGCATCTTTTTCATTGCCAAACGCGTAACTGCTCGTGCGTGTCATCGTTCCTCGCACTTTACTTCCCACAACATAATAGGCTTTTTTCACATCAATGAGCTCTAGCGTGATCGTGTCCACCACTTTGGCATCCTGTGGAATCACGCCCTGTGTTGATTCGTAGAGGCAGTGAATGGAGCAATACTGATGGTTCTCGTGCGTATGACTCGTTTTGTAAAACTTGACTAAGTGCATTCCACAGTTGGGACATGCGTACTTCTCTTTGCCAGATTGTATCAGTGTAGCATTGCCTTCTGGAACGCTTTGGAACATCTGTGCATACGCAGAATTGAGCAAAATAAATAGAATTAAAACCGCCCGTAAAACCATCATTTCTCCTTTACATGTAAACCATTATTTGGTAATTGTCTCTAAAAGCGTGACGTTCTCACAGCCCTCTTTGAGCCCTTTGTCACAACTGCTTTTGAAAAGCTCTTTGGCTTTGGCATTGTCGGCACCAACACCTTTGCCTTCTGCGTATAAAATGCCAAGGTTGTTGCAGCTCTTCTCAAAGCCACTTTTGCACGCTTTGTCGTAAAATTGGCTGGATTTTTTATAATCCTGCGCAACCCCTTTACCCACAGCGTACAACAGCCCTAGATTGTCGCATCCAATGGCAAGATCGCCATCGCAGGCTTTTTGGTAGTATTCACTCGCTTTTTTATAGTCTTGTGGCACGCCACGTCCCTGTGCTAGAAGAAACCCTAAGTTGTTACAGCCCATTAAGTCCTCATTTTTGCACGCTTTTTTGTAAAACTCTGCCGCTTTGGCATAGTCTTGACTTACGCCTGCGCCATTCGCATACAAAAGCCCCAAGTTGGTACACCCTTCATCCTGTGCACAGGATTTTTCGTAAAACTCTTTCGCTTTGGCAAAATCTTGTTTGACACTCAGTCCACCTGCATACGCAACGCCCAAGTTATAGCATGCGGACGCAAAGTCAGCAGAACACGCTTTTTCATAGAGCTGAATCGCTTTTGCAGTATCTTTGGCAACATTACCCGTGCCTTCTGAATATAAAACACCCAAGTTATAACACCCAGAAGCTTTGCCTTCATTGCACGCTTTGTCATAAATCTCAACGAGTTTTTGATGATCGCCACTCTCTTTGGCGTCCATGCCCTCTTTGATAAAACCAGCGTGTGCCATGACGGCGCAGGCTATTAAAATGAGAAGTTCTTTTTTCATTGTTTTTCCTTTTTCATAAGACTAAATTGTTTTAACATCTCTACCCTTATACGCCAAGGCACACAGAGCAACTACGCATAATAGTGTGTAATAGACAAAACTAGGAACAGCAGGACTCGCCCCCGTTGCGGCGTACGAGTGCATGCCTGTGAGGTAAAAATTGACCCCAAAATAGGTCATCATAATGGAACTGTACCCCAAAAGCGATACTATTGAAAAAAGATACACGGAGTTTAGTTTGGGGATAAAGCGAAGATGCAAAATGAGCGCATAGACGATGATCGAGACAAACGACCATGTCTCTTTTGGGTCCCAACCCCAGTAACGTCCCCACGACTCATTTGCCCAGATGCCTCCAAAAAAATTGCCGATGGTAAGCATACAAAGCCCGATAATCAGGCTGATCTCATTGATCGCGACCAAATGCCTGATCTGCTCGTTCATAAGCGAAGCATTCTTTTTGTTTTTTAGCATCATTAACACCAACGTAATCAACCCAAGCAGTGCGCCCATACCCAAAAAGCCGTAACTTGCCGTAATGACCGAAACGTGGATGGTGAGCCAGTACGATTTTAACACTGGCACAAGGTTGGTGATCTGTGGATTGACAAAGCTCATGTGTGCAACAAGCATCACAATCGCCGCTAAAATCGCAGCAGCAGCTAAAGAGAGAATGGACTTGCGAAAGACCATCACACCTGCAAAACTTGCCGACCAACCGATATACACCATCGACTCGTACGAATCACTCCAAGGCGCATGCCCTGAGATGTACCACCTCAGAGCCAAACCAAACGTATGGACGATAAAGGCTGCGATAAAAAGCGATAAAACGACCTTTTCAAGGCGTGGATAACGTTTACATGTAAAGATGGAAAAGACCGCCAGTGCAAACGCGCCAAAGCCAAGCAAGAAGTAAAACCCAACGAGTTTTTGAAACAATCCCATGTGGTTGTACAGCACTTCAGCACGAATACGTGTTTCACTTGGCATGATCTCACCGCTTTGGATGCGTTGATTTTCTTTAAGCAGTGAGAGTGCTTTGTTGGCATTTTCCCAGTGATTATTGGCTACACCCTCTTGCAGTGCTACAAAGTAATCATTGAGGGTACTTTTGACTTCACGGCTCACCATTGGATTGCTAAACGCATCATTAGGAGCGATCCATGTGTGCGTTGCATCGTTGGGGATCGGAATAAATTTAAAAAAGACCCCTTTGAGGGTAAGGTACGCGATGTTGAGCTTTTCATCGAATTTAATTACATCGTTATCAAAGGTATCGCGTTTGGACCCAGCTTTTTGATTGGCAGCACTGACCTGTTTTGCCAATTTATAATAGCCCTCATCATCAAACATGGAGGCGAAACTCACATATTCGGTTTCAGGTGGTAAACTGAGCACTTTTTTAATGTTTGTATTGGAGAGCTTGATGATGGGAAGCTCTTGCCAAAGAGCAGCGTTGGAGCTCATACCCAAGATCATCTGCTCAGGGCTCAACCCAAAAAGGGAGCTTTTACCTGCTATTTTATGGACAATTTCAACAGCTTCGGTGCTAATGGGCTTGATACGCCCCGCGTAATCTTGCACCAACAGAGCGCTAAATGCGCCATTGGCGTGCTCATACGAGTTTTTACGAAACAGTTCCAGAGAGTCTGTCGTGTCTGCTTTTAAAGGCAAGCTTGAACTTAAAAGCAGTGGCAAAAGAAGGGCTAAAGCGCTTTTTTGCAAAAAGGCGCGCAGTTTTAGAAACCTGCTTCCTTTGGTAAAAAAGTTGCCGATAAAGCCAACACAGAGCAGAAAATACCCAAAATAAGTCGGCCATTTGCCTGGATCCTTGTTCACTTCCAAAATCGTTCCTTTCTCGTCTGTATCATAGGAAGATTGGAAAAAAGTGTACCCTTTATAGTGCAAAGGATGGTTCATAAAAATGCGGTACGGCAAGGCTCTCTCTTCTGCTTTGTCCAGAACTTCGATCTCACTGGCGTACGAAGAGGGACTTTTTGAACCTGGGTAGCGCTCTAGTTCAAACTTAATCAGTTTAAAAGAGAATGGCAATTCAACCACTTTTGAACCCCATGAAAGGGCTATTTCGACATCATCAAAGCGAAGCAAGGTTGGCGGCTCAATCCAGCCAGCGCCGCCTTCGATTTTCACTGTTTTTAATTTATTATCATACGTTGCTTCCACCATCAATGAACTCAGTTCACCTTTGGAGCCAGCATGGAAGCTTTTGTAGTTTACATGTAAAACTTTTCCATCGATCATTTCGCTGTACGAAAAGGCATTGTTACCCAGTTGTGCTAAAGCAAGTGGGTACTCAAAAAGCTCTTTTTCGGTTCTAATTTGAAAATAAGGCTGAACGCTGAGCATCTCATGTTCGCTCAACCCTTCGCGGATATGAATCACACCCTCATACCCAAAGTAACGCGTCAATGCAGCTCCTATTAAAATCGCAACGAAGGCGACATGAAGAACAAACGCACCAAACTTTTTCCACATTTTGTTTTTGTAAATAATGCCAAGCAATGAGAGGGTGAGCAGAAGCATCACCCCTTCGTACCATAAGGCATCATAAACCACGACTTTAGCACTTTGGGTGTCGTAAGCACTCTCGATAAACGTCGCAACGCCTGCACCCAAACCCAAAATAAACAACATGAAGAGGATAAACGGATACGAAAAAAAATGTTTTCCTAAAAGGGATATAAACTTCATGTTAAACCTTTAAAATCAAATTGATACGTCTTACACGCCAAACGTTTGTCCTGCGTAAATAATAAACATTCTTAAGCACAAAACGCCTGCCACACTCGCCATTCCAGAGAGGTAAAAAGCCGCATGCGAATGCGCCACATGTTTGCCCAACGCAAAGTTAAGCACCAAAGGAAGCCCGAAGCCAACACCCATCACACCAAACCAAAAGAGGTTGGCATAGACACCACTTTGAAACGCAACCGTCGTGGTTTGTTGAAACTCATTGCCGACTAAAAGCGAAACAAAGAGCATCGCAATAAGCATAATCTCAACCGCCATAATCGGCCATTCAATGACGTGCAAAGTTTTCATATCAGACGAATGGGCATCTTCTTTAAAGAACCACGTAGCCACCATACTCGCAGACGCCGTGCCTGCTGAAAGTCCTGACACGACAAAAAGAGCGGGTAAAATGGCGGTATTTAAAATCGGAAAACGTACCAAAACAGAGATCAAAAAGCCCGTATAGGCACAAATCACCACGGCAAAGACAACGCTTAAAACCTCGATCAAAGGACGGAATTTTCGTAAAATTCCCATGATAAGCGTGAAATAGCCCAAGAGTTGGCTCTTTTTAGCCAACACCACAGAGATCTCTTTTTCAAACAGATACAGACACATAATGAGTGTCAGTGGGATATAGACCGAAATCGCCATAACACCAATCGACATGACCGAAGAGAAATTGTAGTGAATCAAAATCTTCCAAAAATAGAGTGGTTTTTCCAAATCACCCACCAAAAAGACCATACCCAAAGCAATCGTCACAAAGGAGACCAAAGAGGCAGCTTTAAGAAGAGGTGTATCCTCGTGTTGTTTTTTATAAAAACGCACCAATAAAGCAACAATCAAAGCACCACCCGAAATACCCGCAAGCAGCAGATACACCGCGATCGGCCAGCCCCACTCAACACCATGTGAAAACCCGTATGTAAAATTAATGGCTCCATTCATATCACACCCCCACCTTTACAACCGGTATGTAGCGCAGACTTGGCTTCGTTCCATAGGTTGGTTTCATGCGCACGGAATCTTTTACATGTAAGATCTGATTGATGTACGCATTTTCATCGTTCAAGTCCCCAAACACGAGCGCTTTGTATTTACACGACTCCACACACGCGGGCTCTTTGCCTTTGGCTAAATTCGTATTGAGGCAGAAGTTACAGTTTTCAGCCGCTTTGGTTTTTTTATTGATAAAACGCACATCGTACGGACACGCGACGATGCAGTATTTACAGGCGATGCAATCATCGGGATTCATCGTGACAATGCCCGTTTTAGCATCTTTGTGACACGCTTTGCTTGGACACACCGCAACACAAGGGGCATCTTCACACTGCTGACATGAAACACGCACATACTTCTTTTCCATCGGTGTCTCAGGATCGGTTTTATTTTCAAGATAAAGGCGTACTTGACCTTCAGGCACATCATTGACTTTTCGACACGCTACTTCACAATCGGTACATCCCACACACTTGTTTTGATCAAAAATCATCCCATAGTGCGGTTTTTTTTCTGCTTTTTCTGCTTCCATTGCAACACTGTAACCCGCAGTGCCCAAGCTCACAGAACCAAGACCTAAAACTTTTAGAAAAGCTCTTCTTTTCCCGTCATTTTCCATCTTCTCCTCCAATTCGTGTAGATGAATACACAAGACCTACAGTTTCTTTTTCTCGATACCGTGGGCTTGTTTTATTTCCTCATCGCTCAGTGGTTTTGCACTATTAGCAAGCTCCCCTGGCTTCAATACTTTCAGTAACTCAACTTCAAAAACCACCGTTGAACCTGCTGGAATCTCTTGCATATCTGCATTGCCGTAGGCTAGTTCACTCGGAATAACCAACTTGTATTTAGAACCTTCATTCATCAACATCAAACCCTCTTGCAAGCCATCGACAATGTTGATCATCGAAAGATGAGACGGCTCTTTACGCACATACGTGTCATCAAACACCATGCCATTGACCAAATACGCCTTATAGTTCATCATCACGATGCTCTCTTTTTTAGGCTTTTCACCCGCACCTAACGTGAGCACTTCGTATTGGAGTCCTGACTTGGTTGTTTTGACATTTTTGTTTTTGGCATTCGTTTCAAGGTATTTTTTACCCTCGGCAATATTTTGATCTAAGGCTTGTTTGAATTTTGCTTGGCTCACTTTATTGAGCGTCTCTGCTCGGTCATTGAGGTACGTAACAATCTCTTCATCTTTGAGCTTTTGCTGTTTTTTCAAAGCATCGATAAACCCATCAATTACCGCATTGACATCCGATTTTGCCCCCATTTCAGACTGCTCAAAAAGTTGGTTGGAGATATAGCTTCCCGTGGATACACCAATACTGTATGACTCTTTTTGTACTTGTGTTTTTAGCTCACCAGCAGACGCCCCCGAAACCAAACAAATAAATACAAATAATCCTGTTGTGAGTTGTTTACGCATCATCTTCATACCTTTACATGTAAAATGAAGTGGGCTATGAAATGCATAGCCCACTTTAACGTCGCACATTAAGTGCAACACCTATTTGAGATTTTTATTCACCACGCGTTGTGCTTCGTTGATATACTCAACCGCCGCATCAAGTCGTTGTTTGGTGTACTTAAATCCGTGCATACCCCATGAACCATCTTTTTCAAGAAGGTCTACGGTATCTTGCGCTTTTTCGATCAACTCATAGACTCTGGTTTTATCCGATGCAGGAAGTTTTTTGACTTCGAGCATGGCGTAAAGACCTTGGATGCCGATTTTTACCTGTGTAAATTTCTCTTTCACAGGTGTTTGCCAGCCCATAACCTCATCGTACGCTTGTTTTTGATCTTTAAAGTGAAGTGTCTCTTTCAGTTCTGATAGTACAGGACTGTGACACCCTTTTGCCTCAACTTGATCTTTGTCAGCCCATGTTGTACGTGCACATGACCACATCAAGTCTACAAAGTTACGGCCCTCTTCATTACGATCAAAATGCCAATCTTTCGCATCTCTTGGACCCGTTGCGGCAGAACCTGCAACCAAAGATTTACGTTTTGGATCCACATCAATTTTCCAGATATGAGACCTTCGTTGCGTATCAAATCCCGCTTGATCTTGGAATTGGATGGCATAGAAGTTTTCACAACTCATCATAAATGGCATGTGACATGTTGCACAACTGTTTTTGCTATGCGTATCCGATTTAGACTGGATATACGCTTGCTCTTTGTGACAATCTTTACACTCTTTTTTGAGTTTTGGTTTGGTATAAAGGGAGCTTAAATAACCTTGGTTAGGGTTATAGTTCATACTTTTAATCTCTTTTTCGCCCGTTACAGGACCTGTGACATCGTGTGGATCATGGCAGGTTGCACAACGCATCCCTTTATCATAGTGTGCTGTAAAGTAGGTTTGAGCACCCTCCGTTCCACATCCAGGTCCCATAGATTTGAATTTTGAACTGAGTGCAAGGTCTGGCTTACCGATATTCGCTGGGTTTTTAGCCAAATCAGGACTGTAATCAAATCGTTGGTGACAGCGTTCACAATTTGAGATCAAAAGACCCGAACCACCTTCTAAGTGACCGCCTGCGCCATGACACTCTTCACAGGAGACGCCTTTAGAGATGGTGTGTTTTTGAAGCTCTTTCGCATTACCAAGTGCTGAGAAGAACTCGTTTTGGTTTTTAAAATCAAACCTCCAAGGGTGGCATACTTCACAATACGAAGTCGATGCTTGGAACGCCATTGATTTTTTGTATTTGGCCGCATACGACGCTAAGCCTCTTACATAACCACCATTTTCGCCATACTCTTCTAAGGTTACAGGAAAATCTGGGACCCATTTTTTGATTTTCTTTGCAACTTCAGGGGTAAGGTTAAGCGCCCATGTTCTTTGCCATTGGTTTGCACCCGCGACAATTTGACCTGTACCATTTTTAAGAAGACCGCCTTCAACATGGTACGTTCCACGAAGCAACCACGCATCGAAGAAACCTAACTTTGTTCTAACATGACCTACGGTACAATAGATGATATCAGGGGTAATTCCTTTAGGGAGAATTGACGCTGTATCTTTGTCAAACACAGGATCGGTCAAGTTGTTGTTAAACTCTGGATGTTCTCCTGGGAACCTGATTGTGGTGGCGTGTCGCGACCTGCTCCAAGTCTCATATTGCGCAGGGTGACACTCACCGCATTTCTCTGGCCCAATGAATTTATTGGGGTATTGAAGCATTGAACCACGTGCGACTCTGTACATCATAGAGCTAATGCCTTCGCCGTCACTTCGTTTAGAAGCTTTGGACATTGCTTTACCATGACCCTCAGCCACCCACTCATGTCCACGATCACCTACAGACAT
Organism: Sulfurospirillum multivorans DSM 12446; assembly: GCF_000568815.1. Classification (NCBI taxonomy): domain Bacteria; kingdom Pseudomonadati; phylum Campylobacterota; class Epsilonproteobacteria; order Campylobacterales; family Sulfurospirillaceae; genus Sulfurospirillum; species Sulfurospirillum multivorans. Next base: position 2,729,707 of record NZ_CP007201.1, read on the forward strand.
TTTACCAACCGTTTTTCCACCGTATTTGGTAAAAATAGGATGGTTTTTAAAGAGCCAATCATACATAACCTGCTCTTCGACAATATAGTCTTGCAACGAGATAACGCCTCTGCTTTCCTTTGTCCCTTTAGGATTAGCAATGACATCTCTTGCTTCCTTAGTCATTTGCATCCCCTCCATTCCTTCGGCGTTTAGACCAACGGAAAAGAGATTGATGCACATGAATAAACCAAGTAACACTTTGTCCCAATTTTTCATGTTTCCTCCTTTGAAAAATTGAATCTCTCATCACCTTTACCTTTTCATAACCATGAAAAAATGTCAATGAATTCAAGATCAACCAGCACGAATGCCTCATTGGAAATACTATCAGGAAAAAAGGGGAGAAAAGGGGGAAGTATTAAATTTGTGTTAAATATAAAAACTAAAAGATAATTGTAAACATAACGCCGTCATCAACATTTTCAACACGCAGTGTGGCACCATTTTTTTCGATGATCATCTGACTCATGTAAAGCCCAAGCCCACTGCTGGATTCTTTGGTCGTAAAGTAAGGGTCAAAGATTTTCTCAATGATCGCATCTTCAATGCATCCTGCATTGTTTTGAAGCGTGATGACAGGAATACCATTGTCTAAAAAAGCGGTAATTTTAATGGTTCGCTCTTTGATTTCACGCGCCAAAAACGCCTCTTTGGCATTATTCATGATATTAATGAGCACTTGGACAATCTCATTGGCATGCCCCAAGCGTGTAAAATTGTTCTGAATGTCGATCTGCACAGCAATGGCATACTTTTCCAACGAAGCACTGAGGAGCTTTTGGGCTCGGTAAATCACCTCTTGCGCACTAAACTCTTTGTTGGCAGTGTCAGGCACAAAAAAGTTTTTAAAATCATCAATCGTGCTTGACATAAAGCAAAGCTGCTCATTCGCCTCTTTGATCTTTTGCGTCAGCTTCTCTTTGGTGAGTTTGTCTTTGTCGCTGTGCAGTTCAAGATTGATCAAAATGGTTCCCACTTGTGCGAGGGGTTGGCGCCACTGGTGCGAGATATTGCCGATCATTTCCCCCATCGAAGCGAGGCGGTTTTGGCTCATCATCAGCATATTGGTCTTCTCTTTGAGACGCTGTTCATTGCGGTAAATTTTATAAAGAAATAAGATAAAAACAATAAAAACAATAAACATGACCGTTCCACCCACCACAAACTCTTTCACATGGTAGGTCAAAATGCTGTAGACGGGGATTTTTAAAGAGAGCATCGCGATCACATCGCCTACTTTACTCTCAAAGGTTGGAATATGGTGGTACTGCTCGATCATCGCCTTAGGTGCGCTGTTGGTCGTGTGGCACTGCAAACAAGACTCTTGAGAGTTATGAATCGGAAGGCTCACGTAAAAATAGCGTGTTCCCTTCTCATTAACGATGCTAGAGTACTCTTTACTTTTACCCTCTTTGAAAGTCTCTAAAATCTCATTTTCAAACGCATTGCCCTCGTGCTCAGGGTTGAGCGGATCGGTTGCGACCAGTTTATAGTCATAATTGATGTTCTTTTTCTCTTTTTGAATGTTGTAAATTTCACGGGTGATGTATGAAGAAGAGAGCAGTCTTGGATCGAAAAAATCTTCCACCAACAGCTTTTTCTCTTTTAACTCTTCAATCAAGGGGCGTTGCACCAACGAGACGTAATCGCGAATCGCGTTCATCGTATCCAAAACAAAAAAAGCCTCTTGTCTGGCATCTTTCATCGCAAGTTCGCGGTAAAAATTGAAAAATAGCAACGTGATGATCGCGTAAAGCACCACAAAAAGCGCTACGATGACTTTGAAACTATATTTCACACACGTACCCCACGCCGTAAAGATTTTTGATGAAATTGTTGTCGATTTTTTTACGCAGCTCTTTCACGATCGACTTGAGTGCCTCTTTGCTCGGCTGTTCAAATTCCCACATATAATCAAACAATTGCTCATACGTCACCATTTGGTTGAGGCGTTTGAGAAAGTACTCTAAAAGCCTGCTCTCACTTTTGGAGAGGTGGACGAGTTCATCTTTGTGAAAGACCGTTTTTTACAAAAGTCGTATTTACATGTAGGATTGATTTGAAACATCGGCGTGTGCCCAATAAGCTCCAACGCCACGTCTTCCAAGGCTTTAATAAGTGCATCTTTATCGTAAGGCTTGACCAAATAACGTGTGATCTTAAGCTCCACAGCCCTCCAGAGATACTCTTGCTCGGTGTGCGCCGAAAGAAGGATGATAGGGATTTTTTTATCAAATTCGCGGATTTTTTTCACCACTTCCAACCCATCCATGTGAGGAATGGAGATGTCAAGCATGATGACATCGTACAGATTGCTTTTGGCTTCATCAAGCGCTTCAATGCCATCTCGAACTCCAACCACTTTGCCAAAAAAGAGCTCCAAAGATTCAACAATGTTGTTCAAAATGCAGGCTTCATCTTCCACACAAAGCACTTTTTTATTCGAAAGAACATCTAAAAGATTGCAGTCACTCATCGTTTTTTAACCCTACTTCATTCAATTTAACGTTTACAGCAGAATAGGATAACGCATCGAAGCTTATAAAATTATTTTCTAAGTAATTTATAAGCTTCTTGAACGAGGGAGATTTTTGCGATTAAGTTCTAAATTGATTTAACCCTTTGTTTAACTCTTCAGTCAATCGAAACAGATGCTCTGACGCTTCAGCGATCTCTTCGACACTGCGTGCATTTTTCGTACTGATCTCGTTTATATTATCCATCTGTGACACAACCGTGGCAATGCTTTCATTGATGTTTTGCGAACTTTTCATCGAGTGTTCCGTAGCTTCAACAGCCTTGTGCATGACCGTTGTTACATCCACAATAGAATGGCTCACATCTTCAGCATTGTGCGTCATCTCTTTGAAAGATTCTGAATTTTTGTTCATCTCATCGGAGCTTTGATTGATGGACTGCACGACAATGTTGATCGTCGCATTGATGTCAACCAGCGCTTTTTGCGTACGTTCCGCTAGGTTTCTCACCTCATCCGCAACAACGGCAAATCCTCGCCCATGTTCCCCCGCGCGTGCCGCTTCAATCGCTGCATTGAGCGCTAAAAGATTGGTTTGGTCAGCGATGTCAGCGATAATCGTTAAAACGCTTTTGACTTGCTCGGTATCTTGGCTTAGCGCATTGAGTTTTTGCGCCAAATTCATCTCTTTTTCGCTGTTGGTGACAATGGTATCTGCCAGCGCTAAGACGATTTTTTTTGCCTCTTCCAATTTGGTATTTGCCATCTCGATTTCAGCCCCAACCCCTTGTGTCGCGGTATAATTCTCTTTCACAATGGCATGAATATGATTGGTGGTGCTCACTGCTTTTTGAATCGTTGCCACCTCTTCTTCCACTCTTTTTCCGATTTCAACCGCCGTCGTACTCAACTGCTCAGAAACCGCTACATTTTCACTGCTCGATGTTTTTCCCATTGAAATGAGTTTTTGCAACACTTCGATAAACGCATCAAAATTGCGCGATACTGAGCCAATCTCATCGTTGGCTTTAATGTTGATACGCTTGGTCAGATCGCCATTGCCTCGTGCCAAATCTTCGGTGACATTTTGAAGCGCCAAAATAGCCCCCAAAATAGAACGTGCCAAGATAAACCCACCACCCAAGACAAATAAAATCATAAAAAGAGTCACACCTACAATAGCGCTATTGCTTGTATTGGCAGACTCTTTTGCCTTTGCCGCCGCCTCTTTCGCCTCATTTAAAACAGATTCATACATTTTTTCAAGGGTTTGGCTCATCGTATCGCCTGCCGTATCGAGTGCGTCATCTAAGGCACTAAAGTCTGATGCCGTATCTGCACCTTTAAGCCCTTTGTCAATGGCGCTGACCAGATCTTTTGTCACCAATGTTTCCAAAACGCCACTCTCCTTCGCAAGCTTCGATGCCAATGCCTTCTCTTCAGATGTATCACTCAGCGTTTCAATTGATGATTGCAAACGTTTCATCTCGCTAAACGTTGTTTTCATCTCACTTTGGCGCTCTTTAGAGATTCCCTCTTTTTGATCGATGATAATATCCATTGCTAAAAGTGTTGCTTGTGTGACATGATGTTGATAGCGCTGGATGTCCATTAATTGGTTATTGCGCAACTGCGCAAGGTCGCTGTGTTCAATTAAACTCCCAATCGTCCTGCTAGCAAAAATATTACTCCCAATCACGATAACAAGAAGCACACTTGCTCCAACAATTAACTTTTTCCTGATTGTCATACATCTTCTCCTGAGTAAAATCGTCTCAAATTTGAATGGAAGTCGAGATTTAAATAGGATCTATTATAACAATTTATTTTCGTTTTTATGAAAAGCGTTTTCATTTTTATCGTTACATGTAAACATTTAGACCACGTTTATGCAACGCCAATATAACAATCACGTTTTATAATGTCTTTAACATTACTACGAAGGAGTCGAAAATGACATCTGCAACCTTAAGCTGTTCCCAAGAGACATGTAAACAAAAACGCTACCACCTTGAACGCCTCTCCTACAAAGCACTATCGACACAACTTGAAAAATGCGAAACCTGTGAAAATGGCCTCTTTAAAACCAACCTCGTCGCAGCACGAACCCACCAAATCATAGCACTCTACTGGGCACAAATCCACAATACCTTTACAGGCAAAGCCGTCGCACAATAAGGGAATTATTTCCCTTCCCTCTCTTTTATTTTTGCTACAATACAAACAATCACATAAACTTCTATGCCTTTAGTTTTACATGTAAAGATGAGAGGAAAAGCCAATGGAAATTATGATTAGCCTTTTGTTGATCGTTCTTATTTGGTTGTTGATGAGTGTTTATCTTATCGTGACGCTTTATATTGTGATTAACGTTGTAAAGTGTGTGAAAGCACTTTTTACCACGATGCCAAGACGTGGGTATAAACAGAGATTTGTTTCTAAGCTTTCACTCAATATTCGTACATTTTTACCAAAGCGGCGCTTTATACAGCTCATCATCGTTATGGCACTCATTAACATCGGGCTTTATGGTATGTCTCGCAACAGTTGGATTGATAATGAAGAGGCTTTACATGTAAAAGCAAAACACTATCTTGTAGCCGGCGATGTCCTCTCTCGTCAGCTTGAAGTTGTGTATGCCATCATTCATCCCGATAGTTACAAAATACGTCCGCTTGTTTGGCTTTTGCAAGGTATTTATGCGCTAGGAGAACAATATCTCCCCAGCGATGATAGTGAAAAAGCAATGTGGTATTACCGCTTTTTTATCTACCCCTATGCAAGTAAGGATATCTTGCCGTACTCTAACCTTGCGGTAAAAGAGTATTTTCGCCCTTATATGCCTCATTTTTTAGGACATATTTTTGTTGAATTTCCTCCTCTTGGACCAATGTTTTTTTATGACAATGGAATTCAAAATGATAAGCTAGTAGATAAAGACTACAGAGAACCACAAATACGTTTTTTAACAAAGAGTTTTGAAATACTAGAAGAACTCTCTACCAAACCTATTCATGATCCAAACATGTACCGAGCTTATCTTCAAGCCTACCCAGGATTTGCATTTTTCTACTCACTTAAACAAGGGTACTACTACAACGGCTTTCAAAACCGACAAGCGCTGTATAAAGAGCCGTGGTTTGTCGAGCAAGATCGTAAGCAGTTAGCATGGTATTTAGATTTTGAGAAAAAATTTACCGATGAAAAAGTGCAAAAACTCTACGGGAAGAGACTTGCAAAAAATAAAGTGCTTCTTTACTGTGCGCTTTTAAGTATGACGGAGGATTTTATAGAGATTACCCATATTAATCACACGTTTTCATGTGAGGGTGAACCTATGCAGACCTATGTACGGGTACGTAATCTGTTAGTGGGTGAAAATGCCAATAAAGCACCTTTATTACGCTCTTCAAAATACAAAGAACTTAGACAGCTCAATGCTTCTCAAAAAGAGAAAGGCGGTGTGTTGTTTGAACTCAGTAATCAAGAGATAGATACACTCTATTTTTCGTATATTAGCGGATATGGTGGTATGTATAAACATATCGGTACTAAAGTTTGTAATTATAGTATTTATGGAAATTCACATGACGGTGCTGACAACATAACTTATGTGGAAAAAAATGCAGAAAAATTTGTTGCAAACAGATATCAAGAATTCCTAGAAAAAATTAATAAAACAACCAAAACAGGAGAGAAACAATGAGTCAAACTATCGAAGAGATCATTTTAGAAAAAGAGCAAGAGTTGGGGCTAAACCAAGAACAATTAGAAGCCCAGCCTCGCCCTTATTGATTCCCTTGATTTTTGTAACTAAAAAATAGTATCATTTCGCATGAGTAAAAAAGATAAACTTTGGGCTAAATTTATGGAAGTCCCACCCAAAAAGAACTTAACTTGGAATGAACTCTCCGCATTGATGTTAGCGCTTGGTTTTGAAGCATTACAGGGTGATGGCTCACGAGTGAAGTTTTATCATAAAGCTAAAGACATAATGATCAATCTTCATAAACCCCATCCTGGCAATTTACTCAAAACGTATCTTGTAAAACAGATACAAGACAAACTAAAGGAGGCATTTGATGGCTAATGTATTGACCTATCAAAACTATACTGGCTCAGTAGAATACAGTCATGAAGACCGATGTTTCTTTGGAAAAATCGAATTTATTAATGACTTGATCACCTTTGAAGCGACGAGTGTTGATGAGCTCGAAACCAATTTTCAAGAAGCGGTTGAGAGTTATATGCTTACATGTAAAGAGCTAGGCAAAGAGCCACAAAAGCAATTTAACGGCGTGTTCAACATTCGCCCAGGCGTTGAACTGCATATGGCGGCTGCGCGTAAAGCGATGGAAGTGGGGATGTCTTTGAACGCTTATATCAAAAGTCTTATCGCTAAAGATACCCATCTTTCTATCAATTAGTCATCACAAGCATTTGATGGCTAATCCTTCTACACCCCAAAAAATTTTTACATGTAAACCCTAATCCGCACCATTTTCCTGCTTCTCTGCCCCGCTTCGGATGATGTCTGCGCCGTATTTATCGCGTAGTTTGGTGAGCTTTTCGGACAAGCGTTTTGACTTTTCGTCAGACTCTGCATACAAAAGCGAAAAGGTTTTGGTTTGCATGGGTGTGATAAAGTTTGAAAGTGCAAGTCCAAGGTGGAGCACGCCATAATGCGGATGGGTGTCGAGCGATGCGACCATCTGCACAACCCATTCGCGGTACATTCCTTCGCTAAACGAGCGATCGAGCGTTTGTGAGCTTTTCGATGAAATGCCATTTTCATAGCGCAAATAGAGATAATAGGTCGTTGGATGCAGATCAAGCTTGGCGATCGTGTAGGAGAGGTGGCGTGAGAGGATGATCGCACGGCGCAACACCTCTTCTCGGTTATGAATCACATGAAAATTGCGCGAAATGCCGATGGAACGGCGATCGCGTTTGGTAACAACGGGTTCGTTATCGGCTCCACTGATGCGCGCAATGAGATCTTTGCCGATGGTTCCCCATGTTAAGACGAGTTTAGCGTGCTCCAAAACCTCGCCCAAGGTGGCGATGCCGTAACTCTCAAACTTTTTTTGAAGCACGCGCCCGATGCCAGGAAACGTGGCGATGGGCATCAAAGAGACAAACGAAGCGATCTCATTTTTAGGCACCAACGTCAAACCGTAGGGTTTTCTAAAATCCGTCGCAAGCTTTGCGATCCACTTGGAACTCGACGCGCCAATCGAGATGGGCAGATCAAATTTTTCTAAAATCTCTTGTTGCAACGACGCCATAAAAGCATGCGTCTGCTCCTCTTTGACCCACCCTTTGAGATCGCCCCAAAACTCATCGATACTGTACTGCTCTAGAATGGGAATTTTCGTCTCCAAAAAAGCGCGAAGTTTGGTGGAGAGCAGTTGGTAAAAAAGATGGTCGCTGGGAATAATGAGCAGTTTTGGACACATCGCCAGCGCGTCATGAAGGGATGTTCCTGTTTTGATGCCGTATTTTTTGGCTTCGTAACTCTTTGCGATCACGATGCCATGCACCCTGCTTTTTTCGTCCAAAAATTCACGCTTCCATGCGTTTTGATCAAAGCCATGAAACGCTTTTTTATGCTGCATCAATCCATTAAAACCACCCACCGATTCAGTCATGACACTTTCGCTGTCGTGCGTGCTGAAAATTTTACTATCGCCACTTTTGCACACCACAACAGGTTTGCCCATAAGTTCAGGGATTCTCGTACGCTCAGCAGAGACAAAAAAACAGTCCAAATCCAGATGAATAATCACGCAAAACCTTTTTACATGTAAAGATAAAAAGAGTATAACGCCATTTTTTGCAAAGGTTTCAAACTATTTCACCTTGAAATATCACGGTTGTTTTTCTATTTACTTTAGGTTAACACCGCGTTTAATCTATTCGCCTATACTTTCTTTACCAAGACAATTACCTCCTTTTTGTGTATCACTCAATCACTTTAAAAGATGCACTCAGATTGCCCGGTCTGAGTGCAATTCTTTGCCCTTCCCCCTTTTTTTCAGCGCTTCAACCTTTGTAATCAAAATAAGTCTTACTTTTAAGTAGAATACGATACTTTAAATCAACGAAACGGCACTTATGGAAGAATTTTTACTATCAAGCATGCGAGAGTATGGGTATATCATCCTTTTTTTCTGGAGTATTTTAGAGGGTGAAAGTGGTTTGGTGATGGCAGGACTTTTAAGCCACACAGGCGATATGAACCTCTTTTTAGCGATTTTTATCGCAGGATTGGGTGGTTTTGCGGGCGATCAGCTCTATTTTTACATCGGACGGTTTAACAAAAGTTATGTGCATCGCACGCTTAAACAGCAACGACGCAAATTTGCCTTAGCGCATCTGTTGCTTAAAAAATATGGCTGGCCCATCATTTTTGTGCAACGCTACTTGTACGGACTTCGCACCATCATTCCCATTGCCATCGGACTCACAGGCTACAGCGCTCAAAAATACGCCTTCATCAACCTCATTGCAGCATGGTGTTGGGCAGCGTTGATCATCCTTCCCGTGTGGTATTTTGGCGATGTCATTTTGGGTCTCATTACGTGGGCGAAAGCGCACTGGTACTTTGCACTTCCTTTTGTTTTTATCGTCGTTGGAACACTTTTTTTCTACTTCAAAAACCTCACACACAAAACGCTTCGTGCTTAAACCACTTTTTTCAAAAAGGCACTTCCACATTTTGGGCAGTTGCCATCCCACTCAAGCAGATGCGCACTATGGCACTTGTGACAGAAAGGTTTTTGCAACATTTTGGGCAAAAACGCAGAGGCGTTGTGCTTACGTCCTTTTGAGACAAAATGCTTTACATGTAACCATAACACTTTAACCGTTTGAAAAAAAAGGCGTTTGGGGTGGGGCTTCTCTTGGAGATGACGACAGTCAAGACAGACCATCCATTTTTTTTGTAGTCGCATGTGACGGGATATTCGAGCCAGAGAGATGTGTTCTGTTTCATAACTACAAAGCGGGCATAAGAGATAGTATTTTGCTTCCATAAAGTCTCCTTCACAAGCCATCCCTGCTTCTACTAAGAAGTGTAGCACAAAAAGGTTAAAGGATTTTAAATTTTCAAAGAGGGCATTGACTCAAAATGAGGCACCCATATAAGGTACCTCATCTCTTTACATGTAACGCTTAAAACGTGTAGCGAAGGTTCGCATAGAGGTAACGACCTGGCTCATTGATCAGCATTACGTCCCCGTCCGTTCCAGTTAATAAACTGAGGTCTTTATACGTATTGGAGACGGCGTAGGTTTTGTCGAAGAGATTGTCAACGCCAAGGGTAACATCAAAGTGTTTGGTCACTTTGTAGTTGTATTTGACATTTAAGATGGCATACCCTCCAAGGATTTGCTCTCCGTTGTCGCTATCGACGTTATCCCAACGTTTAGCCGCGACCACTTCCGTTTTTAAACGATGGTCTCCCTCATGATATGCGAGTGAAGTGACGGCGCGAAGTGGTACAATGTCCGCTAAATCTTTATCGGTTTGTCCCGCAAGTGGCGTGTCTTTTTCGCCTTTCAAGTAGCTCATGCCATAACCGAGTGTCCATGTCTTTGCAATATCGTAAGAAGCATCCAGTGTCGCACCGTAAATTGTCGCATCGATGTTAACGTATTTTTGCGCCGTAGCGTTATAATAGATATAATCTTGCAAGTCCGAATAGAAAATCTTCCCTTTTAGGTCAAGGTTTTCATAATGCACTCTAAATCCCAAGTCGGTTTCGTAATTGGTCGTTTGTTCTAAAATACCCGTTGATTTGGTCGCCCCGTAAAGCTCTTTACCATCAGGTACACGAGATGCCTTACCGAAACCGATAAAATAGTCCACGTTATCGGTCGCTTTATAGGTTACAATCGTATTGGCTGAAAGTGCCTCATAATCGTTCTCATAACGTGTTACTGTCGCTACGCCTTGGCGATGGGCTTTAATATCCGTATCGTCATAACGCACGCCTGCTTGAACGTTCACGCGATCGATTGTTTTGTCGTAATGAGCAAAAAGTGCTTTATTGGTCGTATCGACATCGGGCATTCCCGTTCGCGTCACACCACTTTCCGCTCCGGTTGCAATGGTATAGGTGTATTTCTTGCCATCCCAATTACGTTTACTCGCATCAACACCGTACGTGAGTTCTCCGCCACCTAAATCCATCACGTTTTTAAGCTTGGAACCTTTGACTTCCGTTTCGAGTTTATTGACCGTATAACTGGTTGACGAACTTGTTTTACGGTATTTATTCGACATTGGGTGTTCTACTGTGGAGTAAAACGCTTCTAAAGCAAGTTCTTTAGAGAGCGTTCCCAAATCGTAGAGACTGTAACCTAAGGTATAAATATCGCTATCGTCATAGTCTGCATCCATCGTACGCGAAGGATAGAGCACGTTATCACTTCGATTGAGTGTGTAGCCTAAACGAAGTTCTTGATTTTCTGCAGGAGTGATGAAAACTTTTCCCATAAACGTTTTTTTCTCATAGGCGCGTAAATCATCTGTTTTATACTGATAGGTTCCCGTTGTCGTTTTAGCGAGTTGGTCGTAAAACGTATCGCCGTTACCGTCTTTGTACTGATCACTTCGTTCGGTTGATGCACTAAACAAAGCTTGAATATACTCGTTTCCACCACCCGCACTAGCAGAGGCTTTACGATAGCCGTAACTGCCGATACCTAAATTAACATCTCCGTTTGGCTCTTTAGTCGGATTTTTGGTTTCCGCAACAACCAAACCACTCAGTGTTCCAAAATGCTCAACATCATATGGACCTTCAATGATTTTCACGCTTTCAATATTGTCTGCATTGATGTGCGTAATAGCAGGATCCATACGATTGGGGCAAGCACCGTAAATCTTGGCATCATCCATTAAGATGTTGATATTATCTCTTTTTTGCCCGCGTAAAATAATATCATTGGCAATGCCACTACCGCGAATCATCGTAATCGATGAACTTTGACGCGAAAGTGCCTCTGCAAGATCGGCTGATTTTAACTCTTCCCCGCTAATGTCTTTTACCTCTTTTGAGAAGGTTTCACCTTCAACGGTAATGGTTTCCAAAACACCCGTTTCTGCCATTAAAAACGTCGATACGACCAACGAAATACCCAAAGCTCTTTTCATATTACCTCCCGTGATTTTACGAATTTTGGAGTATAAAAAGTCTTTGTTAAATCACTGTTAAATTAGTGTCAAATTTGTGTTAAACCCTATTTTAGATGATAAACGATTGGCACTTTAATCGTCACATTTTCCAAAGGTAGCGGAAAATAACCTTTGGCTTTGTGTACACTCTCTATGGCTGCACTGCTTAAAAGCTGACTTTGAGAGATTGCTTCTACGCCTTCGACTTCGCCCGTAGGTTTAATGGTAAAACTCAGTTCCACCACGCCTTCAATGGAGCGTCTTCGTGCAAGTTCAGGGTAAGATTTAGCACGTTGAAGCGCTTGGGCGATTTCATTTTTGTGTAGGTCTAAATACGTTGGTGTTTCTGAGGAAGATTCGCTTATTTGTGGTGTTGTAGGTGGAAGCGGTGAGGTGTCCGCAATAGGCAATGAGGCGTTATTTTCAATAGCCGTGCTTGCCGATGGAAGAGAAATGGGCTTGGATGGTTTCTCTTTTTGAGGAAGTTTTTTTAAGGGTGCTGGTTCGTGCGGTGGCAGTGTCTCTTCTTGCGGACTTAGCTCTTGTTTTGGCGCTTCACTTTGCGCAATGACCGTACTGATTCGTAGGGAAACAGGCGTATTTTGAGACAATGTTTTTGGCTTTTCAAACGTAAATATCGTTAAAAACAGAAGTAACCCAAGGTGCAAAATTAAAGAGAGCAGTAAGGCAAAACTTAGGCGTCTCATTTTTCAATTACAATATCAATCGTTTTAAAATGGTGGGCATTGAGCATATCTAAAAGAGCTACAAAAAACTCAAACGGAGCTTGTTTAGCGCAGTTGATCGAAAAGCGTGTTTCACTGGCTAGGGTTTCAAGATGGCTTTGGAGTGCTTCATGAGAAATAGGAGATTTTTCTAAAAAGAGCGCGCCCTGCTCATCGATGCTTAAAACCACACTGGAAGGCTCTAGCGTCTGGGTTGAAGCCGATTTTGGCACATCAATGGGCAAAATTCCTTTGGCTATAAATGTCGATGTCATCAGCACAATCGTCAATAAAACGAGCAAAATATCGACAAAAGGGATGACGTTGATGCTATCAAATTTCTTCATCGAACACTGCTAAAAATCGCTCAGAGTAACGCACTAAAATGTTGTTAAACACCATCGATAAAATGGCGACAATAAGCCCAACTGCCGTCGTTTTAAGCGCAAGCGCAAGAGAGCTCATAATCTTGGAGGTTTCAATGCTCTGTTCTGACATGTTCGTAAAGGTGAGCATAATCGCAAGAACCGTGCCTAAAAGCCCGATATAAGGGGCATTGGAAGTGATCGTGGCGATGGTGGTAAGATGATTGCTCAGCGCAATTTCAAGTGATTTTTTGGTTTTATACGACGTTACATTCAAGGCTTTATAGAACAAAATGCGCTCAGCAAAGAGCCCACACGAGATGATGCTCATCGCAAAAAGCAGTCCCATAACGCCATAATCAATCGCAAATTTAAGATACTCCACACCCGCTCCTCACCCCTATTTTTCTAAGGGATGAGTTTATAAAGCAAGTGTTAAATTAGTGTTAAATACTCATGTTACGCAAACTGCGTAACGGTATCTTAAACAATGAGTAAAACCCATTGTTTAAGGTCAGGGATAAATCCCCGACACCCCCTAAAGCTTCATAAAACGTGTTTTATGAGAATAAAGAGTGTGACTCACACTCTTTACATGTAAAGCAGTGTTTTTTCCCCAAGAGGGAGAATTTCAGCGATAATCGAGCTATACGTTAGCCCTTCATCAAGCAAATGTTTCAAGAGTTTAGGCGCATCGTTTTGCGATACCGCGATCAAAAGTCCGCCCGAAGTTTGGGCATCGTACAAGATAATCTCATCTTTGTGAGGCACTTTCGCGTGTACTTTGGAGCTTAAATAGCTTTTATTATTGTACGCACCTGCGGGAATAATACCCATATCGGCTAGTGCTCTGGCTTCGTCTAAAATGGGGATATTTTTCATCTCAAATGCAATGGTCACTTGATTGAAACTCATCTCTGACGCATGTCCAAAGAGTCCAAAACCCGTCACGTCGGTACATGCACTGACATCGTACTTTCTCATGATTTGGGACGCTTTGTGATTCAGTGTTGCCAAGATAGACGCCACTTTTTCAATTACCGAATTTTCCAGCATATCTGCTTTAATCGCCGTCGTTAAAATGCCCATTCCAAGAGGCTTGGTCAAAATCAGCACATCACCAATGCGTGGTGTGTTGTTACGGTAAATCTTCTTTGGATGTACAAAGCCTGTCACACTCATACCATAGGTCATCTCAGGCGCTTCGATGGTATGCCCACCGATGATGATGCCACCGCACTCTTGAACCTTGTTTTGTCCACCTGCTAGGATCTCTTTAAGCACTGAACGCGGTTGATGACATCCATCAAAACCGACGATATTCATCGCCGTAGCCACCTCACCACCCATCGCAAATACATCGCTTAGCGAGTTCGCCGCCGCAATCTGTCCGTACACAAACGGGTCATCAACCACAGGGGTGATGATGTCTACCGTTTGCACGAGGGCGCGTTCTTCATCCAAGTAATAAACACTGGCATCATCACTCGTATCCATGCCGACCAAAACATTTTCATGCGCGCAAGAGAGCCCTCCCAATGCTTCTGTGAGGTCTCCCGGACCCAGCTTGGCAGCGCAACCCGCAGCTTTGACGTATTTGGTCAATTTTGCTTCGTTGTTCATTTAATACCTTAATTTCAACTTCTTGAGCATGAAATGATCAAGAAGTAGTGCGAGCCTTCCGCTTAGGAAAACCCAGTGTTAACGTAGTTTGAAAAGCTTTGCTTTGAAAGCGTTATTATAATGATATGGTGCCTTCTCCACCAAAAAGCATCTCTATCGTTCCAAAAGCGTTGCCGATTTTACCCACTTTGAGCTTGTCACTCACGCCAAAAAATTCTAAGCAAACACCGCATGAGTAGATCTCAACGCCTTTGGCTTCAAGCGCTTTAAGCACTTCCATAATAGGCGCACTCTCTTCGGCTGTGGTCAAAAGAACGGCTTGGTTAACACAAATAATGCGACGTGGAAGTTTTGGAAGCTCTAACGTGGATTTTAAAAAGCCGACGATCAGCTTGGAACCTAGTTCGCCCTCGCCTACTTTATCGCTTTTGAGAAACAAGGTTTTGTCTAAAAACTCATCTTTAGCATCGATAACGATTTTACATGTAAAGCCTTTGACGATGGTAATGAGGCTTTTGCCTTCCTCTAAATCTTGCGCACGCGCGTCAAATCCGCCATTTTGTGCAAAACGAATGACATTTTCTTTGGATGCCAATGAGCTAACGGTTACTTCAAGAACAGAGTCATTGGGGAGTTCTTCTAACGCTTTTTTGGTTTGTAAAACGGGTTCGGGGCACGCCAAACCACTGCAATCTAATTTCATGATTTTTTCTCCGTATGGTAAATGTGTTATGTCTACGCCGTAGACCTAAAAAGAGGAAGAGAGGATTGCTCCTCGTCTTATTTTTGGTTCATGGTTTTTTCAACCCACGCACTTGCTTTTTCAACGCTATCAAACTTATGGCTTTTTGCCACTTGATTTTGTCCTTCGTAAAAACGCACGCGAATCCCATCTTGCACTTCATCAATCTTGATGCGTGTGATGCGGTCTGCATTGAGGTAAACTCTATCATTTAACTTAACAAACATTGTAAACTCCTTTCGCTTTGTTGCCTTTATTCTAGCACGATTTGCGTAAATTATGAATTTAGAGAATCGTTTTGTGTTATACTACGAATCCTAATATTTGCGTTTATGAAAGGTTTTCGCACATGGCACATCTCCTTTTAATCGTTACGATGCTCACCACCTTGAGCGTTTCCCTGTCTGCTGATGTGCTCTCCACCATCTTGGAAACTCGAAAAATTCGTGTCTGTATCTGGCCTGAGTATTATGGTATTTCGTATGTTAATCCTAGGACGCAAGAACTCGTGGGCATCGATGTGGATCTTGCCAAAGAGTTTGCCAAGGAACTGGGCGTAACCCTTGCTTTTAAAGAGAGCTCTTTTGCGACGCTGATTCAAGACATTACGACTCAAAAATGCGATATTGCGATGTTTGCCATCGGACACACATCCGAACGCAAAGAGCGTCTTTATCTGAGTTCCCCTCATCTTGCAAGCGATGTGTATGCCGTCACATCCAAAAGCAACAAACGCATTCAAACATGGGATGACATCGACCAAGAAGGTGTCGTGGTTGCCGTGGCAAAGGGAACGTACCATGTAGCGCTGATGCAAAAAAGTCTGCAAAAAGCCAAATTGCTCATTGTGGATTCTCTGCACGCAAGAGAACAAGAGGTCGAAGCAGGACGGGCAGATGTGTTTATGACCGATTATCCTTTTGGGATTCGTATGGTCGAAGAGCGTGAGTGGGCAAAACTGATTACACCAACGCAAGCATTTCATGTGGTTCCGTATGGTTGGGCAATGGCTCAAAATGAACCCGCGTTGCATGAAAAAGTTGAAGCATTTATCGTGGCAATCAAACACGATGGAAGGCTTTTAGAAGCGGCTAAACGTCACCATTTAGAGCCGATTGTTTTTTCCAAGTAGGAGAGCCTTATGCAGACGTTCCTAAGAAGAGAGAAAAAAATCGTACGCTATTTGATAGCAGGGTTTATCATCGTTGCTCTTCTGATCGGACTCATTTTTATCGCTGTCTCCAACTTACGCCAAGAGGCGATTCAAACCCACCGCCACATTGCCAATCTTCATGCTTATACGCTTGAAGAGCACTTTTCACAAACGCTTCAACACATCAGCCTCACGATGGATCGTCTAGCCCCTCTTAGCCATGAAGAACCTTCGCAAGAAGGGCTCTCTTCCATTTTTAGCGAGCTTTTGCATAATGCACCGTATCTCAGATCACTCTCACTTTTAGATGAAAAAGGGGCGATTATCGCCAGTTCTCACGAACCAAATATCGGAGAGAAAATTTCTTTAGAGCATTTTTTGCCCATTCCTTTTGGAGAGACACCGCTCTTACGCATTGGTCTGCCCTGGGAAGGAAGGGATTTTGATGTAGCACGTGAGAGTAGCATCCAAAACCCCGTTCGAGCAGATGCCATTAGCTTTCTGCCTTTACTGAAAAAAGTCTCTTTTGAAAAACGCCCTTATTTTGTTATCGCCAACCTCAACATGGATTACCTCACTAACCGCTACACCTATACTCTTCCTCTTGAGCAAGGCTCCCTCACGTTATGGCGCATTGATGGGATTTTGCTTTTCAGCAGTGACCCAAACACACTGCTTGGAAGTTCGCATTACAGCAAAGAGCATCCCAAAGATAATGATGATTTTTTCACCCATATAGGCATGTACGAGCAACCCGCGCTCAATGTTTTTCGTTTGGCAAAGGTTCTCCCTTTCATGGTTGAGATACACACCAATGAAGCCAATGCACTGGATTACTGGGATAATGAGCGCCAAAAAGTGCTTGGGATCACTACGCTACTCATCGTCTTCTCAGGTGCTCTTGCGCTGGCATTAATTGTACGCTACTACAAAGAGAATGAGCGCCAAAGAGCACAACTCTCGTATGAAAAACAGTTCCGCGTGGCGATGGAAGCAACCCAAACAGGACTTTGGACGTGGGATTTTAAAATCAATCGTATCGCCTGGGACCCACAATGCTTTCTTCTTCTCGGATTAGAACCGGGCGTATTTGAGCCTTCATGGGATAAAATTTTTGCCCTAACGCATCCTGAAGATGCCCTCAACATGCGTTCCTCCATCCAAGAGCAGATCAGGGCGCACTCAAGCTTTTTGATTGAGCGGCGCATGAAGACAGCGAATGAACTGTGGGTATGGATTCAAGTGCGTGGTAAAGTCATCGAATGGTCAAAAGAGCATGAGCCCACGCTACTGACAGGCGTTTACATTAACATTGATGCACAAAAAAGAGCCGAGCAGCTTCACCTCTCCGCCGTTGCGTTTGAGACCCAAGAGGCGATTTTGATCACCGATGCTAAAGAGAGAGTCGTGAAAGTCAACGAAGCGTTTACGCGCATTACGGGCTACCGTGAACAGGAGATGATTGGCAAAACGCCACGCATTCTCAAATCCGATAAACACGATAACACCTTTTACGAATCGATGTGGAAAGGACTGTTGGAACATGGCTATTGGCAAGGAGAACTGTGGAATAAGCGCAAAAATGGTGAAATCTACGCTGAATCCATCACAATCACCGCGATTCGCGATGCGAAAGGCAAAACAACGCATTATATCGCCAATTTTAACGACATCACAACCCATAAAGCAGCGCAACAACAGATACAAGCGCTCGCCTACTATGATCCGCTTACCCATCTTGCCAACCGACGCTTACTCGATGAAACCCTTGAGCAGACCATTCGCCACAGCATTGAAGAGAGACATTTTGGAGCACTTCTTTTTATTGATTTAGACCATTTTAAAGAGCTCAACGACACACACGGACACGACGCTGGTGATATGCTCTTGATTCAAACCGCTTCAAGACTCAAAGAGAGTATTCGCGAAAGCGATATGGTCGCACGCCTTGGAGGCGATGAGTTTATCGTTTTACTTAAAAATTTGGGCACGCAAAAAGGAATTGCGGAGCATCTGACGCAAAGCATTGCCAAAAAGATTCTAGCCCTCTTATGCGAACCCTACGCCCTCGCCCACGGTAATTATCTCCTTGGTGCTAGCATCGGCTGTACCATTTTTGGAACGCATGCAAACATCGATGGTGCGATGCTTATCAAAGAAGCCGACATTGCGATGTACCAGGCCAAAGAGAGCGGACGCAGTACTATCTGTTTTTATGGAGCACAAAGCTAAAAAAATGAAAATGAAACAAACCACCTTATGTCAAATACGTGCTCACAGAGTCTATAAAACAGCCCCAATGCTTAGTTTTTAAAGGCTAACTTAAAACCAAGCTGTAACGTTCATAAAGAAGAGTATACTGGATACGAAAGGCTCTTAAATGAACGATCAGCAGCTTCTCACCCTTTTTATAGGGATTATCATGGTGTGCATGGTTATTATCGCCGCCGCTATTGTTTTTCTTACACTTAAACATATCACTGCCATGCACAAAGCAACCGCGTTTATCGCTCTTAGCCAAAATGAATTAAGCGGACTTTGTCAAAAAGCCACATTCATGCTAGACGATGTCAGCGACCTCACAGCTACGCTCGAAGAAAAAAGTCGTTTTTTAGCACAAAAAGCATCAGGAAGTATCGCTCAATTTTCCCATGTCACAACGGCTATCACACTCTTTTCACAGCTGTTTAGCAAAAATAAAAACTCAAAAGAGGACACAATGAATCAAAATCACTTACTCAGTTTCGCACTCGGTGCGACGATTACAGGTATTAGCGCGTATTATGTGTATAAAAACAAAGATGAGATCAGCAGTAAACTCAGTGATCTCGAAGAGACATTAACGGATGATTACGAAATCTTGGTCGAGAAAGCCAAAGCAAAATTTGAAGCACTCAGCCAAGCCTTTAAAGAGACAACCCAAAACGTTATCAACACCGATATGGACGATGTCATGAAAGGCAGCAAAATCAAACACCTGATGAAAAAACTTGAAAAACTTCAAAAAGAGATCCAAGTACTCACCAAAAACTAAGCTTTTAATGCAGTCCTACGCATGACCAAGATGTGAGCGGTTGGCTTTGCGTAAGGCTCTTAGCGTCGTAATGGCAAGTGCGATAATCGCAGGCCCTAAGATAAATCCCCAAAATCCAAACGTGGCAAGTCCACCCACAATCGCAAAAAAGATGATAAATTCATTGACCCGTTTTTTACCGTTACTGAGTGTTTTATTGACAAAATTAAGCAGCACCAGTTTGACAATATTGTCAATAAAAAACGCCAACATCGCCCACGAATACGCCGCTATAATGATGGCATTGATCGTATTGCCTTGAAAGTATTCATTTGCCGCAATCGGTATCCACACAAGCGCCGTTCCTGCAATGGGAATAATCGACGCGATCCCCGCAAGAAATCCTAACAACAAAGCATTGTAACCATCAAAAAATGCGATAAAAACGCCAAAAGCAACCCCTTGCGCAACCATCACGCCCGTAAGGCTGTAAAACACGACCGCCATCGTCGTTGTCATCTCCTCTAAAAAATCGCGCTTCGTAGAACGACTTAAGGGAATGATCGGGAACAAAAACAGAATAATTTTGCGCCCATAGAGGGTAAGAAAAAAGAAAAAGACAATGACCATCGCCATATCCACCAGCATCGCCATAAACGTTTTCAGTCCATTACCCAGCCAACTGGCTAACGTAGTGGTAATCTCCTCTTTGTGCAGTTTTGACATCTCGATCAAACTCTCAAGGGGAGAGACAATCCACGTCAAATAACTCGGCAGATGCCTACTTTGCACCTCAATTTGATCACCAATGGAGCGAATCATATCGAGCGTGTCCGAAGGGTGACTGAGAAGATTGAATAAAAAAAGCGTAATCGGCACAAAAATAATCAACGAAAATGCCAAGGTCACAATGCTCGCCGAAAGTATTGGCGCACTCTTTTGAAGCAGGGGCTGTTTGATAAGAAAACGCTCCAAAAGATGATGCAAAGGCGACACGGCTAATGCCATCAAAAGAGCGACAAAAAAACTTTTTAAAAACGGGAAAAAGAGCCAAATAATCAGTACTAAAATGCCAAGCCCCAGCCAACGTAAAAAAGAGTTTTGTATCATGGTATCTGCCTTTGAAGTACTGAATAACATCCGTTAGGGCACAGTATACCCAAATACCCGCTCCTTCAAGATTTGACTCTTAAGCAGAGGTTTTCACGCCTCTTTCGAGGGCACTTTGATCGCTGATTTGGCAAAGCTTACATAGACATTTTGCGATGGGTAGAAGTGGTAGCGTTTGAAATATTCAAAGCTTTCGATGCACTCTAGGACGTGCTTGCCGATGACGATTTTAAGGGAAATCTCATTGGTTTTGGTGACATGTAAAACGTCACGAATGACGCCTGTTAGACAGACGGTATCGTCTTTACATGTAAAGGGTTCGATGGCGATAGAAATGTCGCGTGGATTGATCGCCACACCTCGTTTTTCGCCGATGCGATAGCTTTTGGGGAGCGACATACTTTGGGTGTCATCGAAGTCAAAAAAGCGCTCATTACCACTTTCGCGCCATTTTCCTACGATGAGATTGGTTGTTGAAAAGTCCATCAATCGCCCGAAGTGAAGCCCGACTTTGCGTGTGGCGATTTCACTCAGCCATAAAAGGTCGTGGCTGGCGATCACGATGGTCGTACCCCATTCACGGTTCGCGTGTAAAATGGCATCGGTAAATTGCGGAACACCGCTGTAATCAAGGCTGTTCGTTGGCTCATCGAGCAGAAGCATTTTAGGGCGAAGCACGAGTCTGGAAGCCAGCGCCACGCGTTGGGTCTCGCCACTGGAGAGCTCATGCCATGCGCGGTGCAGAAATTTTTTAGGCAAAAGCCCGACCAATTCTAACGCTTCGTTCATGCGACTTTGCGCATCTTCGAGCGTACCCCGAATCTTCAGTCCAAAGAGAAGATTTTCCCGCACGGTACGCTTAAGCAAGTACGGCTCAGGCAGTAAAATGCCAATTTCACGCCTTACATGTAAAGGGATGGAGTCTGCATCAAACCCACGGTACTTTAGCGTTCCACTTTGTGCTGCTTCTAAAAATGCAAGGTGACGCAGAAGGGTGCTTTTACCACTGCCATTGGAGCCCACAAGCCCTAAAATTTCGCCCTCTTCAACGCTGAGGGAAGCAATGTCTAAAACAGGTTTTTCACCATACAAGGTGCGTATACGGTTAAGTTCATACATCATACGATGATTCTCGCACGTTTTTTCAAAAAGAAGAGCGCAAAATTGAGTAAAAAGGCGATGCTCATGAGCACCAATCCCAGCGAAATGCCCATCGCAAATTCGCCTTTATTGGTCTCCAAGGAAATCGCTGTGGTGATCGTGCGCGTAAACCATTTAATGTTTCCACCGATCATCATCGCGATGCCCACTTCCGCCACTACACGACCATACGCCGCCACCGCAACAGCAATGAGTGCGTGACGAAGCTCCCACACCACACTTTGGATCATCTGTACCATCGTCAAGCCAAACGAAGCCAGCGTGAGGTAAAGTTTTTTCTCCATCCCCTCAACCGCCGTGGCACTCAACGAGACGATAATCGGCAACGCCAAAAGTGTTTGCCCAATCACAATGCCCGGTAACGTGTAGAGCAATTCATAGCTTCCAAAAGGGCCACGATGGGAGATAAATGCATAGACAATGAGTCCTACCACCACGGTCGGAATGGCAAGAAGTGTGTCGGAGAGAAGTTTCAAAAATTTTCGCCCCGGAAATTGAAAAAATCCCAAACAAAAGCCCAATGGAAGTCCAATACAAATACTCAAAACAATAGAAAGTGATGAGCTTTTAAGCGTCACATCGATAGCCGATATGGTCTCAGGATCGAGATTGATCAGCAACCAAAACGCCTCTTTTAAACCCGATAAAATAAAATCCAAAAATCATCCCTCTTTTACATGTAATTTAAAAAAAGATACGCTACACTACAAATATGCTTAATATACATATTCTATTAATCTTAGGAGGATTATTCAATGTTTTCAGTAAAGAACCGCTTAAAAGGTAAACTGCTCTTTTCCCTTCTTGCCCTCAGTTCACTGCTTTGTGCAACTGATCTTAAAATGGCAACCACCACCAGTACCGGAGACACAGGTCTTTTAGATGTGCTTGTTCCTCAATATAAAGCCGACACAGGCGTTGATCTTAAATGGGTCGCTGTAGGGACAGGCAATGCACTCAAACTCGGTGAAAACTGCGATGTCAGTGTCGTTTTTGTGCACGCTCCTAAATCAGAGCTTGAGTATGTCGAAAAAGGCTTTGGTGTCAACCGCACACCTGTCATGTACAATGACTTCGTCATCATTGGAAATCCTGAATTAAAGGCTAAATTTGCAGGCAAAAGCATCTCAGAAGTCTTTAAAACCATCGAAACAGAACAGATTAAATTCGTCAGTCGTGGTGACAAATCGGGGACACATTCCAAAGAAAAAAATGTATGGAATGCTGCAGTAGGTCATGTACCTGAAAAACAACCATGGTATCTTGAATCAGGGCAAGGTATGATTGCAACCATTAATATTGCCGATGAACAAAAAGGTGTCACACTCACGGATCGTGGAACGTACATCAAATACGAAGCAAACCACAAAGGCAAGCCACCATTGGTCATTGTGTATGAGGGTGATAAAAACTTGAAAAACTTATATTCTGTTATGGCGGTCAACCCAAAACGATGTGCCAACGCAGATTACAAAGGCGCTTTAAAATTTATTGAATGGATCACAACGGATAAAGTTCAAACAGAGATTGCCAACTTTAAACTGATGGATAAACAACTCTTTACCCCTGATTTTAAAACACGCCCTTAAAACTAACCGTAAGACTGCCTCACAGGGGCAGTCTTTTAACGTAGCCTATTATTCACAAACCTCACACTCAAAAAAACCATAATCGAAAGTATAATCATCACCGCCGCAACGGGTGCAGAATAACTAAGTCCAAAACTGGTAAAACGATCGTAAATAAGCACAGGTGCTGTCATGGGATGATACACTAAAATGATAACAGCCCCAAACTCTCCAAGTCCCCTTCCCCACATCATCAAACAGCCATTGACAATCTCTTTTTTAGCGTTAGGAATGGAGATAGCAAAAAAGACCTTCAGAGGGCTAGCACCAAGCGTTCGTGCTACTTTTTCAAGTTTGATGTCCACTTTTTTGAATCCCTCTTTCGCACCGTTGATCAAAAATGTGGCGGAGAGAAACATCATGGCGATCATGATGCCTGCTTCCGTTCCGATAAATTTTATGCCAAGGGCATCAAAAAATCCCCCCAGTGACCCGTGTCCAAAAGCGACTAAAAGCGCAATGCCAGCAGCAGTGTGAGGTATCATGATAGGAATGTCTATCAGTGTTTCCACAAAAGAGCGCCCAAAAAATTCATGTCTGGCGATCAAATACGCCAAAGGAAGCCCAGTTGCTAGCGCAAACAGTGTCGAAAACAAAGAGACTTTCATCGTTAAAATAACGGAAGCACTCACGTCGGCTTCGCCCAACGTTTGCACAAGCGTTGCAATGTCATTGCCAACAAGCATTTTAAACAAAGGCATCGTTAAAAAAAGCAACATCACCAACCCCAAAAGCCCTAACAGTGCTGTAAACCAGTTTCTCATAAGAAGCACACATCCTTTTTCCAAAATCCAATAACGATTTTTTCACCTCTGTCGATCACACAACTTTCATGTTCACGTTTTAAACTTTTCACAAAAAATTGGTGTTCCCCAACAGAGATAAAGAGTTTAAAGTGATCCACAATGCCCATACACTCTTCTAATTTTCCCTCATACACAAAATCACACGCCAAATTGTTCTCTTTAGAAACGAGAATATCATTGGGATCGATAGAAAAAAGCTTTGTTTCATCGCTACCAAGTAAGCTAGTGGGCAAAATATTTTTGAACCCTAAAAACTCAGCCACTTTTAATGACGCGGGGTGAGAGAGGACTTCATTGGTTCTTCCAACTTGCTGGACTCGCCCATCCATGACAATGGCGATGCGATCAGCCAAATACGAAGCTTCACGAAAATTATGCGTTACATGTAACGTTGTAAGAGAGTAACGTCTGTGAATATCTTTGAGAAATTTCATAATGGCATTACGAAATGTCGGGTCTATAGCACTGAGAGGTTCATCCAACAGGAGAATTTTAGGGCGTGCATAAATGGCGCGTGCGATGGCAACCCGTTGCTTTTCGCCACCTGAAAGGTTCTCCACACGTCTGTCGATGATTTTCTCCAACCCCAAAAATTGTACCAAGTCTTCTAAAAGGGCTTTGGCATCGTCGATCATTTTATAACGCCCCGCAAAAAGAATATTTTCTTTAACACTTAAATTGGGGAAAAGCGCAAAATCTTGATAAACAAAGCCAACTTCACGATGTTCGGGTGGTTTTTTCGTAATATCTTCATCATTAAAAGAAAGCTTCCCACCCACTTTATGAAGCCCTGCAATGGACTCTAAAATGAGCGTTTTGCCCGCACCACTGTGTCCCAAAATAACAAAGTATTCGCCCTCGCCCACATCAAAACTAATGTCTTGAAGATGAAACGCCCCTACGTTACATGTAAGGGCTTGAAGTGAGAGAAAACTCATTTTTTTCCTAAGATCGAACTATCCCCTGTAATGATAGGTGGGGTTAACGCATCTTGTCCATTTTTCTTCATGATCGCTTGCCCTTCAGCAGAAAGCACAAAATTTACAAATGCTACGGCACCTGCTTTGTTTACAGGTGATTTAGCATCTTCAAAAATACTTAAACCGTACACCATCGGTGCTCCGATTTGTCGCTCAACGTGTCCTGGTTTTTTACCATCAATGTCAAAAGAGACTTCCGCATACACATTGTCATACTTCGCACTTTTGAGCGAGATGGCTTCTGGCAATGTGACGTATTTGAGTTTATGTTGGTCTGCTACGGATTTGTAGATGTAAAGATAGTCATATTGACCTGCTTCCAAAAGTCCTAAAAGATCGGTCTCTTTTGGGCGAACGATGACTTTTTTGGCATTTTCTTCACCAATTTCATAGTGTGTCCCGTATCCAAAAATTTTGTTGAACAGACCCTCTTTCATATAATATTTTTCTGCTAACATCGTTACCAACATCGCACGGTAACCGCATGGATCAAGGTTAGGATTAGAATGTCCTACAACAACACCCTCTTTTAAAAAGATGTCTGTCCAGTTTTTTTCATTGATCTCTTTAGCAAATTTAGATTTATCGGTATAGGCTAAAACCATTTCATTGGTGGCAAATTGTGCGTTAAATTTGGCATGATTTGGGATAAGCATCGCATCAATCACTTGATAATCCGCACTGCCCATAACATCAGCGCCTCTGCCAAGGTCTGTTACTTTACGCGCTGCAGCGATACTACCACTTGGCTCACGTTGTACGTCATACTGTGGGTATTTTTCTTCAAATACTTTTTCAATCTCCGCAAAAGGCACCGAAAGGCTTCCTGCATGCAATACAACGATAGGCTCTTTCGCCAACAAAAATGACGCCGCTAAAGCACTTAATAACAACATTTTATTCATAAAAACTCCTTTTAAAATATGTTTTTTTTGCATATTTATACTGACATAAGTTGAGAGTCCTTGCAAAATAGACGCTACAAGAACTCTCTTAAAAATGACTGTTTTAATTTACGCAGTAATCTTACATAATATTCATAGCACCAAAATAGCCTATAACGATTTATTCTTTAAACTCTTTTTTATTTCTCGGCTTTAAAAACAACTCTTTAAAACGCTCATTCGCATAATTTTCAATGTCAGCTTGTAACTTTCGATAATTCTTCATGTATTCAAGTGCAACAGGCGTCAGCGTTGTTCCTGCATCTTCACCACCACCTTGTTTGGTTTGCACCATTGTGTCGTTGATGTTGCGTTGCAAAATTTTGATGTGCGTCCATGCTTTTTTGTAGTTCATTCCAATTTTTTCAGACGCTTTAGAGATGGAACCCTCTTGCTCAATCAGCTCTAAAATTTCGGTTTTACCTTTGCCAAACAGAAGCTCACCCTCAGAATTTTCAATCCATGTTTTCGTCTTAACATACAGACGGGGGCGTAGTTTTTCTTTAAAGCAACCCAATTCACAAAACGTTACATCATAATTTTTTTCTTTGAGCGTACCACGAATTTTTTTAAGTCCAATACCCGCAGCTTGGGCACGCGCTGCTTTACATGTAATGCGGTTTTTTTCATCTAAAAATGGCTTGAGACGGTTTTGCGCCTCTACATCGTAGATGCCACCCTCAAGCTTACCAAACTGTCCTAATTCACAGGAATCGATGCGTATATCCATCGCTTTGGCACACGCACCTACTTCAAGCGTTGAGCACTTAAGTTTTGCTGCGATTTTAAACCCATCTGTGCAGTCAAGTTTGCCTTTTTCGTTCAAATATTTTTTAATCAGCTCTTCCATCTCAGACATGGATTCTCCTTGGATGACGATAAATATTCATCGTATCGCCGCGCACAAATCCAATGAGCGTGAGTCCAAATTTCTCAGCAATCATCAAGCCTAAACAGGTTGAAGCCGTTCTTGAAGCTAAAATAGGAATCTGGTGCATCACCGCTTTGGCAACCATCTCCGAAGAGAGACGACCGCTTACCATCAAAAAGGCGTTACGCACATCAATGCCCGCCATCTGCGCTTTACCGACTACTTTGTCGATTGTATTGTGTTGAGCGATGTCTTCACCGATAAAAAAAGTTTTTTCGTCGGTAAAAAGCTTCGCCGTATGCACACAGCCTGTTTGCTCATACAACGGACACTCAGTGTAAAACTGCCCCATCTCTTTACACAGGAGCTCAGCATCCAGTACAAAATCACTGTGAATCACTTTGGCTTCAATCGCTTCAGGGTCGATGTTCGCCGTCATACTTCTTCCACACCCACTGATAACCACGCCCTCGGCATTGAGTTTTTTGATATTTGCCGTGTTGACTTTGGCTTCAATGTGGACTTGCATACCATCATTGAGGAGTTTGAGTGAAGTGACATCACTGAATTTTTCAATGATATTTTCGCTCATCAAATAACCAATCGCCAAGGCTTCTTGATCCACAGGCGTTGCCATCACAGCGCCCACTTTTTCGCCATTGACATAGATTTCTAACTTGATTTCGCGAACAAGGATATCCTCTCGCTCAAACGTCTCTTTCCCTTTAACCTTCGTAATGTTGGTTGAATAAACTGGTTCCATGCTTTCCCCTTAACGTGCTTATTATGCATATTGTACCACTAAAAAATAAAGAAAGAGCAAGAGATTTTACGCCCTTGCTCTCTTTACATGTAAGCTAACATGTAAAAGAATTGTGCTTTGATCGAG
This sequence comes from Sulfurospirillum multivorans DSM 12446, assembly GCF_000568815.1. NCBI lineage: Bacteria > Pseudomonadati > Campylobacterota > Epsilonproteobacteria > Campylobacterales > Sulfurospirillaceae > Sulfurospirillum > Sulfurospirillum multivorans. Next base: position 2,757,418 of record NZ_CP007201.1, read on the forward strand.
TCAAACTTTAATGACCTCTTTCATAACTTTTCAATCTTACATGTAAAAACATTCTGCCTCGAAAGAGGCAAGCTTTTCAGAGAAACTTCGTTTTGTGACCTAGTGTCTAACGTAGCTTTTCAAGCTTAGCTTGGAAAGCGTGTAAAATCAAAACTTGCCCTGATCCTTAAGCTTCTTATACCACGTACTATGAAGAATTTTAAGTTCCTCTTCTTCGACATAGCCAGTGATAATACTATGCACTGCTCCTTTAATAGCAAACATAGACATATAGACATGGGTAATGAATAACGCTAGAACTGCAAAGCCCATCACATTATGGATAATCGCTGCTGCTCTTAACAGATCGATTTGACTCATACCGGTTAAGTTATGCAACATTTGCATTTTAAAGTCTAAGAAGTACATAAAGGCACCACTTAAGATCATGGTAATACCGCCTAAGATGGCGACCCAGTACCACATCTTTTGACCTGCATTAAACTTCCCTGCAAGGATGGGTTTTTTCTCTTTGGAGAGATACCCTCCTAGGATCATAAACCATTTGACATCATCCATATTAAAGAGGGCTTCTTTAAGCCACATAAGCGCCATAGGAATGACGACAATGGTAAAGGGAATGGTAAAGATACCGTGAAGGTTCTTTGCCATTCTTACAAAGGTTCCACCCCCAAAGAAGTCACCAAAGATGATGATAAATCCTGTGGGTATAATAACCAAGAAGCTGACTGCGGCTACTTGGTGAATAATTCGATTATAGAGGTTAAAGGCGTAGTATTTCTTTTCACTGTGTGGAAACACTTTAGGACCTATAATCTTATAATGGATAAAGAAGGCTGCAGGGACTCCTATTAACACTCCTAGGAAGATCCATGCAAAGTATTTATGCTGCAACATGGTGAACAAGGGTCCTAATTTCCATGACTCTTCTTGTCCGTATCCTAGGATATTTTGGATGCGCATCTCACCCCAGATTTGGCTATCAGCGGCGTATGCCACTGATGCCAAACACAGAGCTGCAATGAACATAACGATGTATTTTCTCATTGCTGCTCCTTTCATTGGTTTTTATAAGCCTTATCCCATCCATAAGGAGAGTTTGCGCCTTTTCCACCACGAGCCATCACACGTGCTCTGTAAACGTTTGATACGGATTCTGCGTCACCGACAAGAAGTGCTTTAGTAGAACACATTGCTGCGCACACCGGTACTTTTCCCTCAGCGATACGGTTTTGACCGTAAAGGTGTCTCTCTTTTTCTGAGTTCGTCTCAAGTGGTCCACCTGCACACATGGTACATTTATCCATCGCTCCCTTAGCGCCAAAGGCACCATCTCTTGGGAACTGAGGTGCACCAAATGGGCATGCGTACAAGCAGTAACCACAACCGATACATTTCTCTTTATCATGAAGGACGATGCCGTCCTCTCTGATGTAAAAACAATCTACGGGGCATACTTGCTCACACGGAGCGTCGGTACAGTGCATACATGCGATTGATGTACTCATCTCTTTGCCTGGTATGCCTTCATTGATCGTCACAACTTTACGTCTACTGATGCCAACGGGAAGCTCATGTGCTTCTGCACATGCTATCGAACAGCCATCACACTCTATACATCTGCTCTCATCGCAGTAAAATTTCATTCTTGCGTAATCCATCTGCTCCCCCTACGCTTTTTCGATGCGACATAAGCCGCCCTTAGTTTCAGGAATCTGAGTAATGATGTCATAGCCATAGTTAGTGACAGTATTGACACTCTCGCCGCTTGCATACGGTTTCGTTCCTGCTGGGAAATTACCCGTTCTATCTGTTCCTTGAAAATATCCTGCAAAGTGGAATGGCATAAAGACCATATCAGGAAGAACACTATGAGAGTACTTCGCTTTCACTTTGATTTTGGTACCTTCTGGTGAGTGTACCCACATCATCGCACCATTTTTAATGTCGTGCTTAAGCGCTAAATCGGGGTGAATGTCACAGAACATCTCAGGTGTTAAGGCTGCAATGTACTTAGACGCACGGTTTTCGATACCCGCACCGTTCATCGTGACCAAACGACCTGTCACCATGTTGATTGGGAAATCTTTTGCATAATCTTGCGCACTCTGAACAGAGATATACTTCGTCATAACGCGGAAGTGATTTGCTTTATCCGGATACGCTGGATATTTGAGCGTCAAATCCGTTCGTGGTGAGTGGAGTGGTTCACGGTGCATCGGGATATGATCTGGGAAGTTCCAAACAATTGCTCTTGCTTTTGCGTTACCATAAGGACAAAGCCCCGCATCTAATGCTTTTTGAACGATTAGATTAGAGTTATCGACTTTCCAGTTTGCACCCATCGCTGCTTTTTCTTCTTCCGTGAGTGTAATCCCAAGAACGGCTTCAATGTTAGCTTTGGTAATTTCAGGGTATCCCGCTTCAATTTTAGAGCCTTTCGGGAAAGAGCCTTTTTCTGCTAAAAGATTCACACCGTCTTTTTCCAAACCGAAGTTATTTCTAAAGCCCATACCGCCTGCACTGACAGGAATGCTGGTATCGTAAAGGTTTGGTGAACCACCGTGTGTTTTCGTCCAACACGGCCATGGAAGTCCATAATATTCGCCCTTCATTGGTCCCATTCCCGCACCCGTTACTTCATCAAACATATGCCAGTTATCGGTATGTTTTTTAACGCGCTCAGCCGTCCAGCCTGTTAAGCCGATGGTTTTGATAATACGTGCAATTTCATTGGTCGCATCTTCTGGCCATGTAAATGCTTTTTTCTCAGGAATCATCTCTAGCTTACCATCTTTAGTCTCTTGCATAAACATAGCTTTGGTATAAAGATCATAGAAACCTAAACGCTTTGCAAGTTCAAACATGATGTCTTGATCCGCTTTACTCTCATACAATGGCTCAACAACTTTGTATCTCCATTGAGCACTTCTGTTGGTTGCAACGACAAGACCACTGGTCTCAAATTGCGTAGCCGCAGGAAGAATAAAGACATTGTCTTTTTTATCGGTTAAGATCGCTGCTTCGTTGACGAATGGATCGGCTAAAACGATCAGTTCCAAATTATCAAGTGCTTCTTTGATTTTGGCTTGTTGTGCAATCGACGTAATTCCGTTACCCATAACAACCAAGGCTTTTAACGTTGTGCCTGCATTTTCAATTTTATCATCACTTTTAACACCTTCAACACCTGCCCACCAACGAGCCAGTGAGAAACCATTTTTAGTCATCCATGAAGCATCTTTAAACTGAGATACAAGGTACTCATAATCAACACCCCACTGTTTTGCAAAGTATTTCCATGAGCCTTCTGCTAAGCCATAGTATCCTGGAAGAGAATCTGCTAAACAGCCCATATCGGTTGCACCTTGAACGTTATCGTGACCTCTTAGAATGTTCGTACCGCCACCCGCTTTACCCATATTGCCAAGAGCAAGTTGAAGAATCGGAGCCATACGTGTATTACTCGTACCAATACTGTGTTGTGTCAAACCCATCGCCCAAATCAAGGTACCAGGACGATTTTTTGCATATAACGTTGTAATTTGAATCAATTTTTCAGCAGGAACGCCTGTGACATCCGCAACAAGTTCAGGTGTCCACTTGAGCGCTTCTTCTCTGATTTTTTCCATACCGAAAACTCGGTCATGAATATACTCTTTATCTTCCCAACCATTTTTGAAGATGATATTAAGCATACCATACATAAATGGAATGTCAGTACCAGGGCGAATTTGTGCAAAAATATCTGCTTTAGCCGCTGTTTTAGTAAAACGAGGATCAATAACGATCAATTGAGAGTTGTTTCTCTCTTTTGCTTTTAAGAAATGTTGGAAACCAACAGGGTGGTTTACCGCTGGATTTGCTCCAAAAATGATAATTGCTTTAGACTTCTGAATATCTCCAAGGGAGTTTGTCATAGCACCATATCCAAATGTGTTCGCCACACCGGCGACTGTGGAAGAGTGTCAGATTCTAGCTTGGTGATCTGTGTTATTGGTTCCGTAAAATGCAGCGAATTTTCTAAAATAATACGCTTGCTCATTACCCATTTTTGCGGAGCCTAAAAATTGAACAGAATCTGCTCCATCTTTTTTCTTAAGATCTGCCAATTTGGTTGCAATGCGGTTAAGTGCATCATCCCAACTTAGACGTTTCCATTGACCATTTTCTTTGACCATTGGGTATTTGAGGCGTACTTCTGATCTGACCATATCGATCATATCAGCACCTTTACAGCAGTGTCCGCCAAGGCTGATTGGGTGGTCTTGAGCAACTTCTTGACGAACCCATACTCCATTTTGAACTTCTGCGATCACACCACATCCAACGGAGCATGATGTACAGATGGTTTTAACTTTCTTAGATCCTGGGAATGGGTTTTTAACCTCTTCCTCTGTTGCGGCGCGTGTCACATTCTCACCAGCAAAACCCGAAGTTGCGCCAAAGACGCTTGCAACGGCTGCCATTTTGAGGAATGATCTACGACCTACAGTCGTACTTAAAGCACGTTCTGTTGTTTTTTCCATAACGTTATGCCTCCTCTTTTATAGGGCAGATTTATAATAATCTTCCCATGCTTGTGTTTTCTTATAGGTAATCTCTTTTTTATTCGATTTACCTACAACAACGCCATTTGAACCTTTTGTTCCAGAAGAACTTGCTTGTGCACCCACGACGCCAACGGCAGCGACAGCACCGACAAGAGCCGCTTTTGCAACAAAACCACGTCTGCTTTCATTCATCTAGCACCTCCTTATGAGTCTAAATCCCTTACACGCGAAGAGATTGTCCCAAAAAAGTACGCTTTTTTCGGGCAATCTCTCTTGATTGCCTTAAACCTCTATCACGTTTTTAGCTTTGTCTGCCTCTTTTTTGGCTTTGTTTTCCGCACGCCTTCGTGCTTCTGCTCCTGAGATAACCTCCACAGGCTTTTGAACTCTTTCTCTCTCTTTTAAAGGTGGTTTCGCCACTTCAAAATACATACGCTCAAACGCCATAAACGCATTTAACACAATGGCGACAGACTGATACGCTTTGGACATCGGGTGTTCGTAAACGTTGATGACAAATTCATCCATAAACGGATTAATCACTTCGACAAAAAGGCAATGTTGGATGTATTCATACTCTTTTCCTCCTTGCATAATGAGCTCGATAAGTTCGTGCATAAAGGTAAAGATAAACCCAACGCTATCTTCATTCTCTTTAAAATGGTTTTCATCGCGTCTGATTTTGGTTTTGGCTAGGAAGTTTTTAACGGCGAGTCGTTGGTGACCGCTTTCAACGCCTTCGTCATAGTACGAAGCGGTATTGCGAACAACTTTATAGGCAGGGTTGTGGAAGATGTCATCGTACTCTTGAATCAAGGCAGTTTGCCCACAGGTTTTTAAAAAAGCATGAATCTCTTTGAGCGCTTCACCCGAATTTTCATCCATAGGATTTTCAATCATCACTTCAAGTGCTTCATTAATTCCTAAATAACGATCATCCTGTGTTGTAAAAACAAACATTTTGCTCAAAAAACCATAGTAGAGTGAACGGGCTTTATTAACCGATTCTTTATTTATCATTAGACATCTTGCAAAACTCATTTGTATTCCACAGCAAAACCACGGTCAAAGTTGATTAATCCACATATCAAATTAAAGCGTAGATTGAATCGTTTTCTTCTGTTTCTGTATTTTTGGGTGAGTATCTGAAATGTTTTGATTTTAGCATTCACATGTTCAACACATATTCTAGCACTTGCTTTTTGTCTGTTTTCCTCTTTTTGCTCCTCACTCAAAGGATGAAGTTTGGAGGCTTTATGGGGAATTTGACAATGGCTATGTTCTTTGGCAATACCCAGATATCCCAAATCAACATAAACACAGGTCTTGGGCATCAAGGGGAGATTAGATTCTTGAAACAGTCTAAAATCATGTGTCGTACCTTTAGCGGTATGCACACACATAATCCTCTCCTCTTTATCAATCACAATCTGTCCTTTAAGGGTATGACGCTTTTGCTTACCTGAGTAGTACTCTCTTTGCTTTTTTTGGGTCTTTGACAAGGCGTTTCTGTCGCATCAATGACAACAAAAGAGAGGGCAACATCACTTTTATAGAGTTCTCTCTTGCTTGGCAATGAAAATCTACCAGACTTAATCAACACTTCTTCTACTTCACATACAATCCTTGAAGCCGTTGATTCACTCACACCATAATCAAATCCAATATGTTCAAGGGTGCGATACTCACGATAATAGCCAAGCATCAAAAGTACTTTATTTTCTGGTGAAAGAGATCTCCTCCCTCCTACACCTAATCCTTTTTTACGATTCTCATCGTATTGCCTAAACACCTCTATCATTGCGTTAAATGTCTCTTCATTAACGCCAATATGGCGCTTAAAATCTTTGGGTTTATGCTTTTGCATTTGTTCATATTTTTTCATGCCTCTTGCCAAGCATTTTTAGTGCCTTTTATTTGAGTTTTGCAAGATGTCTATTTCTTTGTTCCTTATTTCTTAAAGTCAACTAAACTAGACCAAAAGAGTCTTGTTGGGTATAATGACTAAAAAACTTTGTTCCTTATTTCTTAAAGTCAACTAAACTAGACCAAAAGAGTCTTGTTGGGTATTAATGACTTAAAAAGCTTGAAAACAAGGGATAAACACGGGATCTTGGTGGAAACATTGCCCTTTTTTACGCTTCATTATACAACTTTAGTAAACAACTGTTTACCAATTTTTAGAAAATGTACCACAGATTTGCTTAGCTGAGAATAGGTTAAAAAGAGTAGTTTAAAAACTTAAATATAACTTAAATATGCAAATTAAGCATATTGCTCGGAGAGTTAAAGCGGATGGAAGAGTATAGTTCAGGGAATGTTAAATTTCCCTGAACTGCTTTACATGTAAAGCGTTTTAAAAGGAGTAACGTACGTTCGCGTAATAGTTTCGACCTTCTTGCGGATAGCCGTTGTTGTAATAGTAAAACTCATCAAAGAGATTTTTAATACCAACAGCAAGCTCAAGCGCTTTGACAGGTCTATACGCAACTCTAATATCTGCTACGGTATACGAACTGCTTTTTTCACTGCCACTTACATTGGAGTAGCGTTCGCCTTCATGCCTGATAATCGGTGTAATATCAACCGAATGAATCGGCGAATAGGTCATACTTGCATAATAGCTGTGTTTGGGTGTATCGGTCGTGTATTGAGCATTTGCCGTTTTACTGTCTTCAATTTCTGCGTCAATATAGGTGTAAGAGAGCGTACTTTTAAGCTGATTGCTCCATAGTGAATCAAGTGTTAGCTCAACACCTTTGTGCTCTTCTTGATCGAAATTTTGCATCTGTTTACAGTTTGTACCTGTACACCCCAGTGTTGCATCGGTATTGGTTAAACCACTCACTGACGCAATATAATCTTTTGTTTTCGTGTAAAAAAGTGCTACTTTAGCATGATGATCGTCCACAAATGCCCAGTCACTGCCGACTTCATACGTCGTAGAACGTTCTGCATCCAAGCTAGGATTGAGAATATAATCTCCAAATTTTGAAGAGTAACGATCTTTCAGTGTTGGCATATTACTCTTTTGAGAGACACTTCCATAAAACATCAGATCTTTCGTCGCATGAAATGTCAGAATGGTTTGAGGGTTGAAAGCATCGGAGTCATATTTGGGGAACTCTCCTGCGATGAGTGTTCCCGCACTGTTACGATACTCCGCTTTGGTAATCTCATTTTTATCGTAACTGCCACCTAATGTCCACGTCAGTGCGTCAGTGAGTTGCCATGAATATTCAGCGCCTAATGACAACGTTTTACTCTCATCTTTAAGATCTGCATTAGGAGATTTTGAGCTGATGTCTTTATGATTATCGTATTTTTGGGAAACAGAAAGTTTTAAAAGATGGTTATCAGCGATTTTAATATCCCCTTCGATAATGCCACCAAAGGTATGATCATCGTATTCTGAAATCTCACTTACGACATCTTGCGCCCCAGATTGTGGTGTTCCTTTAAAAAGAATTTTGTTGTAAAACTCATCGTAATACAAACGCGTTTTAAGATAATGTTCCCCAATAGCCGTTTTGGTAATCAAATAATAACTCGTCTTATCCCAGTCTTTCCAATCCCAGTTGCGATTATACGCGTTGTTCGTTGTAGTACCTTGTGCCATCGCAAACCACGGTTGTTCTTTCTCACCTCGTTGAGCGATATAATTGAGTGAATATTCATCTGTCGAATTGGGCGTATAGCCGACTTTGATGTTTATTTTTTTGTCGCCGTACTCTGAATTGGAACGTTTGCGTCCTTCTTGATGCCCTGCTGAATCGTAGTCGCTTGGAAGTTTATAATAATCTCTTTGCATATTTGAAACGGAGAGTAAGCCGTAGTAAATCTCCTGCTTTGTTCCGATGGTTGCATACTCTTCATAGCCATTGCCACTAAATACACCAGCGCCTACTTCGCCCTCAAGCTCTTTGGTCGGTTTTTTGGTAATAAGGTTAATCGCCCCACCCATTGTATTCGCCCCATACATCGGAGAAACATACCCTTTGGAAACATCTATTTCACCAATATCATAGGTTTTGAACCGCGCCAAATCGATATTGTGATCATACGGAACGTAAATGGGAATACCGTCGATATAAATAGGTACGCGTGTACTCGAAAAGCCACGCACACGCACTTTTGACTCACCTCTAGCCCCTGTGTAATCGCTATAAACACTCGGCACACTTTGAAGTGCATCAACAACCGTTTTTGCTTCGCTCTCTTTAATTGTTTCCGTTGACACTACCTCAACGCTCGGATTTTGACTGATATCTTTTTCCGATGTTACCTCTATTTTTCCTAACTCATACGTCTCACCCATCAACACGGATGCTGTGATCAACGAGAGCGCCACGCCAATTTTAAATTTCATTTTTTCTCCTTTTGTATGTTTACCAAGACATAATATTTTATTTTATATAACGCTATCTCTGACTTTTCCAAAAATCCGACCGACCTCCTACGCTTTCGTGGTATGAACAAACGATGGAATGCAGACAGGATAGCCGCAAACCGTCTGTTTAAGCTCGATGTTTGTGTGGTAAAGCTCGTTAATAAGCTCTTCCGTAATCGTTTTACATGTAAGCCCATGCGCTAAGATATGCCCGTCTTTAAGCGCATAGGTGTAACCGCCCAGCATGAGCGCATGTTCGGGGAAATGGGTTGATTTTAAAAAGGTGTAACCCTCTTTGGAGAGCTTCATAATTGTCTCCAAAAGGCGCAGTTGATTGCCATAATCCAGCCCCGAAACGGGTTCGTCCATGACCAAGATTTTTGCCCCTTGCGCTAAGGAACGAGCGATTAAAACCAGCTGTTTTTCGCCACCACTCAGCGTTTGAAAGGTGCGTTTCTCCAGATGCCCAATGCCCAGTCGCTCCATCGCCACACGCGCTAAGTCCCTGTCCGTTTTACTTGGTTTTTAAAACCATGACTCAAAAGCGATGCGCCCCATCATGACAATATCCAGAGCGCAAAACGCAAACGCGACCTGCGTACTTTGAGGAACATAGCTTACATGTAAAGCGCGTTCTTTAATGGAATAGCGCTGTAAAGGCTTTCCTTTTAAGATCACCTCACCGCTTTTCGGGCTTAAAAGTCCTAAAAAAAGTTTCATCAAGGTACTTTTTCCCGTACCATTAGGCCCTAGAAGTGAGACGATGGAGCCCTCATCAATGTGAAGATCCACCCCTTGCAAAATCGGTGTGCTGTTATAAGAAAAGTAGAGATTTTCAGCGCTGTAAAAACTCATGCAAATCCTTTTTTCGCATTTTTCAGCGCAAAAACAAAGATAGGAATACCAATAAGCGACGTCGCAATCCCAATGGGAATCTCCACGCTCATCGATGTACGACATAAGGTATCGACGATGATGAGAAAGGTCGCTCCTAAAAGCGCGCACATTGGAAGCAGAACGCGGTTATCTGCTCCCACTAAAAAGCGCGCAATATGCGGTATGATAAGCCCTACCCAGCCGATCATTCCAGCAACGACAACGGTCAGAGTGCTGAGCAACGTAGCCAGTAAAATGGCACTGTTGCGCACCCACACCACACGTACTCCCAGAGCCTTGGCATCTTCATCGCCAAGACTTAAAACATTGAGGTATTTGCCCATTAAAGACAGAGCGATGGTGCTAAAAATCAGAGGGATGGCAACGCCAGAGAGCGTTTTCATATCGACCGCACTGAAAGAGCCCATCAGCCAGTAAACAATCGTCGGAAGTTTGTTGTATGGATCAGCGACATACTTCACCGTTGAAAGCAGTGCAGAAAAAAGCGAGCTAGAGATGACACCACCAAGGACTAAAAGAATCGTCTGTGAGCCGCTTCTACCGTAAATCTTCGCCACACCAAGGGCGACTAAAACGGCTACAAACCCAAAAGTAAACGAGAAAAGCTGCACGCCAAACCAACTCTCAGAGATCATAATGCCAAGTGCCGCACCAAACGAAGCGCCTGCAAGTACGCCTAAAATACCAGGCGACACCAAAGGATTCACAAACATCGCTTGAAATGCCCCACCCGAAACAGAAAGTGCAGCGCCGACTAAAATAACCGCTAAAATGCGTGGTAAACGAATGTCAAACACAATGTTAGAAAGCAGCATCACCTCATTGGGAGCTGTGCCAATGTTCAACACTTTCCATAACAGTAGTTGCGTAAGCGTGCTAAGGTCAATCTCATAGCGCCCAAGAGCAAGCGAAATGAGTAGACTTGCCCCCAACATAACGATCATCATGCCAAAAAGAAACGAATTTTTCATAGCACGCCTGAAATGTGATGGATCTGCTTATCGGTGAGATCAATGTTCAAAAAGAGTTTATAAAACGCTCGCATCTCTTGCGCAAACTGCTCAGAATTAGGTGTATTGTAAAAGATATGCGTTAGCCACCTAACACCCAAAAGCCGCATGAAAGAGGGTGGTCGGTCGATCCAATTAAACGGCACTTTGGGTACGAGAAAGATTTTGCCTTCTTTGATGGCTTTGATGGAATGCCATCTTGCATCGCTTTTGACTTTCTCAAAAAATTCTCTCTCTTGCGCTACAATGATGTCAGGATTGTACAAAATAACCTGTTCTAAAGAGACCTTTTCAAGCCCAAGTCCACTTTTAGTCTGGCAGAGATGCGGATTAATACCGCCTGTAAATTTGATCGCTTCGTAGTGAAACGACTGGTCACACTCGGTCGCAAGTCCATCCGCACCCTCAGCATAATAGACAACAGGGCGTTTTGTGGCGTTTTGTTGCACGATTGCTTTGGTTTTTTCCAGTGCGGCACTGGCATAGTCTGAGAGTACTTTTGCACGAGGCTCTCTGTTTAAAACCTCGCCAAAGAAAAGGTAGGCTTTGGGCAGACGCTCAACACTCTCTAAATCCACATTGATACTTGGGATTTTGCTACTCTCAAACAGGTACTGCGCCAACTGACTCGAAGCATCGTTGTTCCATAAAAAGACGACATCTGGATGCAAGGAAAGCAAAGTTTCGCGGTTCATGCTGTTCCCTCCTCCCTGAAGACCTCCCACAACGGGAAGTGCCATAAAACGGGAATCAAGCATATTGGACGATTCGTTATTGCCACGGGCATGGTTGAAATTAAGCCCCACAATCAAGGAAGCATCAATCGTATAGATCATATAAGTCGAAGGTGGCGATGTGCCAAACACTTTGGTGATGACATCAGGGATTTCAACGTTTTGACCACCCATATCGACGATTTCTCTGGCATATGCACTGCTTAAAAGAAGTAATACACTTCCAATAACTCCTAAAATTCGCATCTTTATCCTTACATGTAAAAAATTAGAGTTTTTGCAAAACCAGTTTTGCAAAAACTCTATGAAAAGAGTCCAAACTCAGCTTTTATATCTTCATACAAAATACGTTTCATCGGCACACTCGTGCTTCGACGATTCACCATGCGCATCGAAAAAGGCTCGATCCAGTTCCAAAACTCCCCGATCAACGCTTTGGGAAAATCAAGATCGTGCAGGGTCTGCTTGTACGCCAGCAGCCACACAACTCTTGCCTCATCATCGATGGCAAATGGGGCATGTGTGCGACACAAAGAGGGTGGACCATAGCTGAAGGTATAGGTTTTTTCACCACCCAACGCTTGAATGAGAAAATGGCTCGCCTTGGTTACACCTTCCCTAAAATGAGCCTCATCGGTCGGGTACATCTGCGCAACAGCACTTTTTTGAAGCAAGCGGTGGTGATGCAACACAATGTTATGAATCGTTTCTGCCCCTATTTTTGTTAAAAAATCAGGTTTGGGCAAAATAATCGCAGGTAGCGGTGCTTTTAAATTGATAGGGCTCCATTGAAGGCTTTCGCTCTTTTTAGCGATTGAAGGTTTATGAAGAAAATGATGACCATTGCACATGAAATTTCCTTAGGATTTGAGCTTAAAAACAACGGGAATTGCGATCTCTAGTGCCTCTTTGGGTGGAAACTCAAAAGGTGTCGCATCCAAAACGGCATCGATGGCATTACGATCTAAAACCGCTTTGCCACTTGACTTTGCAATTTTAATAGACGAGGCATCAACCGTTCCATTGGCATGAATTAAAAATTGCACGACCGCCTCGCCCTCCACGCCCATCTTTTTAGCCATAGAGGGGTAACGAAGACTCTCTTGGATTTTTTGCCTTACTTTGGCAAGATAGAGGGAGAGCAGATCATCGCTTTGGCGCGCAGCAGGTGCGCTAACCGCTTGCTCTTGTGCTTTTGCGGGTGCTATTGCTTCTACACGTTGCTCGACAAAAGGCTCAAGCGAAGGTGCCGATGTGACAACCTGTTTTGGCGTAGGCACAGCTTTAACGATCTCTTTTGGCACTTTTTTTTCGGGTTTTTTCACTACGATTGGCTCTGGTGGTGGCGTTATATCGTGTTTGATCTCTTCATCTACTGGCATAGGTTTTGGCTCATCCAAAAAACTCACTTGCGTGACGATAAACTCGCGCATGGCGGGTTTTGGTATCATCATACTTCCCATAAAAAGGGCATACGCAATCGTTACATGTAAAAAGAGTGTTCCAAATGAAGCGACGAAAAAATGTGATGCTTTCACGCGCCACCCTTTGTTGTCTGAATCGCAAAGGTGCTGATGCGGTGTTTTTTGCACAGATCGATCACTTTAACCACGTATTCAAACGGTGTTTTTGCGTCACTTCGCAGTAAAATATGAGGCTCAGACGCACTGATTTGGGCAATTTTTGCATCCAAATCTTCGAGTGAAACCGCTACATCGTCGTAGTAAAGCTCACCCGATTCGTTCAAGGAGAGCGTAATCGGCTTTTGCTCATCTTTACGATTTTCAGCATTGGACGCTTGTGGAAGCGTAAGCGGAATTTTACCTTGGGTCACAAATGTAGCTGTGACCATAAAAATGACCAAGATAACGAGGACAATGTCCACAAAAGGGGTCATATTGATCTCGGCAATATCGCTCTCATACACAGGTTTACGCTTCATCGAGCTGTGCTTCTTTGTGCGTTAAAATGACTTTAACCCGTCTGATGAAATAATTGTAAGCGATAACGCAGGGAATCGCGACAAAAAGCCCCGTCGCGGTGGCAATCAACGCTTCAGAGATACCTTGCATGATTGGTTGTACATCAAACGCATTGGAAGCGCCAATCGTATGAAACGCTTGTATAATGCCCAAAACGGTTCCAAAAAGCCCTATAAAAGGGGCGTTATTGCCAAAGGTGGCTAAAATGCCCAAACGCGCTTCAAGGCTAAGACGCAACGTATAATAATCCATACTTTGATACTTTTTTTGAATCACACTAAACGCTAAAAGACGCTCTATCATCACCCCAACTGCTAACACACTCATGGCGACCAATACCCACAACACGGGGTCGATCCCTAACAGGGCAAACGATAAAAGTTTTTCACTCAACATCTCTTCTCCTTAAAATAGCCATCTCCAAAACCCTTTAAGCTCAACCGATATGTACTGCACATAAATAACGGTTGAGCGAAAAAGAGCTGACAACAAGAAACGAGACCATTATAACGTAATATACTTAGCAATACAACGGTAAAGTATACACCTAATACCTTCTTTAGTGTTTAAAAAATAGGCACTCCCTTTCCTGAAATGCTTCCCAAAAGCGCTTCACGCGACTTTTGTGCTATACTTATTTTTAAATTACTCCTTCCTAGGATACAGAGGACACCCATGTTAGAAGCACGTCTTTGGATGAAAAAAAGCGATAAAAATTTTCTTGGCAAAGGGCGCATTGAGCTTTTAGAAAACATTCGAGAGTTTGGTTCCATCCATGCAGCCGCCAAAGCCATGAAGATGAGCTACAAAGCCGCATGGGATTCGGTGGATGCCATGAACAACCTCTCAGAGATTCCTTTGGTTCAAAAAACAAGTGGCGGCAAAGGCGGCGGGGGGACGATTATCACCCCAAAAGGCGAAGAGGTCATCGCGGCATTTCACAATTTACAAGCCAAACATCAGCAGTTTTTAGATCTTTTTGCCAACAGTGATGACCTGCTTACCATCGTTCAAACCCTAAGCCGGCTCTCGTTAAAACTGAGTGCTCGCAACCAACTGATAGGTACTATCAGCGCGATTAGCGAAGATGCGGTCAATGTTGCGATTGAGCTGACCATCAAAGCTGCTGATAAAATTTATGCGAGTATCACCAAAAACAGTTACCAAGAGCTTGGGCTTCACTTAGGAGAGAGTGCCATTGCGATTATTAAAGCAAGCTCCGTGCTTCTTTCAAAAACCAAGCCTACCATCGCGTGTGAAAACCTTCTCAAAGGCACGATCATCCAAATCCTCAGCGACACGTCCAACACCGAAGTGACGCTGGAATTGGAGAGTAAAAGTACCATCACCGCGACCATTGCCAACGATGCGTTTGAGCCACTTCATCTCAAAATCAACGAAGAGGCGTATGCTTTTTTCAAAGCATCCAATGTTATTTTAGGCGTTTAATACTCTTTAAACGCCTTTTCCCTCTCTTTTAAAATGCTTAAATAATAACCATTTCGGTGTACACAAAATAGCACCGCAACTATTTTTACTCTTGCCATACACTTTTTTTCCTGCTACCATTATGTTTTTATTTATATAACGTATCTGTGTAAAAATTATTACGTATTCTAATGCTTTAAGGAGCCACTATGCCTGTTATGATCGATGGAATTAAAGTTCAGTTATTCAGTGAGTGCGACACAAACGCCCCTTTCCCCGTTGCCGATGAGAGCCCAAGACGAGCGCACCCCAAGATCGATATGATCTTCCCCGAACTCTTTTTCCCTTCCAATAGAACCTATTTAGCTCTTGGTGAAGCGAAAATTCGTGAAGTGGTCAAAGTCCACCATGAGCTTGTACGCCACAGTAAAATTGGACATCTTTATCCGCAAGATGAAGCTGCTTTTATCGCGGCTACGAGCAAAATCGAAGACTTTTTTGTGCAGATGCTTGGAGGCAAAGACCTCTACACGAGCGTGCAAGGTCATCCCAAACTTCGCGACCGCCATTTTCCTTTTGAAGTGACCGAAACAGGGCGTGACATCTGGCTAATGAGCTTTCGCAAAGCGCTCAAACAGTGCGCCGTTCCTAAAGAATTTTTGCCTGAAATTTGGAATTGGGTTGAATCCATCTCGATTCGTATGATTAACAGACGGACAAGTATGGAGATGGTTAAACGCTATCCGTATGAGAGTATCCACTCCTATTTTGATGCTGAATAATCTTTACATGTAAACCAAAACCTCAAGGAAATTAGAATGAAGAAAACCCCGCTTTCATGGATTGTTGCTATGAGTTTGTGTTCTGCGTGTGCGGCACAAAGTGTTACCTTAGAACCCGTTGCGGTTGAAGGAGAAAAAGAGACAGCTACCTCAATGAGTCTTAGTGATGCCAAAACAGTCATTAACACCCAAGAGCTTTCAAGCCAACCTACCACGCTCAATGAAGCACTGAGCGATACCTTTTTTGTCAACTTCAAAAAGGCAGGTGATTACAACTCGGAGCCTTACATCAGGGGGCGAGGTGTGAATGGCGTGCCCATTTATATCGAAGGAATGCGCATCAATGCCGCACACCCCGATTCGACCAATCTGTTTACGATGATAGACGCACAAGAAGTGGATGTTTACAGAGGGGCGAATGGCGCTAATGTCGGCATGGGAGCGATGAACGGTGCAATCGTCATTAAACTTAAAGAGCCACAATTTGGCACGACGGATGAATTTGAAGAGTCGAGTTTCATCAATGCCAAAACATCGCTTTTTTCACAAACAGGTTACACCACGGGCATTGGAACAACCCTTTACAACCAATTTGTGAACTTCTCCCTCAGTGGAAGCATAAGCGAATACAATAACTACAGCAATGGAGGAGGAGATGAAGTCCTCCATTCTGATTCGGACAGCAAACATTACGCGATCTCTACCGCGGTGAAAACAGGCGATGACAGCTATATTTACGGTCGTTTTATCAAAGATAAAAGCAGCTCAGGCGATCCACTCTCACGCTACCAACAAAGTGGTGTTTGGAACTATACCGATCATCCGAATGATGATGCTAAAACCTATTTTGTTGGCTTTAAAAAAGGGGAGTGGTATGGCTTAAGTGACATTGATTTCCAAATCTTTAAAAATGATTTACACTACGCTGTCAACACCAAGAAAGAGACTTCAGTACCTTATGCAACAGAGCTTTTTAGAGAAAGCAACACTAAAGGAGCCAAACTATCAGGTAAAAAAGAGTTGGATGAGCACCAAACGCTCTCCTTGGCAATGACCTACTCCAAAATGGAGATCACCAACGGTGTAAGAAATTGGAATACCACCACCAATACATGGGGCGACTGGACGAGCGCTATGGGGATTAAAGGTGGGGATTACACAGACTTTGGTATCCAACTAGCAGATGATATGAAATACGATAAGGCATTCTACACCCTTGCCATCGGTTACGATAATGTCAAACGCAATGTCACTTCCAATGTCAATACAACTAAACTAGACTCCTTAATCCCCGAAGCGCTTGATGCTCTGATTCAAAAAACCAACACCGATGAACGCGATAATCTTCTCTCCATGAGTGCCAAAGCAGGCTATGAGATTTCATCTGCGTTTGTACCCTACATTAAACTTTCTAACGCCGAGAGAACCCCTTATTTTAACGAAGCGTATGGCAATAATCCAAGCAATGGAAGCCAGATTCCCAACCAAACGCTTGGGAACGAAAAAGTATGGGATATTGACGTGGGGATGGATGGTAAATATGAGCGTTTTTACTACACCTCAGCGCTTTACTACCAACGCTACTCTGATTACATCGAGCTTGTTAAAACAGGCTACCTGACCACGGGTGGACTTCCTATCAAACGTTACATCAACCTAGATGAAGCGATTATTTACGGTGCTGAAGCGATGGCAGGCTATGGACTAGGGAATGATCTTTTTGTGGAAGCGGCGTATCTGTACACACACGGTCAAAACGAAGATGATGACACACCTTTAGCCTTTATCGCTCCTCAAAAACTGACGCTTTCTTTAGCGCAAAAGCGCTCAAAGGGTCTTAGTTGGAAACTTGAAGAGGTCTTTGTCGATAATCAAGACCGCATCTCCAGCGTCAATGGCGAAATCGCAACGCCGGGCTATTCACTCACCAATGCTTCGATGAGTTATGGATTTTCAAAACTAGGCATTCTTAAAAATGCCGTCGTAAGTTTTGAGCTCAATAATATCTTCGATAAATCGTATCGTGAACACCTTGATAAAGTCTCTTCAACAGCATGGTATTTACCTGACAACGCGGGTATCAACGGTGTTTTATCGCTTAAAGCGGCATTTTAAAAGGAGTTCTGATGCGTTTTACTCTTGTTTTTTTACTGATGTTTGTTTCGCTTTTTGCCAGTGAATCGCGCACGTTTGTTGATATTTCAGGAAAAACGATCACGTTGCCTGAACCTATCACGCGCATTTATGGCTCAGCGCCACCGATTAGTTTTATGATTTACGTCATTGATGATGCACCTCTCATTGGTGTCAATTTTCCACAAACCAACCAAGACAACGCCAATGGCGATAAATTTTTGTCCAAACATTTTATGAGCCTTCCCATTTTAGGCGGTTGGCATGGTAATAACACGCCCAATCTTGAAGCCATCATCGCCGCAAAACCTGATGTGATCATCACATGGGACACGCCGCTTCTGAATGAAAAAACGGCGAAAGATTTGGCGCGTATCAACATCCCTGCACTGAAAGTGAACATCGATGATTCAGCCAATTACCCCGAAGTCTTTCGTTATCTTGGTAAAGTCATGAACAAAGAGGAGCGCGCCAATGCGCTTGCAGCCATGGCGCAAACCTATCTGGACGAGCTAAAAATCTTCGTGGCAAGCGTTCCTCTAAATGAACGTACCAAAGTCTATTACGCAGAAGGTCCTTTTGATTTGCAAACCGAGTGCGATGTCTCGTTTCACTCCGAACCTTTGATGCTTGCAGGGGGAAATTTAGTCCATAAATGTGTCCAAAACAGCGTCATCGGCATGCAAGAGGTCAGTTTTGAGCAGGTTTTGAGCTATGCACCGGAGGTGATCATTGTCCAAAGTCCTGCGTTTTATAAAACGATCTTTGAAGATAAAAAATGGGCGATGCTCAAAGCGGTACAAACCAAACATGTCTATCTGATCCCAAAATCTCCGTTTAACTGGACAGATCGCCCACCTTCTTTTATGCGCATCATTGGCGCACACTGGATCGCAAGCAAGCTCTATTCTACTCGTTATCCGTACAAAATTCAAGAAAAAGTCAGAGCGTTTTACCAACTCTTTTTTGGTGTCTCGCTCAGTGATAAAGAGCTTAAAACCTATTTTGATCTTTAACAGCGACTGCTTCCTAAAGAAGCTTTTTAAGAGAAGGAATGCCTTATGATTTGCCCAATTTGCGAACGAAGATGCCGTGTGGAAGACAACGGCATAGGTGCATGTGGACGCTACCAATGCCAAAATGAGACGATGATAGAACGCTTTGCTAATTCGTATCTTGTCGTAGCACCCATCTCTGCTGAGACGATGCCCGTGCTTCATTTTCATCCCCGTGCCAAATTTTTGCAAATTAGCACCACAGGGTGTAATTTTGACTGTTTGGGGTGCATCTCAACCGTTGTTGCCAAAGAGATGAATGTACAAAGCCCAGCGCTTAAACAGTTATCGCCGATGCAAATTATCAACAAAGCGTTAGAGCAAAAGTGCGATGGTATCGCTTTTTTAATGAACGACCCCCTCGCCTCTTTTTACACGTTTCTTGAAATTTGCACCCTTGCCAAAGAGTATGGTCTGTTGACAGGGTGTTCCACCAATGGCTATTTCACACCCGAATCTCTTGATCTACTCGCCCCTCATTTAGATTTTGTCAACATTGGGCTTAAAGGTTTGTGCAATGACGTCTACAAAAGTTGTGGCGCAAACAGCTACAAACCCGTTTTGCGCAATATTGAACTTTTTTACCGAAAAGGCGTTCATGTCGAAGTAGCATGTATTCATAAAAAAGATAACGAAGAAGAGGTCTTAGCGATAGCGGAGACTTTATCACACATCTCTAAAGAGATTCCCCTTCAAATCATGCGGTTTATCCCTATTGATGATGCGAGCATTAGCCTTGAGCCTTCCATATTAGCCTCTGAGATGCTTTATAAAAAACTCATATCACACCTTGATTATGTCTATCTTTTCAACTCCCCAGGATCGGAATGCCTCAATACCTACTGTCCTGAATGTGGTGCACTGATTTTTGAGAGAGATTTTTACGGTCCAATGGGTTCAAAATTAAGAACGATTAGCCTTAACTATCAGAATAACACCTGCGCACACTGCCATCATCTTCTTCCCATCATAGGAGAACCGTGTCAAAAAGTATTTGATGAAGATGGTTTTGAAGGCGGCTATCCACTCACCAGAGCCTTAGAAATTGTCGAAGGAACACTCGTAACTTTGGGTGTTACAGAGCAAAAAGATGTCACAACGTGTTGGGAAGAACTTTTACGAGGTGACGGGCTGAAACGTTTACATGTAAACATTCAAAACTTTGACGATTATGCCAAAACGATTGAATATCTTGCCACACTGACCCATAGAGAAGATACTGCCAAAAAGCTTTTAACCTATATGCGAGAGAAGATTGCTGTCATTGCGCAAGAACTCCCCAACATACAAACCAAACCACGCGTCTATTACGTGATGGGAAAGCCCCTGTTTGCACTTGAAGAGGAGCGTCTTGAAAATCAATTGGTAGAGATGGCAGGAGGTATTAGTGTCAACAAAACGCTCAGTTTAAAAGGAAGACCCGGACGAAAAATATCAGCTCAAAAACTCAACGAGCTCAATCCTGATGTTATTTTTATTTCGTCATTTTTGGATTGTCCGCTAGATGAGTTTTACGCGTATTGTGAAAAACAAGGCATTGTTGTCAATGCAACGAAACACAAACGCATCTATACGCACCTTGCCCCTTGCTTTGATTTTGGTAGTCCTCGTTGGATTTTAGGCTTGATGCACATTGCCAATATGCTGCATCCCGAACGGTATCATTTCGATGTTTTAAAAGAAGCAACCCTCTTTTATCGGGAGTTTTACGAAAGTGACTTTACGATTGCTTCGGTTAATCGCTCCTTTGCAAAACCAAGCAAATACCACACAATGATGCAAATTTAAGCACTGCCCTCTTGTACTTAGAGGTAAATTTCGTTATAGTTGCATGTATATAACGTTGCAAAGGACAGAGCATGGAACCCAATTTCAATTTTTGGGATAATATGGCAAAGCGCTACCCGCGTTTTAATGATATTTCAATGAGTAAAGATGTCAATCACATCATCAACTGGTGTCAAAACAGAAATGTCTCATTTGAAGGTGCTTCTATTTTAGATATTGGTGCAGGTACGGGAACTATTGCCATTCCTTTAGCCCAAAAAGGTGCACACGTCACGGCTATGGACATTTCTGAGGGCATGTTAGCTGCACTCAATGAAGATGCCAAAGAGCAAGGCGTGAGCTTACAAATGCACACACACCAAAGCGATTGGGATTCGTTTCCTCTGAGTCAACAATACGACATCGTCATCGCGTCCATGACACCTGCGATTAGCGATCTTCAAAAAATTGACAAAATGCTGGGTGCGACCAAAGGGCTTGGCATTTACGTAGGCTGGGGAAAATACCGCATCAATAAATTGGTCGAAGCCTTGGTCAAAGCACATATCATCGAAGAAGAGGAAGATTGCGCATCGGCAGGTTGCATTAAAGCGGCGCAATTTATTGACATCTTAGATGAGCGAAACATTCCTTATGAGAGCAGTTTTTTTGAAACCTCTTGGAGTGAAACGTATAGTTTTGAAGAGGCAAAAGAGTACGCCTACGATCAACTCAAACGCAAAGAAATCGTACCCAATGAAGCAATCGTTGAGTCCATTTTGTCCGCAAATCTTGACGGCGACAAAGTGCAAGTGACCACAGAAGCCGAAAAAGGGATTATTTTATGGAGAGTTGCGTAAGAAGATGAAGATGCCAAAAGGCATCTTTTTTACTAGAGCTCTTGCAGAACTCTAAACACGCCTTTAAAGCAAAGCTCTAAAAGCTACGCTAACGCTGGGTTCACTTCGGCAGTGAGCCCGCGCACCTTTGGTGCTTTTACTTCTTGCAAATTGAGTTTTGCAAGAACTCTACTCTTTGATGAGTAAAACGCTAACCGCTTTGACCACGACTTTGACTTTGTCACCCTCTTTAAGACCCATCTCTTCAATCGATTCCATCGTCATCACTGAGCTCATTTTATTGGCAATAATGTCGCCTACATCGACTTGGCACATCACTTCGCCTTTTTTAATCTTTGTAACCGTTGCCGTGATCTCATTTCTAGCGCCGTATTTCATCTCAGACTCCTTGGGTTAATGTAAGAAAATCCTACTCCAAAGCCTTATAACCTGTCAATTCCAAACGCTTTACATGTAAAGATGTTTAAAGCCATTCCAAGCGCTTATTTTCAAGAGGCAAAGCTCCTTTATGTTATACTTGCATCAAATTCTACTAAAGGGTTTGGGGATGTTTTACACTGTTTTGGCTATTTTCTCAGGTGCTGGTTTTGGTGCACTTTTACGCTGGTTTTTAGGCACAAAACTCAACAGCTACACCCCTTCTATTCCCTTAGGAACACTCAGTGCTAATTTACTGGGTGGTTATTTGATTGGATTATTTATCGCTTTTTTTGCTTCCAACACAGCCATTGCACCCGAATGGCGGCTTTTCATCATTACAGGATTTTTAGGTGGACTCACCACCTTTAGCACCTTTAGCGCCGAGATCGTCGCCCTCATTCAAGAAGGACGTTTTAGTATGAGCGTTGTCGCAGTTTTTTTACATGTCATGGGTTCAATTACGATGACGCTGCTGGGCATTGCCAGTTACACCCTACTTCACAAAGGAAGCTTATGAAAGGTTTTCAACTCGTTTTTTTAACCCTACAAAGTCGCAAACACCCCAATGGTGAGCACATCAGCCAGTGGCTTATGGATGTTTCTGAAAAAATTGGCATCAAAGGCGTAACGATTTTAAAGGCATCCCAAGGTATTGGAAGAGATGGAAAACTGCACTCTTCAAACTTTTTTGAACTGGCGGATGAGCCACTTGAGATTATGATGAATGTCAATGAAACAGAGTATGAAAAACTCTTTACACTTCTAAGTGAAGAGAAGCTGGGACTTTTTTACACCAAAACTGCGATCGAATTTGGGACAATTTAGTTCAGGATCGTTCGTGCCCAGTCAGTTTTAAGAACGCTCATCTTTTTTTTCAAAAACTCCACTCTCTTGCACCTTTTTTTATGACACAACGATACATGACTCTAAAAATAAGTCGCGCAAAAATAGACGAATTAATTTTACAAAATTTAATGATATTTGTATACAACTTTACTAAGGTATCAAAATTTATTTTATTTTTAAAATTTTATCACATATCACTTATTAAATAATCATCATTTATGAGTCTAATTCTCAAAAGTACATTTTTTATTGAAAAACACCATAAAAAGGCATCAAAGTGAATCTTTATGCCACAAAAAAGACACTTTTACTACATAATAGGGCTTAAAAGTACTATCATTTCTCCTAAAAATCCATTTATATACAACTGATCTATCTGATATACTTCATAAAAATATGGAAGTATTAAGGTTAATCTTTCTTCCCACTCATGAAAAGATGACGAAAAAATAATAACCATTTCTTTATAAAGGAGGAAATGATGACACTACCTCATTATAGTATTACAGAAGAGCATTTCAGAATCGATAAAATCGAATATCTAACGCCTGTTCCTCGGCATAAACATGATTGTTATGAGCTTTTTTTTATTCTTGAAGGCGAAGGAACATTTTACGTGGATTGTCAGAGTTATGAAATTCACAAACACTCCTTTTTTCTCGTCTCACCCAACCAAATACATGGATGGGAACACACGCGCAATCTTCATGGGTATCTTTTAAAATTCGATGCCTCTTTCTTCTCTGAGCGATCGTTCATCGAATACATCTCTCTTTTTCATTTTGATACGGTGAATGTCAGCGAGTCTGAATTTTTATCCTTTGAGTCTGTTCTGAAAAGTTTACATGTAGAATACCGCACATCTAAATCATTTAAAGATTGCACGATTACCAATCTGCTTCAAATTTTGCTCATTTATGTCAAACGTGCGTTACCTGCAAAACCTGCATCGTTTATGACCAATGCGCTTTTTACAAAACTCAATGATCTTATGCATGAGAACAACTACCAAATCACACCTGTCACTTACTACGCTAAAAAATTAAAAACCAGTGTCAAGCTTCTTAATCAAGCTATTAAAGAGAATTCAGGATTTAACTGCGGTGAATTTATTCGCACTAAAACGATGCAAGAAGCGAAAAGACTCCTCAAATACGACACCATGTCTTGCAATGAAATTGCTGATCGTTTAGGCTTTATAGACCCCGCGTACTTCAGTCGATTCTTTAAACGTGAAGTCGGTGTTTCTCCCAAAAATTTTCGTAACGCATTGGAACAAAAGTACAATTTTTAATAATGAAAATCCATTTTAAAAAGAAAAGTTAATCGTTATAATTTATCTGAAATTTAACTTTCGGAGGAATTACAATGAAAAAAATCGCTATCGTACTTTTAAGTACAGTTGTCTGTGGCACTTTGGCGAGTGCTAAGATTGTTCAACAATTTGAACCAGAAAAAGATACTTCTGCTTTCAGTGGAAAACCAGAAGTCAGTTTTGCCGTTGACTTGTCTTTCTATTATCAAGGATTGAGCCAAGACTGGCAAGGTACTACAACAAATGGCACAACCTATACCACCAACAGTGGTATTGAAGAAGCGCTTATTTTGCCAACGGCAAACTTTGATATTTACGGAAAAATCATGAGTGGTTTTAATGTTAAGTTACAAACCATGCTAGCAAGTCACCACCACAATGAAACCTATGTTAAAGGTGGTTATGCAACCATCGATAACTTGGATTTTATAGCGCCTGGTTTTCTCTCAGATGTTATGCGAAATACGACCATTAAAATCGGTGTCAATGACATTAACTATGGTGATGATCAGTACAGAAGAACGGATAACGCGAATGTGATGCGAAACCCCTTTATCAATAACTTAGCCGTTGATGGTTACACACAAGGTACGCATATTGAAGTGCTTTACCGTATTCCGGCTATCAGTTCATTTGCGATGGTGGGTATCACGAACGGTCAAGCTAACCCTCAAGATACAACCATTGTTGAGACATCAAGTACAAGCAGTAACCGTTATGCGCTTTATGGTAAACTTGGATTCGATCACGAATTCAGTGATGATTTACGCTTTAGAATTAGCGAATCTGTCTATTATATCGAAGGTGTCAACAGAGTTGATTTATACAATGGCGATAAAGCAGGTAATGTTATTCGAAACGTTTATGGTACAGCAAATACCGATGTTTTCTCTTCAGGATGGCAACCAACATCGGTTTACACTTCTGTGGGTACAGCGACCATAACACCGGATGTTCTTGCCGCTAAAACAAACCTTTTCTTAAAATACAAAGATACCGAATTTTACGCTATGTATGAAGTCATCAATGCAGAAGACATTAACGGTAAATCTGCCGATACAAAACACTACGCAGTCGATCTTGTCCAACGTTTTTACAATGACAAATTCTGGCTAGCAGCACGCTATGAAAATGCTGTTCAAGAATATCAAGATGCCTTCAATGACTTTGGTGATGCAGAATTAACCCAATGGCAATTAGCAGCAGGTTGGTTCCTCTCTAAAAATGCTGTTGCAAAAATCGAATACATCGATCAAGAGCGTGAGAAATTTTCTATCTATAGAAACGGCAACGCAAGCTTCAACGGCTTTATGGTCAACGCAGCGCTTAGCTTCTAATTTTACAAGGATTTAACGTGAAAAAATTGATTTGCAGCCTTTTACTTTTATCTGGTTTGGTTTACGCTGAGAACATTGAGATTCATGGAACATCGACACTCCATGATTGGAAAATGGTCTCAAACAAAACCGATGTTGCTTTTGAAAACGATGGTTCTAAAATCACAAAACTGAACGTTTCCGTTCAAATTAAAACACTGAAAAGTGGTGATGAAGGACTCGATGAGAAAGCTTATGAGACACTCAAAATTGATCGCAACAATGTGATTACCTTTAAGCTTCTTGAAGCTGATTTAGCAGCTGGCACGGTTAAAGGTGTTTTCAAAGTACTGGATAAAGAGCGAACTGAAACACTCAAGCCTGAAGTTTTAACGCTCGATCATGTTGCGGGTAGCTTTAAAGTCAAAATGACAGAGTTTGGTTTAGAGATTCCTTCTGTTATGTTTGGTGCGATTAAATCAGGTGATGAAGTAACCGTTAAATACGACATCAAGAAATAAGATCCTTAAACCCATATTTTAAGAAGAGAGGTCACTGCCGCCAAGCTTCCTCTCTTCTAAAACTCCTTAAATAGTCTCTTTGCTACAGCTTTTTTATCAAAGCTGTAGCAAAAATTTTATACTATTTGAGAGGTGAGTCAGTACATTAAATTAAGTATTGCATATTAGAGTACATGCGTATGAACATTGCTATACTTATTGGAGTGTATCGTTTCATTTCACAGTTTCATTTACATGTAACGACGCGGATTCTCTACAAATTTTAGCAGGAAATCGAATGCACACGGAAGTCAAACTTTTTTACGATATTGACCCAAACAGCCCTAATGAGGAGAGAAATTTTTTTATTGGACAAGCTAAGCATGCACCTCTGCCAGAAGGAACCCCTCCTCCACTCCCACACCGCCACCCTTTTTATGAAATTATTTTTGTTGAAAAAGGCAATGGCATTATGCGCATTGATTTTACCGATAGACCAATGCAAAAAGGCTCTTTGTATCTAATGCTCCCTTCTCAAATCCATTTACCCCTTTACAGCGGAGAATTTCAAGGATTTTTGCCCCGTTTTGACATCTCCATTTTTGCAGACAAGACATTTTTGGAAAATCTCTCCATCTTTAATTTTGATTATCTACTGGTTGAAGAACCCGCGTACAGTGCTTTAGAGGGATTGTTACTCAGTTTACATGAAGAGTTTAAAAGCGAAAAAGCACTGAAACAGTGTACGATCAATAACTTACTCAAACTCTTTTTGATTCAAGTACAAAGGCTTCTGCCCAATGTCGTCAATGAAAACACCCAAACAACTATTTTTGGCTCACTGAACACTCTTTTAGAGAGCAATAATTATAAAATTCAAACCCCTGCTTTTTATGCTAAAAAACTCAAAATTTCACTCAAAGTACTCAATCAAGCCGTCAAAGAGTACACCAGCATTCCATGCGGTGAATACATTCGCTCCAAAACGGTCATAGAAGCCAAACGACTGCTCTGTTATACAGGCATGAATTCCAATGAAATTGCTGCGATGCTAGGCTTTGAAGATGCGGCCTATTTTAGCCGCTTTTTTAAACGAGAGACGGGATTTACCCCATTGGTATTTCGAAAGCAATCACTTTAATAAAAGCCCCATTTCTGGGGCTTTTATCTTTACATGTAAGCTTACATGTAAACCTATAATTCTGTCTTAGCATGTAAGATCAAAACTTACCCTGATCCTTAAGCTTTTTATACCACGCATTGTGAAGGATCTTCACTTCCTCTTCTTCAACGTAGCCAGTGATAATGCTATGCACTGCACCTTTAATTGCAAACATAGACATATACACGTGTGTAATAAAAAGTGCAACGACGGCAAAGCCCATAACGTTATGCAAAATCGCTGCAACGCGCAGTAAATCAATCTGGCTAAGACCTGTGATATTATGTAACATTTCCATCTTGAAGTCCAAGAAAAACATAAAAGCACCGCTTAAAATCATCGTGATGCCACCCAGTATGGCTACCCAGTACCACATCTTTTGACCGGCATTAAATTGGGTTGCATTAATGATCTGCTTCTCTTTAGAAAGATAGCCTCCGAGGATCATAAACCATTTCACATCTTCCAGATTGAACAGTGCCTCTTTAAGCCACATCAACGCCATTGGAATGACCACAATCGCAAAAGGAATGGTAAAGAGTCCATGAAGGTTCTTTGCCATTCTCACGAGCGTTCCACCCCCAAAGAAGTCACCAAACACGATGATAAATCCTGTAGGAAGCAGCACCAAAAAGCTTACTGCGGCTATTTGATGGACGGTTCGGTGAAACAGATTAAAGGCGTAATGTTTGTTATGACTGTGGGGAAATACTTTTGGTCCTACAATTTTATAGTGTAAGAAAAACACCAAAGGAACGCCCAACAAGACGCCTAGGAATATCCATGCAAAGTATTTATGCTGTAGCATGGTGAACAAGGGTCCTAATTTCCATGACTCTTCTTGTCCGTATCCTAGGATATTTTGGATGCGCATCTCACCCCAGATTTGGCTATCAGCGGCGTATGCCACTGATGCCAAACACAGAGCTGCAATGAACATAACGATGTATTTTTTCATTGCTGCTCCTTTATGCACCTTTACCTCGACCTGCTACCCTTTTACGGTAAATGGTTGAGACACTTTCCGCATCACCCACAAGCAGTGCATTGGTAGAACACACCGCCGCACACATCGGTACACGTCCCTCAGCGATACGGTTTTGACCGTAAAGATGTCGCTCTTTTTCAGAGTTCGTCTCAAGTGGTCCTCCTGCACACATGGTACATTTATCCATAGCCCCTTTGGCACCAAAAGCGCCATCTCGTGGGAATTGTGGAGCACCAAACGGACATGCGTACAAGCAGTAACCACAACCGATACATTTCTCTTTATCATGAAGAACGATTCCGTCCTCACGAATGTAGAAACAATCAACGGGGCAGACTTGCTCGCATGGTGCGTCCGTACAGTGCATACATGCAATCGAAGTAGAAACCTCTTTACCTTCTATGCCATCAAAGAGCGTAATAACCTTACGACGGCTAATGCCTGTGGGAAGTTCATGCGCTTCTGCACATGCAACGGAACACGCAAAACACTCGATACATCTGTTATCATCACAGAAAAATTTCATTCTTGACATTTCATTACTCATTGGCCACCCCCTATGCTTTCTCGACGCGGCATAGACCAGCGTTGAATTCTGAAATTTGTGTGATCACGTCAAAACCATAGTTGACAATGGTATTTGAGCTCTCACCGATAGCATACGGTTTGGTGCCTTCTGGGTAATTCGCACTTAAGTCCGCTCCTTGAAACACACCCGCAAAGTTGTACGGTAGACAAATACGATCCGGCGTAACACTGTGATTATGATACGCTTTAACCTTGATTTTTGTGCCATGTGGCGCATGAATCCACATCATATCGCGATCTTTAATGCCATGACTGAGTGCTAGGTCTGGGTGAATGTTCGCAAACATCTCTGGCGTAATCGCTGAGAGGTATTTACTCGTTCGCTCTAACATACCAGCACCTGAGAGGTTAACCACCCTCATGCTGACCAACATCGTTGGGAACTCTTTAGACCAGTCTTGTTTTTGTTGCTCAGACTTAAATTTCGTCTCAACACGGAAGTTTTTCGGCTGATCATCGTAGGTTGGGTATTTTTGAACCAAATCCCAACGTGGGGAGTGGATCGGTTCACGGTGCAATGGCACAGGATCTGGGAACTCCCAAACAATCGTACGTGCTTTTGCATTTCCATAAACACAAACGCCTTTTTCACGCGCTTTTTGCTGAATGATACCGCTAAAGTCCATCGCCCAACTCGCACCCATTTGCGCTTTTTCTTCCTCACTGAGGGTAATGCCAAGCACTTTTTCGATGTTCTCTTTCGTGAGTTGTGGATAACCGCCCTCAATTTTTGAACCTGCAACGGTTACGCTCTTATCGGCTATTTGGCTCACACCATTGTGCTCTAAACCAAAACGATTTCTAAAGCCCATACCGCCTTCATTCACAGGAACATCACGGTTGTAAAGAATAGGCGAACCTGGGTGTTTTTCATCCCAACATGGCCATGGAAGACCGTAATACTGACCTTTCATCGGCCCTTTACCTTCTAAGGTAACAGGATCAAACATGTGCCAGTTTTCTTGATGCGCGCGAAGTCTCTCAGGTGTCCATCCGCTTAAACCAATGGATTTAATCGTTCGTGCAATTTCGGTGACTGCATCATCTGGCCATTTAAAGTCATTTTTAACTTGTACCACTTTGCCATTTTTGACACCCATTTTCATACCTTGTACAAACTGGTCATAGAAGCCAAATTTTTTCGCAAAGGCAAACATCACTTCTTCATCGCTTTTACTCTCATAAAGAGGCTCAACAACTTTACTTCTCCATTGAGAAGAGCGGTTTGTAGCCGTTACGGTTCCTTCAGATTCAAATTGAGTACCGACAGGGAGAATGTACATGTTGTCTTTTCTGCTGGTAAGAACGGCTGCTTCGTTGACAAATGGCTCTGCAATCACCACTAAATCAACTTTGTCCAATGCCTCTTTGATTTTCGCTTGTTGCGACATAGAGGTAATACCCGTTCCTTGAATCCAAACAGCGCGAATAGGTGCAGAAGAGTAGGTTTTCTCCTCTTGAAGGACGCCTTGGTACCATTTTGCGAGTGAATACCCTTTTTCGTTCATCCATTTTGGCTCAAAAAATCTACCTTTAAGCCACTCATAATCGACACCCCAAGACTGCGCAAAGTATTTCCAAGCAGCATCACCTAGTCCATAATAACCCGGTAAGGAGTCTGCAAGGTTACACATATCGGTTGCACCTTGAACGTTATCGTGTCCACGAATGATGTAAAGACCACCGCCTTTTCGACCCATATTGCCAAGCGCAATTTGAAGAATAGGAATAATTCTGGTGTTAGATGAGCCCACACTGTGTTGCGTAATTCCCAATGACCATGCAATAGCGCTTGGGCTATTTTTTGCAAAAAGTGTTGTCGCTTGAATGATTTGATCCACAGGAATGCCTGTAACATCAGAGGTGAGTTCTGGTGTCCATTTCGCAGCTTCGACGCGGATTTGATCCATCGCGTAAGAGCGTGACTCAATGAACTCTTTATCTTCCCAACCATTTTTAAAGATGATGTGAAGCATGCCGTAGATAAAGGCAATGTCCGTACCTGAACGAATACGTAGATACATATCTGCTTTTGCAGCACTCCTTGTATAAATTGGATCAACAACGATCAATTTTGTACCAGCTCTATCTTTTGCTTGTAAGAAGTGTTTAAATCCAATTGGGTTTGCAACCGCTGAGTTTGCACCAATCATCATAATGACTTTTGCATTCACTGCATCGCCAAATTGTTGTGTCATAGCACCGTATCCAAATGTATTCGCAGCACCTGCGACGGAAGCACTATGTCAGATTCTAGCTACGTGGTCAATATTGTTTGTTCCCCACATTGCGGCAAACTTACTAAAGTAGTACGATTGTTGCAAGCTGAATTTTGCTGAACCTAAAAACTCGACAATGTCTGGGCCATTTTCGGCGCGCATTTTAAGCATTTTTTCTGAAATCTCGTTAACGGCTTGATCCCAACTGATACGTTGCCATTTTCCATCCACTTTTTTCAAAGGATACTTAATACGTTGCGTGCTCTTCACCAAATCAATTTGGTCAATGCCTTTACAACAATGGCTACCTTCACTGATTGGGTGGTCTTGTGCCACGTCTTGGCGAACCCAAACACCGTTTTGAACTTCAGCGATGATTCCGCACCCTGCTGAACAAATACTACAGATTGTTTTAACTCTCTTGCTACCTGGGAATGGATTTTTCACCTCTTCTTGCGTGGCGGGTCTGATTGAGTCGCTGGATGCAAAGGCTGTGCCTGCTCCAAAACTCGCTCCGATCGCTGCCATTTTAAGAAATGATCGTCTTCCCATGTGCAAAGAGGCGTCTTTTAACATCTCTTTACTCATCTAATCTCCTTAGACTGCCGCGTGATAATACGCGTCCCAATTGGCTGTTTTTGTGTAGAGAATCTCTTTTTTCTTCGATTTTCCCTTAACAACACCGTTACTTCCTGCTGTTTTTGCACCTGTATCGCCAGCAATTGCTCCGACACTCACGGTTGCAGCAACTGCACCCACACTCAGAGTTTTTTTAAGAAAACTCCTTCTTTGATCTTGCATGGTCATTTTCTCCTTGCAGAATTTCTCTTTAACATTAAAGAGAGAGCTGAAAAAACCGCTGTTTTTTCAGCTCTAAAATCCTTACATGTAGAGCGTTTTAATTATGCAAAATTGGCATATTAAAATGCCTTGAAATGCTGTAGATATGCACTTTTGGCATATCTACATGTAAATGTTTAGAGCACGAACTCTTCAAAATTCTTCTTTGGTCTTGGTGTTAATGGTTTACGTGGTTTCTTGTGCTCTTTGGTATAAACTTTTGGTGCTTGATCTTCTTTTTCTTTAAGCGGTTTTTTCACATCCAAATAGAGTCGCTCTAATGCTATAAAAGAGTGCATAATCACGGCTAATTCTTGGTAAAAATGGCTCTCTTCGTGAATGTAAAGCGCACCGACAAAATCATCTATAAACGGATTGAGAATGTTGACAAACACTTCGCGCAAAAGCTGAGCACTTTTCTCATTGCCAGAGAGCTCTTCTTCGATCATTTTTTGCATAAACAGCATAATAAACCCAACATGATCTTCCATCTCTTTAAACTTTTCCGTATCGCGTCTGAAGTTAGAACTTAGAACATAATTGACCATCTCTAAACGCTTTTTACCATCATCGCGGTTTTCAAGAAAATATGACGCCGTGACAGGAATAAAAGCAGAATAAGGGCTAAAAAAGACCGTATCACTCTCCTCTTTTAACAGAGTATAGCCTCCACTAATAAGCAAATTTTGCATATTAGTAAACGCGAGTTTACTCTCATCATCAAGAGGGTTTTGCGCTAAAATATCGATCGTTTTTTGAATCACCTCAAGATCATTCTTGTTCTCAAAAAACATTAACAGTGAAGCAAAGAGTCCGTAGTAAACGGCTCTTGCTTTATTGATCGCCTCTTTATTCATAAACTGAGTCCTTTGTTTTCATTTTCCATGTGGGCCTTAAACATCACTTTGGGTTTACAGGCGGCACAGCAGTAAAGTGTTCTAAGCTTCACCGCATCATTGCCAAAAAGCGGCGTCATGATGGCTGCGATTTTCTCAACCGCTTTGACAGTGGCAAAAGGCGTCCCACACTCAATACAGGTAAAAAGCTCATCTTTCGTCATAATGCGTTGCGAAAACCAACTTGGTTTTAAACTGATCTCATCGCGCACGACGGTTAAACAACCTTCTTCAGGACAGGTCACTTCACAATAGGTACAATTCGTACAAATCGAAGCATTAAAACGAAGCGAATTATCTTCAGGATGCGCTGTTAGAGCTCGCACATTACAGGCTCCCACACAACTCAGACACAACGTACATTTGCTCTCATCAATAACGATGTTGCCATAATGCACATGCTCACCCGTCTTTAACACACCCAAATCTTCACCATCCACTAAATGCGAAAGACGCGCTGAAAAAATCTCGCGTTTGCGAAGACCGTCTTCATTGATGCCGTACATACACTCAGGGAAACTTTCCATACTCTCGAAAATACGCGCCAAATCAGCACTGTCTTCACAGACGTAAATCGCTTTTTTGTGGTACTTTTTCTCAAAAATTTCATTCAGGATGCGAATCACATCACCCGTACCTTTGGAGATAAAATCGGTGTAGAAAATGATCGGATTGCCACTGGTTTGAAGTAGATTTAAAAGGTGCGCTTCATGGAGGTATTTTTCACCCTCAATCATCAAAGGTAAAACGCCCTCACGCAAGGGAATATCAATCAACCCCAAATCCATTTTATGAGGAATAATCAGTGCCGTTGCGCCTTTAAAATACTCACTCAAATGGGCAAAAGCAATGCGCGGCATCTGCGTATAATCAAGCGCACCGCTCGGACATACGCTCACACAACCGCCACAGCCATGACAATCAATATGCGAAAATGCCAAATGCTTGGTCTCATCCTCTTTTAAAATCGCAACCGTTGGGCAAACCTCAGCACATTTACCGCAAATCTCTGTGCGTCTTTCATGGTACTGACAGATGGAAGGATCGTAGTTGATAAAATTTTTATAGTGGTACTCGCCTTTGTTGTCTCGAAGCTTTTTAAGCGCCCCTTCCAGTCCAAGAAGAGCTGGATCATACACGCCACTTTGCTTCATCGCAAAGCTTGGAGCATTCCACCACAGAATTTGATCGCACTCTAATTCGAGGAGTTCATCCTCTTTTTTGAGCGTTACATGTAAAGAACCAATATGACCGTTCACATCTAAAATTATGGAAGAAGAGAGCAACATAACCGTAAAGTCTTCTTCTCTTAGTTCTGCTTTTAAAGCTTCATCGTTGGCATCGTCACTCACGATAAGCACTTTGTTGCCCACCTCTTGAGAATAGTCCATATCTTGCGCAAAATCAAACCCAAGGGCGCGTATGGCATACAATTTAGTGATCGTGGAAATTTTATTTGCAATGCTATCGCGTGAATGTTGGAGGTAAAAATTGATCTCTGGTGCGTAAATAATTGCCTCTGCCTCAGGGTCGTTCGAGACTAAAAAATCACCTTTGCAAGGGCTTTTAACCAGTTCTATCGCTTCGTCAAGAGGGAAATCAATACCAACGGTATCGTAGAAAACGTACTCTTTTTGCATTTTACATCCATTAAGTGGTAAATAAGAATTTACCGAATTGTAAAATGAATTGGATTAAATCGTTCTTAACAAGAGTATATTTATCCGCTTAGTAAGCATTATATATTTAATTATATAGCGTAATAGTGGTGTTTTTTCACTATTATCTTGTGTTAATCTTCTTCAGTTATAATAATAGGTATGAAATGACAAAGGTGTTACAATTTTGGTAAACAAAAACTTTCTAATCACAAGCTTTTTAGCCTTAATCGTGCTGGTACTCCTCTTTTCTTTCGCCACTTCGTATAAAAGTGTGGAGAAAAACACCATTGTCCTAGGTGCCTCGCTGCCTCTCACTGGCATTAACAGTCATTTGGGTCGAGATGTCGTTGTGGGCGCAAATACCTACTTCAGCCACACCAATGCCAGAGGCGGTGTGCAGGGTAAAAAAATTGAATTTATCCAGTATGACGACAAATACGAACCTGAAAACACCTACAGCAATACCATCAAACTCATCACCAAAGATGACGTTTTTGCCCTTTTTGGCTTTGTAGGAACACCTACAGTCAAACGTGTGTTACCGCTCATCACGGAAAGCCAGATTCCTTTTATCGCCCCCTACACTGGCGCTTCGTTTCTTCGCACCAAAGAGACGCCGAACATCATCAACTTTCGAAGTGCGTACACCGAAGAGCTTGACGCGTTAGTGGAGTACCTCACGAAGCAAAAAAACATTACACGCTTTGCGATTTTCTACCAAAACGATGACTACGGCGAAGAGGGGTACATCGCACTCTCAACCGCTCTTGGTAAACGCAACCTGCAACTGATGGCGGAGGGAACCTATAAACGCAACACGCTCTCCATTCGCCATGCGATTCATGAGATCGAAGCGGCAAAACCTGAAGCCATCATCTTGGTGGGCTCGTATAAACCTACGGCTCGTTTTATCGAAAAAGTGAAAGAGTGTTGCCCACAACAGATCATCTTTTGTCCCATCTCTTTTGTCAATGCAGACGCCCTTATGGGGGAACTGCACGGTAACGGTGAGAACATTCTCTTTTCTCAAACCGTTCCCTCTTACGATGATTTTTACTCCAAAGAGGCGGTGGAGTACATCAAAAATCTTGCCTTTTACTACCCAGAGGAGAAACCCTCATTGGTCTCTTACGAATCGTATTTGGCAGCCAAAGCTGTGGTCACGGCGCTTAAGGCGATCAATGGAGCGATCACACCGGGTAAGTTTTTGGATCACCTCAAACATGTTCCCACCCAAACGCTCGACAACATTCCTTTAAAATACCACAATGCCCAACTGCTCAATCAAGTTTACCTCTCAAACTATGTCAACGGCAAATTTGAAATTATTCAAAAGTACGAGTACTAAGATGACGTTTGTAGAGTTTATTAACCAAAAACTAGAGACCATCAAGTTTTCCAATAAAACCAAAATTCTTATTTTCATCATCTTAAGTGGAACGATGACCATTGGTTTTTTGATGTTCGTCTCCATTTTTGCGCTTAAATACGACTATGAAACCCTGTTTCAAAAGCACACGCAACCCCAAGTCGATCTTGAAGAGATTAAAGACAATTACCGCGTCAATGTCGCAGAAACGCTTCGAGACATCAAAGAGCGCCAAATCAGCAATGATGATGCCATCGAAGTGATCTATCTCGCGCAACAGATCATCCACAAACAGTGGAACAGTTACCAATTTGCAACCAACCGTCAGATCGGAGGACTCCCTTATCTTGCGAGTCGTTGGCTGAGTCTCTTTTTGGTCATGCCCGACATTCCTGAAAAGACTATCTTTCAAAAAGGAATTGTGGAAAAGATCAGCGTGAAGATGCAAAGCATTGATAGTAAAATCACGATGATGTTGGAACTATTGAAATACTCCAAAACCGAACAAGCGAGTTTTTTGATTGATGACATTATGCTCGAAGCCAATTCGCTGAACATTTATCTCTCAAGCCTCATTACCACGCATCTCAAACAAGCGATTACCGAAAAACAGGTCAACGACAGCCTCTTTCAGACCAGTACGATCATGCTTATTCTGCTCATCGGTCTGATCTTCTTTTTTATCACGATGGTGCTTTTTATCATCATTAACCATTTTAAAAATTTGCATAACTATCTTGAGGAAAATATTCTCATCAAGACCAAAGAGCTTCGCGATCTTAACGATTCGCTGGAACTTCGCATCAAACGAGAAGTCGAAAACAGTCGTAAAAAAGACAACATCATGTTCCAACAAGCAAGACTTGCGAGTCTTGGAGAGATGCTTCAAAACATCGCGCACCAATGGCGACAACCGCTAGGTTCACTGATGATGATTATTCAAAGTTTTGAGAGTAAGTTTTTAGCAGGCAAACTGGACGAACCCTTCATCGCTTCACGTGTCAAAGATGCCCAACTGCTCTCTTCCAATATGTCGGACACTCTGGAGGATTTTCGCACCTTCTTTAACCCCAACAAAAGCAAAAAAGCGTTTCGCATCAAAGAGGTGATCCAAAAAGCGGTTGACCTTTCCAAGTATCAGTTGGAACGCGAGGAGATCACGTTAGCACTTTTTATCAAAGATGACCTTGAAGTCTTTGGTTTTAAAAATGAGCTGATTCACGTGCTTCTCAATCTTATTGGCAATTCCAAGGATATTTTGGCGAGTAAGACCGATAATATTCACAAGATTATTCACATCATCGCCAAGCAAAATGAAGAACGTATTTTTATCAATGTCATCGATAATGGCGGTGGAATAAAAAGTGATATAATACCCAAAGTTTTCGACCCCTATTTTACGACCAAACACAAGAGTGTAGGCACAGGAATTGGGCTTTATATGTCCAAACAGATGGTGGAAAAACACATGCACGGAAAGATTACATGTAAAAATATTCGCCACAAATTAAGCACAAAAGTTTTGTGGGCATGCACAATGTTTACGATAGAAATACCAAAAAATTATATCAACACAAACGAGGGTGATGACGATGAACAAGCGCAATTTTGAGTTACTCGGTAGCTTTACGATTCTTTACATCGAAGATGAAGCGGATTTGCTGAAACACACCACATCTGTTTTAGAAGATTTTGTGAAAAAGATCTACCCCGTGCAAACGATCGAGGAAGCTTTGGAGATCATTAAAACCGAAAAAATCGACGTCATTGTCGCGGACATTCACCTTAAATACAGCAATGGCTTGGACTTTTTGCGCACCCTCAAACATGACCTAGAGATCGAACTTCCCTCCATCGTTACGACTGCGTTTACCGACACCGAGTATCTGCTGGATGCGATAAAACTTCATGTGGATAACTACCTCATTAAGCCTGTCAACATCAAGGAGCTCCTTAATTCATTGCACGATGTATTGCTTCCAAAAATTCAAGCCAAAGAGATCGTGCGCTCGTATAACATCATCAAAACCATCTCCGCGGTGACCGATAGCAAGCAAGTCGAGATCATCCGTTTTATCATCAAAAATTTGGACAATGACAATATGCTCAATTACTCTTACAGCGAGATTATGGAGCAAGTGGATGTGAGTAAACCCACCGTCATCAAGCTCTTTAAACAGCTTGGAGATCAAGGGATTTTGACAAAAATTCAAAATAAAAAATACCTGTTTGACGAGACCCAATTGCCGCTTCCGGAGAACGCATGAATGCTTTAAAAACGCTTCCAAAAGTTGACAAATGCCTTACACATACGCTTTTTGAAGGCTGTAATGCAACCTTAGTGATGAAAATCGCCAGAATAAAAATCGAGGAAATCCGTCAAGGACTTATCACCAAAGAGATCGAAAGCTTCGATGAAGAGGCGTTAATGCAGGAAATCAAAAAAGCCTATGACGCGCTTTTTGAGCCTTCACTCAAACCTCTTATCAATGCCACAGGCGTTATTTTGCACACCAATATGGGCAGAAGTTTGATCTCGAAAACCTTGTTGGATCGCGCCAGTGACGTCATCTGCAACTACTCCAATTTGGAGTATAACCTAGAACTTGGCAGTCGAGGCGAGCGCTATGAGCATGTCAGCACGCATCTGAGAGAGCTTTTAAATGTGGAAGATGTACTGGTTGTCAACAACAACGCTTCCGCTGTCTTTTTGATCTTAAACACCTTTGCCAAAAACCAAGAAGTCGTGGTCTCAAGGGGCGAATTGGTCGAGATTGGTGGCAGTTTTCGCATTCCTGAAGTGATGAAACAAAGTGGCGCCATTCTGAATGAAGTCGGAGCGACCAATAAAACCAAAATCACTGACTACGAAAGCGCCATCAACGAAAACATCGCGATGCTGATGAAGGTGCATCAGTCCAACTTTAGCATCGAAGGGTTTAGCGAAGCCGTAGCGTATGAAGATCTCAAGCAACTCGCCACCCAAAACAACCTTTTGGACTACTACGACCTTGGAAGCGGCTACGTTCCTAAACTGCCGTACAACCTCGGCAACCGCGAACATTCCCTTTCAGAAATTCTTACATGTAACCCTTCACTGATCAGTTTCAGTGGCGACAAACTCTTTGGAAGCGTGCAAGCAGGCATTATCGCAGGGCGGGCTGATTTGATCGCAAAACTGAAAAAGAACCAACTTCTTCGAATGCTACGTGTGGATAAAATCACCCTGAGTCTGCTTGAAGAGAGCATTAAAGCGTATCTCGCAGAAGAGTACGAGCAAATTCCTACGCTTTGGCTGCTGTTTCGAAGTGTCGAAGAACTCACGCAACGAGCATTACATGTAAAAGAGTCTGTCGGCAAAAATTCGTGCGAAATTGTAGAGAGCGAAACCTATATGGGTGGCGGTACTTTGCCCAACCGTCGCTTCCCCACGATTGCTTTACATGTAAAAGGAAAAGCAACCCTTTTGGAGCGAAAATTCCGCGAAAACCATGTGATCGGGCGCATTGAAAATGACCACTTTTTACTCGATTTTCGCACAATCCTTCCCAGTACCGAAGAAAAACTGAGTGAAATTATTAAACGCATTGTAGGGAATTAAATGGAGTATAGTATCGTTGGAACCGCAGGACATGTCGATCACGGTAAAACGGCTCTCATCACCGCTCTTACGGGTTTTGAGGGAGACAGTTTAGAAGAGGAAAAACGCCGAGGCATCACCATCAACCTCAGTTTTTCCAGTATGCAAAACGAGGCAAAGAACGTCGCGTTTATCGATGTTCCAGGGCATGAAAAGCTTTTAAAAAATATGATCTCAGGTGCCTTTGGTTTCGATGCCAGCTTGGTCGTTGTCGATGCGAATGAGGGCATTATGCCTCAAACCAAAGAGCATTTGGAGATCTTAAATCTTTTACATGTAAAGAATATTATCGTAGCACTCACCAAAAAAGACCTCGCAACACCTGAGATTATCGAGCAGCGAACCTACGAAATCACCGAGCATCTCAAAACACTTCACAACCTCCATTTGGTCGAGATTATCCCTGTCAGTATTTATGAACTTTCCACGATTCAAACGCTCAAGAACGCCCTGTTTGACCTACCCGTAACGCCTAAAAAAAGCAATGGGCTTTTTCGCTACTACGTTGACCGTTCTTTCTCCATCGCAGGTGCGGGAACCGTTGTGACAGGAACCGTACTGGATGGAACGATCAAAGTCGGTGAAAAACTTTTTGCGCCAGAGCTTGAAAAAGAGTTTGTTATCCGCAACCTTCAAGTCCACGACCACGATGTGGAAGCAGCCTATTCCTCTCAGCGAACCGCGATCAACCTTCAAAACGCCCAAAAAACGGCATTTGAAAAAGGGGCACTGCTGTGCAAAAAAGGGTTTATCCGTGGTTTTGACTGCGCGGATGTCTGGATAGAGAGCATCGGTGGACACACTCTAAAACACAACGCCAAAGTCATTTTATACGTCGGCACCAAGCAAGTCGAAGCGCGCATTTTGTTTTACGAAACCGAAGAGAGTATTGAGCGAGGTTTTGCCAAACTACAGTTCAATCACAAGCTCTTTTTAGTCCACGATGAGCCGTTCATTATCACAGCAAGCGGTCGCACCATCGGCGGTGGACGCGTACTCAATCCCATCAATGACCCAATGAAAAAAAGGGTGAAATTAGAGCTTCTTAAAGCACTGGACGCCAAGGATTTTAAAAGTGCTTTTACCCTTTTAGTGGAGATGCACAAACACGGCTTTGGGCTGATCTCGTCCAACCAACGCTTTGGGCTAAACCATGAAGAAGCGATAACGATCGCCAATGAAATGAGTGACGTTTTTGTCGATGAAAAAGGCTTAGTCCTCTACCCCATTTCGATGAAAAATGAGCTAGAACGCATCATTCAAGCCATTTACGCCAAAAATGCTTATGCCCTCCTCTCCGCCAATTCGCTCTCCCTCAAACTCAAATGGGCAAGCGTTGCCTTGGTCGAGAGCGTGCTTCAAAAACTCTGCGATGAAGGCATGTTGGATTTGGTGAATGGCATCTACAAAAACGCGCAAATCGACATCGACAATATCGAGGCCCTCATCGAAGATAGACTCTATGACATCTTACTTAAAGCCGAATTTACCCCAGAAGCTCCGTACAACATCTACGATGAACTCGACATCGACCGTAAAATGGGTGATGATGCCCTCAAAAGCCTCACGCGGGCTAAAAAGGTCGTTCGATTAGAGCACAACCTCTTTGTCACAACTCTTGCGCTCAGTGCCATGATGGCGCATCTACGAGAGATTATGCGCAAAGAAAATGGCGTTGACATCAAAGCCTTTAAAGAACACTTCGACATCAGTCGCAAATACTTGGTCGCGTATCTTGACTATCTTGATAATTTTGATGATGTAAAAAAAGAAGGGAATAGAAGGGTACTTGGATAAACTTTCAAAATAAAGTGAAGCTTTACATGTAAAACTTCACTTCTCTTTCTTCAAACGATTTTTTACCTCTTTTTCACTTGAACACATTGCTCGCATTTTTCTCTCTCCCATTTATGCTTCATCCCTTTGATATAGACAATTAAGATAAAGAAAAGTGCCGATGTTACGCCAAGCACTAACAAAAGCAAGGTCTCCGATGGGTCTGTCTCAAGTAAAATCAGCTTTCTTACCAAGACAACAAACGAGATCTCAAGAAAGGTCACGGCATAGTCAAACCCATCTTGAATAAACAGTGTTTTGACAATCGCCAAAACAATCAAGACAAACAAGCCATCGGTTAAAATGATTTTAATCGAATCAAAATCAAGCGCACCTTGTGAAATCGTAAAGGCGATCATCTTATAACCAAGGCTGATAAAACACTGCCCCAAGTAGACAATCATCATGCAGATAAAGATATAACGCGCGATATTGAGTAGTTTTAGTAGCGAATTTTCAACTTTAACTTCTAAAAATTGATTGAATGCAAAAACTTTATCTGAGAGATTTTCTCTGCATTGTTCATCATTTTTTTCTTCCATAAACATCTCCTAACCATTTTACCCTGTAAAAGGCGGCGCCATTATAGTACAATTTATGAAAGAAAGAACCATTTTTAGGCTCAAAAATGACTTTTTTGTTTCATTTTCAAAAAACACTTGACATTATTACTAATTAGTAATATAATTTCCACAGAGGTACAAAAATATGAAACTACGATCAGACGTTAAAAGTTATGGTGAGCGCACCGATAAGAGTATGCAGACATGGATACAAATTGTAAGAGCCTTTACCAAAATCCGTAACAAAGAGTTGAAGTATATCAACGAATGCGGCTTAACGATGAACCAGTTTGAAGTTTTGGAAGTCCTTTACCATCGTGGCGATTTGCAAATAGGTTCTATCACAAAGCTGATTATGAGCACTCCTGGCAATGTCACTGTGGTTGTCAAAAATCTCCTCAGAGATGGCTTCGTGCAAACACTTCCATCGCCTGAAGATAGCCGTGTGCGTATCGTAAGCATTACCGAAAGCGGACGTGCGCTGATCGGTGGGATGTTTGGGAAACACGCCGCCAATCTCAAGAGTTATTTTGACGTGTTAAGCGAAGAAGAGTTGGTCACCTTGTATGACCTGTTACGAAAACTGCAAAAAGCGCAATAATTTTTTGCTCAAATACTACTAATTAGTAAAAAAGGAAACCTTATGAAAATCAAAACACTACTCGCAACATCCTTGTTGGCAGGAACTGCCCTCTTTGCTGGAAACTACAACGTTGATCCTATGCACTCAAGTGCGGATTTTAGCGTCAAACACGCGATGATCTCAACTGTAAAAGGGAATTTTTCAACATTTAACGGAAGTTTTGTATACGATGAA
Organism: Sulfurospirillum multivorans DSM 12446; assembly: GCF_000568815.1. Lineage (NCBI taxonomy): Bacteria > Pseudomonadati > Campylobacterota > Epsilonproteobacteria > Campylobacterales > Sulfurospirillaceae > Sulfurospirillum > Sulfurospirillum multivorans. Next base: position 2,799,985 of record NZ_CP007201.1, read on the forward strand.
GCGACCAAAACGCTTAAGTCTTTAAATGGAACCATTCAAGCAACTTCCATCGATACAGGTATTAAAGACAGAGACGAGCATTTACGCTCAGCTGATCTTTTTGATGTTGCAAAGTACCCAACCATCACGTTTGCATTGGATGAAATCAAAGGTGACAAAGCCTATGGAAAACTCACAATGAAAGGTATTACAAAACCTGTTGTTTTAGTTTTTGAGAACGGTGGAGCCGCGACAGATCTTTATGGCAACAAACGTGTTGGACTGGGACTAACAGGCAAGATCAACCGCTCAGACTTTGGCATCACATGGAACAAAGCCCTTGAAACAGGTGGTGTGATCGTGGGTGAAGAGGTTAAAATCGACGTAGCCCTTGAGGGAATTTTACAAAAATAATAGACTTTTTTCATAGCCCTTGAAAAGAGTAAGAGCTTGTCAAGAGTGCGTTAATTTTCAAAACTCAAAATTGAGTCATAGCCGTAGCTATGGCGATGTTTTTAGTTTTTAAAAGTGATGTGCTATGGACAAACTCTTTTTTCAATGGGTTGTGAAAGAAGTCTCATGCTTTACATGTAAAGGAATCAATCATGTCATTTATCATTCATAGAGCCAACCAAAGAGGCGCTGCAGAGCATGGTTGGCTTCATAGCCATTTTAGTTTTTCATTTGCCGAGTATTACAATCCTTCCCGCATGGGTTTTGGCGCACTGCGTGTCATTAATGATGACATCGTGGAGGCAGGAGAGGGTTTTGGAATGCACCCGCACCGCGATATGGAGATCATCTCCATCGTCACTAAAGGGGTTTTGATTCACAAAGACTCGTTTGGCAATCACGGCGAAGTTCATGCCGGTGAAATTCAGTATATGAGTGCAGGCGAAGGGGTTTTACACTCCGAATTTGCCTCAAAAGATGAGTCCGCCGCGCTGTTTCAAATCTGGATACACCCAAACCAAAAAGGTGGAAAACCACTCTACAACCAACGTGATTTTAGAGATGTCACCAAGAGCAATCAGTGGGTAACGCTCGTTTCACCTGATGGTGCAGACAACTCTATTGCAATTAAGCAAGACGCATTCATTGCGACCACTGAGCTCGATGAGGGTAAAACCATTTCCTTAGCGCCCTCTTCCCCAAATCGTGGTAAACTCGTACTGGTTGTCGAAGGCGAAATAAAAATCGATGGTGCCACGCTTGAAACACGCGATGAAGTGCAGATTACCGAAGAAAAAGCCTACGAGATCAAAGCGTTGAAACCCTCTTGGGTTTTGGTATTTGATGTGCCAATGCACTAAACGTATAAAGGAAATACCATGTCACCTGTTAAAATGTCACTTGAAGCCAATAAAGAGTACCACTTCTGTACTTGTGGTAAAAGTGCTACCTCTGTTTTATGCGATGGTAGCCATAGAGGTTCAGGTCTTGCACCTAAAACATTTTTTGTTCCTGAGAGCAAAGAGTATTACCTCTGCGCCTGTAAAAAGAGCGCCAATGCTCCTTTTTGTGATGGAAGTCACGCAAAATAACTAAAGGCCTTTACAGGAGTGAAAAGACTTTCACTCCTCTTTTTCGTGTATAATGACGAAAAACAATCAAAGGCTCTTTTTTTATGTCAAAACATCCTACCCTCCTTCAACAATTTCGTTCTTTTTATCTTCAAAACAAGCTGAGCGACCTTGAAATCGCCATCGAATACTTCAGTGTTTTTGGCGGCACCAGTTGGAATGTCGATACTACCAAACCTCTTTTTGATCTGATCGCACATAAGATTTTAAAAAACTACACCTACATTCATGCCGACATCACCAAACTTACCTACAGCAATAAACTTTCGCATGCACTACTCACTGCCTGTGCTACGGGCGATCGTCGTGTCTACTCTTCGTACAAAAAAGCACGTTTGAGTCGAGAAGAAGGCAATGAAGCCTTGCATGCACTGTTGCGCAGTGAGATCGTTGAGCTTGAGTATTCATTGGAGCGCCCTGTTCGTGAAGAGGATGATAACTCCGATAAACTGAACTTCATTAGTCCGTTTATGCGCTTTTGGTTTGCCTTTGTCTCCCCTTTTTACAAAACCATCAAAGAGAATGATTTTAGCGAAGTCGAAAAAGCGTTTACCAACCGCGAACAAGGCTTTAACGATCTTATTTTTGAAAAACTCGCTCAGGAATTGTTGAAAAAAAGTTTGATCGAAGATCCGATTGTGGAGATAGGCAGTTATTGGGATAAAAACGCAGAGATTGATATTTTGGCGAAAACGAAATCGGGAAAACTCATCGCAGGTGCGTGCAAATACACCAACACCAAAGTGAAAAAAACCGAGCTGAGTAAACTCAAAGAGCAATGTGCCAAAGCTGAATTTGAGCCTGATATGTTCGTTCTGTTTAGCAAAAGTGGTTACAGCTCGGAACTCAAAGCGCTTAAGGGAGAGGATCTTAAACTTTTTACGCTCAAAAGTTTGAAACCGTTGGTGGAAGAGATTGGTGAAAAAGAGTTGATCCCGTGTGAGGGAAAGAAATACTAACAAAAGGAGGGAGAGAAATCTCCTTTTTTGATTCCACCACGCTTTTACATGTAAAGCTGATATGCCTCAATTTTTTCGCTTAATTTCGTGGCAAGATAGCGATGCGCATAGCCAAGTTCACTCAAAATCACCTTTGCTTCTTCCAAATATGCTCTTTTTTTCGCTTCATCCCACTGCTTAGGTGGCTCCCCAAGATTCGTAATGCGATCGGCAAGTTTGACCATTGCCACACAGTTTTGACGCTTTTTGAGTCGTTCTAAACTATCGCGCATTTGCGCCTCTTTGGACAACAAATTCTTCTCTTTCGTGAGTGCTAAAACGCCTTTGGCGATCACCTCTTTGTTACCTGCGATGGGGCTCTCTTTCGTGATCTTGGTGGTCGTGTCTTCGTTTACGTCATGCAAAAGCGCACAAGCAATGGCAACATTAACTTCATCATAACTGAGTGGCTCACACGACAAAGCATTGATGACTTCGGCGGTAACACTTAAAAGGTGCATCGAATACGGCAAGCCATGCGGTGTCTTTTGCTCACCGTGCGCCAACAGTACAAAGGCAAGGTTTTCTTTGAAAAATTCGACACTAAAAAGCTCTTTAGGCAACATTACCTCTTGTTTTGGGACTTTAGGCAGACGTGGAGTTTTGTTTTTTTCAATTTTAGCGTAGTGCGCTTCCTCTTCATTTTCACTAAAATAGAGCAAATAGATGCCCTCTTCACACACAAGCTCTAGCTCTTCGTAGTGTTCATGCTCATTCAGTTGGGCATAAAGGTTTACATGTAAAACCTTTGAGATCGAAGAACTCAGTGTATGTGTGACTTTTGCAGGAGGCAAAGGAATGGAGTCTAGCTGAAAACACTCCAGATAACCCATCGCGCCACCTGCAACATGAAAATTGATCGTGAGACTTCGCTGTTTGCCCTCTTTAAGGTAGGCGATTTCAAGAAGAGTGTGAAGCGTATAAAGGGCCACGACGTCGCAGCCCTCAATATCGTTTAAATAAGCCCATTTTTCACGCATAATTGACCTTTACATGTAAAGAGGATAGCTACTTTTTACACAGCTCATCAAACCACTTCTCATTTTCAGCGGAACGGTTCGCTTTGGAGCGTAAAAGTGCGTCGCGCATTGAAACCAAATCGTCCAATTCCAAGAACTCTAACATTGAAAATGAAGAAATGGGAGCATTTGGATCAGATTCTATGAGCAGTTCTATCTCGTGTATAAGTGCCATTTTATCGGCATTCTCTAGCATTCATTGACCTTTGATTAACAAACTATGATTGGTTTTATTGTATAATACCTTACATTTCATGCAGATTAGTTTCTGCAACTTATAAGGAAAATGAATGAAAAAATATCTTTTAACGCTTGTTGCACTTTTCTCAACCACTCTTTTTGCAGCAACCGACGCACAAATTGTTGAACACTTTAAATCAACCGTGCAAGTCCCCAATATTACGATTACTATCGTCTCACGCAAACCTGTTGAAGGCATTGATGGTATGGATTTCGTGACTCTGAGTCTTAGCGATGGCACACGTTCTCAAAAACTGAGCATCTTCACCAAAGATGACCTCATCTTCCCTGATGTGATTAGCATCAAGCAAGGTGGAAGCATCAAAGAGATGATGGAGATGGCAGAGCTTCAGAAAAAGCTTTCAGCGATCTACAAAAAAGAGGAGAAGAAAAATGTGATCTCTTTGGGTAACGACCCTAAAAAAGAGACCTTAGTTGTCTTCACCGATCCTGAATGTCCTTACTGCAGACAAGAGCTTGCTCAAATCGAGCAACGCCTTACCACCAACAATCTTAAGTTGATTTTCACACCGGTTCACGAGCGCAGTTCCCTTGAAAAATCTGTGATTATTTACAACGAAACATCCAAAGTCAAAACCGATGCAGATAAGATCAAAATCTTGAAAAAATACTACGATGAAAACGTCAAATATGAGCAAAAAATCAGCGATGCAGATGTCGCGCATATTGATGCACTTAAACTAAAATACTTTGGTGCTGGCATCAAAGGAGTACCGTTTATCGTGAAAGAGAAAGAGCTTTTAAAATAACGCTCCCTGCCTTTGTATCCCGCTTTTCATAAGGCGGGATAAACTCCATTTCAAAGAGGTTGGTATGTCCCAGATCGTCCTTTTTGCCATCATTGCTTTTTTAGGGGTTATCGCCTTAACCCTCTACTTTCGCCTTCAAAAACTCCAATCAAGCGCTCAAACACCCAAGCAACATCCCATGCAAGAAGCGGAGACGTTTCAAGCCATGCCTCTGCCCATTCTTTACAAAAAAAATGCGCAATGGTTCACCAATAAAGCCTTTACACATGCTTTTGGCACGATGAGCAAAGAGAATGCCGAGCTTTTAAGCACCCTTCCAAAAAACGGCGAACACGCGATGGAGCTTCAATTTGACAATGGCATCACCAAGCAAACGCTGATCTACACAGCACCTCTCTTAGGCGCAACGGGTGATTTTGTTGCGATGATCGTTGACATTGCGCATTTGCATAAAAGCAAAGCCTTGTTGATGCAGCAAAAAGAGCGTTTAGAACTCGCCCTTGAGGGAAGTGATGAGGCATTGTGGGACTGGGATATGAAAAATGAGACCATCTTCTACTCTTCAAAATGGAAACAGTTGATGGGCTATGAAACCAAAGATCACCCCTCTACCCTCTCCTCGTGGCTCAATTTAGTCCATTCCAAAGATATGGCATTGGTAAATGAACGCTTAAAAGCGCATCTGGATGGCAAGAGCGATCTGTTTGTGGTCGATCATCGCGTACGCGGGAGTGAGCCTTTGCGCTGGGTCAATGTGCGAGGCAAGGTCATTGTGGGTAAAAACGAACAGCCTATTCGTATGGTTGGCACCATTCGCGATATCAGCAACCGTAAAGGTGAAGAGGTTCGAGAACACGCGGAACACGAACGTTTTATCGCTTTTGTGGAGCATATCCCAGCGCTTTGTTTTATTAAAAATGCGCAGGGGCATTATCTGTATATGAATCAAGCTTATCAAAAATTCTTGGGCTTCAAAACATGGAAAGACAAAACAGCGATGAGCCTTTTCAATGAAAGAACAGCGGCAGAGATTGCTGAGACGGATCGTTTGAGCCTTTATGAAGGGATACAGGAGCACAATATTACACTCCCCACAGCAGAAGGGTTTAACACCTATTTTCATCTGTATAAATTTGTCATTGATGAAGAAAATGAAAAATTACTCTGTGGATTTTGCATTAACAAACCGTTCAAAGAGTAGGTGTATGATTGTTTAAGACCAATTTTCAGGATAAAACAATGCAACCGAACCTCATAATGATCGAGGATGATGTCGAACTTGCCGAAATCTTATGCAATTTTTTAAAACGCTATAACATCACCGTCACCAACTACGACGACCCCTATCTTGGCATCAGTGCACTAAGCCTTATCAAATATGACCTGCTCATTTTAGACCTCTCTTTGCCTGGTATGGACGGGCTAGAGATCTGCAAAGAGGTACGCGCCAAAAGCGATATTCCCATCATCATCTCCTCCGCACGAAGCGACTTGGAAGATAAAATCGTAGGCTTGGAACTTGGAGCAGACGACTACTTACCCAAACCCTATGAGCCCAAAGAGCTTTACGCGCGCATCATCAGTGTGCTCAGACGCTACAAAAAAAGTAACTCAGTCAGTGAAGAGAGCAGTAGTTCCACGTTGATTCTCAAAGAAGAGAGTCACACCATCTTTTTTCAAGGTACACCACTCACACTCACCCCTGCGGAATACGACGTGCTCACCCATCTCATCAAAAAAAACAACTGCGTGGTCTCACGAACAGAGCTGCTTAACAGCGCACTGAGTCTCAATGAAGAGAATGAGAGCAGAAGCCTTGACGTGCTCATCAGCCGTATTCGTACCAAACTAGGCGAGAGCTCCAAAGAGCCTAAGCTGATTCATTCCGTCAGAGGTATCGGGTATAGGCTTCAAGCATGAGGTGGTACCACTCCATCATCACGCGTATTTCGCTCATTTTTGCCCTCTCGTTGTTTGGCATCACAGCGATCTTTGTCTCCATCGCACAGTATGAAACGGATAGAGAACTGCAAACAATGTTTGACTACTCGCGCGTTGCCTTACGCTCTTCGTTTGATCGCACCACGAAAGCTATCGACTTTGACAAGATGGAAGAGATCGGGTTTAAACTCGTTACCGATGAAGCGCTCAAACAAAAAATTCTCGAACGCCCTCGTCCTCCCAAACCGTTTCCGATGAAACGCATGGAAGAGCGGTTTCATTTTCTAATTGATTCGGTGCCGTATCGTATGCACATTTACACCATTTTGTTGGCACGCGACGCACCGCCTATCGTCTTTGAAACGCCTTTAAAAAAAGAGATGATGCCCCGCCTCATTTTGCCACTGTTGAGCCTTGCATTTGTCATTTTTTTATACATTGGCATTATTCGAAGCATTCTGCCGCTTAAAACACTCAGAGAGAAGATCAAACACTTTGCCAACGGGGATTATGACATTACATGTAAAAGCAGTAAAAAAGATGAAATCGCCGCCCTTGCCAATGAATTTGACAGTGCCGTTTTCAAAATCAAATCACTTCGAGACTCCAGACAGCTCTTTTTGCGCAACATCATGCACGAGCTCAAAACGCCCATTACCAAGGGAAAACTCGCCGCTGAAATGATTGAAGATGCCGCATATGCAAGGATCTTGCAAAACGTTTTCAACCGCCAAGAAGCACTTTTGGAAGAGTTCTCGCGCATTGAAAAACTGAGTGCTGATGAGCTAAAATTGGAGATCAATCGTTATCATATTGAAGACGTGGTGGATTTTGCCCTTGACATTTTAGATGACAAACGAGAAAGCATTACATGTAAACTGGTACCGATGGAACTAGAGGTAGACTTTGAGCTGTTTGGCGTGGCGCTGAAAAACCTTTTGGACAATGGCATCAACTACTCCGACGACCACCACGTCAGCCTTCGCAATGATCTTAAAACCATCACCATTTCCAACCACGCCCCCGCGTTGGAGTTCACCATTGAACGCTACGCTGAGCCTTATTTTCTAGAGGGCAAAAAACAAAAAAGCTCACGCGGTCTTGGCTTTGGACTGTTTATCACATGGCACGTGATTCGCCTACACGGGATGCGACTTGACTACAAACACGAAGCAGGCATGAACTGTTTTACGATTTACATGTAAAGGAAAATTTATGGCATATTCGGTGGGTATTTATATTTTTGACAAGGTGGAAGTGCTTGATTTTGCAGGTCCGTATGAAGTCTTTACAACCGCGTCACGCGTCTTTAACAAAACGGCTTCATCCCTCGCCCATCCTCCTTTTGAGGTCTTTACCATCGGCAAAACGAAACAATCCATTTACGCCAGAGCGGGGCTCAAACTGCATCCTGATTATTCGATGACGACACATCCCACACCCGATCTTTTGCTCATTCCTGGTGGCGTGGTCACCAAAGAGATGGAAGATGACGATGTGATCGCGTGGATCAAAAGCACCGCATCTTCCACTCCCATCACCGCTTCCATCTGCACGGGTGCTTTTTTGCTCGCAAAAGCAGGACTATTGGAAGGCAAATCTTCGACAACCCATTGGGAAGATATTGACGATCTTCGCACTATGTTTCCAACCTTACATGTAAAAGAAAACATGCGCTGGGTCGATGAAGGTTCCATCGTCACTTCCGCAGGCATTTCGGCTGGCATTGACATGAGTCTGCACCTTGTGGAACGCCTGATGGGGAAAGAGTTAGCCCTTAACACCGCTAAACAAATGGAGTTTGACTGGACGCAAAACGGTTAGGCTTTTTGATCTTAAGTAAGGTTATTTTATATTTTTTGTGTCTAAAATTCTTTACATGTAAAGATAAACGATGAAATGAGAATAAATAAAAAAACCCGTTCCCCATTTTTATGTCATAAGTAGGCTAATATGGATCAAGCAATAATGGTAAGAGAAAAATCTGTTTACATATTCATGTATGATGATGGCAAACGTGTTCTTAGTGCACTCGCATTTCTAACAATGATCATATTAGGGTTAGGATGTATGTGTTTAAATCAATGGGTTACTTTAATCTTTGGTGGATTAGTAGTTGTTGCAGGGATATGTAAATTCGTAGATGCTTGCTTTTTCAAACGTATAATAATAAGTAAAACTCATATTACAAAAGAATGGTTTTACCTTGGCAAACGAAGTATCAAGCTTTCCAATCTGCAAGCTGGCGTTGTAAAAGGATTGTGGAGTGGCACAATTTTTTTTCAGCAAAAAGACCACATTGGGTTGAATCGAATTCCTATGCAACTTGAAATATTTCCAATTGGAAACACAGGGTTTAATCTCATTAGAAAGATACTCATTCAAAAAAGAATAATTAACGGCGATGAGCTCTCATGGAACAATTCATAGGAAATAAAGCGGGCAAGCTACTTTTATCGCTCTTTTGGCTCCATATTTTGTTCGTTATCACCCTCTTTTGATCTGAATAATACTCTGACAAACCCCTAAATGATCACTTATTGCTTCGACTTTTAGCCCCGCCATTTCGACTAACTTGATAAAATCTTTGGAATGGTACATTTTACTGCATCCGTTTGCCATTGCGGTGAAATAAGGCGAGGTGTTGATGATGCAAAACGCCGATGTTTCAAAGCGTTGCCTGTCCCAAAAGGGCTCCATAATGCACAGCCTGCTTGTATCGCTCATCGCTTCTTTGGCTTTGCTCAAAATGGAGACGATGTCGTCTTCGCTAAAGCAGTCTAAAAATTGACTCATCCAGATGATGTCAAACCCTTTTGGAAACGTATGCGAAGCCTCCAAAACATTGGCAGGCAAAAGAGAAATCTGCTCACTCAATCCCTCCTTTTCGATGTTTTCGCGCGCCAATGCAAGCTGTTCTGGCAAATCCATAATGCTTACATGTAAAGCAGTATCGCGCTTTGCGATGAGCATTGAAAACTTGCCCGTATTGCCTCCTACATCGAGAATTTTAGTAGGTTTGAGGCTCAAAAGGTGTTCAACTGCCTCAGGAAAGGCGCTGTCGGAATAGAAATGATCAAAGGTAAACCAACTCTGTTTCGCCTTTTCAGGCAAGATGGAGAGTGCGGGGTAGATGGTCTCCCACTCGCCAAAAACTTTCAGCCCTGTTGGCTTGCCACTTTTGATCGCCTCGTCGAGCGAAAAAAGCCCTTGGTAATTGACATGATGATTGTAGTCCATATTGGCAATGCTCATCGGGTCGTTGAGTAAAAAGTAGCCCGTTTTCGTGATGAAATAAAGTTCTCCCTTTTGCTTGACAATGTCTGCACTCAGGCTCGTTTCGATGAGTGTCGTTATGCCATACTCGCTTAAATTCGTCTCTTTTGCCAGCGCTTCGATGCTCATGCCCTCTTTATGTTCATAGAGTGCTTTTAAAACACCAAGATCGCGCATAGAGCGTGCGACTTGAAACACAATCGGCGCAAAAGCGATGCGTTGGGCATTGTACTGCGCCTCTAAGGCAGAGACACTGTCGTTATCTTCAAAAAACGGATTCATTCAAATGTTCCTTATTTTCTAAAAAAGTAAACGAAACCTTAACAGAAAAAGCAATTTTAAGCTCTTATTTTAGCTAGATTTATATAATACACCTGTTTATTTAAGAATTTTTGTAAGGATTGTATGATTTTAAATGATTTTTATACGCTTATATATAAAGAGGAAACGCGCTTTTGTGTTAGGCTAAGTGACGCAACCCATCCTATTTTTCAAGCGCATTTTCCGACAAATCCTATTGTTGCTGGGTTTGTTTTACTGGATATGAGTGCTGAGATTTTAGGTATCGAGATAGTAAAGATCACAAAAGCAAAATTCTTGAAACATATCGCCCCTTTGAGTGTACTGTGGTTTGATCTCCAAACGACGGGCAACACACTCAAAATCCGTGTCAGTCAAAATGAGCAGAAAGTAGCAGAACTCACCTATGAAAAAAGATGAAATGATCGTTGTCGTTCCGACCTATAACAATCCACTTACGATTCATGCAGTTGCCAATGATGTCTTGAGTCATGGGTACAGGCTGATTATCGTCGATGATGGCTCTGACACGCCTGTAGCGGATATTATCCCAGCACAAAGTGAAAACCTTACCATTCTAAGGCACACGGTCAATCAAGGCAAAGGCGAAGCGATCATCACGGGTGCTAAAGAAGTGCAAAGACTGGGCTTTTCCTATTTTATCAGCCTTGATGGTGATGGACAGCATCTGGCTTCTCAAATTGAAACAATCACTAACGCCTGTGATGGAGCCGATCAAATCATTATCGGTGCGCGCAATTTTGACATTAACAACGTTCCCAATGGTTCCAAATTTGGACGCTGGTTTAGCAACTTTTGGGCCTGTTGGGACACAGAGCAAACCATCACCGATTCACTCTCTGGCTTTAGACTGTATCCTACTTCCATACTCGACCTTATCATCAAAACCAAACGCTTTGACTGGGAGATGGAAGTGCTTGTTAAACACGCGTGGAAAGGTCGACTCATTAAAGAAGTGAGTATCGAATGCTACTACCCAACCCCCGAAGAGCGCGTCAGTCACTTTAAAAAATTTTGGGATACCGCCGCCATCGTTATGGTACATGTCAAGCTCCTACCGTGGAAATTTTTTCTCAAAAAAAGGTACCAATGAGCACGAAACAGCGGGGCAGCGGTTGGAGCATCAAACTCGTTTACACCTTTTACACGCTCTTTGGCTATACCTTTATCTACTACCTGATGTATCCCGTGACCTTTTTCTATTTTTTAGTCGCAGGCAATGTCAAAGAAGCCCTACGTGATTACTACGCCCATATCAACAAACCGTTTAACAACTGGGTCTATTATGAGCATTTGCGACACTTCGCAATCACGATGTGCGACCGTTTTGTCTCCAAAGTCAGCCCTAAAGATTATACGTTTGAGATCAAAAACGAAGCAGAACTTATGCGTTATCTTCACAGTGGTGGCATCTTGCTTTTATCACATTTTGGGGGCTGGGCGAGTGCTGGAAACTGTTTTAGCGATCTTAAAATCAACATTGTGATGCAAGAATCTCTCATCGCGCCCATTAAATGTATCGAAGAGAACATTGAAACAAAAAATCAGCATTTATCCATCATCGATCTTTCCAAAGGCGGTGTTGATGTCACAATGAAAATCGCCTCAGCACTTCTTAACAACGAGATTGTAGCGATGATGGCAGACCGCGCTACTGAAGCTAAACACAAAGAAATTGTAACCTTTTTTGGCAAAGAGGTAGAGTTTAATAAGAACCCTTTTAGCATTGCGTATAAAACCGAAAAACCACTTATGGGAATTGCTTTTATCTATCAAAAGCCCCAGCATTACCGCATTGAATTTACCGAAATTACGATGGATAAAAACAACCACGCTCGTGAAGAGATCCACAAAGCGATGCAAAATTACGCTGATTTTTTTGCAACGCATGTCGCTTCGCATCCTGAACAATGGTTCAATTTATACCCTTTTTGGAAAGAAAAAGCATGAAATTAACGATAGATGACCGCTACATCCGCCTAGAAGAGATATGCAACGCCAGCACTGTTCAGGTCTCAAACGATGCTCACTTTGAAGCGAATTTTTTGCTTGGTCACACCTTTTTGATGAATGAAATCAAAAAAGGCAAACCCATTTACGGCGTCACCACCGGTTATGGCGCAAGTGGCAAGAATTACCTCACGTACGAGCAAAGTGCCATTTTGCAACAAAATCTTTACCGATTTCATGGCTGTGGAGTAGGCGAACCACTCAGTTCTAAAACATCGCGTTACGCGCTGATTTGCAGACTGATTTCACTTTCCAAAGGCAAATCGGGCATCTCGTATGCACTTTTGCAACGACTTGAACTCTTGCTTGAAAAAGAGATCATTCCTGTTATTCCCTCCTTAGGTTCTGTAGGAGCCAGTGGCGATTTGACACCGCTTTCATACATTGCCGCGGTCATCGCGGGAGAGAGAGAAGTGTGGTATGAAGGCGCTATTGTGCCAACCAGCGAAGTGTATGCCAAACTGGGTATTGCGCCGTATGTGTTTAAGCCTAAAGAGGCGCTTGCCATCATGAATGGTACGACCATTATGAGTGCGATTGCTCTTTCTTCTTTGGAAAGCTTTGAAGTCATACTCTCAAGCATGGAATCCTTTGTAGCTGGCATGTTTGAAGTGCTTTTGGGTGACACCACACCTTTAGATTCGTTTGTGCATGAGGCGAAACCTTTTACAGGACAAATTCAAAGTGCTTTCAACATCAAAGCTAAAATCGAAGGCTCCAAACTCACCCATGGACGCGATGACCGCTATGATAAGTTCTTTGCAGACAATGATCTGAACATTCAAGACACCTACTCAATGCGTTGCGCGCCCCAAGTTTTAGGCGTGATTCGCGATAATTTAGAAATTTCTAAAAAATGGGTCGAACAAGAGATCAATTCGGTCAATGACAATCCGCTCATTGATGGCAAAAACCAAAAAATCTACACCTCAGGCAATTTTTACGGTGGTTACGTCGCTCACGCAATGGACACACTGAAAATCTGTGCGGCAAACCTTGCTGACTTGCTCGATAAAGAGTTTGCCCTTCTGGTCGATCACAAATTTAACCGAGGGCTTGGCGAAAACCTCAAGCTCAGCCGCGAGCACTATTTCCACGGCTTTAAAGCGATGCAAATCACACTCAGTTCCCTGAGTGCTGATGTCATTAAAAACACCACCGCCGCGTCCATTCACTCTCGCCCCACCGAATCGCTCAATCAAGACAAAGTGAGCATGGGAACGACCGCGGCACTGGACTTTAAAAAGATGATGGAACCCCTTGAACTGATGCTGAGCATCGCATTTATGGGCATGGCTCAAGCCGTGGACATCAGGGGCAAAGAGAGCGTTTCTCCAACACTTCTTAACTATTATGAGGCTATCAGAGAACACGCCAAACCACTGTTGGAAGACAGACGCATGGACATCGACATTAAAGAAATACATAAAATTATACGCAAAGGAGCTCTTGCATGAAAAAAGTGCTGGTCACGGGAGCGACGGGGAGCATTGGAGAGGCGATTGTGCGCTACTTTGCCAAAGAGGGCTACTTTGTGTATATCCACTACAAAAGACAAAAAGACAAAGCGTTAGCACTTTTGGAAGAGATTCAACAAGGCGAGATGATTCAGTGTGATTTGACCCAAAAAGAAGAGGTGAAAAAAGCATTTGAATCTTTACATGTAAACGTTTTAGTCAACAATGCGGGCATCACCAAAGACAAACTTTTTTTCTTTATGGAAGAGGAAGAGTGGAGTGATGTGATGGACGCTAACCTTAACAGCCTTTTTTATGTCACCAAGCAAATCCTTCCAAATATGATCAAAGAAAAAGCAGGCTCCATCGTGAATGTCTCCTCCATCTCAGGACTTGTGGGCAATGGTGGGCAAGTCAACTACTCAACGACCAAAGGCGGTATCATCGCTTTTACAAAAGCACTTTGTGTGGAAGTAGCACGCTATAATATCAGAGTCAATGCGGTAGCCCCCGGTGTCATTGAGTCAGAGATGATCCATAATGTGGATAAAAATATCACCAACATGATTCCATGTAAACGTCTTGGCCGTCCCGAAGAGGTCGCTGAAGTTGTCTTCTTTTTAGGCGACAAAGCAACCTACGTGAACGGTGAAGTGATCAATATTAGTGGTGGAATGGTAAGATAATGCACATACTTTTTTCGTTTTTATACGCACCCGTTGTTGTGGTGTTACTCAGCTATTTTGACATTAAAACCGTCTCAATGGGGCTTTTTATCTTTGGACTACTGTGGAGTTTGAGTTTGAAAAAAAGAGAGATAAAAACCACACTCTTCCCTCTTTTTTACATCGTAGTCGCTATCAGCGCTTTTGTTTTAGATGACTTTTTAGTGCTCAAATTTTTACCACTTTTGATCTCTTTGGCATTTATCTTTTTCTTGATGGCGAGCTATTTTGACAACGACTCCATCATTGTGCACTTTGCACGTAAAATCCATAAACGACCTCTCTTAGAAAAAGAAGAGATGTACATCAACCGTTCCACCCTCTTTTGGATAGCACTTGCGTGCGTCAACATTCTTTTACATGTAACCGTTTTACTGCTCAAAAATGACCACTATTGGATTATTTACTCTTCGTTTGGCTGGTATTTGGTCTTTATCTTCGGTGGAGTGATGCAGTTTTTGCACCGTCGCTTTATCTTCTTAAAACGGATGTAACATATGAAAGTTATCGTTTTGTGTTTGGTTTTTATGCTCTCTCTTTTTGCCAACGATGCTTCCACCTTTAAAGAGACGCGCTACCTCTACGCGCTTGATAAAAACATCACATTAGAGGGATTCATCACGTTTGGAGAGCAAAACATCGTCATCGAATATGTCAAACCCGAATCCAAAGTTTTGACCTATTTTGAAGAAAAACTCACCATTCAAGACCAAAATGGCTATAAAGTCATCGATGCGCAAAGTATGCCTTCCATGAACTATTTTTTTCTGATTATCAAAGCGGTGCATGATGAAAACAGTGTCTTGTTGGACTCTTTTTTTGAGACAACCACCAAGGGCGATGAGACACTGCTAAGCCCCAAAGGTGTGGCGGCGGAAGTGCTTGAGGAAGTGCGTATCTCACGGCAAGGAAAGAAGCTAAAATCTTTACATGTAAAGATTAAAAACGGCGATAGGATCACCATTGAAATTTTGGACTAAATCCCTCAATATCGTTCTTTTTTCCCTTGTCGGCACCCTCTTTTTCGTCTACCAAAACTCCGTGCATGTCTCCACCAACCTGCTCTCTTTTTTGCCTGAGGGAAAGAGCAAAGAGGCGTTTGAGATCTATTCACAGTTCAAAAATTCCAAAGAAGTGCTTATCGCTACCGAAGGGTTTGATAAAGCCTCTCTTGCTAAAATCAAAACCATCGAAAACAAACTGCTTTCTTCCGATCTTTTAACGTTGGAAAGTAACATAACACCCAATGCAAAGCTGATCGAATACACCAAAAACAACGCTTTTTATCTGAAAAACCTCAATAAAAATGACTCAGTTGGCATCCCTGAAAAGTTAAAATCGCTTTATGAAACAATGACACAGAATCCCTACTATACGACCATAGACGCCTCTGATCCGCTGGGTTACTTTAGCCCTAAAGAGCAAAAAATTCCTATTAACATTCGAGATGGTCACTTAGCACTAGGCGATTTTGGTTACCTCTCTGTTTTGAGCATCAAAGGCACTTCTAATACCATTGAGAGTTATGAAACCATCTATAATCTGGTGCATCAAGAGCTTCAGGACATGCAAAATGTCCGCGTCTTTAGCCCGACATTTTACTTTGTGGAAAACGCGCAAAAGATTCAAGATGATGTCACCTTTTTGATTGTCCTCTCGACCATTTTGTTACTTGTGCTTTATATTTTTATTATCAAAAATATCTACCTTCTTATCAACACCATTGCCACACTTGCCACCTCTGCTCTGCTTTCATTTTTGCTGATTGGCATGATTTGGAGTGAAGTCTCCGTCTTTGTATTGGCTTTTGGAAATGCCATAGGAACGTTGGCGATTGACTACATGTTTCATTACTACTTTTACGGGCATTATGAGAATAAAAAGAAGTTTAATACCTCTGTATTTTACGGCTTTCTCACCACCTTTGGCGGCTTTTTGATCTTCGCTTGGGTTGATTTCCCCCTCATCCAACAAGTGTGTGTCTTTGCGATGATCTCGCTCGTGCTCTCGTACCTCCAATTCGTTTTCCTCTTCCCGCTCATCGGGTTCAAAAAAGCACAACCTTATACCAAATTTTACATCTGCATCCCGTTACCCTACCGTGCCATCGCCCTCCTTTCGTTGTTAGCCATTGTTCTAAGTGTGCCTTTTTTAAAGCTTGATACCAATATCAAAAACCTTGACTACCAGAATGTCTCCTTAATGAAAGAGGAAAAATTCTTCAAAGATGCGATTAAAAAAGAGGGTTATATGCCTCTTTTACTCGAAGCAGACTCCATTGATGGGCTTATAGGACACAGCAATACCATCCAAAAGAACTTTAAAAATGCCACGGCTCCGCTCTCCTACTTTTTTGACAAAGCATTTTACGAGCAAAGAAAACAAGAGATTGAGTCTTTACATGTAAACGAGAAAAAAGCACTCATCGAAGAAGAAGCAACCAAGCTGGGCTTTCGTGAAGGGTTCTTTAAAAACGCCTACAACGAAGCACTTTTACACCCAAGCTATCAAGAACTCTCTTTAGACACGCTGCGCGAGATGGGCTTTGATGTTGTCTTGCATGAGGGGAAATATTACACCTACGCTTTGGTGAAAAACAGTGACCGAAACTTAGTGTCAAATTTTACATTTGCCTCTTGCATCGATGCTAAAGAGATGTTCTTTACTGCGTTAGAAAAAATTGCACATCAACTTCTCCTTGGCGGCATTGTAGCGATGGCGTTTATCTTTTTTATGCTTTGGATGGTGTGTCGCAAAACCATCGCACTCAGTTCTAGTTTTGTCCTGTTGCCAACCGCGCTTATTTTACTCTTTGCACTGATGGGGACATTTACCATTGCGCATATTTTTATGCTGTTTATCATGATGCTTTTTGGCATCGACTATGGCATCTATATGAGCAGTGAGGAGAGCTTCAAGGATGGAACCAGAAGTGCGATTTTCTTCTCCATCATTGACACGTTTGCGGGCTTTGGGGTGCTCATTTTCAGCGACATTGGTGCCCTTCATGCGATGGGTCTGGTTTCATGCGTTGCCACGGCGGCTATTTTAGTTTTATTGATGGGAAGGAAGCCACAATGAGAGTTATGATACAAAACGATGATGGCAGTGAAAACGTTTACGAAAGTAAGAGCCTCGTCGATACAACACTCAAAAACCGCGTCATTCTTATTCCCTCAAAAACCAAAGAAGAGAATGCCATTGAGATTTTACGAGCCTATCTTTCAAGCGCAAAACCCATTTTATACGATCAAGAGAACCTCTCTTTAAAAGCAAAAATTGAATCACTGGGCGCCGAAACCTTTAACGACATTGACTTTGCTGCCATGTTTTTTACCTCGGGAAGTACAGGCTTTCCAACGGGTGCCTTTAAAAGCAGAGAAAACATCGAAACCGATATGGAAGCCCTGCTGTTAGAATTTGGCAATTTTCAGATCGAGAAAGTCGTTGCAACTGTTCCATTCATCCATATCTACGGCTTTTTAGCCGCACTTTTACTACCACTCAAATTGGATGTTGATTTACTCTTTAAAGAGCATTTTTTACCCCACGATCTGCTGGAATCTGCGAAGCCTCATCACCTTGTCGTCACCACGCCGCTTTACATCAAGTCACTTTTGAGGTTGGATGAAGTAAAAGACCTGAGTCAAACGATTTTTATCAGCTCCACAGGTCCTTTGCCTGTCGAAACTGCCAAAGAATTTACCGACACATTTAACACGACACTCATTCAACTCTTTGGCTCGACCGAGTGTGGAAGTATCGCCTTTAAAAAACAAGATGATACTTTTTTGACACCGTTTCATAGCGTGGAAGCCTCACTGAATACCGAAGGACTTTTACATGTAAAGTCACCCTTTATCTCGCAAACCTTGTGGCAAGAGGGTTTGGTGCAAACAAATGGAGCAATTCAGAGTTTTGATTATGCTTTGATAGAAAATGGGAAATTTCAACTTATAGGACGAAGCAGTAATATCGTGAAAATCGCAGGTAAACGCTACGCTACGGCGCAAATCGAAGAGATACTTGAAGCGATGGAGGGCATCGAAAAAGCGCTCGTGCATGTCAAACACAACAATGCCGAGCTAAAAGACGAAGTCTTGCAAATTTTTCTCGAAGCCACGCGCCCCATCACCGTAAAAGAGATCAAAAGTGCCATCAAACACACATTGGGGAAAATCAATCTACCGATTGAGCTCAAAGTGGTCGATAAAATCTCCACCACTTTGATGGGTAAAAAGTGTATGCCTATAAATTAACAGTATTTAGTTGAACTTGAATAGCTCTATTTAAATTTTGAATCCACCCATTGTAATTACTATGAATCGTATCTGGACCAGGTTTATAGTTAAGATTATTGCTATTAACAAAAAAATATTATGATATTGCTATATCGCTTCAAGCACGATCATCACCGTTCCACTCGCATACATCACGCCACCTTCTTTTTCAAACACTTCAAAGTAAAACTCTGAGGAGTTTCCAAGCGATAAACGCGCTTCAATCACAACGTTACATGTAAGACTTTTTGGCTTTACATGTAAAGAGACATCTTTGATCAAAACCAAAAAACCATTTCGATGTGTGTCGGACTTTGCAAAGGCTGACGAGGCTTGAGCCGCCGCTTCTGTGAGCATCGGAAGGGTTGGTAAACTTGGAAATTCACACAGCACGGAAGAGCGTTTATCGTTACATGTAAGCATTTCTTTGGCAAAACGAATCGGTGGAAGATGCGGTAAATTCATAGGTTCACTTCGACAATCGCATGCTCTAACGTGGGTGCATTCTGCGCTACATGTAACATCTCGCTGATCGAGTTTGGAACACCTGCAAGCTCACTTTTTTGAAGACTTAACGTCGCTTCTTCTTCGGTAACTCTTACCACCAACGCCACACCACTTTCAAGATAATCAATGCAGTGATTGACCTGCTCAATGTTTGGGATATCCAATGTTTCAAAACACAAAAGAAGCAGTATATCGCCATCCAACGCTTTAAGTGCTCCTGCTTTAAGAACACTTCGCGCCGTTTTGTCGCCACACGAGAGCGTTAAAATCTCATTGTGATTGTGGTACAAAATAGAGAGGTACGAAACAGCGGTGTTGTAAACCGAATTTTGAAAATCGGTGGGGCTTAAAGGTTGTTCATCGTGAATCGCATTCAAGATATTCGCCGTCGTTTCAAGCTCACCAAAAGCGCTCCCACAAAGGATGCGTCCACCTTTAAAATGCTCGACACGGCTCAGAAGCTCTACGCAAATTTTAGCCGCTTTGGTCAGCCTTCGACGCACCATCATTTGAGGCACGAGTTCTTTGATACGAGGCAACTCCAAACTTTTCTCGCCCAATAAATAAGCACTGCTTAAAATCTCTAAATTGACCTTCATTGGGGCAGTCCAAAAAGAAGTGCGGTGTTATTTCCACCAAACGCGAGTGAATTGCTCAGCGCGTAACGAAAAGATTGCGCCTTAGCTTCATTGACGAAACGCAGTGTTTTATTTTCGGGTTCAACGAGATTCGTATTAGGCGGAATGATCTGCTTTTGAAGCGCCATAACACAGATGATCGCTTCAAGCGCTCCTGCGACGCCCAACATATGTCCCGTAATCGATTTGGTCGAACTAACAAGCACAGCGTCTCCAAAAAGTGCCTCAATCGCACTGGCTTCACTTGCATCATTGGCGGTTGTTCCCGTACCGTGTGCGTTGACGTACCCTACTTCTGAGGGCTGAACATTGGCACATTTCAGTGCTTTTTGCATCGCGCAAAGCGCACCTGCTCCATCGGGACTTGGATGCGCCATCTGATATGCGTCGGAACTGTAACCAACGCCTAAAAGTTCAATGCTCTTTTCATGAGGCTTGTGTTGAAGCAACAAAACGGCGATGCCCTCTGCGACATTCATACCAT
This sequence comes from Sulfurospirillum multivorans DSM 12446, assembly GCF_000568815.1. NCBI lineage: Bacteria > Pseudomonadati > Campylobacterota > Epsilonproteobacteria > Campylobacterales > Sulfurospirillaceae > Sulfurospirillum > Sulfurospirillum multivorans. Next base: position 2,820,213 of record NZ_CP007201.1, read on the forward strand.
CGCGATTCACGTCAAACGGCTGGCACGGACGCGAACTCAGCACACCAAGCGCATCAAAACCTCGTATAGTCGTCAGCGACAAGGTATCAAATCCGACTACCAAAACGTTTTCATACACGCCTTTAGCGATCATCTCATACGCATAGCCTAGAGCATTCGCACTGGACGTACAGGCGGTTGAAAAGGAGATGTCATCTTTAAATGTAAAATGGTGAGAAAGTGTGTGTGCGATGGCGTCAATCGCATGCAGTTTAGGGTCAATATTGGCGTAGTGATGGTCTCTTAAAAAAATTGCTTCGGTTGTTTGCATTCCACCCACGGAAGAGCCGACTACAAGGAGCGTGTTGTCGAAATTTTCAAGAGAGCTTTTGGCTAAAACCTTTTTACATGTAAGCTCTAAAATCTCATCAATGGAAAAAGATGGTGCGATTTTTCCTAAAGCGATCTGCTTGTTAGGAATGAATTCACTGAACGTTTTAATGCCACTTTGATGCGCACAAATTGCGTCAAATAGCACTTCGCTCGTATCGCCCGCACAACACACCGACTCAAAAGCGTTGATAAAAACACTATTTTTGGGCATTGATAAAGTCTAATAAACTTTGAACCGTAGCAAATATTTTTTCGTACTCTTTAGAATCTGTTATCTTCACGCCAAACTCTTTATCGACTGTCAATACAAGCTCGATCGAATCGACCGAATCAAGCCCCAAGCCATTCTCGCCAAAAAGAGGCATGGTGTCGTCTATATCTTCAGGGGTCATATCTTCTAGCTTCAAATTTTTAATCAAGATCTCTTTTAATGTTTGCATCTGCACCATAACACTCTAGCCTTTGCCCGTATGATTTTATTTTATGTTTTAGTGTACTTTAACCTATCTTGGACTTTTATAAAAAAGGGTGAAATAGCCCGTTTTTAGGTAGATTTTCACGCAAATACTTTACATGTAAACACCAAACCACTTTCAAACCTTAATATTGTTTTAAACTAATTACACTATAATGACCACAATTTCAGAGCTTCATTAAAAAAGAACTTCACCTAAAACCTACCAGATTTGAGAAATCCTCAGTGAGTATGTAGGTTTTTGCATACGATATTGACGGGTTTATTCCCCATTAAAATTTTTATGTACATGAGTTTTGTGCCATTGCCGCACGTTAGTATTGTTTTGGAAAAATCAAAAACATGGAAAATACATGGAAAACAACACACCCGCAACACCCTCTACCGTCACATTTGAGTCATTTGGCTTACACGCAGACATCCTTAAAGCCGTCGTAGATGCTGGCTTTACAGAGCCAAGTCCCGTCCAAGCAGAATCAATCCCGTTAGTCTTAGCAGGTAACGACATCGTTGCACAAGCACAAACAGGTACAGGTAAAACAGCTGCATTTGGTCTTTCTACTATGAGTATGCTTGACCCACATCTTAATAAAGTTCAACTTTTAGTCATCACACCAACACGTGAGCTTGCAACACAAGTCAGCGATGAGCTTTACTCACTCGGACGTTTTCGTGGTGTTAAAACCGTAACGATTTACGGTGGTAGCTCTTACTCACGTCAAATTGGTTTGATCGAAAAAGGTGCAAGCGTTATCGTAGCAACTCCAGGTCGTATGTTAGACCTTCTCAAAAACGGTAGACTCCCAGGCTTTTCACCTAAAATGGTTGTTTTGGATGAAGCGGATGAGATGCTTGATATGGGCTTCTTAGAGGACATCGAAGAGATCTTTACCTACCTTCCAAAAGAGCGTCAAACACTACTTTTTTCTGCAACAATGCCTGATCCTATCAAACGTCTTGCGAGCAAAATTTTAAATGACCCAAAATTTGTCAGTGTCACACCAAAAGATCACACAACCAACGAAGATATCGAACAACTTTACTACGTCATTAACGAGTACGAGAGAGACGATGCGATGATTCGTCTTTTAGATGCTCTTGAGCCTGAGAAATCCATCGTCTTCTGCCGTACTAAAAAAGAGGTTGATAGACTTTCTACTCAATTGATGGCAGTCGGACACGCGGCAAAAGGTTTGCATGGCGATATGGAGCAAAATCAACGTGAGAGCGTTATTAAAGCATTCCGTAGTTCACAAATCGAAATCCTTGTAGCAACCGATGTTGCGGCGCGTGGTCTTAACGTTGCTGACATCAGCCACGTATTTAACTACCATATGCCATTTGATCCAGAGAGTTATGTTCACCGTATCGGTAGAACCGGACGTGCAGGTAAAAAAGGTACAGCGATTACATTGGTAACGCCTATTGAGTTTCACTCAATGCAGAGAATTGGTAAAAAAGTAGGCTCTAAAATCGAGCACAGAATTGTTCCAAGTTTACGAGACGTCAAAGAGAACAAACTGATCAAAATTGCAGAAGATATTAAAAATGCAGAACTCAATGAAAATGCTGTCAAACTTCTTGCTATTTTGGAAGAAGAGATGGATATGTCGCAAATCGCGCTTAAACTTCTCTCAAACCTTCTCAAAGAGAACACACCAATAGGTCCAGATAAAATCGGTCTAGATAAAAAGACCTTAGAGTCTGTGGTTAAAAACATCGAAGAGCGTGATGGTGGTCGTGGCGGCAGAAGTGGCGGTTACAGAGGAAACTCTGGCGGTGGCTACAGAGGCAATTCAGGCGGATCACGTGATGGTGGCGGCTATAGAGGAAACTCTGGCGGATCACGCGAAGGTGGCGGTTACAGAGGCACATCATCCACAGGTTCACGTGATGGTGGTGGATACAAAGGTTCAAACCCACGTAGTGATAGCGGAAGCAGAGATGCAGCTCGTCCTCCAAGAGGCGATGGCGTTCCTAGAAGTGATAGCAGAGGCGAGAGCCGTAACCCATTTGCAAAAGAGGGAAGCAGTTCAGCTCCACGCGAAGGCGGCGGATACAAAGGCACACGTGATAGCAGCGATAGCAGACCACCACGCGCGCCAAGAGCCGATAGACCAGCCGCACCACGCAGTGACGCAGGTCGCGCTCCAAAAGCCGCTCCTCGTAACGCTTACAAAAAAGACTAATTTTCAATAAGATGGCGTGAAGTAATCACGCCATCTTTTACCTCTCTATAATTGCCTTCAGCGCTTCAACACTTTCCACATACTCCACTTTTTCCACGCGTTTATTTGCCAATGTCACCACCGTAATGCCATCGACTTTTGCCCCTTTTTTCAAAGACGTAGCGATTGCTTCATCCAAAATGAGATTGACACTGTAGGGTTGTGTTTTAAGATCAGGAAGAGCAAACGTATTGCGTATTACCACTGGCATAGGACTGATGTCCGCTACAAATGCCACATGATGAACACTCAGATAATCCGCACTTTGCGTTCCCAAATACGCCTTAACCGTATGACCCGTATCTTTCGCAAAAACCAAAATGAGCGTATGAATCGAATCATCCAGCGTGTGCAATTTTCCAAATTGATCCGGAAGCGTATAGGTGATCATTGAACCAACATTAAGCCCATCGCTCAGCGACGCAGAGGAGATATTGCTCTCATACGTATCTTTACCTTTCAAAAAAAACAGCACTCCCGCCGCAGCAACCAGAATAACCAGTAAGCCCAGTAATATCTTCTTCATATAAAGCCTTGTATGGTAAATTTACGGAGTATTGTACCGTAACCTACCTACGCCCTATCCAACGCTAACTTAAGACCTAAAGCGCCTAGTACACTTCCTGCAATTCTGTCGATGTACTTTTTAGAACGCAAATAAACCTTTTGTGCTTTTTGCATTGATAAAAGTCCTACAACGCACGAGTACCATGAAACATCGATGATAAACGCGATGAGACAGACAAAAAGCGTTCCAAAAGGAGGTATCTCTTGGGGAAGCAAAGCGGCAAAAATACTTCCGATGATGATGGCGGTTTTGGGGTTGCTCATCTGTGTTGCAAACCCAAATAAAATGGCTTTGAAAAAACTCTTTGGTTTTTGCTCCAAACTGAGCTTGGTCTCTAAAGGTGTATCGGCATATTTCCACATTTTATAGGCTAAATAGACAAGGTACATGCCTCCTACGATTTTTAAAGCGCCATACAAAAAAGGTACCGTTTTCAAAATAGCATAGAGCCCAAAGATGGCTAAAAGCGAAAAGACAACAGCCCCCATTCCTAAACCAATCGCCACACCAAACCCCTCTTTGCGAGACTTTGAAACAGCCGTTTTGGCGATTAAGATAAAACTAGGTCCCGGACTCATCGTCCCCAATATAAACACCGTTGCGATCGCTAAAAGAAAAGAGTATTCACCCATGATTTGCCTTTACATGTAAAGATTTTTACCAGTACACTTGATTACTTTTGGATAATGTAAGTTTAGCATGCAAACGTGAACAGTCACCTAAGAGAGGTTGTTTAAATGGTTTTTTTGATAGGATTTCTTTGGAAAATATTTACATGTAAAAAAAGGGAAAAGCCCCTTAACTACTTTACAATAGATTCTTTAGCTTTCTAAACAATATGAGGGTTGTACTTCTGATTAACTTCGTTACAACCATCTTCATGAAATAAATCTGTTGTCATAATTATTGAATAAGGATCAAAATTGTAGACAAATTTTTCTGCATTAATCAAAATATCATCTTCAGGTGAAAAAAATTTCTTATCTTCTTGTCCAGCAATAAATCCAAGATCTGTTCTTGTAATGGTTTGATCAACTAGATAGCCAGCTACTGCTTTTTCTTGTGTAATTTCAAGCCAAACCCGTTCTTTAGGCTGCACTATACGAATAGCAACAATATCAGATTTAAGCCAATTTAAGTACTTAGCCCTCAATTTTTCCGTTATATCAATAGCTGAATATAAATCTTCTTTTGATACTTCGCTATTTTTCTGTAGTAAAGATATAGCTTTATCAATAGGAAATTTGAAAAACTCTCGATTATTATTTACTCTAAAATCAGCCAGTTTTTCATGAATTTTTTTCTCAACCAATTCATAATCATCACAAAAAATCTCAAATGCAACTTGAAAAGGTGTTGGTATTCCAGTACTATACAGTTCACGAGCACGACTTCTACTATCCCGTTTTGTTTTACCAACTTTAATTAACCCTGGCATAGATTGATTAATAAGAATATAGACATATCCTGAGTCCAATTATTGTTTCCTTTATACTTAACTATTTAGTGAAAAATTATATATTGAAAACTCTTAAATAAAAAAGTATAGCAAGGGACAAGCTATTTTTAATTTACTCTTTCAAATACTTACGAGACACAACCACACCCTCATACCCCGTCGTTTTTACCGCTTCTAAAAACGTCTTATCTTCAACGCCATCTTTGGCAATGACTACTGCCAATTTTGTCTCTAACGTCACTTTAGAGGACTCAACTCCCTCGACACTTTTGAGTGCTTTTTTAACTGCGGTTGTGCACAAAGGACAGTGCATTTCAGCCACTTTTATGACCACTTCTTCTTTGGCAGAGAGCATCAACGGTAAAAGGAGTATCAACCACTTTTTCATTCTGCATCCTCAATAAAAAGATTTGCCCATTCGGGATAGAGCAATATCACGACAATCAACCCTAAAACAATCATATAAAACCACACATAACGCTTTCTCTTTTGAGGATTACATGTAAAGGTATGATGCGCGTAAGAGCGCCATGAAAGCCACAAAACAAAGAGCGATAAAAGGGAGAGTGGTATGCGAAACGGGGTGAGGACTTCTAAGAAGCTTAAAAATCCAAAAGAGATTCCAAAGAGTAAAAACAGCAGTGGAGGCAGACAGCATGCCGTTGCGGCAAAGGCTGAAAGCAGTGCTGTAAGTAAACTTAGAATCTCTTTTTTCATACGTTAGAGTTTTTCTTGTGAGTTAAAGCTATACGCAAACGCCGCTGGAGCGTAGTAGTCTAAGACTTCATCTTCGACTTCGCCGTATGGGTAACCGAACATATTAAGTGGTTTTTGCGCTGGCATTGGCGTTAAGACAAAATCACGCGCTGTGTTGTAGCCCATCCAGTTCATCTCCCAGTTTCCAAAGAAATACTCACGTACTTCTTTCACAAGTGGATCGTTCAACGTCATTTTTTCGGTCAAGATAACTTTAGCCACATCGGCAGGATCGCAAGGAATCCAACCTGCGCCATCTAGGTAAAATTCCGCTCTACAATGCTCGCCTCCCGTGATTTTTGCCAACCCTTTTTCATCACTGCTTCCACACGCTTTGGAGTAACGAGAACTACCTAAACGAATACCAAAGATCTCACGTGCAGGCACGCCAACACTTCTAAGAAGCGCTACAAAAACAGAACTAATGTCGGTGCATTTTCCACCCATGATGTTTTGCTCAATCGCCTTGCCTGCATCACCCAATCCACAACCGACGACGGCATTGTCGCGGTACATATTTTCAGTGACCCACGCGTAAATTGCTTTGGCTTTATCAAGCGGTGTTGTGCTGTTCGCTGTGATTTTAAGCGCCAACTCTTTGACTTTTCCACTGGTGGGGATGTGTGCCGTTGGTTTGAGATAGTGTGCAACATCTTTGGGATATTTGGTTGAAGCGGTTGCTTTGCTAAGATCAGAATTTCGCTCATACGTCGTAATCGTATAGGTCACTTCGAGGAGTTTTTCGCCACCATTTTTCCACTCAGCATAGAGTGTTCTGGCTTTGTAACTGTTTTTGTCGGTCACATACGCGTTGGTTGCATTGGAGCTAAATTTAAAATCGCTCACCTTTTGGAAGAGAGTTTCTTGTGGAAGAGGAACCCACAGTTTGGTCAAGCCATTTTTGTTTTCATGTTTGAGGTTGTAACTGTTTGTGACGAAAAAAATACGTGTTTTACTCTTTGGCTCACTCGCCTCCAAAATCGAAACCTGAGGAAGAATAACCGAACTTGCACCAAGGGCTAAACACCCTTTCATAAACGCTCTTCTTTGCATAAAAATCCTTACATGTAAAGTGGCACGAAGAGGAGAAAAAACATAAAAGCAGTCAAAAAAGGAGGTTACAATTATGTTTGTCTAAGCCTTAGACGTCGTGCATTAGGGAGATTGTACCGTGAGTTTGCTTAAGAAAGTCTCTAAAAACCCTTATAATATAGGGGCTTTTAGAGCTTTTAATCTCGCTAGGCGATGGTCGTACTTTTAGTGCTTTTTTTACCTTTTTTCTTTGCCGCTTCTGCCGCTGCTTTTGAAGGTTTTGCGGCTATTTTTTGGGTAGCTGATGCCTTTTTAGAGGCTACTTTTGTAGATGTAGTCGCTGCATTTTTGACGTTTTTTTGTGCCGTTGTATTGGCTTTTGCTTTAAACGCTTGATCCGTATGTTTTTTCTTTGTTTGAACCGTATCACTCGTGACACTACTGCTTGCAAACACACTTGAATTCAGCAGTATAAGACCTGCTGAAACCATTAAGAAACGTTTGAACATCTCTTCTCCTTGAAAAATAAAACGCATTGTAGCTTGATTTGATAAATGAAGTTTCTAAAACTTTTCAAGAATATAAAGATATTCGCTTAACGCTTTTTTATTTTCCTGATTGCGATACCCTTTAAAGCGTTGATGGGGCATCTGAAACGACGCGCACGTGCCATAGCGTTCCAACATGCTGGATAACACTGCAAGGTCGATAATTCCCTCATCATTATAGCTAAGAACGATCCATGGAAAATTGGCCTTTTGGATAATATCTTCCAGTGCCAAAAGCGCTGTGCCACTTTTGCAGTACGCCGAACTTTCATATGCCCTCACTCCCGTTTTGCCCTTTGGCGTAAACGCATCGTACCGCGCTATCGTGTTTAAGATGTGGTAATTCGCCCCGTATTGACGACGATTGTACGGAGGATCGAGGTAGAGAATATCGCCTTTAAGCGTGGAGATAAGCACATTGGCATCTTCACAAAAAACCTGATGGTGCGCAGACGTTGACAGCGAGGGAAAAGCATGCAGATGCAGTTTTTCGCACGCCAAAGGCTTGAGATGTTTGAGATACGCACTGTAAATGGAAGCCGTGTTGGCAACCTTGTCAGCGCTGTGCAGCAGTGAGGCTAGGAGGTAAATATAAAGCGGCTCATCACGCTTATACGCTTCAATGCCTTGGCGCACCGCATCGATTTTTTGCGCATTTTCATCGCTAAAATAGTTCCGCCCACTGCCACTTTCCAAGCAGTAGTGCTCATACATCAGCCCTTTGCGTAAAGGGAGTGCATTTAAGGAGGTGATGATGGCATCCATGGCGGATAATGTAGGGGTTTTTAGCATGGCGCGGTTGAGCACATAGCTGTAAAATTCAAGGTCATTGCTGAGGAGGATGCACCCTTTTTGGGCAAAATAGCTCCCGACCGAACCACTTCCAGCAAAAAGATCGCAAAAAATTTTCGGCGGAACGTTTTCTTTCAAAAGAGACGACGTGTGTGCATCGATAAAAGAGAGAAGTTTTACTTTCGAGCCGATGTAGTTCACCTGCATTCCCCAAAATTTTCAATATAATATCAAAACAAGAACACTTTTTGCTTAAGCATTAGATACGAATTTTAAAAGGACGAGACATGCATTTTTTAGTTGTTGACGATAGCTCAACAATGCGCAGAATTCTGTGCAACACCATCAACAGTATAGGCTACACAACCACGGCAGCCGAAGACGGGTTAGATGCACTTGAAAAGATCAAAGAACAAAAGTTTGACGTGATTATGACGGACTGGAATATGCCACGAATGGACGGACTGCATTTGGTAAGAGCGCTTCGCGCGATGGAAGCGTATAAAAAAACACCCATTATTATGGTCACAACCGAGGGTGGCAAACAAGAGGTGATTACGGCGATTAAAGAGGGGGTCACCAACTACATCGTCAAGCCTTTTACCGCGTTTCTTTTACGAGAAAAACTCAAAGAGATCGTTAGCTAACATTCGTTCTCTTTTGCCCCTAAAAGCAAAAGAGAACTCTCACTATCAATCTTTACATGTAAGATAGTTTCGCCATCCACCAAGCTCACTGATCTCCTTCGCACCTTTCAGCGCATCACCTTCACACAAAAAGCCATACACCAAACTTCCATCTTCTAACACAACCGTTCCAATGCACAGAGGTGAAGCAATCTGCACCATAAACGCTCCAAAATTCTCCAACGGCATCTGCCACACTTCAAGCTCCAACGCATAAGGACTCGAAGCGTCTTTGAGCATCCCTGGGCGTGGAGGATTTTTTTCAGGAACATTAAACAGACGATACCCCACAGCAGTTTTGCACGCTTTGAGAAACGTCGCCTCTAAGTTGACGAGCTGATGATTCAGCGGTAAGCCTTGCATGTGCGCTCCGCAGACGCCAATTTCGATCATTTTTGACATGCTAACTCCTTTATGTAAATTTCTCCCATCGCAAGGAGTTTTTCATCTTCAAACGCATCGGCAAAGATCGTTATGCCAAAGGGAAGCCCATTGTTGCGCGTCCCTGCTGGCAGTGCAAGGGCGGAAAGATCAAGTAGGTTCATAAAATTGGTGTAGTAGCCAAGATTGGTATTGAGTTCAATCGGATTGGCTTCCACTTCGGCAATCGTATAAATTGTCCCCGTAGTCGGTGTCAGCATAAAATCTACCCATTTTAAACACTGTTCGGCTTCTCGCCTGTACGCTTTTAAGGCATACTCCGCTTCAAAGTAGTCACTCGCACTTTTATGTTTACCTTGCGCGATGATGGTGCGTGTCACATCTAAGAAACTCTCAGGTGATTTTTGAAGAAGCGCCTTCGTTGCCACGTAACGCTCTGCCACCCAAGGGCCACTGTAAAGAAGATTGGCAGCGTTTAAAAAAGGGGTAAAATCAATCTCTTCAACAACCGCACCCAAGGCAACAAACCGTGCTACCGCCGCTTCAAAAAGCGTTTGCGCCTCAGCATCGCCAAAAAATTGAAGATCGCTTTTTCGTGGAATCCCAATTCTAAGAGGCTTTTCTAACGTTTTGGTCTGTGTCGGCATCGTTCTTGCATACACATCTTCACTATCGTAAGACGCCATAATGGCAAAGAGCGTTTGCGCATCCGCACACGTTTGGGTAAAGAGCGACACACAGTCCAAACTACGGCACGCAGGCACAACACCAGAGGTGCTAAAAACCCCTTTGGTGGGTTTGACACCGATGAGATTATTAAACGCCGCCGGAACTCTGCCAGAACCTGCTGTATCCGTTCCGAGGGAAAACGTAACAAGCTCCAAAGCAACACTCACCGCACTTCCTGCACTCGAACCTCCCGAAATGTACTCAGGATGGATGCTATTTTGGCAGATGCCATAAGGGGAACGCGTTCCCACAAGACCTGTAGCAAATTGATCGAGATTGGTCTTGCCCATGGGAATTGCTCCTGCTTCGATTAAGCGCTCCACCACATACGCTGAACGCTCTGGCAGATAGCGAAAATCAGGGCACGCCGCCGTGGTGGGAACGCCTGCAAGATCGATGTTATCTTTAATCGCAAAAGGAATGCCATAAAGCGGTAACTCCTCGATTTTAGCCCCTTCAAGCCGTTTCAAATAAGGCTCTAGCTCCGCATCATTGAGTGTGTAAATCCAAATGGGATTGTTTACATGTAAAGCCATTTTAGCTTTAAGCTCTGCCACAAGAGCACGAGGGGTGAGTGTTCCCTTTTGGTACGCTTGGCGTAAGGTTTGAATGTTCATCGTTACTCCTTTATCGTAATGGCAAATAGCAGTTTGCCTGCATAAATATTCTCACCTTCATGGCAGAGCACTTTTGAAATCACACCACTTTCAGGTGCTTCGATGCAGACTTCCATCTTCATCGACTCCGCGATGGCAAGCACATCGCCCTCTTTCACGGTATCGCCCTCGTTGACCAGCACTTTCCAAAGATTGCCCTGAACGGGCGCATCGACTGCTTCGGCACCTTCAATATCCACGCGCTCCTCTTCATCGCTCTCTTCACTGTTGGAGCTAGAGTTAAAATTCGCCAACCCCGTGCGCTCCCACATCAAACGCTCCTCTTCAAAAGCGCTTCGTTGCGTGGTGGTGAAACGATCAATACTCTCTTGATTTTCGGCTAAAAACTCCTTGTAGGCTTTGAGACTAAACGTCGTCTCTTCAACCTTGAGTTTGAGTTTGCCTTTGGGGAAATCTTCGCGCATCTGCGTGAGTTCTTCATGGCTCACTTCGTAAAAGCGAATCTGGTCGAAAAAGCGCAACAACCACGGTTTTCCCTCACAAAAATCCTCGCTTTGGCGGTATTTATTCCACATCTGTACCGTTCGCCCCACGAATTGATAGCCCCCCGGCCCTTCCATGCCATACACACACATATACGCCCCACCGATGCCGACGGCATTTTCAGGCGTCCATGTCCGCGCCGGGTTGTATTTGGTCGTAACTAAGCGGTGCCTTGGATCAAGCGGTGTCGCTACAGGAGCGCCCAAATAAACGTCACCCAGTCCCATCACAAGGTAGCTTGCATCAAAGACGATTTTTTTCACCGCTTCGATGGACTCAAGACCATTGATACGACGGATAAACTCGATATTGCTCGGACACCACGGCGCGTCGGGTCGGACGATTTTCATGTATTTTTCGATTGCCACCCGAGTCTGTTCATCGTCCCACGAAAGCGGTAAATGCACGATGCGCGCAGGCACCTCAATGTCATCAATCAAAGGCAATGTCAGCTCAATCCTTTTGATCTGCTCCATCAACACCTCACGCTTACAGACGCGAGGATCAAAATGCAGCTGCAACGAACGAATCCCCGGTGTTACATCGATCATCCCTGCAATCGCCGCCTTTTTAATCGCTTCCATAAGCACATGTACCCGAAAACGAAGCGCGATGTCCAGTTGCATGATGCCGTATTCGATGAGAAGATAGCTATCGCCTGATTGGCGAAACGTGATGCTTGGAAGATCATTTTTGCCCTCATCGTGGTACAAAATCGCTTCACCTAACACCTCTTTGGTTTCTAAATAATGACGCTCATCAAAAGGCTCTAATGAAGCGATAGCGCTCTCTTGTGCTTCAAGCATTTGCATCGCACGTTCATGACTCAGTGGCACAAAACGAACCCGATCACCCGCTTTAAGTTGCCCTACTTTCCACAACTCACTGCTCACAATCGTAACAGGGCAGACAAACCCGCCAAGACTCGGGCCATCGGGGCCTAGGATGACGGGCATATCGCCCGTAAAGTCAATCGCACCGATGGCATACGCGTTGTCGTGAATGTTGGAAGGATGCAATCCTGCCTCACCGCCATCCGTGCGCGCCCACTCAGGCTTAGGGCCAATGAGTCGCACGCCCGTTCGATTGGAGTTGTAGTGCACTTCCCACGACGCTTCCATAAACGTCTTGATGTCCTCTGGCGTAAAAAATTCAGGCGCACCATGAGGGCCATAGAGTACACCAATGTGCCACTCATGGCTTGGAAATGCTTTAGGAGTAAATGCTTTGGAAGGCACGGTGTTGTCGCACATTTGGCTTACATGTAAAACATCGCCACTGATCAGCATACGCCCTGCATGTCCTCCAAACTTCCCCAATGTAAAGGTTGAACGACTCCCCAAATACTCTGGCACATCAAGCCCTCCACGCACCGCCAAGTAGGTGCGAAAACCCTCGTGATGCACTTTTTTGAGTTTTAAGATGCTGCCTGCTGGAATCGTAACAGCTTCATTCATCGCAACTTTTTTACCATCTAAAAATGCTTCGATGCTCGCACCACACAGCGCAATCACACTCTCTTGATTAAATTTCAGCGTTGGCCCTGTAATGGCGATTTCCAACCCTGAAGCACGGCTATCATTTCCGACCAACGCATTGGCGTAGCGAAAACTGAGGCTATCAAACGGCCCACTCGGAGGCACGCCCACATCCCAATACCCAACACGTCCAGGGTAATCTTGAATGCTCGTCTGCGTTCCAGGTCGAAGCACATCGATACTTTGGGGCACAAAGGAGAAACGGGAGAGTGATTTGGTCGTATGCGTCGCATTTTTGAAAAAATCGCTTTTGACAATCGCGCCCAAATAGCGCAGATTGGTCTCGATGCCATCAATGCGTGTCTTCTCAATCGCCTCGTCCATCTTGATGAGCGCTTCTTCTCTTGAGTCTGCTTTGACAATCAATTTAGCGATCATCGGATCATAAAACGAAGAGACATGAAGCCCGGTTTCGATAAAACTATCCACACGAATGTTGGGTGCAAAACGGACATGATGCAACACGCCAGAGCTGGGTTGAAAGTTTTTAAGCGGATCTTCGGCATACACACGCACTTGCATCGCATGCCCTTTTGGAGAATGTTTGTAGTCGTAAAGTGCTTCATGACTCCCATACGCTTGGCGAATCATCCACTCCACCAAATCCACGCCACTGACCTCTTCGGTCACGCCATGCTCTACTTGCAAACGGGTATTCACCTCTAAGAAATAAAACGCATCGCTCATCGTGTCATAGACAAACTCCACCGTTCCTGCGGAGAGATAGTTCACACATGAAGCGAGTTTTTTGGAAGCCTCAAACAGTGCTTCTCGTGTGCTGTCACTCAAATGCGCTGCGGGCGTCTCTTCGATCACTTTTTGGTTACGGCGCTGAATGGAGCAGTCACGCTCGCCAAGTGTCGCCACATACCCTTTACCATCGCCAAAAATCTGCACTTCAATGTGACGCGCATGTTCAACGTATTTTTCTAAAAAGAGTCCACTGTTGGAGAAGTTGTTTTCGCTCAAACGTTTCACCGAAGCGTACGCTCCCTCAAGAGAGTGCGCATCATAGCAGAGTTGCATCCCGATGCCGCCACCTCCTGCCGTACTTTTCAGCATCACAGGATACCCGATGCTCTGCACTTTTTCCAACGCCTCTTCCAAACTTGCCAATAATCCCGAGCCGGGAAGCAGAGGCACGTGGTTAACTTCTGCCAAAGCGCGCGCCGTGTGTTTGAGACCAAAAGCCTCGATATGCTCAGCCCTAGGCCCTATAAACACAATGCCTTTGGTCTCACACGCCCTCGCGAACGCGGCATTTTCGCTTAAAAATCCATATCCTGGATGGATCGCTTCGGCTTTACATGTAAACGCGATTTCCAAAATTTTCGCTGCATCCAAATAGCTCTCACTCGCCACACCTTCGCCTATCCAATACGCCTCATCGGCAAGGCTTACATGTAAAGAATCTCTATCTGCTGTTGTGTAAAGTGCCACAGAGCGGATGCCCATTTTTGTGAGGGTTTTGATGATGCGACATGCGATTTCGCCACGATTGGCGATCAAAATTTTCATAAACATAAGGCTTCCTTCATCCGAATAATCTGTGGGCCGTCCCACATGCGATACTCTTTAAAGTCGTCTCTAAAGAGGCAAAATACGCTAATTATCCCAGATAAGAATCTGAATCGGTGTGGGGTTAAACCCATTGCACGGATTGTTGAGTTGCGGACAGTTTGAGATGAGTACCAGTGTGTCCATATGCGCTTTCATCTGCACAAAATCGCCCTCATGCGAGATGCCATCCACGATCGCCAAATGCCCATCTTCTTCCACCGGAACGTTCATAAAAAAGTTGATGTTGTTGGTCAAATCCCTTGGGCTCATTTCCAACTCACCGACCGCGTAGAGATAGTTGTCACGGCAACTGTGCATGTACTTTTTATCGTGCCCAAAACGAACGGTGTTACTCTCAGCGCTGCAGTGACCGCCAAGGGTGTCGTGATTGCCGCAGGTATCGTGTGTCACTTCAAGCATGACGTTATCATCACTCGAAAGTAGTTTCGTTCCCGTTGTAATGAATATACTGCCTTGTTCGCGAATCGTATCGCTCGCACTGTAACGCTCTTCGTGGTTGTCGGCGTTGTAAAAAAGGGTATCGACCGCTTGGCATCCTTTTAAATCCACGATGCGAATACTTTGCCCTTTTTTGACCACATGGTACCACGGTACACCCGCACTGACACGCTCATTGTAAATTGCTGTTGTCTCTTCCATCTTCTTCTCCTTAGGCAAAATAACGCGCGTTGTTTTCAAAACCGCGCTTGGCTTCTTCGCTAAACGCGACATCCTCATTCGCTGAACGCTCAAAAATTGTGACCTCAACATCGCTTGGGTTATACTCCCCTTTTTCCATCACATGCGGTGTATTGGAAAGTATGAGAAGAATGTTCATCTCCGCTCGAAGCTCGATAAAATCGCCTTTTTTGGGTCGTTTCTCACTCAAAAGCAGTTTGCTTCCTTCCGCCACATCGACTTTACGAAAAAGATTGAGGCACTGCACGATGTCACGTTTTCCCATGCCGTATTTGCCAAGTTCCACCAAAAAGTTTTCACGATCACTTTTAAAGTAACGGTTGCGAATCTGCTCGTAACTGCCACTACCAAAGTTTTGCTCGACGATGCGAGGATTGCTCATACCTGCAAGCGTATCGATGAGCCCATCTGTGGTATCTTCCGTAATGGAAAACAGAATATGCCCCAGCTCGGAGAAGAGCACTTTACCTTTGCCTAAAAAGGCGTTCCATTGAATTTTGACCGTATCGGCGGAGTTGTAACGCTCTGCGGTGTTGTCGGCATTGTAAAACAGAGCGCTTAGGCTTGCTTTACTGTCCAGTGCGCTCAGGCGAATGGTTTGCCCTCGTTTGATGAGCTTTGAGTATTTACCGCCACCTGTTATCACTTCATTCAGTACCATCGTTTCGTGTATCATTCTTCATCCTTTACTTTCTCACGTATTAACGGAATATCATACGTGATCTTTGCCCCAAACGCATTGGGCGCTTGTGGGTCATTGCGAACTTTATCAAACACCAATAATCTGGTGCCGAGGTAAAATCCCTCGTGCAAATCATGTGTCACCATCACAACGGTGAGGTTGTTTTTCTTCCACAAATCTAAAATAAGCGCGTGCATATCGGCACGAATGCCTGGATCGAGCGCGCCAAAAGGCTCATCTAAAAGCAGTAGTTTTGGTTTTTTCACCAACGACTGCGCGATGGAGAGACGTTGTTGCATCCCTCCCGATAACGCTGAGGGGTAATGGTGCAACACATCGCCCAAGCCCACAGCTTCAAGCATAGCAATGGCTTCTTCCTTGGCTCGTTTTTGAGCGCTTCCAAACAATTTGCCTAAAAAGCGCGATTCGCCGAGTTCTATGCCCAGCATCACATTGTCCAACACCGTGAGGTGTGAAAAAAGCGAATAGCGTTGAAACACGATGCCTCTCTCAACGCTTGGCTCTTTGGGAAAGGGTTTGCCTTCAAATAAAAAGACCCCTTTGCTTGGGCTCTCTTCGCCCAGTAACATGCGCAAAAAGGTACTTTTGCCACAACCAGAAGGTCCTACCAACGTGCAAAATTCACCCGCTTCGATGCTGAGGGAAAGGTTTTCAAGCACCACATTAGCACCGTAAGTTTTCCAGAGGTGTTTAATCTCAATCAAACTCATGCTCTCTCCTTTGTTTCATACCACGGAAAGAGTTTACATGTAAACTTTTTGAGCAAGAAATCTGCCAAAAAAGCAAGCAAGGTTATCCAAACCACATAAGGCAAAATAAGATCCATCGCCAAATAACGGCGTACCAAAAAGATGCGATACCCCAACCCTTCGGTTGCGGCAATCGCTTCGGCGGAGATGAGAAAAATCCACGCAGTTCCCAGTGTCAATCGCACAGAGTCAAGAAGCCTTGGTAACATCTGAGGCAATATGATGCGAATCACCAACGTCCACGTACTCGCTCCCAATGTTTGGGCTTTGATGAGCTGTTCGCGTGAAAACTCCTCAACTCTCTGTTGCAAATCACGCACGATCAAGGGCGTAACACCAATGACAATGAGCGCCACTTTTGCCACTTCGCCCATACCAAAGACGATAAAGAGTATGGGCAAAATAGCGATGGGTGGCACCATCGAAAAGGCGGCAACAAACGGTGAAAGCCCTGAGCGAACCAAGGGAATCAAGCCAAGCGGTATGCCAAGCGCAAGCCCTAAAAGCGCACTGATAAGCACACCAAGCCCCAAACGACTCAGCGAGGCGAGCGTATCTTGGATAAAGAGTATCTCTCCTGAGCGTTTACTAGGAGTGAGTGCCGATTTTTCCATCGTTTGAACGATCTGCGTAAACGATGGTAAAAGTTTATCATCAGGATTTTCCGCTAGCCTCGCATGAGAGGCAAACAGGTACACAATCCCGATCAGTATAAAAGGAAGCACTCCCATCCAAAGCGCATTCGCTCGTGAGGGTCGGTGGTTTATCAATCGCTTCATAGTATCCTCTTTGTTTTACAATGTACCGTCACTTGCCATTTTCATGTACGTATCGATAAAGCGTAATTTGACATTGCTTTGATTGCCGTAGGTTTTGCCGTTTGGAAACTGCATACCTACATAGGCTGCATTTTTAGCGCTATCGCCTAAGATGCCATGATCAAATGAAAATTGACTCACTTTTTGCATTGTTTTTGGAAGTGCGTCACTGGTGGTAAATTTCACCGCTTCGCTTGCATCGTGGAAAAGCATCGTTGTTTTGAGTTGTGCGTTAAACCCTGCGAGGTCTGTTCCAGAAGCTGTTGCCATTGCTTTAAGTGCGCTTTCGTCGCCTTTTTTCATCAATGCCATTACTTCATACCACGCCCCTGTGAGCGCTTTTGCTAGTTTAGGGTTCTCTTCAATCGTTTTGGTGTTCATGACCAACATATCGATGATTTCACCGGGGATTTTGCTAGAGTCAAAGACCAACGAGGCATTTTTCATCCCTGCAATTTCGCTGAGTTGTGGGTTCCATGTGACAAGAGACGTCACGTCTTTAGAACTAAAAGCAGCGACAATGTCTGCATCAGACGTGTTAATGACTTTGATGTCTTTTTCTTTAAGCCCTACACTTTCAAGTCCACGCGCCAAAAGGTAGTGAGAGACGGAGAGTTCGACAAGGTTGACACTTTGTCCTTTGATGTCGGAGAGTTTTTTCTTATTTTTGAGGATGATGCCATCATTTCCGTTGGAAAAGTCACCCACGATGAGTGCGGTTGAGTCCACACCACCTGCTGCGGGAATGGTAAGCGCGTCCATGTTGGTCATCACACAGCCATCAAATTTACCTGCGGTGTATTGGTTGATGGACTCAACATAGTCATTGACTTGAACCATCTCGATTTGGATGCCGTATTTTTTGGCCCATTTGTCGATGATACCTGTTTGCTGCGCATAATCCCAAGGCATCCAGCCGACATAAATCGTCCATGCCACTTGAAACTTCTCTTTGGTATCCGCCAATAAAGAGGTCGCCATGACAGTAGAAGCCAGCGTAGTGGCAACAAAAAGCTTGAGGGTTGAGTGTAAAAAAGACTTCATGGAAGACTCCTGAGTAGATGGGATAAACATGCCAGGAGGTGAAAACCTCCCGGGCTTTTATCCCTCCGTGAACCTCTACTCAAGAGGCGATAGCTCTCGGACCAGTCACAGAATCAATCTGTCGGAACCCTAGCTATCTTTGTTGTTTTTTGCGTCGAGGCTTTCGCCCCATGACATGTTTTCTAGCATAAGTATAACCAAGCCAGCATAAAAGAGAAGAGAAGAAATGATTAAAAAATAAGCAATATGCTGAGTCTATTTTAGTTTACATGTAAAGCATGGGAAGAGAAATGAATCGTAAAGTAGTTTTGTTCTTCTACATGTAAATAACTCAAACGAAAGCCGTGCTTCTCGACAATGGCATTAGCGATGTAAAGTCCGAGCCCTAAACCACTGCTTGAACCCTCTACCGTTCGGTTAAAGGCACGTGAAAAGTCGAGTCGTTCTTGGGGGATTTTATCGCCAAAACTACTAATGCTGATGCTGTCACTGCACATATCGACTTCAACCCCATCGGCGGAGTGTTTCAGCGCATTGTCTAGCACGTTTTTAAGGGCGGTGGCAAACAGTTCAAAATCGACAATCACCAGTGGCGCCATCTCTTGAGGAGCGATGTGAATGCGTTTGGTATCGCCTAAAAGGAGCAGATCCATCGCATGATCTAGTACATCGACGAGGCGGTACTCTTTGGCTTCGAGTATCCACTCGTTGGAGCTCAGTTTTTCGACTTTGACCATCTCGCCGAGTAAGGTTTCAAGGCGCTCAAAAATGCGCTCTAATTGAGGTTGTTGTTTGGCATTTTCAAGAGAATTGGAGAGGATTTTTCCTTTCATAATTGGCGTTTTAAGCTCATGCAAAATGTTGCGCAAAAAGAGCGTTCGAGCCTCTTTAAGCAGGTGAATCTTCTGCATCGCCACGTTAAACTCTGAAGCGATTTCTCCCAGTTCATCTTCGCTATCTACCTCGATCACTTGAAATTTTTTGGTCTCGCCGAAGGTTCGAATCGCGCTTTTGAGGCTACGAAGCCGCAACAGTTTACGAAGGACTATGCCAAAAAAAAGCAGTAAAAGCACGTTAATGACGCCACCTAAAATCCAAAGGCGATACAGAGAAGTCTCTTCACTGTTTTCTAAAACCGTAGGTAACTCTCCCATTGCACCATTATAAAAAGGTGGTGGAAAACGCTCCTCGCCACCCATCATCATCGGCGGTATCAGCATAGATGGAGGTGGAGGGGATTCTCTATGAACAAAATAGAGTTTATCGTGATAGAGAATCATATCAGAGAAAGGATCTTCAAGAAGTTTTTCACCCTCTTTGAGCAGTGTCTCTTTGTCTTGATTGCTGATGCGAATACCCAGTTTTAAAAATGTTGCTTCTTGGTCGGCGTCGTTATGCAGCATCATTTTTGTCGCCATGATAAAACGCTGAAACGTAAAAAAGTGTAGATCACTAACTTGTCTTTTATATTCAAAGGCAAACGCAATATTAATCACCACCAACGTGAAGGCAAAAAAGATGGAAACCAGTGTAACGATCGATGTTTTACGCATTAACAAATTTATACCCAACCCCTCGCACTGAGAGAATAAACCGAGGCTTTTTAGGATCATCACTGATTTTTTGGCGAATGCGTCCCATAATCACATCGATACTTTTAAGACTGCTTTCGTACTTGATAGAGCCGATATTCATCAAAAGCTCTTCGCGTGAGATCACAAAACCCTCTTTTTTCAGCATATACGAGACGATGTCATACTCTGCCATCGTAAGTCTCAGTTCATTTTTACCACGCTTGATGATGTGTCGCTCTTCATCAATGCTAAACGTAAAAGCAGTGGGTTCATTGATTGTATTGCCACGTCTTAAAATCGCCCGAAGCCTGTAAGCAAGTTCTCTTGGATCATAAGGTTTGGGTAAAAAATCATCCGCACCACGCTCAAATCCCATCACTTTATCGCCCATGTCAGAACGTGCGGAGGAGATAATAATCGGAAGGGTTGGAATGGAAGCATGCACAATGCGGCAAATCTCTAAGCCGTCAATTTGAGGCAAGGAGAGATCTAAAACAAGGGCATCAAAGGTGTCATGTTGGAGTGCTGTTAAGCCGTCCAAAGGGGTAAACGCCAATGTGGTTTCAATGTTCTCGTTTAAAAGAGATTCTTGAAGCAGTTGCGCGAGTTCAACGTCATCTTCGATCATTAAAATTTTAATCATGGTTTGATTATAACGAAGATAAAGTAAACGGAAAGTAACATAAAACCACGCCTTGCTTAGAGCGTGGTTTGAGGCTTAGGCACTAAAGCTGACAGAGGTTCCAGCAAGAGTATTTTGAGAAGCATAGTTTGCGATGATTTGCGCTAAAAGCGTTTGCATCAACTCTTCACTACTGGTTGTACTCTCTTCTGTTGTATCCGTTGTTGTACCAGAACTTTCTGCTTGCGCAGAGTCCTGGTAGGCTCGTGCTTCAGTGGCGCTTACTGTACCATCTTCGTTGGTATCAGCGGCATCAAAATTCTCAGCCAATGCTTCATAGAGCGATGAAAGGGCACTATCCGTTGATGAAGTCTCACTCGCCATAGCGGTAAGCTCATCCACAGTGTAACCCGTATCGTCCTCATCCTCATCTGTTGAAGAAGAAGATGATGGCGGTGGTGGCGGGGGCGTGCCTCCAGCCGCAGATACTGTACTCATCTCTGTTGCATCGGTTGTCTCTAATGATGATTGTTGATAAGCCATTGCTTCAGCTGAAGTCACTTTACCATCACCATCGGTATCAGCTGCCTCGAAATTCTCCGAAATAGCTGAAAGTAAAGTCGAAAGGTTCGTATCGGTTGAAGCACTCTCTTCCGCCATAGCGGTAAGTTCTTCAGCGGTATAACCCGTATCTTCTTCACTGGATGATGATGTAGGTGGCGGAGGTGGGGGCATACCTGACGCTACCGTCTCAGATTCTTCAGTCGTAAACAATGAACTTAGTTCATCCTCACTGATCGTTCCATCTCCATCACTGTCTAACGATGAAAAAGCACTACTAATAGTACTTTCGTCACTGTTTGACAATGCTAAAGCTGCACTGCTAAACTCAGCACTGTCAATAGCACCACTCGAATCAGAATCCATAGATGTAAGCAACGCATCTACGAAATCTGAAGTACTCGAACTGGTACTACTGCTGGTACTGCTGCCATACGAACCGTACAAAGACGTTTCGTAGAGAGAATTTGAACTTATCGTCATCATCTCCTCCTTTGTTGGCTTGGGAATTTCCCAGTAGCAATCCTATCACCCATGTGGTAAACAGTGGGTAACAATGAAAAAAGTTTTACATGTAAAGAGGCAACCTATTCGTAATCGTCTGGAAACTCTTTCGTTATAAGATTTTCCAAAACAAAAAAGGGTTCTCATGAAAACAGGAATTCAAGGTGTTATTTGCGATTGGGCAGGGACAATGGTCGATTTTGGTTCGCTCTCTCCGGTCACTGCATTTAGTGAAGCGTTTGAACGTTTTGGGTTTAGCGTGAGTTTTGATGAAATTCGAACGTTTATGGGAATGCTCAAATATGACCATGCCAAAGCCATTTTAAATCTAACCAAAGAGCGCTTTTTGGAGCAATTTGGGCGCTACCCAACCGAAGAGGACGTGCAGACAATTTACTGCTCTTTTGAACCTGCTCTTTTTGATGTATTGGCACACCATAGCATTCCTATCGAAGGGGCAGTTGCTTTTGCTGAAGCACTCAAAGCGCGTTCCATAAAACTGGGCTCCACGACGGGTTATACCGCTTCCATGATGGAAGTTGTTACGCGTGAAGCGGCAAAACAGGGCTACAAACCTGAGTGCTACATCACACCCTCAGCATTTTTACCCGGGCGACCGCACCCTTTTATGATCTACAAAAATGCCATCGAATTGGAAATCTATCCGCTCAGTGCTATCGTTAAAATTGGCGATACGATCAGCGATATTCATGAAGGGCTAAATGCAGGATGTTGGAGTATTGGCGTCGCCCTTAGCGGTAATGAGCTAGGTCTCTCTTACGATTCTTATAAAGAACTCCCCGCCTCTCTTTTAGAAGAAAAACGCCTTCATGCCCATCAAAAACTAGGAGCCGCAGGAGCACATTGCGTGATTGATGGCATTTGGGACGCTTTACCTCTTCTTGACATTATTCATGAAAAAATAAAAAATGGGGAAAAACCATGCCACATTCATCTCTAAACACCCTAGATCTAACCCATATTCCACAAAATGCCTACCTCCTGTTAACACCAGGTCCGCTAAGTACCAGTAAGCGCGTTCGTGCTGGGTTATTAAAAGATTGGTGTACGTGGGATAAAGAGTATAACGACATGGTACAAGAGATTCGCTCTCGCCTGGTTGCCTTAGCGTCTAAAAGCGATGCGTATACCGCTGTACTGATGCAAGGAAGTGGTACCTTTTGTGTCGAATCGGCGATCACCACACTCTTGCCCAAAGAAGGAGCCAAACTGCTCGTTTTAACCAACGGCGCTTATGGCGAACGTATCGCGGAGATTGCTGCGTACGCTTCCATTCCTTGCGTTACATGTAACGTCGAAGAGACAACAACATTTTCTTTAGAAGCCGTCGAATACCTTTTGCAAAATGATCCGTCTATTACCGCTATTGCTGTGGTGCATTGTGAAACGACGACGGGTATTTTAAACCCTATCTTTGAAGTGGCTAAGCTTTCAAAAGCGTATCATAAACTCTTGATCGTTGATGCTATGAGCAGTTTTGGAGGTATTCCAATCGACCTTGACGCACTGGATGCTGACGTGCTGATCTCCAGTGCCAATAAGTGTATTCAAGGTGTTCCAGGCTTTGGCTTTATGCTCTTTAAAAAAAAGATTTTAAAGCGTTGTTTCGGCAATGCGCGTTCCTTAAGCCTTGATGCGTATGCCCAATATAAAACCATGGAAGAAGGTGGTGGTAAATGGCGTTTTACCTCACCAACGCATGTTGTGCACGCCTTTATCGAAGCCTTGTATGAACTGGAAGAAGAAGGTGGCGTAGAGGCACGTTATACGCGTTATTGTACCAATCAGCGTTTGTTAATTGAAGGCATGGAAGCTTTGAATTTTGAATGCGTCATCGACCAAACCTTGCAAAGTCCTATCATCACGAGTTTTTATAGTCCAAACCATACTTCGTACGATTTTAAAGAATTTTATTTACGCCTCAAACACAAAGGGTTTGTCATCTACCCTGGTAAAGTTTCCAATATCGAGAGCTTTCGCATCGGTACGATCGGGCATGTTTTTCCTGAGGATATTGCCCGCTTACTCAAAGCCGTGCAAGAGGCAATTTTTTGGTAATACCTTACGCTTTAGAGATCGGCTTTTCGTTAGTCTCTCTGGCTTATGTTGCACAACTGTATAAAATCTTTCGCACCAAACGAAGCGATGGGATAGCCTTAAACGGTTATCTTGTCACGTTTATCACACTTTTGAGCTATATCTTTTGGAGTAAAGGCACGATCGGCACAGCAAAAATTTTAGAGCTCATTTTGCATACGTTGACCTTTGCGTACATTTATAAACACGCTACCAAAGCCACCTTTTCCAAAAAAGATTTGGGTATTTTTATCGTAGCGTTAATAGGCTCGTTCAATCTCATCGGCGGTATTGCCCAAGCGTATAAAAGTTACCGAGACGTAGCCCCTGAGGATGTGAGTTTTTTACACTATACCCTCATTTTTATCGCCAATCTTTTTTTCTTACATGTAGCGTTTCTAGAGCATGAACGTCTTTTGGTTTTTAGTGGATTGATCGTTACAAACATCGTTTACAGCTACATTCTTTTTAAAACGGGCATGCGAATTACAAAATGGTTACCGTAACCAAATTGTGGTGATCTCGCGTTAGCATATCGTTTATCTAATTCATCATTAAGGAGCAATTATGGTACTAAAAAAAAGCATCTGTGCACTTGCAGGTTTACTACTTGCAAGCCATGTCTTAGCGGCTAAAGAGAGCATCACGGTTTACACCGCGCTGGAGTCTGATCAAGTGAAGCCTTATTTGGAGTCTTTCAAAAAAGCACAACCTGACATTGAAGTCAAAATCGTGCGTGATTCTACAGGCATCATTACCGCAAAATTACTTGCTGAAAAAGAGAATCCTCAAGCAGATGTCGTGTGGGGAACGGCTGCAACCAGTTTGGTACTTTTAGAGCAAAATGGTATGTTAGAACCTTACGCACCTGCTTCCATCAAACACATCGAAGCCAAATTCAAAGATACCAAAAATCCTCCAACATGGGTTGGAAACGATGTGTGGGGCAGTGCCATCTGTTTTAATGAAATCGAAGCTAAAAAACAAAATATTCCTTTGCCAACCAGTTGGGAAGATTTGACTAAACCGATCTACAAAGGCAAAATCGTTATGCCAAACCCTGCAAGTTCAGGTACGGGCTTTTTGGACGTGACCGCATGGCTTAAAATCTTCGGCGAACAAAAAGGGTGGGAGTACATGGATAAGCTTCATGAAAACATCGGACAATACACCCATTCTGGCTCCAAACCATGCAAAATGGCAGCTGCGGGTGAATTTCCAATCGGTATCAGCTTTGAGTACCGTGCCGCTAAGTCTAAAAAAGAGGGTGCACCCATCGCTATCGTTTTTCCTAAAGAGGGCTTAGGTTGGGATTTAGAAGCAACTGCGATCATGAAAGGAACTAAAAACCTTAAAACTGCTAAAACCTTTGTCGACTGGGCAACGGGAGAAGAAGCCAACAAACTCTACGCTGAAAATTTTGCCGTCGTTGCGTACAAAGGACTCTCTAAACCTATTGAACATATTCCTTCAAACTACGCTTCTATGCTCATTGAAAACGACTTTGCATGGTCAGCAAAAAACAGAGAAAGAATCCTAAAAGAGTGGTCTAAACGCTACGAATCCAAGTCTGAAGCTAAAAAATAACTCACTGACGAGGAGATCTTCTCCTCGCCTCCAAGGAAAAATGTGTCCGATACAACGGCGATTGCCATTTGCAATGTTTCAAAACGCTTTGAGGATTTTACAGCACTAAAGTCCATTAATCTTGAGGTCAAAAAAGGGGAATTGGTCTGTTTCTTAGGGCCTTCAGGATGCGGTAAAACCACGCTTCTTCGCATTATCGCTGGGCTTGAAAGCTGTGATGAAGGCGAGATCGTACAATATGGCAAAACCATTACCCACCTTCCTCCTTCCAAGCGTGATTACGGCATTGTGTTTCAAAGCTACGCCCTCTTCCCCAATCTGACGGTCGCTAAAAATATCGGTTACGGGTTAAAAGAGAAAGGCTTTGAAAAAAAAGAGGCAAAAAAGCGTGTCAAAGAGCTTTTGGCATTGGTTGGACTCAGTGGGAGTGAAGGAAAATACCCAAGTGAACTGAGCGGTGGACAACAACAACGCGTCGCATTTGCCAGAGCCATCGCCACCAAACCCTCTTTACTACTGCTTGATGAGCCACTTTCTGCTTTAGATGCAAGGGTGCGCGAGCACTTACGCCAAGAGATTCGCGAGCTTCAAAAGAGCCTTGGTATCACGACAATTATGGTCACACATGACCAAGAAGAAGCGTTAAGCATCGCCGATAAAATTGTCGTTATGAACCACGGGGTCATCGAACAGGTCGGAACGCCTTTGGAGATTTACCGCCATCCTAAAAGCCTTTTTGTCGCTGATTTTATTGGGAAAATCAATCTACTAGAAGCACTCTATCAAGGCAAAAATCTTTTTAGTGTCGGTATGCTTTCGCTGAATGTTTGGATTGAAGAAGCGGACATGCCCAGTGAATACCAAAGCGCAAAACTGCTGATTCGTCCTGAGGATATTAAACTCTACGATGCTGAAGCTGAAAATATCATCGAAGGCACTGTTTTAAAAATGACGTTTCTAGGAAGCTTCTGTCGACTTTTGGTTGCGATCAACGGCTTGTTAGACGATACGTTATTGCTTGATTTACCGCATAAACTCCTGATGCGTGACACCATTGATGAGGGAAGTTTGATTAAATTAGCGATTGCACCTAAAGATATTCGTTATTTTTTAGGCGAAACGCATGCCTAGCTTCTGGCAAGACTCCAATCGCCTCGTTTTAGGCACGATCACCCTTTTATTAGTCCTCTTGCTGAGTACGATCATTTTAGTGCCACTGTTTCAAATCTTACGCCAAAGTTTTTTCGATACGGCGCATCACTTTATCTTTCTTCATAATTTCATTGATTACCTAAGCCAAACAAAATCGTTACGCTTGATTCAAAATTCTCTTTTTGTCTCGATTGTCAGCACGCTGATCGTCGTACCGATAGCATTTTGGTTTGCTTACGCGCTGATGCGTTCATGTATGCCCCTAAAACCGCTCTTTCGTTATGCCTCGTTTATGCCCTTACTTGCCCCTTCCCTGCTTCCAGCCATCTCGTTTGTCTATCTTTTTGGGCATCAAGGTTTTTTAAAACCGTGGATGGGAGGCAGTACGATTTATGGAGCATGGGGCATTATTTTTGGCGAATGCTTTTACGTTTTCCCGCATATTTTGATGATTTTTTTAAGTGCGCTGTCGCTCTCCGATGCAAGGCTTTACGAAGCGGCACAAAGCATGGGCGCCAACAGTGTGCGAAAATTTTTTACGATCACGCTTCCTACCCTCAAATACGCGCTCGTTTCGGCGATTTTAGTCAGTTTTACTCTCGTCATTACCGACTTTGGCGTCCCTAAAGTCATCGGTGGCGATTTTCCCGTTTTAGCAACGGAGATTTACAAACATGTCATTGGTCAGCAAAATTTCTCTCTTGGCGCGACAGTAGGTGTTTTACTCTTGATCCCTTCGGTGATCACGTTTCTTGTCGACAGTCTTGTACAACGAAAACAAAAAGCGGTTTTAGGCTCGAAATTTGTCCTCTATACCTCCAAAAAAGCTCCGATTTTCGATGCCATGATGTTTGCGTTTGCCCTCTTCGTTGCAACCCTTTTACTGATCATTTTAGGCGTCTCTTTTTTTGCCTCATTTGTCAAATTTTGGCCCTACGATTTAAGCCTTGTGCTCAAACATTATGATTTTGATAGCATGGACGGCGGAGGCTGGAACTCTTACTTCAATAGCCTGACCTTAGCCTTTTGGAGTGCTTTGTTGGGAACGATCTTGGTGTTTATAACCGCCTATGTCGTGGAACGTGGGAAAATCTTTTCATTCTTACGCTCTTTTCTCAAACTCTTAGCCCTGCTTCCGATGGCGGTTCCGGGTCTTGTTTTAGGGCTTGGATACATCTTCTTTTTCAACCATCCTAGCAACCCTCTTAATGGGATCTATCAAACAATGGGTATTTTGGTCGTCTGTACGGTCGCGCACTTTTTTACGACCAGTTACATTACGGCAACCACCACGATCAAACAGATTGACGACGAGTTTGAAGATGTCGCCGAGTCTATGGGCGTTGCGTGCTATGCGACCTTTTTCAAAGTCATCGTACCCATTGCAACCCCTTCTATTTTACAAATCGCGCGTTACTTTTTTGTGAATGCCATGACCACCGTCTCCGCTGTTGTCTTTCTCTACTCGCCTTCCACAACACTCGCATCCGTAGCCGTTTTAAATATGGACGATGCAGGAGACATCAGCGCTGCAGCCGCGATGGCAACGCTCATTGTCGTAACTTCCCTTAGTGTGACACTTCTGTTTAACGCACTCTCTCACTTCATCTTCAAACAAAGCCAACAGTGGCGAAAATCGCGCTAGCGTTATTATCCAAATCGATACCCAACACCCGAAATAGTAATGAGCAATGTGGGTCGATTGGGGTCGATTTCGATCTTTTTACGCAGTTGATTGACAAACACACGCAGTATTTTGGTATCGTTTTGGTAGCCAACACCCCAGACATTTTTGAGGATTTGCGCATGGGTTAGAGCCTTCCCACTGTTTTGCATGAAAAATTTTAAAAGGCTAAACTCTAACGGGGTGAGATGCAATGCAACATCATCTTGTTTAAATTCTCGTTTTTCAAGGTCAAGTTCTAATGTACCAACTTTAAATACGGGAGTGCTCTCTTTTTTGAGCGCATGCCTAAGTGCGGAGTTGATGCGAGCAACGAGCTCTCCTGTAAAAAAGGGTTTCACCACATAATCATCCGCTCCAAGATTGAGTGAATCCACGATCTCTTGTTCGCTATTTCGTGCCGAAACAATAATAATGGGAATGTTGCTAAACTCACGAATTTTCCCTACAAAAAGCTTTCCATCACCATCGGGAAGCCCTAAATCTAACAAAATCAGATCAGGATTAAACGCAATCATATGCGACATGCCCTCTTTTTGACTGCCACACACTTTGAGTAAAAAAGCGTGCTCTTCAAGACTCACTTCAAGAAGCTTTTGGATCTGTTTATCATCTTCAATGATTAAAATTTTATATTTAGGCTGAGACAACTTTACTCCTCTATGGGAATGTTAAACTCAAAAATGACACTGTTTTCCACATTTCTCGCCCAAATCGTTCCCTCATGCGCTTCAACGATTTTTTTGCAGATAAAAAGCCCTAAACCACTGCCATTGATGTCATCGCTAATGCCTTTGATTCGGAAAAACTTTTCAAATACCATTTTGAGGTCTTCTTCACTGATGTGACTGTCTTCATTTAAAACAAAGATGTTACACCTTGCACCCTCTTTTTGAAACCCTAAGGTGATGGCACTTCCGTGTTGCGAATATTTAATCGCATTTTCCAGAAGATTGACGACCACGCGTTCTATCAAAACACAATCGGCTTTAAAAATACCCGACTCTTCTTCAATTTTGATACTGAAATTGCGCTCTTTTAAAATATCTTCAAACTCCCTCGCCGCTTGCGAGAAGATGTCTGCAATATCGCACCAATCTTTTTTAAGAACCACTTGATGGCTTTCAAACCGTGCAGAATCGAGCAGATTATTCATCAGACGTTCCATCTTTTTCGCGCTAAAAATAACTTGGGAGATGATAACGCGTTTTTTCTCATCCAGCCACGTCTCATCCGTCTTAAGCATCGAAACCATCCCCAAGATGGAAGCAAGCGGTGTTCGTAAATCATGCGAGATGGAACCATACAGCGCATTTTTAAGCTCTTCACGTGCTAGAGTAATCGCATTTTTACTGTTTTTCTCAGAAAGTGAAATACGCTCAAAAGAGACCGCCATGACACTGGTGACAGAGTCTAAAAACATCTTAAACTCTGTGCTCATCTCATCTTGTTTGATTTTAAGCCCAAGTGCCCCATAAACGACCTCGCGGCTTTTAATCGGAATGTAGAGCATATCCGAAGCCAAAAAGGTGTCCGTGCCAGCCCCTGCTATTTTGCCATTGTCCAAACACCAATCAAGGACGGCTTTTTCACTTGAAGAGATAAAAATAGCCTCTAATTTTTCAAACATCGCATCGTATTTTTTACTCGAAAGTGGACTTTTAGGATCATAATGCGCATAGAGTTTTGGCATCTCATCCACATGCTTACGTAGGAAAAAGAAGGTCTCTTTGCCGAGCGATTCAGCGATTAAGGGCATGGCTATTTTAATCACCTGCTTTATCTCAGAAACAGCCGTCACCCGACGGCTTAGTTTATACAGTCGTCTCACCCTCTTCTCTCGTTCGCGTATCGCTTCGCCAATGAGTTTGAGCTTTTTCGCTTGCGATGAGATCAGATAAGCAACGATGAAAAAGATGAAAAAGCTCCACAGATGCGAGATGTCACTCACGACAAAGGTATAAACAGGAGGCACAAAAAAGTAGTTAAAAAGTCCGACACCAACAAAGGTAATCACCATCGAGGTTTTCATATCACCTCTGGAAGCAACGATCAGCACAGGAATGAGAATAAGCAGTGCGACATTCAAAAGTTCTAAATGATTTCTAAAAACGATACACCCAAAGGTAATCACACCCAGCAAGCCCAGTCCAAAGAGAGAGTGCCACAAAGGAGCTTCCTCTTTTGTCTCTTCATCAAGGGTGTACGCTTCTAATTTTTGCTCTTGGGTTTTGTTAATGTACGAAATAATGCAAAATTCATTGCCCGCATTAAGGAGCTCATCGGCAATATCCATACGCCAAAACTTGCCTATAAAATTCTTTTTGCGTTTCGCCACAACGATGTGCGTTACAAACCGCGCCCTCGCATGTTTTAAAATCTCTTCGCCTACATCTTGCCCTGAGACGGTGTTGACCTCAGCGCCTAATTCCTCCGCTAAGCGGATATTTTTAGCCAGTTTTTCACGATTATTCGTTGAAAAATCATCAACATAAAGCGCGATCCACTCTGCATTCATCTGCGAAGAGAGCCGTTTGGCATAGCGGATCAAATTGGCGGAAAATTCACTGCCATCGATGCACACCATCACCTTTTCAACCGCTTCCCAACGCTCCAGTCTGTTCTCTTTATACAGATCGTAAACGTCTTTGCTCACGCGCCCTGCGGCTTGTTTTAGCGCAATTTCTCTCAGAGCATTGATGTTGCCAAGCTTGAAAAAGTTCATGAGTGCTTTTTCAACGCTTTGGAGTTTGTAGATTTTCCCTTCTTTAAGCCGCTCAACCAATTTTTCAGGAGGGATGTCGATGATTTGGATTTTATCGACGCGTTCTAAAATGCTATCAGGAACGGTTTCAGTGACCTTCACACCCGTAATTTGCAATACCAAATCGTTAAGGCTCTCAAGGTGTTGGACATTCATCGTGCTGTAAACATCAATGCCATTGTCTAAGATCTCTAAAACATCTTGATACCGTTTTTGATGCCTTGAAGTAGGAGCATTACTGTGGGCTAACTCATCAATGAGCACGACATCGGGTTTAGCTTCCAAAATGGCATCGATATCGAGTTCATAAAGCATACTTCCACGGTACACGATCTTTTTAGGTGCAATGGAAGGGATACCTTGGGTTAAACGCTCTGTTTCAGCCCTGCCGTGCATCTCAACATAACCGATGCAAACGTGTGTACCACTTTTAAGCAATTCTTTGGCGTTGCGAAGCATGGTGTAGGTTTTACCCACACCTGCAAGGGCTCCAAAGAAGAGCGTTAGCTCACCCGTTTCGCGTTTGTTTTTGATCTCTTGAAGAACCAGATCACTCGTTTCTAAGACATCTTCATTCATGTTAAGGATTTAAAACTCCAAAGTTTTTATCTAACGCACGATTTAAAAGAAGGACATTGACCCTCTCCTCGCCTATAAAACCCAAAAATTTTCGCTCAATATACTGATTCACAAGTTCTAGCATCTGAACTTCATCCACTTGGCGCTCTTTGGCGATAGCCTGAACTTGATAGAGTGCTGCTAATTTAGAGATATGCGGATCAAGTCCACTACCCGATGTCATGACCAAATCGCTTGGAATGACACCATCGCCAAATCTTACATGTAAAGCTTCTTTACTGGCATCTATTCTATCCAACAAAAGCTTGTTTGTCGGTGCTAAATTGCTCCCGCTTGAGGAGAGTGCATCGTAGCCATCTTCCCCTGCACTCGAGGGTCGAGCGATAAAATAGCCCGCTTTTGAAAAATTTTGCCCGATGTTTTGAGCGCCTATAACCGTTCCGTTAACTTCCAGTAAAAGTCCTGAACTCTGGGAGGGAAAAACCCACGCGCCGAGATTGGTAATCACAAGAGGATAGACACCTCCGAGTAAAAATGTCATGACTAAAAGTAATTTAATCGATTGAAGTAGTGTTTTCATACGCTTCCTTTTACAAAAGATGCAATGTTGCAAGCAACATATCAAGCAGTTTTATACCCGCAAACGGCACGATAATACCGCCAAGTCCATAGATGACCAAGTTTTTTCCTAGCACCACATCTGCACTCAAAGCTTTATACCCAACGCCAGAAATGGCCAGAGGAATCAGTGCGATGATGATCAATGCGTTAAAAATAACCGCCGATAAAATGGCACTCTCGGGCGATGAAAGGTGCATGATGTTGAGCACTTCCATCTGAGGAAACGCCACAACAAAGAGTGCAGGAATGATCGCAAAGTATTTGGCAATGTCATTGGCTAAACTAAAGGTTGTCAGCGCACCTCTCGTCATCAAAAGCTCTTTACCCGTCTCAACCACTTCAATGAGTTTGGTAGGAGAACTGTCCATATCCACCATATTAGCGGCTTCTTTCGCCGCTTGGGTTCCGCTATTCATTGCAAGACCCACATCGGCTTGTGCAAGGGCAGGGGCATCGTTGGTGCCATCCCCCGTCATCGCAACAGTAAAGCCCTCTTTTTGGTAGTTGCGAATAAGCGCTATTTTGGTATCAGGTGTTGCTTCGGCGACAAAATCATCCACGCCTGCTTCTGCGGCAATAGCAGCAGCCGTGATAGGATTGTCACCCGTAATCATCACCGTTTTAATACCCATACCTCTAAACTCAGCAAATTTCTCTTTGATGGAAGGCTTGATGATGTCTTTGAGATGAATCACGCCCAACACTTTACTGCCCTCGCATACAACCAAAGGCGTGCCACCTTTTTTACCGATTTGCATACAAATATCGTGTGCCTCTTTGGGGAATTTTCCACCCGACGCGGTGACAAATTTTTCAATGGCATCCACCGCCCCTTTGCGATACTCCTTACCATCAAGATCAAGCCCACTCATTCTTGTATAGGCACTAAAAGGGATAAACTGGGCACTTTGCAGATTGGCTGGCTCTTTTACGCCATAGGTATTTTGCGCAAACGTAACGGTACTTTTCCCCTCAGGTGTGTCATCGGAAAGTGATGTTAACAATGCAGCATACGCCAAGTTATCAAGTTCTTTGATGTCAAGAGGCGTAAAAACACTTGCCATACGGTTACCAAAGGTGATCGTGCCTGTTTTATCGAGCAATAACACATTAACATCACCCGCAGCTTCTATCGCTTTACCGCTCATTGCAAGCACATTCTTTTTGAGCAGTCTGTCCATCCCCGCAATACCGATGGCACTTAAAAGCCCGCCAATCGTCGTAGGAATCAAACACACCAGAAGCGCAATCAGCGAGACAACGGAGATATCTGCATTTACATGTAAAGCCATCGGTTTGAGTGTCAACGTCACGACAAGAAAAATTGCAGTCAAGCCCATCAGCAAAATAGAGAGCGCAATTTCATTCGGACTTTTTTGCCTTTTAGCCCCTTCAATGAGGCTAATCATACGATCCAAAAAGGTCTCGCCCGGATTTTTCGTGATCTTAATCGTAATTTCATCACTTAAGACAAGCGTACCTCCCGTAACGGAGTTGCGATCTCCTCCTGATTCACGAATGACGGGAGCTGACTCGCCTGTAATGGCACTCTCATCGATGCTTGCAATGCCTTTGATGACCTCACCGTCGCTTGGAATCACCTCACCTGCAACCACTACGACGACATCGCCTACTCTAAGGCTCTCTGAGCTGACCTTTCTTAGGCTGCCATCTTCACTTAACTTATTGGCACTACTGCTTTTTTTACCGGAACGTAACGCACTCGCTTGGGCTTTTCCTCTGCCTTCGGCTAATGCTTCTGCAAAATTGGCAAAAAGGACTGTAAAAAAGAGCCAGACAAAGACCCAAAATTCAAATCCAAAAAGAGGAATAGTGCCACGACTGCTCTCATAAAGCCATATAAAGCCGGTAATAAAGGTACCCAAATAGACCACAAAAATGATCGGATTTTTAAGCTGCTCTCTCGGGGTTAATTTGCCAATACACCCTTTGAGTGCATCTTGGATAATCGCTTGGTTATAGCTAGAATTATTTTGTTTTTTCATACTCATTCCTTAAAAAGAGATGCGTTCAAGCATCATCAAATGCTCAATCACAGGGCTAAGTGCCAGCGAAGGGAAAAACGTAAGCGCCCCTGTTAACACAATGGTTGCTACCAAAAGGGTGATAAAAAGCGCGCTTTGGGTATTGAGGGTACCTTTGCCAAAAGGAACGACTTTCTTTCGTGCCAAGCTTCCCGCAATGGCAAGCATGGGAATAATCACACCAAAACGTCCCACAAACATACAGATAGCCAGCGCATAGTTGTAATAAAGCGTATTGCCACTGAGTCCCGCAAAAGCACTGCCATTGTTCGCACTGGCTGAGCTAAAAGCATAAAGAACTTGAGAAAGACCATGCGGTCCAGGGTTGGAGATGGAGCTAGTGGCATCTGGGATTAAAAGTGATAAACCCGTAAAAAGAAGGATGCACAGACCCGGAAGCAACACGGCTATGACAGTATAGGTCATCTCCTTGGCTTCAATCTTTTTGCCCATATATTCAGGTGTACGACCTATCATCAAACCTGCGATAAAAACACTCAAAATGACATACGCCATCATGCCGTAAAACCCTGCTCCCACACCGCCAATGACAATCTCACCGAGCATCATCTGCACCAAGTTGACCATACCTGCAAGCGGCGTAAGACTGTCGTGCATACCATTGACCGCACCACACGATGCCGCCGTTGTGGCTACCGAAAAAAGAGAGGTTGAAGCGATGCCAAAGCGCACCTCTTTGCCTTCCATCGCACTCTCACCTACAATACCCGAAATTTCAGGATTGCCAAATTTTTCTGAGACATAATGCGAGCCTAACATCAGCACAAAAAGAACGACCATCGCGATTAAGATGGAACGACCCTCACCGCTTTTTTGGCTCATTTTTCCATAGACGAAAAGCAGTGAAATGGGCAAGAAGAGGATGGAAAAGACCTGCACAAAGTTAGAAAGTGGGGTCGGATTTTCAAAAGGATGCGCGGAGTTGGCATTGAAAAAACCTCCACCATTGGTTCCTAACATCTTAATCGCCTCTTGCGAAGCCACAGGACCCATCGGAATGCTCTGATTTGCCCCTTCGAGGCTCACGGCACTGATATAAGGAGCAAAGTTTTGAATGACACCTTGAGAAATCAAAAAGAGCGCATACACCAAAGAAAGCGGAAGCAAAACATACAGCGTTATACGAACCATATCTGCCCAGAAATTGCCGATGGACTCGCTCTCTTTATAAACGATACCTCGCATAAAAGCCACTGCTACGGCAATGCCTGTTGAAGCAGAGAGAAAGTTTTGCACACTGAGCACAAACATCTGAGAAAAATAACTCATCGTACTCTCACCACTGTAATTTTGCCAATTGGTATTGGTCACAAAACTCACCGCCGTATTGAACGCTAGCTCAAAGGGAAGTGCGGGTAAACCTTGCGGATTGAGAGGCAAAAGATGTTGGCTCAAAAGTACGGCTAACACCAGCACAATTCCCGCACCGTTAAAGAGCATCAGTGCTAAAGCGTATTTTTTCCAATTCATTTCCAGTTGTGGGTTAATGCCACACAAACGATAAAGACTCTTTTCTACCGGTGAAAGAAGTGGTGTTAAAACGTTTTTCTCACCCACCAATACTTTGGTAAAAAACCCACTGTATGCTTTTGCTGCTCCTATGAGCAAGATCAAAAAGCTGATAAAAAGGGTTATATCTGCAACCATTGTTTTCCTTTTTCGTAATTTAGGAAAATTATAGGACAGATAGAAGTGGGAAAATATCTTAATTTGGGGTTAAAAGATAAGGATTTTGTTAGGATCAAGCTACCAAAGAGCTTGCATCCTTGCACGTAGCCTTATTTTAGTACGGTGAAGAGAGGTAGCATTTATCCAAATCTTTTCCAATATAAACCAAAAATGTTTCATGTCTTTGTTCACGTTGCTGTTCAACAAACTCATAGTGTCCACGCACATACTGTACAACATATTGAGAAAGTTCGTTTTCAAAACCAACGATGCCTTTAAGGCGATAAATATTCTGAGGGAGAGTATCCAAATAAATTTCAAACTGCTCTTTGTTAAGCGCTTTTGGAAGTGCAACTTTTATACTTGAGAGATGATCATGTGTATGCGTATACTTTACCTCATCCTCTTCGGCAATCAAAGAAGCAATTTGAGCCGTACTCGCATTTAAAGAGAGCCTTAACGCATTAGGATGTATATCACATTGCACCGTTTGGATTACTTTAGCGCAACGGTTGTTTTCATACAAAAATTGCTCTACTTTTTCTATTTCTGTTGCACTCATAAGATCTGTTTTATTGAGCAAGATAATATCAGCAGAACGGATTTGATCAATAAAAATACGATATTCCTTCGCTAAAAAAAGTGCATTTGTCCCATCGACAACGGTGACAATCGCTTCTAAATCTACCAAATCCTCTAATTCATGCAATTCACTTAGAAGATTAAAAGGATTTGCAACCCCTGTAGTTTCAAGTAAAATTGTATCGGGAGTGGTTTTTTTCATAAGCGTATTAACGCCCATACGTAATTGCCCCGAAAGCGAGCAACAAACACACCCCTCATCAATTTCGACCAATGAATAATCATAATCTACGAGCTTCCCATCTAAACCTGTTTTGCCTATCTCGTTTTGAATAATGCCGATAAAATGATTTTTTTCAGTCTCGTATTCGATATAATTTTGTAAAAAATTGGTTTTCCCAGAACCTAAAAACCCAGTGACAACGACTAAGGTTGGTTTTATCTTGCGTTGCGATATGGAGGGCTTAAGAAATGCCATGCTTTCATTTTGATCATACCATGGTGCTTTTTGTAAAAAACTATTTAAACTCATATGCGCAAGAATAACCTGTGCTTCTGCCTTCTCTACAATAGGCTTTATCAACGCATCACTCACACCATCTCCATACCCTAAAGCTATGAAAAGCTTTGTTGCAGGAGAATCTAACATCTTTTCACATCTGCCTTGCGCATTATATGCCACAGTGTAATCACGTGCTTTAAAAAGTTGAAAATAAGAAGGTGCGTTACATGTAAGCCTTGTAATAGCGGTATTGAAGAAATTCATAAAAGGCAATACCAAACGAAATGAAGGCAAATCTTTATCCAATCCACCCGCCTCGATAATACATTCATCCTTCTTCCAAGGAGAAAAAACACCCTCTTTAGCGTAAACTCTTTGGCGTAAACACGTCTCATAACAAAGGAACATTGTTTGTGATTCAATGTTTACATGTAAACGCAAACTTCCAATATAAAACTGCGTCGAAAGCTCCGAGTCTGATGCAAATGAACGCACTTTGTCAATAAAATTTTCCTCTTGAGCTAAGAGTCCTTCCAAAACCGAAAACCGCTCTATTAGATTCTCATTAGGAGAGGGAAAATAATAAAGCGCAAAAGTGCCAAATCCATCATAAATTTCTGAAAACACAACACCAAATATACCTTCAAATTGATCAAATTTAAGCGTCCAACACTCTTTTGGATGCTGGCATACATACATTCCTTTATAGCCTGTCATCTTTTTTAACACGCTGTCATAAGAACCTTTAATCAAAATAGAACGCATAAAAGCTGTGTAATTCTCAGCCGTACCATCAAATGTTGCAGGATAAAGTGCTTGAATATTCATCATGAACCCTTTTTTAAAAGCCGAAGGTTTCCCATCGGCTTTAGATAGACATACTAACCAAACACCATTGTGTCGCCATTACCCAGATACACCTTACTTTTAGAGCGATGCTGCGCTGTTCCTTGAACGACGGGATAACCTGCCGCTACAAATTTTCGAGCCGTCAACAACCCCGTACAATGGTTACAGCCAATGGCTTTAAAATCCCATTTTGCAAGCCCAATAACCAAGTCATCATACTTTGGATCCCAATCATCAAAAGGCGAAATGTGCAAACCTCCGTATATACCGTACATTTGGTCATTATCGTACTTTAACTCTTTTTTAGCCATTGAGATAAACTGGATAATCCCTTGATGACAACACCCAGAAATGCTCACCAACCCTTTACCTTGAACATTGGCAAAGATAGATTGCTCACCAAAAACTCTATTGATAATAGGCACATCAAACACAATCGCACATAATCCTGGTTCAATATCATTGATACCTGTTTTATGCACCATTAATTCACCTTTGTGTCCAGAGTCTTTGATATACTGAAATCCTTCTGGGTAAAATCCCTCAGGAACGATAATCTTAATATTAGGCGCATACTTCATCGTAACAGGCAATCCCCAAAAATGGTCCCAATGCTCATGCGAAATAATCAACGCCTCAATTTCTCCATTGGCGAGCATCTTATCAATGCCCTCTCTCTTAAACGATTCATCCATCCACGCATACGACCATCCCGTATCAAGAAGGTATTTCTTTTTGACGCCATCAAGTCGCTCTATCTCAATCAAGGCAGCAAAGCCTCCTGCATTTTGAGGATTAACACTGTTTTCTTCAGCAATTTTCCATGCTTCTTCCAGCTTATTGGGCAAAAGATGTTTAATTTTAGCTATCCCTTTTTCGTAACTCCCTTTGGCAAGGCCTGTACCATCGCCAAAAGGTGGCCAGTTAAAAAGGTATTGATTGACAAGCAATCCACCCGCTCCTTTAATATCGCCCATCAAGGTGGCATTGTCAAACCAACTTGTCTCCGAAATATTGGTAATTTTGATACTTTTACACGCACCAAAATCTTTCATTTTTCGCACCATTTGAGGCAAGAAAAATTCACGCATTGGCGAATAGGAAAAAATGCCCATTGTTGCAAATGTCCCTAATCCAAGCCCTGTTAAAGCGCCTTTGAGAAAATCTCGCCTTTTTGTATCTTCATTTTGTACTGACATCGTTTCCTCCTCTGGTTAAAAAATTGTTAATGCTTTGCCCATATAAGGCAAAAGATAAATGATGGCAAAGTAAACGGCTACACCACCAACGATTCCACCGACAGCTCCTTTGTAAAAAGAGGCAGTTAGGACACCATTTTCTTCCACTGAACGCACTTTGATCACTTCACCCACCTTTGCCAAACGCCATCCTGGCCAGCCATCCATAAACCAATAATTGATCAGCATGACATTAATAAACCAGATGAGAGGTATCATGGGGAATTGTTGAGGATGTGAAAATCCTTTTTGTGTTCCTAAAAAAAGATGCGCTGTTTTATAATAAACATAGTAAAGCGCAATTGCGGCTAAAACTGTTGCAATCGTACGTAGAAAAATATTAACAACTTTGCTATAACCATTGAATCCATTTTTAAGATAAAAATGCATATATAAAGTAGGAAGTAGCCAAAAGATTGCCATCTCGCCTACATGTAACCATCTCCAATCAGGTGCGGCATCTCTTCTTGTTCCCCTAATCGCCTCACCCCAAATCAGCTCTTGTGCATAATACAGAAAGAAACTAAGCGCCACGGCGATGGCGATAATGCCAAAAAATGAGGCTGTACGGCGAATCCAAGGTGTTTGAATCATTGAAAAAGGATAACGCTCCCAAATCGTTTCATGCATCCAAACAATGACGGTACAGCACATAACCCAAGCGATATTAAAGTTACCATGAACCGTTCCTGCAAAATCCTCCCACCACGGTGGCGTAACCGCCGCAAATTTTTGCCAAGGATCAAACAAAATACCCATATTTGAATGATAAACCACAAAATAAACGATAAAACTAAGCAGAAAAGTGACTATAAAGATAGAAAAACCTTTGATAGGTTGTTTAAGATTTCCCCACGGTGCGCCCTCAGCCGCAACAACCCAAGCAGGACTTAACCATGAAGCGATGGCAGCAAACATCAAAATAGCTTGTGCTGAATACTCCAAAGCATAAAATTCGACAAGCCCCTCTTTTGTCAATCGTTCAGGACTAAAATAGGTAATCGCATACTCGCCTAAAAGAGTCTCAAAAAACAGTTTAAGCATAACCGCAAAGATAACCGCAGTCAGTGTCGTTAAAATAACACCTTTTAAGACAGGATGTGTGTTATTGAGCCATGACCTACTAAAAGGCCAAAAGTCGAAAATATAGGCGATCCAAATCATAACAACCAATAACCATCGACACCACATGTACCCGACAAATGGCGTATACATACGCATAATACCCCTTGGGTCTTGAAATATCCACCAACTTACATAAAACAACACCATAATAAAAAGGGTGTTGAGTAAAATGGATAAAGGACTACTAAATCGTTTCACCAAACTTCTCTCTTCGAGATAAAGGGGTGTTTCCATCATAAACCTCCTTGCACTAAATTTTAAAATGCTAGTGTCATTATAGGAGGAGAGTGTCTGGGGATTGTCTCAGAAAAAAAAAGAGGGAAAGAAGAGTGTCTCGCAAATGTCTCATTTGGGTAAAGCAATGGTAAAAACGGCACCTCCTGCTTCATTGTGAACGCTTAATGTGCCTTTACAGTGCTCTTCAACGATGGTTTTAGACATACACAAACCTACACCCGTACCATCTTTATTAAATTTGGTCGAAAAATACGGCTCAAAAATCTTCTCAAACAAAGCCTCATCTATGCCACCAGCATTATCTTTGATCTCCAAATAAAGCATACGGACATCATCATATGTTCGAATCCAAATCGTCGGCTCACGAACCGCATTGTCTAAAAGGGCATCTTCGGCATTTTTGATAATATTTAAAATCACTTGCGCTAGTTCATTGCTGTAGGTTTCAATTTTTTGCTTACATGTAAAGTCTGTGATGACCGTAATATTTTTAGTCACCAAAAGCGGTTTGACGATGTTAAGTGTTTTTTCCACGACCACATCAAGGCTCACCCGTTCTTGTTGTTTGACCGCTTTAAAAAAGCTTCTAAAGTCATCTATCGTTTTGGAAAGATGCGAAACATAGGTTTCAATACGCCCAATTTCTTCTTCAAATTCTTCTTTATTGACCTCTTCAAGCATCAATTTTGCCGATAAAAAACTAGTCGTTGCCGCAATCGCCGCCAAAGGTTGACGCCACTGATGGGCTATCATGCTGAGCATCTCGCCCATTTGAATCAGGCGGGATTGGTATTGAAGCTGTTTATCTTTTTCACGCAATTTTTCCAGTTGTAACTGCACTTCCAAATGGAGCGTCTCGTTGAGTTGTTGAATTTTGCGTTCATTTTCCTTTTGATTAGTAACATCCAGCGATGTCCCTACCAATCGAAGCGGAAAACCATTATCATCATAAATGGCTTTGCGATGGGTATTGATAAACGCTTTTCGCCTATCTTTACGGTAAATCACATAATCAAGCTCCTCATTCATCCCACTCATTAACGCTTTTTGGTTGACCTCTTTGACTCTTTGCGCATCCACTGCACTCAAATACCGATTGAATCGCTCTATTGTGGGGGTAAATTCGTGGGGCTCTTCTCCATAAATGAGGTACATCTCTTTCGACCACTTCATGCTTCGCTGCTCATCCATCACAATTTCCCAACTACCAAAATGGGCTATCTCCTCAGCATTTTGCAGTAACGCTTCACTCTCTTTGAGCTTCTCTTGTGCCTCTATACGACTGGTAATATCCGTAATCGTCCACAACACCTCTTCATTGGAGGGAATCGAATCCCCCGCAATCCTAAGCCAAAGGGTTGTTCCATCTTTGTGCTTAAAGGGATACTCAAGATTGAGGGCCTCATCTAACCTTACTTTGTTAAACGCAATCTCCGCAAAATTGACATACGTGGCATACGAAAGATGCATCACAAAAGCGGATTGCCCCACTAATTGGTCATAACTAAATCCAAAAATTTTGCAACACGCCTCATTGGC
Source organism: Sulfurospirillum multivorans DSM 12446 (assembly GCF_000568815.1). Classification (NCBI taxonomy): domain Bacteria; kingdom Pseudomonadati; phylum Campylobacterota; class Epsilonproteobacteria; order Campylobacterales; family Sulfurospirillaceae; genus Sulfurospirillum; species Sulfurospirillum multivorans. Next base: position 2,862,061 of record NZ_CP007201.1, read on the forward strand.
TTCAATGATAAGGCGGTCTTTATCCACAATAAAAATCCCCACGCCACTGTTGTTGAACAGTTGTTCAAAACGCTCTGCTTTTTGTTTGAGCGTTGAAGTTTGCTTTAGTGGTATTGCCATTTTAATTTATATCCTTGTGCGTAAACGCTTTGAACAAGATCACACCCTACTTTATGGCGCAAACGCGAAAGTAAATTACGCACACGTTTGTTATTGCTAATATCATCATCAAATACAGTATTTTCAATCTCTTCACTGCAAAAAATACGCTGTTTTGATGACGTCAAAAGCTCAAACAACGCTATCTCATGTTTGCTGAGCTTGACAACGGATTGATGATGGCACAATGTTTGCGTTTTTGTATCCCAATAAAATCCATCGATTAAAGCGTTTTTATGAACAGCGTGTGCACTAAAGTGTGTTTGCATAATCTTTTGAAGAATTTCAATAATATCATTAAAAACAAATGGCTTTAAAATATACCCAGAGACACCTTGTTGAATTGTTTTGAGAAAATACTCCGTATTATCATAAGCAGAAAAAATAACAATAGGAATTGTTGGATTAATTTTACGTATCTTTTGAATCATGATAAGCCCATCCATCTTTGGCATATTAATGTCCGTAAAAATCAAATCAAAAGGCTCATGCTCAAAACGAAAAAAACCATCTAACCCATTCTCAACAACGACGATTTCTTTAAAATAGAGTTCAAGCATTTTACAGGTTTGCATACGTACATCCATGTCATCTTCAGCATAGAGTATTTTTTTATTTTGACAAATCTCAATCAAGGATGAAAGTGCTTGTGCATCCATCTTTTACCTTTTACATGTAAAGATTTAGTGTGACTTTTAGTAGTTTATAACTTAAATTCTTAAAGTATTATCCTAAAGTTATACATTAAGTATTCATGATAACTATTTGAAAAGAGATGTTGGCACGAAAGAAGAGTCTCTAGCGCTTGCGAAATGCAACCGCTAGAGAGATGTTTTGAAGGTTGATTTCTTAAACGAAAAAGCGCATAGCCACCATAGCGATACAGCTATTGATAATACTGATAAGCATCAACAACGGCCAGTATTTTTTAGGAACATCCGCAACGCCAAGGAGTCGTCCCATGTATTGTAACTGCGACGCCATCAAAAAGAGTGCTGGCATCAGAATTGTGATATGGGTGGTATCGAGCATGCCTTTGGCAAACAGACTAATCGCAATACCCACACCCGCAGAACACGATAACCACGTGGTAAGAAGCACCGTGATCGCTTCACCAGGTAGTCCAAACAGTCCCATTGCAGGAGCAAAAAACGCGCCAATGGCTTGCATAGCACCCGTGATATTTAAAATTTCAGCCATAACATACGCCATCAAAACATTGGGCATCAAGTTATTAATAGCGATATGAAACCCTTTACGCGCACCAATGACAAAAATATCAAACGGGTTATTGCTTGTTGGAGTTGTGTTATTGTTCATTGGCAAAATCCTTCCTATAGAGCGTATTTAACGTAAAGCGTGCGATCATTGCACCCACAAATTTCAAGACAAACATCAAAACCAATGGCACTAAAACGGGTGCCGTTAACGAAGCAAAAAGGGCTGAGCCGATCGCAAAATAGTTGTTGATCAGACCCGCACCTGAGTACTGCCATGCCACCATAATGACAAGCTCTTTTTTGGTAATTTGTTTCTCATCGTACAATTCTTTCGTCAGTGCCGCACCCGCATCGGTACTTTGCAAATCCGTAATCATCGCCAAACCTGTACGCCCTGGAATGTCAAGTAACGGTCTTAAAAGCGGTGTCAATAATTTGTGCGCTGCGCGAATGGCTCCATAATGCGTAAAAATTTCAAGCACACCCAGTGCTAACATAACCGTAGGAACTAACGATAAAGCAAATAAAAATCCACCCTTCGCACTCGTACCTCCCGATCCTACAAACGTACTTTTGGCATCTTGCAGTGTGCCAAATTTCCCTGCCAATGTCGTAAAATCAAGCGCACCGAGCCATGCCATTCCTTCTACTTTCATAAAAAGACCTGAAAAAAACAGTACCGCAAAAATGAGTGCGATGTACGCCCCAATTCCTACTTTCCATTCCTGTGTTGGTTCATTGTTTTCTAATGCCACCACTTCCTCCCTAAACTAAAATTGATCGAAATTGTATAATTTTCGTCAGCATAATAACCAAGTTTCATAAAAGTACGCGTAAAATGGTGCTTAAAATATAGTCGTGCCCTGCTTTAATCTTATATCTAAAAACAGAAACGTGCGTATCAAATAAGTCAATAATAAGCAAAACTTAGACATTCTTTGCACGAAACTTACCCGTTTCATTTGGAATTAGCCTACAAGGAATAAACATGTCAAGAGTCATTGAGTTATACGATTATCTGCACACCATCCCAGAATTGGGTTACCAAGAACATAAAACCGCTGCCTTTTTGGCAGATGAACTTAAAAAAGCAGGCTTTAGTGTCACAACGAACATCGGAGGAACCACGGGCGTTGTTGGCGTTTATGACAGTGGCGTCAAAGGGCCTGTTATAGCACTCAGGGGCGATATTGACGCGCTTGGACACATCGTTGAGGGCAAACTCTGCGCGATGCACACGTGTGGTCATGACGCGCACTCCTCGATGGTACTTGCGGCGGCAGAAGAGCTCGTGAAAACAGGCGCCATTACCAAAGGGAAATTAAAAATTATTTTCCAACCCGCTGAAGAGATCGGAACGGGCGCACTTGCTATGGTTAAAGGCGGAGCGATTGAGGATGTCGATATGATCTTTGGTCTGCATTTGCGCCCCATTGAAGAGACCACGATGGGCAAAGCAACGCCTGCGTTATACCACGCTGCTTCCGAGAGACTCAAAGCGGTTTTTCACGGTGTTGCGGCACACGGAGCACGTCCACATTTAGGCGTCAATGCGATTGATGCCGCGGTTGCGGCAATCACAGCTGTCAATGCTATTCACCTCAACCCAACCGAATCGTACAGCATTAAAGCCACGCAAATCATCGCAGACGCGGGCGTCACCAATGCCATTCCCAACGAAGCAACCGTCATCTGGGATGTTCGATCCGAATTTAACCCTACGATGGAAAAATTGCTTGAAAAAGCAAAATCTGCAATCATCGCAGGTGCGGCAACAGTAGGAGCAACAGTCGATGTGAGCAATTATTTCGCCATTCCTGCGGCAGAATACGCTGATGAAGCGATTGATATTTTAACCAAAGCCATCATCGAAGTTTATGGAAATGAAGGATTATGCCCACCAATTAAAACCGCAGGTGGCGAAGATTTTCATTACTACATCAAAGAAAAACCCTCCATCAAAGCGGGCTATTTCGGTCTAGGTTGCGACTTAACCCCAGGGCTTCACAACCCAGCAATGAAGTTCAATAAAGAGGCGTTAGAGCAAGGTAAAAATGTTTTAATCGCGGCAACGAAGATCGCAATGGATCGTTAATATTTGCGCATCAAAGAAGCTGCGAGTATCAATCAGCTTCTTTTACAAGTAAAGCTCTTTTAATTCCGCCTTTTATATTCATCATACCCAAACTGGCTCGTCACTTCGTAGCGTCCATCTTTGTGAAGTACCGCTAAATCAGGCAATTTTACACCGTTAAACGTTGTATTTTTAACAATCGTATAGTGGATCATATCTTCAAAAATCAGCTTATCGCCGATCTTTAGTGGTGCATCAAAACTATAGTCACCCATGATGTCGCCTGCTAAACAGGTTGGGCCTCCAAGGCGGTACAGGTAAGGTTTTTCGCCCACCTCTCCCGCTCCACGAATCGCGGCGCGGTAGGGCATTGCAAGGGTGTCAGGCATATGCGCTTCTGCGGAGATGTCGAGAATGGCGATGTCCATGCCATTGTGAACGATGTCAAGCACACTTGCTACCAATGGCCCCGTTTGCCAACCTACCGCTTCGCCCGGTTCCAAATAAACGTTGATACCGTTATATTTCGCACGAAAATCTTTAATGAGCTGAATGAGTTTTTCCACATCATACCCCTCGCGCGTGATGTGATGCCCTCCTCCAAAATTAACCCATTTCATTTGGGGTATCAAATCACCAAAGCGCTCTTCAAACCCTTGCAAAACCGCTTCAAGCGCACTCGCATCTTGTTCGCAAAGAGCATGGAAATGAAGCCCTTCAATGCCTTCTAACTGATCGTACTGCATATTTTCTTTCGTGATGCCAAGGCGGCTGTAAAGCCCGCATGGATTGTAAAGATCAACGGGACTGGAAGAGACTTCAGGGTTGAGACGCAGTCCACAACTGGTTTTGCCGACTGCTTTGGCTTTGTATTTTTCCCATTGGTTAAACGAGTTAAAAATAAGATGATCGCTTAGCGCAATGACTTCATCAATATCCTCTTCTTTGTACGCAGGCGAATAGGTGTGAATCGTGCCTTTAAAATACTCTTTCGCAAATTTCGCTTCATGCAAACCACTGCACGTACAACCACTCAGATAAGTGTCTACAAGTGGAGCGAGCGCTTTAAACGCAAAGCCTTTGAGTGCCAACAGAACGGTTGCGCCTGAGCGCTCACTGACTTCTTTAAGAAGCTTCAAATTTGCCTCTAAAAGTGCCTCTTCGCAGACATACGCAGGGGTTTGAATCTGTTCGATGATTGTCTCTATTTTACTGACTTTGACCATGTTTTTCTCCCAAAATGACAGATGAAATGTAGCATTTTTCCTCTTAATAATCTCAATACCACCCGACCATGAATCAATTAGCCAAAAGTTACGATAATATTAGGAATTAGCGCAAAAAACAAGGAGAATCTATGCGGGCTTTGAGTATTAAAATTAAGGCTTTGATTGTCTTTATGGTGTCCATTGTCTTCGTGGCATCCATCTCTTTGGGGGTGGTGGTTTACAAATCACAGCAACTCGGGCAAATCCAAACCAAAGATGAGGGCGAACTCATTTTAGAGATCAATAAAAATGAGCTCAAAGCCTTTACAACGATGGCGGAAAAGGCGATTGGTTCCTTTTATGAAGCCTCTTCTTCAGAAACAAATATCGCGCAAAAGATCAAAGCCGATGCGATGATTCTCAAAAAAACATTGGACGACATCTACACGAACAACAAAGATAAGCTCTCCAAAGATGAACTGCAAACGATGCTTTTAGCGCTGATTAATGGCTACCGCTACAACAACGATGTGGGGTATTTTTATGCATATAATATGGAAGGTATCAACGTCGTTCATCCCATCAACAAAGCGCTTGTCGGCAAAAATTTGACTGAGATGAAAGACAAAGAGGGAAACTTCGTTATTAAAGATCTCCTCAAAGCAGCCAAAGAGGGAACAGGGGTTACCAAGTTCATTTGGCCCCACCCCATTACCAAACAAGATGAACCCAAACTCTCGTATAATTTCTACTATGAACCTTTAAACATCGTTATCGGCACGGGCGATTATGCTTCGAGCATCAAAGAACATTTTCAAAATGAGGCGATTAAAATTCTCAATACCCTGCGCTACACGGATGACAACGAGGGCTACTTCTTTGGTTTCAAAAAAGGAACTGCGAACAACTATGTTTACGCGTTTCATGCCACAAAGCAAGATCGCCAAGGAAGCGAGATCAAACTTGACAGTACCGATTCACAAGGGAAACCATTTCGCAAAGAGCTGATTGAGGGGGCAGCGAAAAACCCTAAAGAGGGTGTCTTTGTCATTTATAATTCGGAGCACCCGATCACGAAAAAAGATGCTCCAAAACTCGCCTACGCCAAATACTTCAAAGAGTGGGATTGGACGATTGTCTCAGGCGTTTACATCGACAATATTGAAGAACACACTGCCAAACAAGGTGAAAAAATTTCTGCTAATATCAACGCCATGCTGATCGAAACCGTTACCACAGGATCGATTGTCGCGCTTATTGCGATTATCGCGATCTATTTTCTCATCACCAATCTGATTGCAATGCCTCTTTTAAACCTGCAAGCAACCGCGCACAATCTAGCCGTTGGTGATGGCGATCTGACCAAACAGCTCGAAATCAAAAACCAAGATGAAATCGGTGGAGCTTCCAAAGAGATCAATAATTTCATCGAAAAAGTGCGTGCAACGATCATTCTTGCGAAAGAGACGAGCAGTGAAAATGCCTCCATTGCGCATGAACTTTCAACAACGACTTTGCAAGTGGGAAAACGTGTGGAGGATTCGACCACGATCATCCATCAAACGACAACCATGTCCAACGCGATCCAACAAGAGATTAACGCGTCAGTGGTTAAAGCCAAAGAGAGTAAAGAAGAGGTGATCAAAGCCAATCAAGAACTCAAATCCGCCCGTAAATTTGTCCAACAACTTGGAGAGCGCGTTCAAAACAGTGCACACACCGAGCTTGAGCTAGCGCATAAAATCCAACAGCTTAGTTCAGATGCCGACCAAGTGAAAAATGTTCTCACGGTCATCAGCGATATCGCCGATCAGACCAATCTTCTAGCGCTCAACGCCGCTATAGAAGCAGCACGCGCAGGTGAACACGGAAGGGGATTTGCCGTAGTTGCCGATGAAGTACGCACCTTGGCGGAGCGCACCCAAAAAAGTTTAGTGGAGATCAATGCCACCATCAATGTGATCGTTCAAGCGATTGTGGACAGCAGTGAGCAGATGAATCATAACTCCAAAGAGGTTCAAGAACTCTCCCTCATCGCGGAAGATGTGGGCAAAAAAATCAATACCACCGTTGATATTATGGATATTGCGACCATGTTAAACGACAAAACGGTTACGGATTATATTAACACGGGCTCAAAGATCGAAGCCATTGTCGCAAAAATCGAAGAGATCAACACGCTTTCAACACAAAATACGAGAAGTGTCGAAGAGATAGCAGGAGCAAGCGAGCATCTCAATGCGCTCACTGAAAAACTCAACGCGATTTTGAATAAGTTTAGAACCTAAGAGAAAGCCCTATTTTAGGGCTTTCTAATCTCCCGCTTTGCGCGCTATCGTATCCATCCAGCAGGTGGGGAAAAACCGTTTTAGCCAGACAAAAAGCTTGGTTGGGAAGGTCACAGGGTAGCGAAATTTTGGCTTTTTGGCTTCAATCGCGTGAATCAAAACCTCTAAAACCGCCTCAGCACCCAAGGTAAAAGCGCTGTCGCCACTCTTTTGAAGGCGTTCTAATGTTTTGGTATAAACATCTTTGTGTGCGGAGCGCTCTTGGTCGATATTGGCGCGAAACTTTGCAAGGGCATTTTTGCGAAATTTGCTTCGAATGGGGCCAGGCTCTATCAAAACAACCTCAATGCCACTGCCATGAAGCTCCAACCTCAGCGTATCGGCAAGTCCTTCAATGGCAAATTTGGACGCATTGTATGCCCCTCGATACCCCATCGCCACCAAACCCAAAATAGAGCTGTTGTAGATGATGCGCCCGTGCCCTTGTTTTCGCATGTAGGGAAGCACAAGGTTTGTCAGCTCTAAGGTGCCAAAAACATTGGTTTCAAACTGTTCACGAAGCACGTCACGCTTTAGATCTTCCACGGCTCCTGGTTGTCCGTACGCGGCGTTGTTAAAGAGCACATCAATGCGACCACCCGTTTGGGAAATCATCCACGCAAGCGCTACATGTAAACTGCTAGAGTCGCACAGATCGAGTTTATATGCATTGAGCCCTTCGGCTTGCAAGCGCTTGACATCTTCGTCCTTGCGACACGTTGCAAAAACGGTGTAACCCAGTTTTGAGAGCCCATGCGCGCAGGTATAGCCAATGCCTGAAGAACAGCCTGTGATAAGAATTGTTTGAGCCATCAGACACTCACAATGGTTTCGCCAGAGTTGATCCACGAGCTCAAAAGTTCTCCCGTGTAAAAAACATCGATACCGCAGCTTTGTAACGGCGCGGTGATCTCCATCGTGTCGGCGCATTTGAGACACGCTACCACTTTGACACCATCCTTTACCATCGCTTCCACTTTGGCTCGCACTTCCGCATCTTCGCTGATCAAACGTTGTGAAGCACCCCAAACGAGCACTTCGACTTCATCCATCCAACCCTTTAAAATGGCGTTGTGTGCATAGAGGCAGACCATCAGCAAGGCGGTTTCTTTGTTACCCGTTGTCCATAAGATTTTTGCTTTTTTTGACATGGTGATCCTTTACATGTAAAGTGTCAAAGAGGCGGCTCAAAACTTTACATGTAAAGCTTTGAGCGAGAGAGATTATTTGATTTCGAACGTTTCGTCAGGTTTCATTTCGATGGTTTTCCAAGGAAGCCCTTGAACATTGAGCTCATCCATAAAGGGTTTTGCATCGAATTGTTCCATGTTGAAAACACCTTTCCCTGCCCATTTTCCCTCTAACATCATCTTCGCCCCGATCATCGCAGGCACGCCCGTGGTGTAACTGACCGCTTGAGCGCCCGTCTCACGGTAACACTCTTGGTGATCGCACACGTTGTAGATGTACACTTTGCGTTTTTGACCATCTTTAAGTCCTTCAAAAACACACCCAATGTTCGTAAAACCAACGGTTCTAGGTCCCAAACTTGCAGGATCTGGAAGGAGCGCTTTTAGCAGTTGAATCGGCACAATTTTCACGCCATCAACATCGACCTCATCGATGCGAAGCATGCCGACATTTTCCAAACATTTCATGTGCGTCAGATAGCTTTGACCAAAGGTCATAAAGAAACGAATACGCTTCAATCCTTTGATGTTTTGAACGAGTGACTCTAACTCTTCATGGTAAAGCAAGTAACTGTCTTTTGGCCCAACTTCGGGGTAATCCCACACCATTTTAACCGAAACGGGCTCTGTCTCGATCCACTCTCCATTTTCCCAGTAACGCCCTTTGGAGCTTACTTCGCGAAGGTTGATTTCTGGGTTAAAATTCGTTGCAAACGCATAACCGTGATCGCCTGCGTTACAGTCTAAAATATCGATAGAGTTGATCTCATCAAAGAGGTATTGTTGTGCGTAGGCACAAAAAACATTCGTCACACCTGGGTCAAATCCACTGCCCAAAAGCGCCATAATGCCGGCATCTTTAAACGCTTTATCTCTAGCCCATTGCTCTTTGTACTCAAATTTTGCGAGGTCTGGATGCTCATAGTTAGCGGTATCGAGGTAAGGAACATTGGTTTTAATGCACGCATCCATGATGGTAAGGTCTTGGTACGGAAGAGCGATGTTCATCACCAAAGCTGGGTTTACTTTTTTGATTAAAGCAACGAGTGCTTCAACATCATCCGCATCAATCGCAGCGGTTTCAATGGTTACATGTAAAGATTCTTTGATTTCATTGGCGATTTGGTCGCACTTTGATTTGGTTCTACTTGCCAAGACGATGTGTGAAAACACCGCGCTGTTCATCGCACATTTTTTGGTGACCACACGACTAACACCACCCGCACCAATAATTAATACTGTTGCCATTTCTATCCTTTGAGGTTTCATTATGAGGCTTCTTTAATAAGCGCTATGATTTAGAGCCATTATCAAAAAAGCCTAGTCTATTTTACGATTTTTTGGTTACGTTTTTATTTCAAACTTTTAAGTACGATGTACGCGAGTTCAAGCGCACGTGCTCGGTGGGAAAAGGCTTTTTTCACGCTCTCATCCAGTTCACCCAGTGTTTGAGTGTAACCGCAGGGAATGAACATTGGGTCGTATCCAAAGCCGTTGTTTCCACGAGCCTCAGCAATGGCATCTCCATGCATCCAGCCATGCACACAAAATTCGCCTTTGGCACAGACAAGCGCAATCGCCGCGGTGTAAAATGCAGGTGTTTTTGCAATACCTTTGTCTTTAAGCGTCTGAATGAGTTTATTTAAATTATCTTTAGCGTTTGCATGCACACCTGCATAACGCGCACTGTAAATGCCCGGCTCTCCACCTAAAACTGGCACGCTGATGCCGCTATCATCGCTTAAAACGATGTCGTTTTTATCTTCCAATTTTTCATACACGGCGCGCGCTTTAATCAGCGCATTGTCTTTAAACGTTGTACCTGTTTCGTCGATCTCAAAAGAAGGCATAATGTCGCTGTACGCGACGACTTCATATTCGCTGATCCATGATTGAAACTCTTTGACTTTACCGTGATTGGATGTGGCTAAAATAATTCTCAAACGCTTCTCCATTACCTTACATGTAAAAGGTTTTAGAAATAGCCCGCACGCAACACTTTGAGCCGATGGGACGAAAAAGCGTAAGCGTTTCGGGGTTCCCATCGTGCCTCAACTGTGTGGAAAAAGGGTTATTTCTATACCTTGATTTTATCCATTCTTTGTTTAAAACTTGGGTTGCATGATCCACAGTTCAAGCGGCGCTTTGAGCTCGCCTGCTATCCACTGTGCCCGCTCTCCATAGCCCATAAACATATCGGCTCGATTTGGCCCTTTGATCGCACCTCCTGTGTCTTGGGCAAAGACAAACTTCTCGACGTTATAGTTAGGCGATTCACTCTTCACGACCAAAAGTGATCCTAAAGGAATATGAGCACGATCGACCGCAACGGAGCGCTCAGGGGTTAGCACCAGTCCCAAACTCCCCGTAGCACGCTGATCCATTCTACGAAAGAAGACATAGCTGGGGTTGGTGTTGAGCAATGTGTCGATCTGGCTTGGGTGCGCAATAAGCCACGCTCGGATACTCTGCAAAGAGACCTCTTCCACGGAGTTAAAAATCCCACGGTTGATCATCTCACGCCCCAAGGATTTGTACGCATGCCCGTTTGAATCGGCATAACCTATAAAAATGACGTTGCCATTTTCCAGCTCAACCCTTCCAGAGCCTTGCACTTCCATAAAGAAAAGATCGATCTTATCGTCCACATAACAAAGTACTTCGGCGTTGAGTTTACGCTTTCCGATCTCTTCGCGCGTAAAATAAGGCATCATTTTGCCTTTTACGGAACGTCCTCGCATCTTTTTGTCATTCTCACCCACGATCATCACAAGGTCTTTGGGTTTGCCGTAAACGGGGTATTTGAACCGTTCTGTTTTTTTCAAACTGCCGTGCAATAAAGGCTCATAATAGCCTGTCAGCATCGAGCGTTGTTCGTTGGGTTGGATTTTTTTAAGCTCAAAAGAGTTTTTAAAAAAGGCTTTCGCATCGTTTACATGTAAAGCTTGTTCGCAGACATTGGCATACACTTTTTGGGTTAAAGGTGCCGCACAATTCTGGAGAAACAAGACAAGGAGTTCATCAAAATTCTCAGTGTGACTCAGCATTTCAAAGCGTTCATTTTGCTCTTGAAGCGAGAGTACTAAAGCTTCATCTTGAAGCGTTGGAGCAGTTGTTTTAAAGCTACAACCGCTCACCAAAACCATTAAACAACCACAAAAATAGAGACTCTTTCGCATTACCATCCATTAAGAAGAGACACAGAAGTGTCTCGCATTTACTTTTTAAGCGTCGCTAACTCCGCTTTTATCGCATCAAACTCAGCATAGATTTTATTGTGTTCCATGACAATCCAGTGGTTCAATCCCACATAATACAGCGAAACAAAATACGCAACCACACACCCTACAAAACCTAAAATATGTGTAATTTCCATGGCCTATCCTTTTCATTTGATTTAAGTTCTTACAGAACTCTTTGACACGCTTTTCAAGCAAAGCTTTAAAAGCTACGTTAACACTAGGTAAACTTGGGCAGAGTGCCCGCGCACCGTTGGTGCTTTTCTGTGTGCAAAGTAAGTTTTGGACGAACTTTAATGCAAAAAGTATAACATAAATATACCTTGCACGATGTGATGCTTACAAAACCCATAGAATTTTCAAAGTTTAACAAGGGTAGAATTTGTCCTGATTAAATTTCGAGGAATTCCTATTTATGTTTAAAACTATTTTTCCCCTTAGCCTTATTATTTCCCTCCGTTTTTTAGGTCTCTTTATCGTCCTACCCGTCCTCTCCGTTTATGCGCTTCATCTGGAAGGCTCTAACGAATTTTTAGTGGGCATCACCATCGGTGGATACGCGCTGACGCAGATGCTCCTCCAAATCCCTTTTGGCATTATATCCGACAAGATTGGACGCAAAATTACCATTTTTATTGGACTGGTGATTTTTCTTGTAGGCTCACTGGTGTGTGCGTACAGTGAAACCATTTACGGTCTGATGATCGGACGCTTTTTACAAGGTGCCGCTGCCATTGGCGCTGTGGGAACCGCGATGATCAGTGATATGGTCAAAGAAGAGGTTCGTGGTCATGCGATGGCGATTATGGGTGGCTTTATTGCCGCGAGTTTTGCCATTTCGATGATGCTAGGCTCTGTCATTGGTGGGTATTATGGAGTTGACAAACTCTTTTTTATCACCGCAGGACTCTCGCTTTTTGCGATCCTTGTGCTTTACACCAAAGTGCCCAATCCTCCTAAAATCGTTCACCATTACGGTGCCGATGAGACGGAACTTAAGCACATTTTAAAAGACCGCAACCTTATGAACATGAACATCACCAACATGCTGCAAAAAGGGATGATGACACTCGCTTTTATGGTCATTCCTATCATTATGGTTCAAGAGTTTGGGTTTGCCAAAAAAGAGCTCTGGATGGTTTACTTACCTGCCATGCTCTTTGGTGTCCTTGCGATGGGGCCGTCTGCGATTTTAGGTGAGAAAAAACACCGCTCTAAAGAGATGCTGATGATAGGCGTTGCGCTCTTTGCGATCAGCTACGTTATGATGGGCTACGCAAAAAGTGCACCATGGTTTATCGTGGGTGTGGTGATCTTTTTCATCGGCTTTAACATGCACGAACCACTTATGCAATCCATGGCAAGCAAATATGCCAAAGTTCACCAAAAAGGTGCGGCTCTTGGTGTCTTTAACACCTTTGGTTACGCAGGAACCTTTGTGGGTGGCGTTTTTGGTGGGTATTTCTTGCAACATTTTGGCATTATGGAGATCGCTTGGGTTGTTTTTATCGCCTGTATCGGCTGGCTATTTTTAATAGCCGCCCTCAAAAATCCAAGCCTCAATAAAAATCTCTATTTACCATTTTCCACCATCGACATGACACGCACCTTGCATCTCAGCCACGTCAAAGGCGTCGTCGAATGGTACAAAAATGAAAGTGAAGCGCTTCTTGTTATCAAGTACGACTCACAAGCCACCGACAAAGAGACCATCTTAGCGGTTTTAGAATAGGTGAACTACCTCGGCCTTTTTCTCGCAAGCTTCGCCTCCGCCACGCTATTGCCCGGTGGAAGCGAAGCGCTTTTTGTCTATCTTCTAAGCGAACAATTAAACCCTTTTGTACTCCTACTCATCGCCACACTGGGCAACACCTTAGGCTCGTTTGTGAACTATGTGCTTGGAAAATACGCCACCACCTTCGCCCTCTCCAAAGGCTACATGAGCGAAAAACAGCTCCAAAAAGCCTCCACCCTTTTTGAAAAATACGGCGCAATAAGCCTACTCTTCTCATGGCTCCCGATCATCGGCGACCCGCTCACCTTTGTCGCTGGTATCGTGCGCTATTCATGGTGGAAGTTTCTCATCATCGTAGGTCTTGCCAAGTTGGCGCGGTATAGTTTTGTCTATCTTGGATTTTTGGCGGTAACACAATGAACACACCCATCTCCTGCGAATTTTACGACCAACTCATGGTCGTCATTCAGCGCAAAATTCCTTCCACGATTGTCTATCTGGAAAATGAGCAAACTGCCACCGTTAAAGGCGTTGTTACGGAATTAATGATGATCGAGTATGAAGAGTTTTTGGTTTTAGAAGGTGGGAAAAAGATCAATCTTCAGACGATTTTTTTGTTTAATGGGAAGAGGCATAAAGAGATTTGAGCACGTTACATGTAAAGAAAAATCTTTACATGTAAGCCATTTTTTCACTAAAAATTAATGTTTTTAAACGCTGGATCTACCAAATTTTTAGCAACCATTGGTGGTTTAGCAACACTCACACCTTCAAGTAATGCTGTAGCATCTTTACCTGCTGTAGGGAGGAAAAGAGGACACACTTGTACGATTGCACCTGCTTTGATTAAACCTTGTAGTGCACTTTTAGGATTGACATTTTGTCCATCCGCACGTTTGACAGAACCAGATTCAAACTCTTTAAGTGCTAAGTTTCCTGCAGGGCCGCATAAAGTGATGTTCACAATCTTATTGTGGTCTTTGATTACGCTGGTTGAGAGCACCATACCCATCATTTGAGTTTGCGTATCTGCTGAAACCATCAACACATTGAGACCTTTTACCTCTTGCGCACTTAAAGGCAACACTAAAGCACCTGCTACAACCATCGATAAAAAAACTTTTTTCATACATACTCCTCATTATGATTTAAGATGAATACTATTATAACAAAATCTTAAATAGTTATGGAAATGTAATAGGAAAAAGTGAAACCCTTTCTATTAAACCTCATTGCCTTCAATAGAGTTGATGCGAATCTCCACGCTCTCATCACTCTTTGCTGCAATGTAAATTTCAATAGGTCGACAGCAGACATAGCAGTCTTCCACATAGCACTCTCCCACTTCGCTGCTTGGTTCAATGAAAATAGAAAAATTTTCCCAACAATAAGGACAGCTTATGGTCTTCTCAAACAGTTCGTTATTCATAAAAACCTTTCTAAAAGTAGCGGGTATGTGTTTACATGTAAAGGCAAAAAAGTATTGCCAGACCTTTACAAGTCTAGCAATACCACGTCAACCATCTCACCTTTTTCAATTTTTTGCACCTCTTTTTCAACGCGTAGAAGCACGGGATTGCCTAAGAGATTATTGAGTATGGCGCTACTGCCCTCTTTTTTGCCTTGCAAGTCAACGACAAGCTGACCTTCGACAAAGCGAAGATTGCAAGCAGTAAATTCCACAAATTTGGAGCGTTTTTTATAGAGTTCTCCCATGAACGCTTTAATCGTTGGTAAGGCAAAGGTTTGAGCGCGCAGTTTGCGAAGCAGTGGAGCGATGAATAAAAAGGTACAGACCGAAGCACTGTAGGGAAAGCCTGGAAGCGCATAAATGTATTTGTGTCCTGTTTTGACGACACGAATGTGGCGCCCTGGTTTCATGTAGGAGCCGTCGATGATATTTTCGATCTTCATATCGGTCAGAATGCTTTGCAAATAGTCAAAATCCCCGACACTGCCGCCACCCGTGGTGATGACGATGTCGCTCCACATGAGCGCTTGTCTGAGTTGCTGTTCGATCACATCACGATCATCTCGGATGAGTTTAAAACGCATTGTTTCACAACTGAGTTGGCGTAAAATCGCTTCAACGGTGACGTGGTTTGAACTGCGAATTTGTGCAAAAGAGGTTTTTGGCTCACCAAAATCTAAGATTTCATTGCCGGTTGAAAGAATGGCGATGCGCGGTTTCATAAAGACTTCGACTTGCACCATACTCACTTCCGCCATCACACCGATCTCAGCAAAACCGATCTTTGTACCTTTTTTGATGAGCACTTCACCCGCCTTGTAGTTTTCGCCAATCGGTCGAACCGCAAAACCTTTGGAGACTGCGGAAGTGATGTGAATCTTGCCCTCTTTTACTTCGACATTTTCGATGGGAATCAGCGTGTCGCTACCTTCGCTCATCAGTGTGCCCGTAAAGGTTTTCACACATTCGCCTTTATTTACGACACCGTGTGTTTCAGTTCCAGCAGGGATAAAATCGCTGATGGTGAGTGAGCCTAGTTGTTGATCTTCAAAACGAATGGCATACCCATCCATCGAAGAGGTTGCGTGTGTTGGGTTATTTTCAAGGGCTACGATGTCAACGGCAAGAAAGCGACCAAGGGCATCGCCGATGAAAATATTTTCAATGCCAATTTCTGTTTTTATGGAGTTTTCAAGTGCTCTGAGGGTTTCATCAAAGGGTAGGAAATTCTTGCTCATGCATCCGCCTTTAACAGTCCAGAACCACTAAGAAGATGAGAACGCTCTTTGGCGTAGACGCGTTTTCCATCCACCAGGTCATACTTCCAAATCGGTGCATTGGCTTTAAAATCTTCAACAAAATCGTTGATCATTGAAAGTGCCACTTTGCGTTTGGGAGAAACCACAGCGGCGATGTAACTTGAAGTGTGATTGAGCACGTCACCACGAGAGTGCGCCATGAGAAGGTAAGCGTTTTGCGCTTTGGCTTTTTCTTGCCATGCGTTAAACCAGTTATTTAAGATAGGCTCATAAATATCAAAACTAAGACCCTCTATGCCATCTTCATCTCGAACGATGCCGACAAAAGGGATAAATGCGCCGTAATTTTGCTCGCTGATTTGATCGTACCAAGCAGCCAAAATACTCTTTACATGTAAAGATCCATCGTGAAGTTCTAACATAAGATCAACCTCCACAAACGGGAGGGAGAAGTGAGATTTTATCTTCTTTTTTAAGGGGAATATTGAGGTCGCAAACGAGGGTATCGTTTATGGCAACCGCGCAGATGGCAAGCCAATCTTGAAGTTCTTTATCGTCTTTGAAAAAGGTTTTAAGTTCGTTTAAATTCGCAATATCCACTTCAATACTAGGACGCCCAAGGGGGCCTAAAAATTCGACTTTTGCCACATCTTTTCCTTATTACATGTAAGAAATTTCAAGGAAGTGCGGGGGTGCAACTTCCTTGAAGTCTTTTCAGACAGGTAATATTCGTATATTTTTACTTAATTTCTCTTGTAGGACAGCTTCGATCGCAAAAAGTGTGCCTGTTGAGCTACTCGCACAACCACTGCACGCGCCAAGATAACGGATGTAAACATCGCTCATACCATCACCACCCTCTTTAATGTCAAGGATTTCGAGGTTACCGCCATCCATGACCAGCATCGGACGAATGTTTTCGTCGATCACCGCTTCAATTTGTTGGAATTTTTTAACCACGGTCAGATCATCAAAGTTCACGGTATTGCTACCTTCGATTTTTGAATCAGAGATCGCAAGCAGATGATCATGGTCCATCTCAGCTCTCGTGTCTCTTAGAATGTCAACAAGGTAATGCTCACGTGCCTCATGTCCACCAGGCTTGATACAGGATTTACAAAACGCACCTGCTTTGGTGTAGTTGGTGATCTCTTCAATGGTTTTGAGGTTGTTGATCTTGATGACCTCTTTGATCGTTCCAAGACTCACACGCGCACATTCACACACGATAACGTCGTCTTCAAAGGAAGCGGCATCCACGCCTTTATACGAAGCTGCTGCTGCTTTAATAACATCGTATGCCATAACAGAACAGTGCATTTTTTGAGGCGGAACCGCTGGAACATCGGGTGTATCGCGCATCGCTTTTTCAACGTCAATATTGGTAATTTTGACCGCTTCAGAAACCGTTTTGCCTTTACAAAGCTCTGCCATGGTATCGGAACTTGCGATCGCTGTACCGCAGCCAAAACTTTTAAATTTAGCTTGTTTAATCACTTCTGTTGCTTCATCAACGATCCAGTAAAGTCTGACGGCGTCGCCACAGCTCTCTGCGCCAAAGTCCGCAATAATGAGCTTTCCGCCCTCATTTTTTGCATCATCTTCCGTCAACTCACCCATATTTTGGGGATGGTTCATCAAATCTTGTACTTTTTGGCTGTATTCTTCCCAGATGGAACCGCCAATTAAACTATTTTTTGCCATTTTTTTATCCTTTATAATTCTTTACATGTAAACGTAAAAGCACCAAAGGTGCGCGGGCGCTCTGCCAAAGAGAACCCAGTGTTAACGTAGCTTTTAAAGCTTTGCTTTAAAAGCGTGTCTAGATCGCTTATAACTTACTAACGTGCCACTCTGGCGCGTACGCATACGTGCTTGAAATGGCACGAAGTCTGATCACCGCTTTTTGAATCACATCAATCGCAAAATCAATCTCTTCTTCTGTGGTGAACCGTGAAAGCGAAAGACGAAGTGCCGTGTGGGCTAAATCAGCTTCGGCGCCAATCGCTTCCATAACAGGGTTTGACTCTAACGCTTCACTTGCGCAGGCACTTCCGGTACTCGCACCGATGCCACTTTGGTTGAGATCCCACAGCATCGCTTCGCCTTCAATGCCTTTTACACTGACCAAAATGGTATTAGGAACTCTCTGTTCTTTCGTTCCAATAACCATCATTTCAGGGATTTCCAAAAGAGCATCTTCTAGTTTGTCACGAAGACGTCTTACATTGCTTTTTTCAAAATCAAGCGCTTCCACAGCCAGTTCCATTGCTCTACCCATACCTACGATGCTTGCAACATTAAGGGTTCCACTGCGACGTCCACCCATATGCTCACCACCATGAAAAAACGGTGACAAGGGTTGTCCATTGCGGATGTAAAGCGCACCAATCCCTTTAGGACCGTGGAATTTATGTGCTGAGAAACTGAGAAAATCCACATAGACTTTTTTGACATCGACAGGAACTTTACCAATGGCTTGAACGGCATCGGTATGAAAAAGGACACCTCTTTCTTTGCAAATTGCACCGATTTCTTCAATAGGGAAAAGCATACCGGTTTCGTTATTCGCCCACATGATGGAAACAAGCGCTGTTGTATCCGTAATAGCATTTTTAAGATCTTCTACATCAATGACACCATCGCTATTGACAGGAAGATACGTCACTTTAACACCTAAGCTTTCTAAAAATTTACACGAAGCCCCAACCGCAGGATGCTCAACTTCACTGGTAATAATGTGATCTTTGTCGCCATTTAAAATGTAGTCATTATAGATACTTTTAATCACCCAGTTATTACTCTCAGTCGCACAGGACGTAATGACAATGTCATCCTCATCGCTAGCGTTAATGCCCGCATAAAGTTGATCCATCGCTTTGCGAAGTGCGGGGTGGCTCTCACTGCCAAATTCATGCAAAGAATTTGGATTGCCATACATTTGGCAAAAATAAGGAACCATCTCTGCAAACACTTTAGGGTCAACGATGGTTGTCGCGTTATTATCTAAATAGACTCTCATTGGCTTCACTCTCCGTTTCTATATAGGATAAAGTTTATCCTAATTAATTTTTGAATACTAGTATTTTCTATATTAAAAAATACTAAAGAAATTTAGGCAATAATCTGTTTTAACTCAGCAACGGTTGCTTCAAACTCAAAAACCTCTTCGGGCGCTTGCTGTAAAAAGCCATTCATCTTCTCTTTTTTATTGATCGCCATATCGAGTTCTTTATCGTTGCCCTTTTCGTATGCACCGATGCGGACGAGAACTTCGTTCTCTTTCAAAATGGAATTGAGCCGTTTAAAACGCATCGCCGCTTTTTTATGCTCGGCATCGATGACATCCCCCATAACCCTTGAAGCACTGTTTTGAATGCTAATGGGAGGATAAATACCATAATCGGTAAGCTCACGACTCAGCACGATGTGACCATCCAAAATACTCCGAGACTGATCGGCAATCGGATCGCTTAGATCATCACCTTCAACAAGTACCGTAAAGAACGCTGTAATCGAGCCTTTGCCCTCTTCTTTTCCCGCTCGCTCCATGAGTTGAGGCAAAAGAGCCAAAACAGAAGGCGGGTAGCCTTTAGAGGTGGGTGGCTCACCCAAAGACAGACCAATTTCACGTTGTGCCATTGCAAAACGTGTCACAGAATCCATCATAAACAGAACATCGCGTCCTTGGTCTTTAAAATACTCGGCAATGCTCATCGCTGAAAAGGCACCGTATTTGCGCATCAAAGGCGAATCATCGCTGGTTGCAACCACAATTACAGTATTTTCAAGGTTACCGCCTAAGTTTTTTTCAATAAACTCAGGCACCTCACGTCCACGTTCCCCTATGAGCGCTACGACTTTAATGGAAGCTTCAGCCCCTTTAACGATCATGCCCATCAGCGTGGACTTACCCACACCACTTCCTGCGAAAATGCCCATTTTCTGACCTTTGCCACAGGTTAAAAGTCCATCAATGGTCTTGACACCGACACGAAATGGCTCGTTAATAAGCCCTCGTTTCATCGGATCAAGTGGCGCTTTCATGATCGGTGCTTGTGAACTTGCACCTATCGTTCCTTTGCCATCTTTGGGGCGAATAAACGGATCAACCACGCGTCCAAGAAGCTCTTCGCCCACAGGAATCATCATGCCCTGCTCGCTGATAAACACTTTATCGCCTGTTTTGAAGCCTTCAATAAAACCAAAAGGAGAGATAAAAAAGGAGTTGCGATCCACTTCCGTGATCATGCCAAGCTCACTTTTATGACCATCCAAAGAGACGATTTTGACAATATCGCCAATACTGGGTCTTAGTCCACACGCCTCAATGGTCGTGGAGCTGATTTTGGTGATCGTGCCAAACATGGGAGAGAGGCTTTTACCGTTAAGTTGTTTTTTGAGGCGTTCGAGTGGCATTAGTAGCGATTAGCCTGTGGTGCATTAATGATGTCAAAAAACTCTTTTCGCGTATCTGCTTTGAGAAAAAGTCCTCGAAGGGCTGATGTAGTGGTGTTGGAGTGTGTTTTTTCAACGCCTCGCATTTCCATGCACATATGGCGCGCTTGAATGACAACACCCACGCCTTTAGGAGCAATGACATCATCAATCGCTTTAGCGATCTGTTCAGTGAGTTGTTCTTGAATTTGAAGACGACGGGCAAAAATGTCAACCATACGAGGAATTTTAGAAAGTCCAACGACTTTTCCATTCGGAATGTAGGCAACATGCGCGCGTCCAATAATCGGTAAAAGGTGATGTTCACACATCGAATAAAATTCTATATCTTTAATCAGTACCATTTGGTTATTATCGCTCTCAAAAAGTGCCTCACCTAAAACTTCATTGGGACTTTGATGATAGCCTTGTGTCATATGTTCATACGCTTTAAACACACGTGTTGGTGTCTTTAAAAGCCCCTCACGCTCGGTATTTTCACCGATGATTTCTAACATCGTTTTAACGGCTTGTTCGAACTCTTCTCTTCGTTGCATTGTGATTCACTTCTGTTAAAATTAAGACGAGATATTTTATCTGCTTTTTGCTTTTTAATGGATAAAAAGCGACTTAAAAGCAAATTTTTGCTATATTTGAGCAAAATTTTATATCGAAAAGGGATTTTATGCAAATTAAAGTTAACCGTACTAATAGTGCTAATGCTGCAGTTGAAGCGACTATTTCACCTGCACTTTTACAAAAGAAAGAAGAGAAGATGATTGCATCGGCTGCTTCAAATATGAAAGTGGATGGGTTTAGAAAAGGAAAGGTTCCTGCACACATCGTTAAAGCACGTTACGGCAAACAACTTAAAGAAGACGCACAAACCGAAGTTCTCAGAGAACTTTACACGAAAGCTTTGGCTGAACTTGATGTTAAAGCAGACCTTGTTGTTGGAGAGCCAAGTTTCTCAAAATTTGAAGAGAAAGAGGGCGGGTTAGAACTTGTGATGAAACTTTCATTTAAACCAACCGTAGTTGTTGAAGGCTACAAAGAGTGCGTACCTGAATACAAAGCGCCAAAAGTAACGAAAAAAGAGATCAGTGAGCGACTTGAGAAAACGTTAGCACTGGTTGCTGAGCTTAAAACCGTTGAAGAAAAACGTGCTGTTAAATCAGGCGACTTTGTTGTGATCGATTTTGAAGGTTTTGTCGATGGTGTCGCGTTTGAAGGTGGAAAAGCGGAGAGCTATACCCTTGAAATCGGAAGTGGATCATTTATCCCAGGTTTTGAAGATGGCATTATCGGACTCAAAGTCAGTAGCAAAAGCAAAGATATTGCAGTAACGTTCCCAGAGACTTACGGAAACAAAGACCTTGCAGGTAAACCAACGGTGTTTAAAGTCACCATTAAAGAGATCAAAGTCAAAGATGTTCCTGAAACACCAAGTGAAGAGATGATCAAAAAATTACTTCCAGGGGTTGAAACTCCAACGTTAGCCGTACTTGAAGAGCAAATTGAGACCGAAATCCGCAATGAAAAACTTGCAAAACTTTTCAACGATGAAGTCAAACCTAAATTTGTTGAAAATATTTTAGAAAAACTCGCTCTTGACTTACCAGAAAACATCGTTGACCAAGAGATTGATCTTCAAATGCGTGGCGTGTTTGGAAA
Organism: Sulfurospirillum multivorans DSM 12446; assembly: GCF_000568815.1. Taxonomy (NCBI): domain Bacteria; kingdom Pseudomonadati; phylum Campylobacterota; class Epsilonproteobacteria; order Campylobacterales; family Sulfurospirillaceae; genus Sulfurospirillum; species Sulfurospirillum multivorans. The sequence continues at coordinate 2,884,054 of NZ_CP007201.1, forward strand.
GCTCAGTGAAGACGAAATCAAAGAATATGCAGGCAATCCTGAGAAAATCAAAGAAAAACGAGAAGAGTTTAGAACAGAGTCAGAAAAAAGTGTTAAACTTACCTTTATTGTTGACGAACTAGCCAAACAAGAAGGGATTAATGTCAGTGACCAAGAAGTCCTTCAAATGATCTACTTTGAAGCGATGCAACAAGGTGCAAATCCAAAAGAGTACCTAGAGTATTATGAGAAACAAGGTGTTCTTCCAGCGATTAAAATGTCCATCATTGAAGAGAGACTCTTCACAAAGCTTTTTACTAAAGGTAAATAATGAGCTATTATGTTCCAGTCGTTATCGAAAAAACGGGTCGAGGGGAAAGAAGTTATGACATCTATTCTCGCCTTTTAAAAGATCGTATCATCATGCTTAGCGGTGAGATTAATGATGTTGTTGCTTCTTCCATTGTTGCACAGCTACTTTTCCTTGAAGCGGAAGATCCTGAAAAAGACATCTATCTTTACATCAACTCTCCGGGTGGTGTTATTACCAGTGGTTTTAGCATCTATGACACGATGAATTATGTCAGACCCGATATCAGCACTATTTGTATCGGTCAAGCGGCATCCATGGGAGCATTTTTACTTAGCTCTGGCGCCAAAGGTAAACGTTACGCGCTTCCAAATGCACGCATTATGATTCACCAACCCTTAGGTGGTGCTCAAGGACAAGCAACCGACATTGAGATTCAAGCGAAAGAAATTTTGAGAATGAAACAAGTGCTCAATGAAATTTTGGCAAAAAACTGTTCACAAAAACTCCCTAAAATCATCAAAGATACAGAGAGAGACTTTTTCATGAGTGCGGAAGAGTCAAGTGCATACGGTTTAATTGATAAAGTATTAGATAAAAGTTTTAAATAACATAAAGAAGGCAAACAATGGTTCGTTTTAACAAAGAAAAAGGGAAGACGGGTGTTTATAATATCGATGTCAAGGATGATTCGATTGAGCAAGCTCCACCCCCCGCCCATTCCTAAAGAGCCTATTGTTCCTCAAGCTTCTAATGTGGAGCTTGAAAAATTTGCCGCGTTGGTACTCAAGGTGTTGGGAGATGAAAATATCCCTCCCACCCCTACCAATTTTCAGATCTATTTTGACAAACTTTTAGAGAGTAAACCCGTTGCGTTTAGAAAACGCATTAATGACTTTTTGGATCTAGAAAATACAAACAATGATGAAAATCATGCACGCATTGAGCGCGAAGTGAAAGAGGGTTTTGCGCAGATTAAAAACATTATGCAAGTGGTTTCTACGGTCTATCGCAACCTTAATGTCATGCAAGAGATTATCAAAAAACGCTCAACCCAGCTAGAGATAAACTCTAACCCACTTTCGATTCAAAATATTATCTCAACGCTGAGTGAAGATCTTAATAAAATGTTTGCGTTGACCACCAAGCAAATTGATCTTTTAAAAGATTATTACCAAAAAACAACAACGATCCTGCAAGAGGTCGATAACCAATCTATTTTTGATGTCAAATACGGTGTTTACAATCGCAGATACCTGCTTAAATCGCTCCAAGATGAGATCAAATTGATTAAAAATTATGCGCATTCAAGCTCTTTGGTGTTAGCGCGCGTTAAAGAAGATACGTTGGAGAAGATTGTCAATAAAAAAGACAAAGACACCGTTGTGCGCAACATTGCTAAATTGCTTCTGAAAACGTCTCGCAGAAGCGATATTGTAGCGCATTTTGGCGATGGCATTTTTGCGATGATTCTCAAACATACTGATATTACGAGTGCGAAAAAAGCGTGCGATCGTATCAGTGAACTGGTCTATCAAACCAGCTTTTTTGTGGGAACAGGCGAAGTTGAAACAGACATCGAGCTTTCCATCGTTGCCCTCGATACCGAGCATAATTCCGAGGAGTTTATTTCTGCAACGCTTGAAGAACTCCCGCACACAGGTAAAAAATTTGTTCCTTACATTGTGTGCACGCCTTCCCTCCCAAGCGAGGAGCTATGATTAGAGAGATTCTTGTTTATCCCAATAAGCTTTTAAGAGAGACCTCCAAAGAGGTGACGCATTTTGATGTGCATTTGCACACGCTTTTACACGATATGTACGAAACAATGGTTGCCAAAGAGGGTATTGGGCTTGCGGCGATTCAAGTGGGTGTGCCTTTGAACGTACTCATCATCAATCTTGTCGATGAAGAAGGGTACCAAACAGCTGAAACTCTCTATGAAATGATCAATCCCGTCATTCTTGAAAAAGATGGTATTACGATTTATCAAGAGGGATGTTTAAGTGTCCCTGGATATTACGATGAAATCGAGCGTGCTGCGCATATTAAAGTTGTTTATTGTGATCGAGATGGCAACCGATGCGAAGAAGAGTTTACCGATCTGATGGCAATTGCCGTACAACACGAGATGGACCACCTCAAAGGTCGTCTTTTTATCGAAAAACTCTCTTATTTAAAACGTAAAAAATTTGACAAAGAGTGGAAAAAAAAGCAAAAAGCGGGTAAATAATCGTGGAAGAAGCTGTTGCACTCTCCAAGGTCAAACATGCAAAGTGCGCCACGCTATTTGGGAACAAAGCTTATGAGGTTGATGTAGAATCAACCCTTGTTCGAGCCCTTCCTGGATTTAATATTGTCGGCCTTACCGATGTTTCCATCCAAGAGTCACGCGAGCGCGTAAAATCAGCCCTTTCGAGCATCGATTTCCAATTTCCTTCCCAAAAGATTACGATTAATCTCTCCCCTTCTGATCTTAAAAAAGAGGGAAGCCACTTTGATTTGGTCACGGCCCTGCTTATTGCCATTCAAAAAGAACGCTTTACATGTAAAGATTTTTTCATCTTCGGAGAGCTAGGACTTGATGGCAAAATCAAGAAAACAAACTCCATGTTTCCGATTATCCTTTCCTTAGCTTCGCACACACCTAACCTTCGCGTCTTGGTTCCCAATGAACTCCTCGCCAAAGTGCACCAAATCCCTAATATTGAGGCATTTGGTGTTGAAACCCTGCGTGATGCCCTGCTTTTTTTCAAAGAAAAACGCTTTGAGACTGAAGTGCCTACTCCACACCAAAATTTTTGCGAGAATGCTTTGGACATTGAAAATAAACGCTACTTTTACAGCACGCAGTTTCCACTCGATTTTAGCGATGTTTTAGGACAACACCGTGCCAAACGCGCCATGCTCATCGCCGCAGCGGGCATGCACAACCTTCTCATGGAAGGAAGCCCGGGATGCGGCAAAAGTATGAGCATCAAACGCCTTCGCTACATTTTACCCCCTCAAAGCATCGAAGAAATTTTAGAGTCAAACGCCTATCAATCACTCCAAGAAGAGGACGTGGAGCTAAGCCCCTTGCGCCCTTTTAGGTCGCCACATCACACCTCTTCGCGTCCTTCCATCTTTGGTGGTGGAAGCACCCAAAGCCGCGCAGGTGAAATCGCGCTCGCTCACAATGGCATTTTGTTTTTTGACGAATTTCCCAACTTTTCCAAAACCGTTTTGGAGAGCCTTCGAGAACCTTTAGAAGATCATCGCGTCCTCATCTCTCGGGTCAATACCAAAGTAAGTTACGCGACCAAATTTCTGTTTGCCGCGGCTCAAAATCCTTGCCCATGTGGCAATCTTTTTAGCCAAACACACGAGTGTCGTTGTTCTGAAGTCGAGATCAATCGCTATAAAAACCGCATCTCTGAACCCATTATGGATAGAATCGATCTGTACATTCAGATGAGCGAAGAGAGTTCTAAAGAGCAAGGTCTCAGCTCAAAAGAGATGTTTGAACAGGTGCTAAAAGCCTTTGTCATGCAAAAAAGTCGTGGGCAAAATGAGCTCAATGGCAAACTAGATGAGCACAACACGATGCGTTTTTGCACCCTCGAAGCAAAAGCAAATGAGAGTTTAGAAATGGCACAAAGTCGCTTAGGGCTGAGTCAGCGAAGTATCCACAAAGTGCTTCGCATTGCGCGCTCCATCGCCGATTTGGCACAGAGTGAATTGATCTTACAAGAGCATCTTTTAGAAGCTTTGAGCTTCCGTAAGCGTTAGGAGAAACCGATGCAGTACGTCTATGAAGAAACAAACCGTTTAGATGAGCGTTGTTATAAAAATTTTGATTTAACTCCTGAAATTTTGATGGAACATGCAGGGCTTGCGCTCGCTCGCGCTGTGAAAAAAAAGCTTACATGTAAAAAGAGTGCGCTCTTTGTCTGTGGCATGGGGAACAATGGAGCGGATGGCATTGTTGCGGCACGGTTGCTTCATGGCATGTATCATGTGAGCCTTTATCTCCCCTATGAGCTTAAATCTGAGCTTGCCAAACGCCAACTAGAACGTGCCAAAAAAGTGGGTGTTGTCGTGGTCAATGAACTCGTCGATGCTGATATCTACATCGATGCACTCTTTGGCGCGGGGCTCAATCGTCCTTTAGATGATCTTACATGTAAACTGCTCGAAACACTCAACGCGAAGCAAGGCTACAAAATTGCCTGCGACATTCCCAGTGGCATTTTGAATGATTTAACGCTGAGTCCTGTCATTTTCAAAGCCAATGAAACCGTGACGATGGGCGCTTTGAAGCTAGCTCTTTTGAATGACACGGTTAAAGACGCCATAGGTGATATCAAAGTCGCCAATCTGGGCATCGCGCGAAATCAGTATGAAACACCTAGCTCCAACTTTCTGCTTCGTAAAAGCGATCTCAAACTCCCACTTCGCATCAAAAAAAACAGCAACAAAGGCACTTTTGGACACGTTGCCATTGTGCAAGGCGCCAAAGAGGGCGCGGCACGACTTGCAGGAATGGGCGCATTTCATTTTGGCGCTGGGCTTGTGACACTTCTTGGCGAAAAGCCAAAAAAATTGCCTATTTATCTGATGCACAGCGATACACTGCCCAAAAATGCCAATGTGATTGTCGCAGGCATGGGGCTTGAAATGCCATTTGATGATGCAGCGCTTAAAACGCTTTTGCTCTCCAACACACTACCCCTAGTTATCGATGCTTCATTATCACATCATCCGCTGATAAACGACATCATCGCATCCAAAAAACCCGTCGTTTTAACCCCACACCCCAAAGAATTTAGCGCGATTTTAGAGCTTACATGTAAAGAAAAAATCAGTGTCGAAATGATCCAAGCTAACCGCTTTAAACACGCCAAACATTTCAGCCTTGCCTTTCCCCATGTCGTACTCGTTCTCAAAGGTGCAAACACCATCATCGCGCACAAGGGCGAGCTTTTCATCAACACCTATGGCACGCCTTCCCTTGCCAAAGGCGGCAGTGGCGATGTCATGTCTGGCATGATAGGAGCACTTTTAGCCCAAGGCTACACCCCAAAAGATGCGGCAATCAGTGCCTCTTTGGCGCATGCACTCGTCTCACGTAAGTTTACATGTAATAATTTTGCGCTCACCCCGATGGATATTTGTAAAGGTCTTAAATGGTTATAAAGAAAATTGCTATTTTATTCAGTGGAGAAGGAAGTAATTTGGAAAAATTGCTCGCGTGCCTTCACAATCAAGTATTTGAACACTGTAAAATCAAAGTTGCAATCGCCATTTGCAACCGCCCCAACGCCGCAGGAATCGAAAAGTCACGCAGTTACGGCATAGAACCTCTCATCATCGATCATGCGCGCTATGAGAGCCGTGAAGCCTTTGATGAAGCCCTTGTCGAGGCTATCCATCACAGTGGTGCCGAACTGACCGTGCTGGCTGGCTTTATGCGTTTTCTCACCCCGTATTTCACACAACAGGTTAAAGCGATCAATTTACATCCCTCACTCCTTCCACTTTTTAAGGGAGGCAATGCTATAAAAGAGAGCTTTGATTCACCGATGAAGGTCGCTGGCATCAGCGTTCACTACGTCAGTGAAGAGCTCGATGGTGGTGAAATCATCGCGCAACGCTGTTTTGAGAAAAGTGAAGGCATGAGCTTAGAAGATTTTGAAGCTAAAATCCACACACTTGAACACGAACTCCTTCCCGAAACCGTGAAAAATTTACTCAATAGGAACTAAAATGAACGACATTCTTAAAGTTGGAAATATCGAATTTGCAAGCCGTTTGATCGTCGGAAGCGGTAAATACCCTGACTTTCAAACCACCAAAGATGCAACACTTGCCAGTGGCTCAAAACTCATCACCGTCGCAGTACGTCGTGTCAACATTACCAATCCGAACGAAGAAAATCTCATGGACTACTTCAAAGGGACTGACATTAAACTGCTCCCAAACTCCGCAGGCTGCACCACGGCAGAAGATGCCATTACGCTTTTCAGAATGGTGAGAGAAGCAACAGGGCTTGATCTGATCAAACTCGAAGTTATCGGCGATACCGCAAAAACCCTCTACCCCGATGTCATGGAAACCCTTAAAGCGTGTGAAGTTTTGGCACGAGATGGTTTTACCATCATGACCTACACCAATGATGACCCGATTATGGCAAAGCGTCTTGAGAACGCTGGAAGTGCCGCAGTGATGCCTTTGGCTTCTCCGATTGGCAGTGGGCTAGGCATTCAAAATCGTTACAACGTTCTGTTTATTAAAGAAGCGGTCAATATTCCTGTTATCGTTGATGCAGGTATCGGCTGTGCGAGTGACGCGGCGATTGCGATGGAAATAGGTGCCGATGGCGTACTAACCAACACGGCGATTGCGCAAGCGAAGAACCCTATTGTGATGGCTGAAGCGATGAAATATGCTGTCCTTGCGGGACGTGCGAGTTACCTTGCGGGAAGAATCGCCAAAAAGCCTTTTGCCACCGCAAGTTCACCCACAGAAGGACTGATCGAATTCCAGCCAAAAGCTTAAAAAACTTTTCCTTGACAAAAGGCTGGATTTTGGCTAGAATTTCAGCCTTAAAAAGACCATCTTAGGTTTTTTTAAATGTCGGGGCGTAGCGCAGTCTGGTCAGCGCACCTGGTTTGGGACCAGGGGGTCGAAGGTTCGAATCCTTTCGCCCCGACCATGTCATAATTTTAAAATGATGGTGGGTGTAGCTCAGTCGGTTAGAGCATCAGGTTGTGGTTCTGAGGGTCGTGGGTTCGATCCCCATCACTCACCCCATTGTTTAGAGCGGTTTATGCGCTCGTAGCTCAATTGGATAGAGCAACGGACTTCGGATCCGTAGGTTGTAGGTTCGACTCCTTTCGAGCGCACCACCTAAACCGAGAAGATGCGCTCTTAGCTCAGCTGGATAGAGCAACGCCCTTCTAAGGCGTAGGTCACACGTTCGAATCGTGTAGGGCGTACCACCCTTAAGACGAAGCTTCAGCTTCGCAAAATTTACTACTGTTGTGTGCGGATATGGTGAAATTGGTAGACACGCCAGACTTAGGATCTGGTGCCGCAAGGCATGGGAGTTCGAGTCTCTTTATCCGCACCATCCCTATTTTAGGGACTTTCAAACAAATTATAATCCTCAAACTTTTTACTAGGTGACGAAATAGGTGACGGTAGATTACTAAGATAATTAAATATTTTAGGCATTCTAACATTCAATATCTCTATTTTTTGAGAGGAAGAAGATCTTTACGAAACAAAATAACAGGTTTCCCTTCTTTGGCGAATGGAATTTTACCATCTCGAATTAACATACGAATATACGATTCTTTTCGCCCTGTAAACTCTGCCGCCTCTTTTGGCGCAAATTTTTGACGATTAGCGTACTTATCAAGCTTTTGCTCTAAAAAAACTTGTTTGACTGCATTTTTAATTAGATTTGCAAGATCTGATTTAGTGATTACAACTAGTTCTTCGATCATGCGATCTCCTTTTGCGCTTTAGCGAGTTCGAAGAATTTATCTTTTTCTTGGAAAAGATAGTTCCACATTTCAAAGCTCTCTTCTTTTTGCATAAACTTTTGAGTATGAAAATCATAAATCAAGTCATTTTTGAAACAAAAACCTTGATGCTCTTTAATATAATTAAATTTATTTGGATATGGTAATTTAAACTCAAAATTCGGGAATAATCTAAGAAGCTCTTTTTTAAAAGTTTTAAAATCAACTTTCTCAAGAGAGAGGTTAAATGAAGATTCATAATGATGGTTAATTGATGGTTCATATACTTGTCTACACGGTAGACTAGCCTTGTCTACGTCATGGACTACCCCTAGTGTCAAACGAAGTGCTAAACTGGTCAGTAGAAAATGTAATTAAAGAGTTGCATTTTGATTTAAAACCTTAAGAAACCAAGTTAAATTGGTTAAACTCCATTTTCAAATTTTTGGAAAGGAGTTTGGTGTTAAAAAAAGGTGAAATTAAAATGATAAAGAAGTTTTTAGCTGAGGGTTTTAGTAAAAGTGCCATTGCACGAAAGTTAGGTATTTCAAGAGAAACTGTAAGGCGCTATGCCAATCTTCCTGATGATTATGTTCCCCATATTAATCGACCTCCCGTCATCAATAGTGTTGATCCCTACCTTCCCCATATTGCAAAGATGCTAGAGATGGCAGAGCAACAGAAAAGTGAAATACCCTTAACCGTCATTTATGAAGAGATCAAGAAGCTTGGATACGATGGAAGTTTACGTTGGCTACAGCAAGTCATTGGGCGTTATGAGCTTAGAGCTCGGGCAAAGAGTGATGAACCTATTATACGCTTTGAAACCAAACCCGCCCAGCAAATGCAGGTCGATTGGGTAGAGTTTCCCAAAGATAATTTATCCGCCTTTGTGGCGACGATGGGTTACTCTAGGGCATCTTATGTGGAATATGTTAATAATGAGAAGATTGAGACCTTGATAGGGTGCCATATGAACGCTTTTGCCTACTTTGGTGGTGTTCCTAGGGACTGTCTCTATGACAATATGAAAACGGTTATATTGTCGCGCAATGACTATGGTAAAGGTGATCATAGATTCAATCCCTTGTTTGCTGACTTTGCTAAACATTGTGGATTTAGTATCAAAGTATGTAAACCATATCGTGCTAAGACCAAAGGAAAAGTAGAGAGATTTAACCATTATCTGCGGTATAACTTTCATAATGGATTGAGAGTGAGACTAGCGATGAAACATTACACATTAACGCTTGATAATGCAAATGCGGAAGTTCTAAAATGGTTGGACAATACCGCCAATAAACGCATCCACCAAACGACATTACAGATGCCATTTGAGTTGTTAGCACAGGAGCAGTTACAGCTACTTCCTGTGCCTAAAGCCTATCAAGGAATCCACCCTAAAGCTTTGATTGAAAGTGTAGCTAAAAAATATTCTCCAATCAATTCTCACAAAGACTTGGAAAAATTGTATATCCCCAATAGAGACATTCAATGTTACGATGAGTTTATACCCATGGTTGCAAATATCATCCTTCCTGTTGGATTTTATGGTGGTGCATTATGGAGTTAGATACGTCTATCGATGAGTTATGTAAAGAGCTCAAGCTCTCTATCATAGGCGAAAAATATCATGATATTGCCAGTATGGCAGCTAAAGAGAATTGGCAATATACACAGTTCTTAGAGGAGGTATTACGAGTGGAAGTAGATAATAGACTAGGAAGGTCTAAAAATATGCTGACCAAACTTGCAGGATTCCCCGTTATTAAGACATTAGAGCAGTTTGATTACACTTTCTCCGTTGGTGTGAACCGTAAACAGATTGAAGAACTCTCAAGCCTAATATTTGTTAAAAAGCATGAGAACATCATCCTCTTAGGAGAAAGTGGTGTGGGTAAAACACATCTTGCTATTGCGCTAGCATTAAAAGCGGTGCAACATCGCTATAAGGTAAGATTTACCACCATTAGTGAGCTTTTAAGTAGTGCCAATAGAGCTAAAAAAGAGAAAAAATATGGATAGCTTCTTAAAATCTATCGCCTCTCCATCGGGTTCTTGTTGTTGACGAAATTGGATATTTAACATGAGCAAAGAAGAAGCCAATCACTTCTTTCAAATTATTTCTAAACGCTATGAAAAAAGCTCCACCATCTTTACATCCAATTTAGTATTCAGTAAATGGGTTCAAGTGTTTGCAGGGGATAAAATAGTCACTACTGCCATATTAGATCGGGTATTACATCACTCACATATCATCAATATTCAAGGAGATAGCTACCGACTTAAAGAGAAGAAACAAACAGGAGTTTTACACTCAGAAATCTATAAGTTTGAAGCTAAATCTTCAAACATAGAAGGTCAAAATAAAGAGGTGGTTTAAGTTTCAATTCGCAACTTTTTTACATTAAAAACTGACCAGTTCTGCGCTTCGCTTGACAGTGATAGCACTTATGGTTGCAGTGGCTATAGAAATTTAATAGATATCTTTAAAAGGGGAAGCGACATATTCATATTGATCTGTCAACACAAAATGATCTGGCTACACTTATTAGGACACAGAAATGATAAGTATAGCCAGATCACTATACATCAAAAGAATTTTCTTTTCGATCTTATCTGAGATGGTAGTTTAGATGTTGTTTATCTATTTGAAGTTCGACGTTTCGATCTCTTGTGGTTTCAAGTTCACAAAAACTCTCTAAGCCATTTTTACAGTTTACTTCTCCTCCAAGCATATAATAGAGTCTCTCTGCTTCAAGAGCTTCTTCAGTGAGTTATTTGATAAGTGGAGTGGAGTTAAAAGACCATCCTTATTTATACGTCTTTTCAGCTTTAAATTCTTTTGAAACTTCATAAAATTAAATTCTATTTGATCTTCTATTGTTGACATTTTTGATTAGCCTTGAAACAAAATTTTAAATACTATCACTTTTATTACTTTAAGATTTAGGAGCTTTTCTTTGACATTGGCAATTATATGTGTCATTACATCATGGATTGTAATTTTTGTATCTTTTATCTCTCTTAATCCAACTATACGTATATTTCTTTATATTCAACAATATAAGTTCTAATATTTTGTATCTTAAAGTTTTATTTATTATAGTAAAAGATTAATTATTTCAATTTATTTAAGTTTAATTTAATGCAATTGCTATTAGAATTACTCCATAAATGACTTATTGGTCATTAATAAAACACCCTGGGCATGAAGTAATTAAGACGAGAGTTGTTACAACAAAATAAGTAACTTGATAACTGCCATTTAATTGATGGTGTAAATTTCAAAAGAGGAGACGTATATGACTAAAATTGCAAAGTTAAGCTTGGTGGTTTCTATGGTGCTTGTAACTTCGACGTGTGCAGATACTTTAGAAGAAGCATTTAAAGCTTCCAAAGTAACAGGTGAAATCAAAGCTGAATACGCGGATTCAAATTTTCTTGGCAAAGCAAGTTCTGATAACGTGAGCGCAGTTGGTGGAAGCTTAGGTATAGTGACAGGGCAATATTATGGCTTGAAAGCGGGTGTAACATTTCAGACATCCCATTTACTCGATATTGACAATGAGGGTAGTGTCTTTAAAGATGATTTGGATGCTCAAGGTTCTGTTTTATCTGAGGCGTATCTTGATTATAAAATTTCAAATACAAGTTTAAAAGTTGGTAGACAATATATCTATACACCACTTGTTAGTACTTCTGTGGATGGACAGCCTTCTGAATCTCTTTTAAAAGACTCCTTTGAAGCCTATATGGTAACTAATTCTGACCTCCCAAATGACCTCCCAAATACAACATTAATGGCAGGATATATCTCTAAATATCAAAATCAAACAGATGGTGATGGGAATACTGGAGAATTTGTAAAAGATCAAGTTCAAGATGGTGCTTATACCGTACATGTTAAAAATAAATCTATTGAGAATTTGACACTTCAAGCTCAATATCTTGGAATCAATGGATATACATCAGGTTCTGATAAAGATGTACTCTATTTTCAAGCTGATTATGTGCTAGCAAAGCATACTCTCTCTGCTCAATATATTTCTTCAACAGATAAATCACTAGGTTCTACTCTCAAAGATGGACAAGCATGGGGTGTAAAAGCAACAGGACCTCTTGGACTTGGTCAGTTGGGTTATGTAACGGCTTTTACATCTAGTATGGATGATGGAGAGGTTTATGCAGGCCTTGGGAAAGGGACAAGTGACTTACTCTTTACAGCGATGCCGGTTAATGGTGCTGGAGTAGCGCAACGAGGCAATGCTGATACTATCGTTGGTGGAATTATGGTTCCAATCGCTGGTGTGACATTTGTACCGTATGCTGGAAAATCTTTTTGTAATCCAAATTCTATCAATAGCAGTAGCCTAATGGGCGATGTGACAGGAACGGGTTTAATCGTTATATACCCATACAATAAAAATTTCTTTATCAAAGCAAATTATGAGCATGTAACGACAGAAAACACTTATCCAGGAGTGCTTCCTAACGGATATCTTAATGATAAAGCTACTGATGTGGCAAAAGTATATTTATCGTATAAATTCTAAAAGCATTTTGCTACTTCATATGATGGGGTAGCAAGTTGTTTTTTACATTATCATGGCTGCTCCCGGGCACTAGCGCATCTAACTTTAACTAGTAGCTTGGGTTCTCTCAAAAAAATAAAGGAGTGGATATCCCGTGAAAACACAATTTAGTTCACACATTTTAGATGAATTCAAAGAGGCAGCAACTTCTTTGCATAATCCTGCTATGGACGAATGGATAAAGAATGGCGGTAAGATACTCGGCTGTATGTATCACTACATTCCAGAAGAGCTTATTACTGCTGCAGGTTTGATGCCTTATCGTATGAGAGCGACAGGAAGTGAAGGTACAGAATATTCTGAATCTGATTTTTCAGAGATAAACTGTAGTTTTGTACGTTGTCAAGCGAAGCGCAGAACTGGTCAGTTTATAGTGTAAAAAAGTTGCGAATTGAAACTTAAACCACCTCTTGATTTCGACCTTCCATGTTTGAGGATTTATCTTCAAACTTATAGATTTCTGAGTGTAAAACTCCTGTTTGTTTCTTCTCTTTAAGTCGGTAGCTATCTCCTTGAATATTGATGATATGTGAGTGATGTAATACCCGATCTAATATGGCAGTAGTGACTATTTTATCCCCTGCAAACACTTGAACCCATTTACTGAATACTAAATTGGATGTAAAGATGGTGGAGCTTTTTTCATAGCGTTTAGAAATAATTTGAAAGAAGTGATTGGCTTCTTCTTTGCTCATGTTAAAATATCCAATTTCGTCAACAACAAGAACCGATGGAGAGGCGATAGATTTAAGAAGCTATTTTTTCTCTTTTTTAGCTCTATTGGCACTACTTAAAAGCTCACTAATGGTGGTAAATCTTACCTTATAGCGATGTTGCACCGCTTTTAATGCTAGCGCAATAGCAAGATGTGTTTTACCCACACCACTTTCTCCTAAGAGGATGATGTTCTCATGCTTTTTAACAAATATTAGGCTTGAGAGTTCTTCAATCTGTTTACGGTTCACACCAACGGAGAAAGTGTAATCAAACTGCTCTAATGTCTTAATAACGGGGAATCCTGCAAGTTTGGTCAGCATATTTTTAGACCTTCCTAGTCTATTATCTACTTCCACTCGTAATACCTCCTCTAAGAACTGTGTATATTGCCAATTCTCTTTAGCTGCCATACTGGCAATATCATGATATTTTTCGCCTATGATAGAGAGCTTGAGCTCTTTACATAACTCATCGATAGACGTATCTAACTCCATAATGCACCACCATAAAATCCAACAGGAAGGATGATATTTGCAACCATGGGTATAAACTCATCGTAACATTGAATGTCTCTATTGGGGATATACAATTTTTCCAAGTCTTTGTGAGAATTGATTGGAGAATATTTTTTAGCTACACTTTCAATCAAAGCTTTAGGGTGGATTCCTTGATAGGCTTTAGGCACAGGAAGTAGCTGTAACTGCTCCTGTGCTAACAACTCAAATGGCATCTGTAATGTCGTTTGGTGGATGCGTTTATTGGCGGTATTGTCCAACCATTTTAGAACTTCCGCATTTGCATTATCAAGCGTTAATGTGTAATGTTTCATCGCTAGTCTCACTCTCAATCCATTATGAAAGTTATACCGCAGATAATGGTTAAATCTCTCTACTTTTCCTTTGGTCTTAGCACGATATGGTTTACATACTTTGATACTAAATCCACAATGTTTAGCAAAGTCAGCAAACAAGGGATTGAATCTATGATCACCTTTACCATAGTCATTGCGCGACAATATAACCGTTTTCATATTGTCATAGAGACAGTCCCTAGGAACACCACCAAAGTAGGCAAAAGCGTTCATATGGCACCCTATCAAGGTCTCAATCTTCTCATTATTAACATATTCCACATAAGATGCCCTAGAGTAACCCATCGTCGCCACAAAGGCGGATAAATTATCTTTGGGAAACTCTACCCAGTCAACTTGCATCTGCTGGGCTGGTTTGGTTTCAAAGCGTATAATAGGCTCATCTAATTTGGCTCGAGCTCTAAGCTCATATCTTAGTATGACTTGTTGAAGCCACCTTAGACTTCCATCATATCCAAGCTTCTTAATCTCTTCATAAATGACGGTTAAGGGTATTTCACTTTTCTGCTGCTCTGCCGTCTCTAACATCTTGGCGATATGTGGCAAATAAGGATCAACACTGTTAATCACAGGAGGTCTATTGATATGGGGAATATAATCATCTGGAAGATTGGCATAGCGCCTTACAGTTTCTCTTGAAATACCTAACTTTCGTGCAATGGCACTTTTACTAAAACCCTCAGCTAAAAACTTCTTTATCATTTTAATTTCACCTTTTTTTAACACCAAACTCCTTTCCAAAAATTTGAAAATGGAGTTTAACCAATTTAACTTGGTTTCTTAAGGTTTTAAATCAAAATGCAACTCTTTAATTACATTTTCTACTGACCAGTTTAGCACTTCGTTTGACATAAATGGGCTAGAGACCCAGAAGCAGCGACAGTACGCTTAGATGGTTCTATTGATTGGAGAGGTGCAAAAATGGTTGCTGGAGAAGATGACCCAGCAGCTCTTGATGCTGCGAAAACTATGGCAGAAGGTTCAGAAACTGAAATTGTTGGTATAACTATTGGTGATGGAGATGCAAGTTGGATCCTTGCGCGTGGTGTTCAAGAAACTTTTAGCGTAGCAGATGTTCCTAATTTAACAGACCAAGCTACTATTGGTAAAATTTTGGCATCCGTAGTTAAAAGAACTAAAGATATTGATGTAATTGTTATAGGGGATCCTAAGTCTTATTCTGGTGTTCCAGTATCATTAGCTGGTTCACTTGGTTGGCCATCAATTATGGAGCTTACGAGTGCAAAAATAGAAGGGGATAAGATTATTGCTACTAGACATGTAGGAAGTGAAGAGCAAACTATCACTATCAGTACGCCAGTAGTTTTAGGATTTGTTGCTAAATCAGAAGAAAAGAGAACGCCAGGGATGAAAGAAATGTTGATGGCGCGGAAACGACCCATAAATAAAATTTTACTTTCTGATTTAAATATAATAGTTGATGATAGGATTGATTCTCGTGGTAGTCGTGCACCTGAAGTAAAATATGCACATTTATTCGAAGGTAATCCATCTGATTCTGCTGCTCAATTAATTGATGCATTACGGAAAGAAGGAGTATTGTAATGAGTACTTGTATTATTATTACAGATGAAGCACCTTTTAATGGTCTTATTAATATTGCTAAACCTTTAGGCGAAATGAATGCTATTGTTGTTGGCTCTAAAGATCTAGCAAAAAAAGTAGCAATAAGTGGCGTTAGTTCAGTTTTGTTTCTAGAAGCATGTTTGCCTGAGGCAAAAGCTAATATTGTAGCAAAAGCTGTTCGAGAGCTTTCTCCTAAAATAGTCTTAACAAGTCCAACTTCTGGTGCAAGGGCAATCGCTGGTGCTATTGCAATTGCATTGGATGCCGTCATCATACAAGGGATTATAAATATATCTACAGAGAACGATACAGTAGTTGTTGAACAAATGGCTTTAAATGGACGTGTTTTAGACACTTTAACTAGTAAAAACCATATTGTAGGATTTTTTGCTGGTGAAGATATTGAACTTTCAGAGAATTCTCCTGTAGCAATAAATGCACTTGACGGTGATGGATATGCAATGGATATTAATATTTCAAGTGCAGGTTCTGAAACGTCTGGGTTAGCAGAAGCATCTCGTGTTGTATCCTTTGGACGAGGTATAAAAGCCAAAGAAGATATTGCTTTAATTAACTCTTTTGCTTCAGCAATAGGTGCTGAAGTTGGGTGTTCTATGCCAATCGCAGATGATTTAAGTTGGCTGCCCAAAGAGTGCTATATTGGTCGTTCTGGTCAAACAACTTCACCAAGAGTTTATTTTGCTATAGGTATTTCAGGTGCCCCACAACACTTAGAAGGTGTTCGTAGAGCTAAAGTTATTGTAGCGATTAATAATGATCCAGAAGCAAGGATTTTTCGTTCTGCTGACTATGGAATCGTTGGAGATCTATATGAAATCATTCCAGCACTTAAAAAAGTGCTCAATTCATAAAAGGAATAAAAAATGAGTATTAAATTTGATGCAGAATATGATGTAGTAGTGATTGGTGGTGGCGGTTCAGGGCTTTCTGCTGCTGTCCAAGTTGCTAGAAATGGTAACACTTGTGCCGTTTTAGAAAAAGGGTCAACTACTGGAGGTAGTTCATCTTTTGCTGAAGGCCATGCCGCGTTTGAGTCTGATGAGCAAGAGAAAAGAGGTATTCATGTGAGTAAAACAGAAGCTTTTAATACTTATATGGATTATTCTCATTGGAGAGCAGATCCTGCTTTAATTTCTCGTTTTGTAGAAAATGCTGCAACGACCATTGTAAAAATGCGTGATGAGATTGGTGCACATTATGAAAATGTTGAAATTACTGCACCTGATCAACCAGGTGAACTCGTTACGTGGCACTTACCAGAAGGTGAAGTGGCACGAGTTATTGAACTCTTAGAAGCAGATGCTATAAGACGCGGCGTTGATTTATTTATGTCAACATCAGCAACAGAGGTTTTAAGAGAGAATGGAAAAATTATTGGTGTTAAAGCGATCGATGCCGATGGTCAAGAAGTCATATTAGGTGCAAAAGCTGTTATTGTTGGAACTGGAGGTTATGCAAATAACCCAGAGATGATGGATAAATACGCTAAATACAATATTGGTAAAGATCTAATCAATGTTGGAGCTGAAGGAAATACTGGTGATGGTATCAAAATGGTACTTGAAGCGGGTGGAATAGAAAACCCTAATATTGGTACACGTCTATTATTTCCTTTAATGCGAGACAAAACTATTACGAGCCATACTAATGCTGCAGGTTTCCAACCTTATTTTTGGGTTGATCAAACAGGTAAGCGTTTTGTAAATGAAATAGTTGGCCTTAATTTTGGTCACGCAGGAGATGTAGTTGCATCTTTACCAGGAGCAATGTATTGGTCAATTCTTAGTAAAGAATCAATTGACCATTTAGTAAATATTGGGAATGATGTAGGCCTTGGTATCTATGTAAGAAATTATGAGAAATTAGTCAATTTATCAAATGAAATTGCAGCAGACGCTACTGATAAAGATAGAACAAATGTATTATCTGCAGGTACTATTGAAGAACTTGCAACAAAAATGAAGATTGCCCCATCTATTTTAAGAGCAGAAGTTGATGAGTATAACAATTATTGCGATGCTGGTGAAGATAAAAAATTCCACAAACGCGCTAAATATCTCCATACCATAAAAGAAGGCCCATTTTATGCCATTAAAATGGAAACTGGAATTATGATTACAATGGGGGCTCTTCAAATCAATGAATATATGGAAGCTCTTAATTCAGATCATGAACCAATCTCTGGATTATATGTTGTTGGTTGTGATGCAGGTGGATTATATGGTGAATCTTATACATTGCCAATTCCTGGTTCAGCTAATGGATTTGCATTGACATCTGGGTGGTTAGCCGCAGATGATATTAGCGAAAAAATTAAATCTGGAAAGCTCAAGTAAGTTTCTTTATGAGTAAGGATAAAAGATATTCTTACTCATGTTAATTTCATAAAAGGTTAATAATATGGATGAAGAAATATTCGATGTCATTGTTGTTGGGGGCGGTATCGCTGGATTAGTAAGCGCATATCAACTTGCAAAATCAGGGCATGAAGTTGTATTGATTGAACGAGGAGTAGAAGCTGGCTCTAAAAATTTATCTGGAGGTGTTTTTTATTCTAGGATTATGGAAGAAATTTTTCCAGACTTTTTAAAAGAAGCACCCGTTGAACGTCATATCACACGTAATATAATCAGTTTTTTAAATCAAACATCAGCAGTAAATATAGATTATTGGGACCAACGCCTTGCAGACCCTATTAATGCAGTTTCAGTTTTACGAGTAAAATTAGATGCATGGCTATCAGGAAAATGCGAAGAAGCTGGAGTAATGATTATGCCAGGCGTTCGTGTTGACTCACTCCTAAAAGAAGGAGATCAATATGTTGGTGTTAAAGCTGGGGAAGATGAGTTACGGGCTAAAGTCATAATTTTAGCAGATGGAGTGAACTCATTTTTAGCACAAGATGAAGGTATCCGTCCAAAACAACTACCAAAATATTTAGCAGTTGGCGTCAAATCAGTTATTGGATTACCGCGCAAAGTGATAGAAGATCGTTTCCGTGTTCGTGGAAATGAGGGTGTCGCATATGCTATCGTTGGTGATTGTACCAAATCTGTAGCGGGTGGTGGATTTTTATACACAAATTCAGAATCCATTTCCATTGGAGTTGTTCTACAACTTGAGAGTATAGAAAAGAAAGGGCTAACTTCTACAGTTATCTTTGATCAATTTTTAGAACATCCCGCTATTGCACCTCTAATTGCTGATGGTGAGCTGTTAGAATATGGTTGCCATTTAACAATGGAAGATGGCCCTGCTATGGTTGCTCAAGAGGTCTCACGACCTGGACTACTTATTGTTGGTGATGCTGCTGGATTTACAGTGAATACTGGATTAACCATCAGAGGAATGGACTTTGCTGCTGGTTCAGCGCTAGCTGTTGCTAAAACAATTGATAATGCTCTTAAAAATAAAGATTTTTCTCAAAGTGCCATGAATATGTATCGAATGGAACTTGATAGTCATTGGGTCGGGCAAGATATGAAAACATATAAAAATGCTCCAGCTTTTTTTGAAACATCAAGATTATATGGTGATTACGGGCAATTATTAGCCGATATTTTCTATAGAATTTTTCATCATGATCTAACACCAAGAAAACGTTTAACATCAGTAGTATTAGGTGCTTTTAAAGCCTCTAGCCTTAAAGTAACAAATCTTATACGAGATGCTTTCTTTGGCTTAAAATCTTTATAAAGGAGATTAACTATGGCAAATTTTGGATCTATTGTTGAACGATTAAATGGTAACATTTATCACTTAGATGAAGAAGAATCACACATTGAAGTGAATCAAGAAATTGCAAAAAAAATGGGTGTAGGTAAACTTTTTGTACGTATTTGCCCAGCTCATGTATACAGTGAAGAAACAGATGGATCTATTGGTGTCTCTTACGCAGCATGTCTTGAATGCGGTACATGCCTGGCTGTCGCTACTCCTGGTTCATTGAAATGGCATTATCCTAAAGGTGGATGTGGCATCGCTTTTAGAGAAGGTTAAATATATAGAGTCAAATGAAATGCAGTTTTAGTCACTTTCCCATTCAATTAAAGACTAGAATGCAAATTTTAATTTAAAAATCTATACAGAATTTTGCACTTCGTCTGACAAGAGGCTTAAAGCCATGAGCTTCATTATCCTAAAGAGGTGATTAGCAAGATTGCATTTGAGGCGTATAAGATCTTTGAAAAGAAAAAGGGTTAATCATGATGGTACAATGAATCACTTTGCAATGAAACAATCCCCATATGGAGGGATAAATCCATACGGGGGACACTGTATTGGTGTAAGATTTAGAGAATATAGGTTTTAAGTACTTTGAAGCGATTCTAGGGCGTGTAAGATTTGTCCTCACAGGTGTTATACTATCTATAAACTACCTCTATCAGTATCAACACTCGAGGGTTTAAAAAAGAGTGGCTTTATCATCCTAGAGCACTATCTATTAGACAGAATGCAAAATTCTGTATAGATTTTTAAATTAAAATTTGCATTCTAGTCTTTAATTGAATGGGAAAGTGACTAAAACTGCATTTCATTTTACAACATCCTATGAGGATAAACTTTTTAGTATCGTCAAATATTGGTTGCCACATATAAAAATTTCACATCCTATAGAGTTGCAAACTAAGTTCGAGAATATTTACAAGCCTACTTGTTGAGCAATAAGATATAAATATACTTATAGAACAATTTTATAGCTAATATTCCGCCCAGCCGTACCCTCAATCTGCTCTATACACCCGAACTCTAGCAATTCTGAAATATCTCGTGATGCTGTTGTTGAAGCAGTATCGGCAATACTCATGTATTTCTTCTTACTCAAATTCCCTTTGAAATTCTCTATGCCAATATCTAAAATAAAGTTCAACACTTTGATCTGTCTAGCATTGAGTGGTTGATCTCTATGTTTATCCCAAAACTTCGTTTTAAAGACAATGTGATTAAGCTTTCCTTTGGCATCGAGGAGTGCTTGATAGAGGGTATTTAAAAACCATTCACACCATAGTGTAATATCCAATGGGTTTTCTTCTTTGTGAATATAAACCGTTGTATTTTCAAGTGCAGAATAGTAAGCTTTTTTATTCTCATTAATTGTACTTGACATCGAGTAAAGCCGTGAGATTTTAGAGTTTTCAATGCTGGAAAGCACTAAATCTGTAATGGCTCGTGTGATCTTTCCATTGCCATCATCAAAGGGGTGAACAATAACAAACCAAAGATGAGCAATACATGCTTTTATAAGGCTTAGTTTTTCAGTATTGAACCAATCTAAAAAGTGTTGCATCTCTTTTTCTAAATCTTTTCGTGGTGGTGCTTCATAATAGACAACTTCTTTTCCGATATGTCCACCTACAATTTGCATGGTATCTTCACCCCTAAAGGTTGCTATATTTATCTTACGTAACCCACTATACCCTTTAGGAAACAATGCATTATGCCAACCAAAGAGCCTCTCTAGTGTTAAATCTTTATCATAGTTGGTATTGGCATCAATGAGGATTGAAACTAAATTATCTGTTGAATCAATAATCTTCTTATCATCAATATTTTGAAATCCAAATTTCTTAGCAATAGAGGCTTTAACACTATCACGATTGAGTATTTCTCCCTCAATAGCAGAAGTGCTCAATGTTTCATTGAGCAACGCATCGCATTGTCTTTGATGAATGGTATCTTGGCTTAATGTTTGTGAAAGTGCTAGGAGATAGCCTTGTTCCATTGATATTTTTTGAAGTAAATGCTCTAGCTTTTCAAATTGATAGGTAAAATGTGGATAATTTTCATATTGCCAGATCCATCGTTTCATAGTTGTGTTCCAAAGCGGTTTGATTAGATAGCATAATCATACCATAAATGGTGCGATAAATTTTATGAATAGTTTCAAATGATAAAGTTACTTCCACCCTATCCCTTTCATTTTTTTTCTTTGAACAAATTTATAATCTCATACAACTCCTCATTAATCTTATACTAGACGAATAGCAATTCTAGCCATACCCGATATTCCAAAAGCCTAAATATAGAGTGGACTTAAAATATATATATCTGCGCTTCATTTGGTATCTAGGTATTATACAAGGTGAATTTTCCAATTTTTAAGCCTTCTAAACCTCAAGAAATATAGAATTTTCCTATATTCATATGCTACTTCTTGTCTGAATTAGAAGTATTTTTGACAACACTTAATAAATTGGCAACCATATCAGTGTCAACATTGGCATATCTCATTGTAGTTTGAATAGACCTATGTCCTAACGTTTTAGAAATTATGTGCAGTGGTAATTGTGCTTTTGAGGCACGATATCCTATAAGATGTCGCATATCATGCAAACGCATTTTCTCTGCACCCACAGTTTTTTTAATTTTTTCCCAAATTGTTCGAATATCTTTGCGATGTTCACCTTGCTCACTTGGGAAAATATATCCACTTGTTTGGGGACCTAATTCTTGAAGCGCAATAGCAATATCTTCAGTTAAAGGATAACTAAAACTTTTGTCTGCTTTTGTAATAGTGTCAGGTGTAGCATAAATTTTATTTTCAAAATCAATATACTCCCAACACATTTTTAATGTTTCGCCTCGTCTTCGGCCATTAATTAAAAATGCAAAAATTGCTTTATTTACAGGTGAAAGGTTTTGAATAACATCATAAAGCTTTAAAGCTTTTTCATCCGACAAAGCAAAATAAACTTGATTATCATATTTTTGAATTTCAATATCTTTTGCTGGGTTTTCTTTAATATATTTACGTTTGATTGCATAATTAAAAACCGCGCTAAGAATTTGTTTTGCCGTATGCGCTGTACGAGGTTTATCTACACTTCTAAGAATGTCATTATAAAGAGTTTGAAGATAACCAACTTCAATTTCGTCGATTGATTTATCAAATAATACTACTAAATGTTTATTAACATATGTCTTTCTAACATACTTCCATTTTGAGGAAACAATAGTTTCCTTGTCAACTTCATCAAATAACTCTTTAAAGGTCATTTTTAGCGGTCTGATGGATTTAAAACTTTTTTCTATTTGAACAGTATCTCTTTTAGCTTGTAACTCATCACAAACTCGTTTCATTGTATGTCTAGCATCTGCAATATGTATTTGTTCTAACTTGAGTTTTTTACCCTCATAAAATTTTAAAACTATTGTATACGGTGGTTTGACTTTTTTTTGAAGTTCACTTGTCGTTACAATCGAGCAATCAAATAACGTTTTATCATTTTTAAAATATATTCCTGTATAGTTTTCAATCTTGATTAGTTTATCTTTTAATGACATTAATCTCCATTGGGTGACGGTATAGGTGACGGCTATTATATCATAATGATATAAAATAATATTAATACAAAAGTATTTAAATGCCTATTTTTAGGCGTTAATCGCCACTACAATGGATAGTATTAGTGCCATAAATAAGACTTAGGATCTGGTACCGCAAGGTATGGAAGTTCGAGTCTTCTTATCCGCACCATCCATATTTTAGGGACTTTCAAATAAACTTTTCAACTTCTTTTTACTACTGTTAAAAAACTCAGGGTGCGGCTTAAGAATTTATTTCGATAAAAAATTCTTAATGCAGTCATACTATGATCACTGCATTAAGAGAGAAATCGTTACGATTTAGAATTTATAATTCGCTTTGAACCAAAAATCGTGTCCATCAGCATCTTTTCCCCAATCTTGATACATAATATCTGTCGATAATCCTTTAAGGGCGCCTACAAAGGTATATGTCGTATAAATATCGGTATAGGCATACTCTTTATCATTTGCATTATCCTCAACTCCGGTGTATCTTGCCCCCAATTTGAAATTAATGTTTTTAAATAAATAGTTTGCATCAACAGAATAGGCATCCGTATCTTTGGTAAAGGTGCCTGGTTTATTTTGTAATCCCTTGGCAAACACCGTTTGGGTGCCACCACCAAGACCACCGCCCATTGAATTACCTTTGATATCACCATCTTTGGTAATGGTAGTATACGCAACGTAGGTATTAAAATCACCATACCCTAAACTGGCTTTTGCACCGTACATTTTGCCGTCTTCTTCATTCAACTTTTCAGTTACTTTATACTCATGGTTCAAAGCAAGACCATATCGATATTCACCCAATGTATTGGCATAAGCAGCTTCTAGATAATAAAAATCACCTACGCCTGTAGCTGTATTATTACCATTAATGCCTAACCACTGCGCTGTCAATGTTGTATTGGAAAGCGATTTATTGATAGCAAGGAGTGTATAGGCATAGGAACCAAGAGCGGAATCAAGATTTTGAAAATCCGCAATATTTCCCGCAAAATCTGTTCTATCTTGATATTTTGTAATAACACCTGCAACGATAGTTGTTTGAGGAAGATCGGTATTGGTAAGCATAGCCCCTTCAAAGGATTGCAAAATAATACGTGAAGGGCTACCTGCAACTAAAGGAGTGTTAATAAATTGGCGACCCACTTTAACAGATGTCTTATCAAGTGTATACTCTATATAGGCTTCTGATAATACTGTGCCAGAACCATACATCTCATTTTTAAAATCATCTTTTGCCGTACCCGCAGTGCCAATAGCACCATCAGCAAAAGGCGAACTGCTTGATTGCATCGTCGCACCCAATTTAAAGCCGTAGAAGGCATCCGTATTATAATGAAGCATAATACCTGTTGTGAAAATGTCAGAATTAATTTTTTCGGTTGCGGCAGTACTTAAATTTGGCGAACCTTCTCTGTCAAAATAGTACGCCTTAATCTCTCCATTAATCTTTCCATTTTTAAAAGCATCCGCCAGTGTATCTGCTGCAAATGAGCTAGTGGTTAAACCAGCAACAACGATCGTTACCAAACTAAGTTTAGCTAATTTCATATTATCTCCTTAAAAAACCTTTTAGAAGAACAAGGTAAACATATTAAGATCCTTATTCATCACCGTTGTTAAAATTACCCGCTTAAGATACAAAATGGAATAGCAACACACTAAATATTGCCAAACTAAAACTATACGCTACTTACATCTCAACCGTTTGTAACGAGATTTTTTCAGTCATATCCATTTTTGAATCCTTCCTCTGTGAAATCCAAATTCACGCTTTTCCTATCGTTACCCAAGAATCCCATGACCATAAGATTCTTTTACAAACAGATATAATAATGATTTATTTCTGTTTAGATTTATCGATTCATCTGTATCATTATAAGATTCATTGCCACCTTTTATCAAGACTATTATATATATTTTTATATTCTTTTTAATTTTAATATATTTCAGTATATAGCTACTTTTTTAAGAATAAATAACTTATCTATTAAAACTATTCTCAAAAAATATAAATGTATAAAATTAATTAATTATTTTTAATATTTTTATATTTTTTAGTGTTAAAATGAGTGAAATAGTTAATCTTATTCAATGACGTGATTTTTGTTGTTCTTTGATGCTTCTATTTTGGGCTATGCGAAGTATGTAACATGATTGAAAGTTTGGTATGATTATTCTATCAATCTTATTTTACATGTAAGGTTTGAGGTTCACGTTTTATAAGGGAAGTGATTATGCGCAAAAAACGTTCATCTTTTACAACTGAGTTTAAAACGCTGGTTGTTCTTGAAGCACTTAAAGGGGAACTAACCATTTCACAATTAGCCGCTAAGTATACGATTACATCTAAAAACATTCTCAATTGGAAACAACTCTTTTTAGACAATGCCGCGCTTGCTTTTGAAGCTAATAATTCAACCAAATCTTCCAAAGCCGAACTTGCCAAGCTCAAAAAAGAGAATGAAAAACTTGCCTCCAAATTATCCTCTTTAGCGTCTGAAAGGGATTATGCGATTGAAAAACTCAAAGATTTAGATTTATAATACTTCTTTTCCACGCTCTAAGATTTTCTTGACAAATGCACTAGGTACTGTAAATTTTCGCCCCCAAAAGTTTACTCATTTTTTCAGCAACAAAGGGCAAAACATCTTCACTCTTTTGACGTTCATACAAAAGAGAATGTTCCGCTGTGAAAATCGAATGAAGATCAGTGTAAGCATCAAGCGTGATAGCCTTTTTAAAGCAAACATCCACGCATAAATGGCATGCAACGCAGCGTGAACGTTTACATGTAATCCTCAAATTCTCCTCGCTGGTATCTGTTTCAAGGGCTCCCGTTGGGCAGACATTGGCGCAGATAGTGCATCCGATGCACTGCGTCATATCGATGGTTGGAGATAGAAATAAAGTATCATCGCTGCGAGTCAAAGGTATTTTCCCCGCCAATAGTTGTAAAGACTGAATAACCCGTTGATGCTTTTTGGGTACGGGTAATTTTGTAGTGTTATGTGTGATCTTTGCCGTTTCTACCAATGGTTCCACACGTTTTTGACGAAACAGTTTTAAAAAAAATGTTCTACGCGAATGATCTTTACATGTAAGATTATTATCTGACATATTCTGTACGCATTCCCATGTAATTGGGGTATGAACCGTGCACAGATCAGCATATTTTTGTGTCATTTCAATCGTTTTGTGAATGGAAGGCAACGTATGGTTAAGAGCGCATTTGTGGCACTCTCCTGAGATCAGTTTAATTTCCGATGCACCTTTTGCAAAGGCAAGAAGAAGCAAAGAAGGCTCAAGCCGTGCAAGGCAGTTGAGAGAAATTGCACCTTCAGACTTCGTTTCAGATTCTTTACATGTAAAGATAATTTTCGCATTCAAACCAGCCCTAGCGATCATTTCTTCTTCAAGTTGTGCATCACTTGGCGTTAGAACTTCGATAACACCCATTGGACAAACACTCGCACACGCTCCACATTGAAGACAAAGCGCAGCATCGTAAATAGGATGATTTAGGGTGAGCGTTATAGCACCTGTTGGACACGCTTCACTGCAACATTGGCACGTTGAGGCTTTATGCAAATAGCGTGTACACTGCTCTTGCGCAATGCTCACCCCTGTATTTTCTAACCTCTTGTCTTTTACCATTGCATTTTGCCTTAAAGGGGCTTATCTTTTTTTTGACTAAAAAAAGGAAATTTGATCGCACTCATTGGACACACATCCGCACAGTCACGACACTTTGTACACCTCGAAAGGGTTGAAGCCTTGGCTGGTTCATGCAGATCAATCGCCTCATTGCAGACACTTTTGCACAGCTTACACTCAATTCCTTTACTGGTTTGCAGACATTTCGTTGGATCAATTTTGGGACGTGTAAAAATATTTAAACGGCTTACCAAAGAGATCAGTGCACCTAAAGGGCAAAATTTGCTGCAAGAGTACCGATAAAATACCAACTCTAACACCAAGATCACAGGAAAGATAAGCAGCGACCATGTTGGTTCATTAAACTGTATCAATCGCCAAGCACCAATCAATACCGCAAAGGTTAACCCCACAGGACAAATCAAACAAAAGACAGGAAACCCAAAGATAAAGCTTGATGTCAAAGCGCCACCTAATACAAAATAACTGGTATCTACCGTCTTTGAAATTTTTGCAGAGGAAGTGTGTAGCTCTTTTTCCGCAGGGTCTATTTTTGGATTATTTTTAGGAAACCATTTGCGAAACAGAGGAACAGGGCATGCCCAAGCGCAAAAAATACGACCAAAAAGGATGGTAATCAACACAAATACCGCCAAAGAAATCACTACCTGAGGTATGAATGTTCTGCTGGCTAATTGCGCTTCAAGAGAGCCCAAAGGACAAATGGCGGAGATCGTTTGATACCCAAACGCAGAAATAGTTCCCGTGCCTGTGTGGAAAGCCAAACCGATGATCACCAACAGTACAAACGCTAAAATCGTCAGGGTACGAAGGGTTGATGCTTTAATTTTTTTCATATGATTGCCTCTTTTACTATGGGTCTCACTTCGATACCACGCACTGTTCCGCCGATATACGATCTTAAAACAAGGGCTGGGCATATTTTTTCACAAACGCCACATCCATTGCATTTATCAGCATCAATGATAGGTCGTTTTTGATCATCTAACGAAATCGCTTTATATTCGCATGCTTCAAAACAGAGTGTACAGCCGCCATAGTTGAGGGCAATACAGGTGTCGGTGAGGGTTGCTAGTCCAATTTTAACCGTTTGTTTATCAAAAGGCTCTAGGGCTTGTGTGGGACAGACCTCAACACATTGGTTACAAAAATCACAAAACCCGAGGTGAAACTTCATCACAGGCGTTCGCGCAGTAATAAATCCCTCTTCAATGGGAGCAACACCAATGACAGACGTGTGGCACACGCTTCTACAACGATCACATTTGATACATTTTGCCCTAAACGCATCTTCATTTTGCCCGCCTGGAGGACGAAGCAACTTTTGCGTTTTACTCTGTGCTCCAACAAACCCAAGACCAAGCATGACGACAATACCTGCGCTTGCTGAGAGGAATGAGCGACGCTGAAAGCTTTTTGAAGCTTTGGTGGTATTTTTTTCCGTATACAATTCATTCTGTTTCATTCTGGTTTCACTCTTTTCTTAGAATAGATCACGCTTCATTCTAAAAGATCGATTACGATGCATCTTTTGTGCTATTTTCGATACCCATTTCATTATTGCTTGACACCATCGTTTCGCTCAAATACTGGATCATGAGCGTATCCAAGTTTAAATATCCATGGGTTATTTTGCCAATCGCTTTGTAGAAATCAACGTGTGCACATTTTTGAATGTCGGCACAAAATTCGCTCATCCAATTAAGCAGGTGCTGTTCTAAAAACTCTTTTTGTATCTGAAGTGACACAGCAACCGAAGACCAATCCTTTAAAATGAAAGCCTCTTTGGCTTCATGGCATAAATATGCCATAAATTCCAGCTCAAGACCGACATGATCCTCAGGAATATCCAAAGCTTCATCTTTATCCAAACCTTTCTCACGGTAAAGGGCAAGCACCTTATCTCTGGCATCTTGCATAATGAGTCGCTCAGGACTGGTGTACACAGACTCATACGGATACGCAACCGTACCATCGGCAATGCCAGCACCTAAAAAAACAGCCGCATAGTCAACTGCAAGTTCGGTTAATACGTCTATTTTTGGTTGTTTAAAATAGTCCTCAAACAGTTGGTATCCCTCAGCCAGTTCACTTTCACTGCCGCTACACTCTTTTGAAAAGTGCATGTGTGACATGTGATCTAACAATGTTTTGTCTACTTCGAGCTTGTATATTCGACCCAAAAATTGGTACATATTTTCGCGATTTTCCATTAAGGTTATAATTTCAGTTAATTGATTCATCTGTTTTCCAATGCTAGTAAGATTATGAAGCGATGTTAAACGAATGAGAGAGGCTAAAACCTCTCTCATCATCCCTCATTTAGAAAAACTGCCAAACCGTAGAGCCCAAATTAAACATCAGCACTCTAAAGGCGGCGGCTCCTATAAAAACACACACCAATCCAAGCGCTGCTGACATTGCTGAAGCGACACTCTCTTTCTTAAGCGTGGTTAAGCCAAAAGGGATCAAAAGCCCAATAATGACGATTCCACCCCAAAATAGAGCAGAAAATCCTCCCATCAAAACCTGCGTGGCGGATCTACTGACATCACTGTAAGGGGCATTGGATAAGGCAACTAAATAAGCAACCATTAAAACCGCTTGTATAACCAATAAGCCTTGCATAAGCAATTTCAACTGAGTCACCAAGTGCTCACTAGGGTTTACAACCAATATCCTATACGCAAAGCAACCTAAAACAGCCGCTGAACCTAAATAAGCAAAAGGTAACACCAGCGTATCCCACGCTGGACGCGAAGCCATAACATACGAGTCACCTACGGCAAACGCAAGGATCACCGCAGGAACGGCACCGATCAATGTGATCAGTTTAAGATTTTGATGCGATGCATTGCGTTTGAGCGCAAAAAGGTATGCCAACACACAAATGCCCGTAATTGCTATCATAGAAGACTCAATGAAAATACCAGAGGTTGGATGACTAAACGCTCCAAAAATTCTCTCTGGATGGCCTAAGTGTAATACACTGGATACGCCACCAAGCGCTAATGTAACAAGCACTGCGATAGCCCCACGCCATCGTACTTGTGGATTGATACTGAACCATTCATTAATGGCTAATGCAACAAACAATCCACACCCCAAGTCAACAAACGATGTAAAAAAGACTAATGACCATTCGCTACCCATGTTGTTTATCTCCCTTTCGTCCAGATTGATTACTATTTCTCCACGTCTCTTTGGGTGGAGTTGCTTGCCATGCAGCTGTCTTGCGGTGTAAGATATATTTCACAGAAGGGTGGTTACCACTATCGGGTAAAGTATGAATATTATCACTTCCCGCTTCTCTTAATACTTTTGAAATATGACTGTTTGGATCTTCGATGTCTCCAAATGTTCGCGCTTTCGAGCAACAGACTTTCACACAAGCAGGTTCTTCGCCAATGGCTTGAAGGTGTCCGCACAGTGTGCATTTTTCAACAACTTTTTGAGCTTCATTGAAAGAACGCGCACCGTAAGGACATGCCATCATGCAGTATTTACAGCCAATGCACAGCTCTTTATTGACAAGCACCGTACCATCAGCCGCTTTATACGCGGCACCCGTTGGACAG
The DNA here is from genome assembly GCF_000568815.1 of Sulfurospirillum multivorans DSM 12446. Lineage (NCBI taxonomy): Bacteria > Pseudomonadati > Campylobacterota > Epsilonproteobacteria > Campylobacterales > Sulfurospirillaceae > Sulfurospirillum > Sulfurospirillum multivorans. The sequence goes on from NZ_CP007201.1 coordinate 2,914,218, forward strand.
ACGCCCACACACGGGGCGTCATAGCATTGTTGACAAATGGTTGGCAGAAAATACTGTTCAAGATCAGGAAATGTTCCTGTTGGTCCAATTGTCAACACTTTATTGTAATAAACACCTAGCGCAACGTCATTCTCCATCTTACATGCAATTTCGCACGAGTAACAGCCGATGCAGCGGTCTAGGTCAATAACCATTGTATTTTTCATATGTAAATTCCTTTGTTAAAGTTACAGAACCACAGTTTTGGTTGCATCCGTTGGCTCAGGAAGCCACGGTTTGAAATCTTCCGGCTTTTGCCAAATACCTTTTGGTGCGCTATTGGCTTTAGAAATCTTAACTTGATAGCCACGCAACGTATACGTTCCAAACATATCATTGTAAGGACCTGTATATTTGGAGAGAACATTCACATTCATCTCTTTCCAGCCTTTTGTAGGACTATCAAGGGTTTCAGGATTCCAAAAACGTTCCATGTAAACCGTATTCGGTGGGATTCCCTCCGTGACACGTGCTTTTGCTTGGATCTTTCCACGAAGTGATTCAACCCAAACCCAATCACCTTGTGCTACACCGTATTTTTGAGCCGCAATTGGGTTAACCCAAATCTCAGCTACAGGAAAAATCTCACGAAGAAATGGGCTATTGCGCAATGTTCCGTGATGGTAGATTGGTAAACGTCCATTGGTCATGACCAGTGGGTACTCTTTTCCCGTTTCAGATTTTGGATTTTCAGGTGGCTCCATATAGTAAGGAAGCGGATCGTAATCTTTGGAAGATGGTGGAAGATCATACGTTGTCCAAGGACGACCTGTACGACCCAGTGTTATAAAGCTCTCACCATACACTTCACATTTTTTAGAAGGTGTTCCAAACCCTTTTGGTTTTCCTGTTTTTGGATCAATCTCTTTATAAATGTAATAGCGTCTCCACTCATTATAAGGAACATAATCAAAAGGAACTTTAGCTTTATACTCTGCCCATGTCATGCCAAAGTATTGACTCCACCCATCTAACTGCTCTTCATAGGTGTTATAGTAAGGAAGCTCAGGTGCAGTTTCTTTAGGATCAAAGGCTCGCTTGCATGCTTCATGTCCAAGCTCACCACATTTTTTCGCCAACCTTGCCCAAAAGAAACTCTCATTACAGGTCTCCCAAAGATGTGTAACGGCTTGCCTAGCAAACATACGGTTGTGAGAACTGACAATAAAATCAGACTCTAACCATTCATTCATAGGAAGAAGATAATCCGCATAAGCTGAAAATGACGTAGGATAGACAAAGGCATGGACGACTAAATCCAATTGATTTAACCCTTCAATCCATTTAGCAGCGTCCGCGACCACAGCAAGTTTATTGCCAGAGCGCTCAATCCACGCATGAATGCCATAAGGTTTACGTGTTGTCATCGCTTCTAATAAGGCACCCGGTTGCGCAACCCACCACCTTAGCATTCCCTTATGCTCAATACTTCCTAAACGTTTACGTAGCTGCTCTTCAGGAAGGAATTCTTTCAACATCGTGGTACGAAGATTGCCGATTCCACCCCCGGCGTAACGTTGTAAAGCCGTACCTGGTTTTTCAACGTTCCCCATGAGCATATCAAGCGCTGCTGTACACATAGGCGCTTGCGCCGAATTGACATTGTGATCGGTTGCGACCCCTAGCGCAATACTTGAAGGCGTGTTTTTGGCATACAGATTGATTGCTTTTTCAATTTTATGGGCTTCTAATCCACACTCTTCGGCGACGCTTGCAATGGTAAAAGGCTCTACGCGCTCTTTAAGAAGGCTAAAACCTGTTTTACATGTAACGCCATTAACGCTAAAAGCACCTTCTAATGCAGGATCTAAATTATCATCCCATGGATAGGCAATTGGCTTAGCTGCATTGGTTTTTTTATCCCAAACAACAAAGGTATCCGCACGGCCACCGACGATCAGATCACTTTCGCGAAGGAGCATTTTTGTTTTGGTATTGACAAGATAAGGAAGATTGGTCCACTTCATGACAAAATCAAGGTCATACATGTTTTTTTCAATAATATATTTAATCCATCCCATCATCAATGCAACATCAGTGCCTGGACGAATCGGTAACCAGATATCTGCCTTAGCAGCGTCAGGTGTAAAACGTGGATCAATCACGATCGTTTGAACACCACGTGCACGAAGTTCCACTAAAGCACGTCCTGCTTGAGAAGGTCCACTGTACGATGGATCTGTTCCCCACAGTACAAACGTTTTCATCTTGATGTCATCGTAAAAATACGCTTCGATACAGTTAGAATCGCCTAAGCTTGTATTGCCAGAAGGTCCACCACCGTACATCATTTGATAGACCATTTGACGTGGCATATAACATTGTGAAGCACCAGGTTCAAACCAATTTGGGGTACCAAAAACATCACAAAAACGACAACAGCTGAGGAAGTTTGGATTTCCGCCACCGCCAGTGCTTCCCATGACCGCTTCGGCACCATATTTTTCACGGATTTCCATCAATTTTTTAGCAATGTCATCCAGTGCTTCATCCCAAGTGACACGCATCCATTTATTTTCACCACGCGCACCCATACGCTTCATTGGGTATTTATTGCGTTGAGGATGGTACAGTGCTGTAATTCCAGATAAGCCTTTAACGCATAAAGCACCTTCACTTCTCTCAAAGTCAGGATCGCCTTCAAGCTTAATCACACGACCATCTCGCACATGCGCTAAAACGCCACAATCGGCAGTACAGCTACGACAGTTCGTCTTCATAATTTTTGTTCCGGTACGTTCTTTGGTCATTGCAGTTTCGCTGGCTGCATTCGCCCGTGGGACAAGCCCACTTGACCACGAACTGCTTAGCGCACCAAAGGCGCCTATAACAGCAGTCGTCTTGAGAAAATCTCTTCTCCCGAGCGCTGGTTGTTCTATTTTTTCCATAAAGTTCTCCTTATAGGGTCAATCATTAGGAATGAAGATTGGCTGTATGTATAGACGATGATCCATTTTCATTCATCGCGTTCATGCCCATACGTGTCGTTTGCCATTTGTCTCTCCACTCCAAACCGCCGGCATTTTCAAGTGTCTCAATGAAATAGTTTGCATAAATTTTCGGACTTTCAAGAATCGGATTGCCTCGTAACATTACCTCAATTTCTGCTCTGGTTTGAGGAGCAACGCATGTGCTTAAAATTTGCCAATAGACGCTCACATAGGCAGGTTCTTGCATGAATAATGCGGCTATCTTATCGCCACTGTTTTCTTTATCCAGCACCGCCTTTCCTGCTATCGTCGTACGGAACATAAGCGCTTTTTCTTCTCTATCCGCTAAAACCACTTCTTCTATTCCATCGCACTCAATCAACCATGAGAGCAATAGTGAAACAGGCTGCAAAGAACTTTTCATCTCAGGATATGAGCATACTTCTTTAGCTATATCAACTGACGAGTGTGTTTCTTGGCAGAATGCAAGCATTTTAAAAAGAACGGTTTTATAGGCAGGTTCATAGACTATTCTTTGATGAATTTTTGCCATAGCTTCTTCTAAGCTTTGTAACGAGACCTTTTGAGTCCTATCCATTTTCAATCCTTTACCTATCAAATCTACATTCACTCTATTAACACAGTTACCCAAGAATCCTCTGGTCATAAGATTCTCTTACAAACAGATACAATAATGATATGATCTGTTTAGATTAATCGATTCATCTGTGTCATTATATGCTTCATTGCCACCTTTTGTCAAGACATATTTTATTAATTATTTATTCTTTTAATATCTCTTATAGTTTGCTATATCAATTTTTATATAAAAATAGATTACTTATTTTGTGAAATACTTCTCTAAAGTATTTAATATTTATAATTAATAATTTATTTTTAGTAATTTTCAACAATTTAGTGCTAGAATTATCGCAATATATAATTTTATATAAAGATTTTTTCGTTTTTATTTTTCTTATTTACGTTGATTGAGTGTTAATGAGGTATTTAAAATTATTGAAAGTTTGGTAAGATTGTTCAAGTGATCTTGTTTTTAACGTGTTTTACATGTAATGGTTTATCATTACGTTGTTGACACTTTAAAAGGGAATGTATAGGGGAGTTATGATGAGTAGAAAACGTTCAACTTTTACGACTGAGTTTAAAACGCACGTTGTTCTTGAAGCGCTTCAAGGGGAACTAACCATTTCACAATTAGCCACTAAATATGCTATTACATCTAAAAACATTCTCAATTGGAAACAACTTTTTTTAGACAATGCCGCGCTTGCTTTTGAAGCTACTGACTCAACCAAATCTTCCAAAGCCGAACTTGCCAAGCTCAAAAAGGAGAATGAAAAACTAAACGCTAAACTCAATAACGTAGCTTCGCAAAGGGATGCGGCGATCACGAAACTTCAAGGACTCGATGTCGCTGTCAAAAAGAAGCTCATCGATACACACTACAGCAAGCTCTCTATTGCTAGGCAATGTGAAATTATCAATCTGAATCGCACTTCTCTTTATTATGCACCCAAACCAACCGATGACAAAGACGCAAAAATCATCAATCGAATTCAGGAAATTCACACATCCATCTCCTCCGCTTACGGTTACCGTATGATGCATCAGCAACTGATTAAAGAGGGGTATCGTATTGGCGTCAATAAAGTACACAAGCTTATGAAAATGATGGAGCTACAAGCGAAACAGAAACAGGATGATCAAAACAAGATTCATCCCTATCTCTTACACGATCTTTCCCTTGCAAAACCAACTAAATTATAGTTTACATGTAAACATAATATTTAGGACTGAAGGCTTAGTTAATCAATAAATAATCTAAGGCAATGATCTCACGCTGTTTTTTCTCTAACGTATGGCTTCGCGCATTCATCAACCTTCTGTTGTGCGCGATAGATAAGCTTTGCAACGCACACCATACCACATCTCGCTCCGTTGTAACTTTTTCCACCATGAATGTTAATTTTTGATTCTCTTTAACATACTGTTCAACCCTTCTTTTTAATGCTTTTTTGGATCTTTGCGTCTCAAATATCTGTGAAGCATTGGCTAAGAATTGTTGTTTCCACATCGAAAGATTTTCAACGGTTGTTCCATATTGGGTGGCAATCTCTATGAGGTTAGGTTTTCCGTGTAACAATTCAAGAACAATTTTTGTCTTTAGTTCAGTGCTAAAGGTTATGGGTGATTGATTCATAAATTCCTCCTTTATCCATTTGGAAATTATTCAATTACCCCAATCTTAACACTAAAGCATCCAATAAGCAGTAAATGGTTGGTAACAATTCAAAATAGTTGTATATTTGTATATTTTACGTTTATTTATGCTCTAGTAGTTTACGACATACCCGTTATAATCGGATAAAAATGCTCAAAATACCTCTGAAATACTTTCATGTGCCATTTGAAAAATCGTCTTATATTTCTGAGATGAATGATATATTTTAAAAATAATTGAATTTATTTTTTTAGTTTTATAACTTTAGAGGTATAATGAGTCCATGATAAAAATTTTACTGATTGAAGATGATGTCGAATTAGCACGTCTCCTTCAACGCATACTTTTAACAGAAGAAGTCGAAACAGTCATGGCTTTTAATCCTGTTGAGGGGTTGAAAATCCTTGAGCATGAGACATTTGATGCCCTCGTGTTGGATCTTTCCCTACCCCAAATTGATGGCTTAGATGTCTGTCGCACCGTGAGGGCATCGTTTCCAGATCTTCCCATTATTATCTCATCTGCAAGGTCAGATACCGTCGATAAGATCATTGGTTTTGAACTCGGGGCAGATGATTATCTTCCAAAGCCTTATGAACCAATAGAATTAGCCTTTAGATTACGCGCTATTTTACGAAGAGGCATTCACGTAAAAACATCTTCGGAAGTTTTTAGTATTGATGAAAAACAACATGTTATCAAACGCAATAATCGTGAATTGAACCTCACAAAAGCTGAATATGATATTATGGCTTTTCTGCTTGACAAAGAAGGTTTTGTTATCTCACGCGAAGAGCTTTTGCTCAATATCAATTCGATTAAATTTCAAAGTGGACTCAAAAGTATTGATGTTATTATTGGACGAATTCGTCAAAAAATAGGCGATGATCCCAAAAATCCTCATTCTATCCTCTCTGTCAGAGGGGTAGGGTATAAATTTATCAATGCGTAATATTTCAATTATTAAACTTATCTCCTTTTTTTTTATTTTGGCGCTTGTCGTTATTAATATCTCTTTTACCATTGAATACAACAGGCAAATTAAGGACTTAAACTACTTTACCTTTCAACGTTTTATGATGGGAATGCGCACGATTGGAGAAGAGCCTCACAATAAGGATGCTCTGCTTGCAGAGCTTGGTATTAAACTAAGCGATACTCCAAAAAATGAGATACGCACCAACGGCAAAAAACTTCTTGAAGATTCGTATTGTGATATGATTTTGTATCACAATACACTCTATTTTGTCCCACGCGATCCCCCTCCTCCTAAAAAAGCTATGGTTAAAATCATGCTATTAGCAGGCATTGCTCCAAAGTCTGATGAAGAAGTCATTTCAATGGATGATCGACCCGCACTTGAAAACTTAGAAAATTTTTCACTCAATCGTTTATGGATTTTATGGGGAACCATGAATGTCGTAACCGTGATCTTTTTTATTATTGTCTTACGCAAGCTATTACGACTCCGTAATTTAAAAAGTGCTATTCGCGCGTTTGGTGATCAAACAATCTTTCAAGAAATCCCCGTAGATAGTAAAGATGAATTGGGAGAAATTGCGGCTGAATTTAATCTCGCTATGAAAAAAATTCACCTCTTGAAAGAATCTCGAACGCTCTTTTTGCGCAATATTTTACATGAGCTTAGAACACCTGTCATGAAAGGAAAAATCCTCGCAAGCATTATTAAAGATGACGAGTTTAAAGGACAGCTCAGGCAGATATTTATTCGGCAAGAGGTGCTTTTAGGCGAAATGGTCAAAGTTGAAAAATTGGCTTCTAACGAATGGATATTATCCACCAAAGAGTACCGCTTGGTGGACATTTTAGACCATGCAATTGACCTTCTTTTGATGCACGATACAAAGCGCATCTGTATTAATGCCGAAGATACGACGCCTATTCTTATGGCTGATTTTGAGCTTTTAGCCACGGCTGTTAAAAACTTACTGGATAATGCCCTCAAATATTCTAAAAATGACGTTATCGTTGATATATGTCCCGATCATATTAGTATCTGCAGTGATGGTGAAAAAATTCCTGAACAACGACTAGATTTTACACGCGCCTTTAACCGTGATATAGAAAGTACCAGTATTGGTTTGGGGCTTGGACTTTATATCGCCAACAGTATTATTTTGAAACACTCATTTGATCTTCTTTACCATCATGAAAATGGGAAAAACTATTTTCGCATCTTTTTTCAACCCATCTTACATAAGCCATACGAAGAAACTTCTGCCTAAAATACCTTCAGATGAAGATTAATGCAATCTAAAATAAATAGTTAGTTTAGCCATTGTCTTTGTTGTTAAAGCTTACTGGAATAGAGTGTACGTAGAGATAATTATTATCTTTTAACTCTATCAAGAAAGGTGCAAAAATGGCATATTCTAGACCTACATACAAACCGCGTTATGAAAACTTTATTGGTGGCGAATGGGTTCCACCTCTTAATGGTGAATATTTTGACAACCTCTCACCCGTTGATGGTGAACTTTTAACAAAAATTCCACGCTCTTCGGAAGCGGATGTCGATGCAGCGGTCGCTGCAGGTGTTAAAGCGTTTGAAACGTACAGACACACTTCGGTCATCGAGCGAAGTACCCTTCTAAATAAAATTGCCGACAAAATCGAAGCTAACCTCGAAGCGCTCGCTATTGCTGAGACGCTTGACAATGGTAAAGCCGTTCGCGAAACGTTAAATGCGGATGTTCCTTTGGTCATTGATCATTTCAGATACTTTGCTTCTGTCATTCGTGGCGAAGCTGGAACCGTTGCAGACCTTGATGAAAATACCATTTCTCAAGAGATTCACGAACCTTTAGGCGTTGTCGCGCAAATCATTCCATGGAACTTCCCACTCTTAATGGCCGCATGGAAGATTGCTCCAGCAATCGCCGCTGGAAACTGCGTTGTTTTAAAACCAGCGAGTGCAACCCCAATGTCAATCCTCCTTTTAATGGAAACCATCCAAGATGTGTTACCAAAAGGCGTGGTCAATATCATTAACGGTGCAGGCGGGAAAATCGGCAAGCATCTTGCCACGCACCCAGACATCAAAAAAGTAGGCTTTACGGGTGAGACGACGACTGGTCAGCTCATCATGCAGTACGCTACTGAAAATATTATTCCTTCTACACTTGAACTCGGTGGTAAATCGCCTAATGTTTTCTTTGAATCCATTATGGCGAAAGACGATGAATTTTTTGACAAAGCGATCGAAGGCTTGGTACTCTTTGCCTTTAACAGTGGCGAAGTCTGCACATGCCCTTCACGCGCACTCATTCAAGAGTCCATCTATGAGCCGTTTATGAAACGTGTTCTAGAGCGCGTTAAAGCGATCACCCAAGAAAATCCTCTTGATCCGACGACCAAAATGGGAGCGCAAGCTTCAGTCAATCAAAAAGAGAAAATCTTGGATTATATTCGCATCGGTAAAGAAGAAGGGGCTGAATGCCTTATCGGTGGAGCTGAGTATAAAAACAAAACCTTCCCAAAAGGCAATTACATTCAACCAACCATCTTCAAAGGTCACAATAAAATGCGTATCTTCCAAGAAGAGATTTTTGGACCTGTGCTATGTGTGACTACCTTTAAAGATGAAGCCGAAGCGCTTGCCATTGCCAATGACACGATTTACGGTCTAGGCTCAGGCGTGTGGTCAAGAGACGCGCATCAACTCCACAGCATGTCACGTGGCATTGAAGCGGGACGTGTGTGGGTCAACTGCTACCATCTCTACCCATCACATGCCTCTTTTGGTGGGTATAAAAAATCAGGTATCGGTCGTGAGACGCACATGATGATGCTTAATGCCTATCGCCATACCAAAAACATCTTGACGTCCTACAATAAAAATAAATTAGGCTTCTTTTAGCCTACCCAAACGCATGGGCATCAAAGCCCATGCACCTCTTTTTGAAAGGAGCTCAAATGAGCATCCATCGTCTGAGTGCGACAGCTGAAGCGCTTAAAGTCATCGAAATGCTCAAACGTGAGTACGGAGAACTTGTTTTCAATCAAAGTGGGGGCTGTTGCGATGGCACGGCACCGATGTGTTATGAAAAAAAAGATTTTCACGTTCCTTCCCGCAATGTCAAAATGGGTGAAGTCGGTGGCTGTGAGTTTTTCATCGACAAAGACCAATTTGAATATTTTCGTTACTCTCAAATCGTCTTAGATGTGAAAGAAGAAAAAGCCGCGTTTGGCAACTCTTTTTCATTGGAAATTGATGAAGGGTATCAGTTTATTACACGTTCGCGTATTTTTAGCGATGAAGAAAACAGGCTTTTGAGAGAACAGGAGAAGTGAAATTCACTTCTCCACTTTGTTAGAGTTTCTCTTTATAATCAATAGCGGTGACACTTAGATTATCAAGCGTAATCACTGTCATTAGATCCTCTTTTTTAGGAAAATACGCCACATCCTTTTCATTCTCCAAAAGCCCTATCGCATAAGGATATTTCTTAAACTTTGGCATCATAAACATACTCATGACGATACTTGGAACAGCGGTTGCGTCCATAAGATAAAGCGCACTGTTTTCGCTTAAGTAATTGGGATTGGCTTCAAAAAAAGCTTTCATCACATCGCCTTGAGATTTGGTGTAGGCAATGATAATCTGCTTGGTTTGCGGTGTAATGCTCATTGTTTTTTCAAACTGATCTTTAATCGCAGGCGCTTGAATCGGCGAGCCCTCTTTCAATGTGTCAGCAAAGAGTCCAAAAGGCAAAATGAGCGCGATGAGGAGTAGAAGTTTTTTCATAGAATTCCTTTAATTGATAATTATTCTCTGATTGTATCTTTTCAAAGTAAATAGCAGATTAACAAAAATTGATCAATCTTCTCAGTAAAGTTTGAAAAAAGCATGCTATACTTTATTCACATTAGACGCTTTACATGTAAAAGGAAATTCCCATGAAAATTGCTGTGATTACCCCTCTTTTCTCGCGCTCACGTGAGCTGATGAACGAGCTTACCTTTCATTTTCCAGATGTCAAACACAATGCGGACAACACGCTTAAAACCAAAGAAGATATGATCGCTTTTTTGCACGATGTCGATGGGGCGATTGTCGGGCGTGAAATGATCGACGATGAGATCTTAAGCGCGTGTCCTAGGCTTAAAATCCTCTCACGTTACGGTGTCGGACTGGACAATCTTGACCTTGACGCGATGCAAAAAAGAGGCGTGAAGCTTGGTTGGAGTGGTGGAACGAACAGCAATTCGGTCGCCGAAATCACGCTTTCGTTGATGCTTTCACTCATCCGCAACCTGCACATTGCAACGACCCTTTTAAAACAGCACACATGGAAAGTCAATGGAGGAAGTGAACTTAGCGGCAAAACCATCGGTCTGTTTGGTTTTGGAAACATCGCCAAGCGTCTGATTGAGCTTTTAAGCCCTTTTCACTGCACCATTCTTGTCTGCAACCGTACCCACGATGAAGCCGAAGCGCAAAAGTATGGCATCACCTTTGCAACCAAAGAGCGCATTTTAGAAGAAGCGGACATCATCTCTATTCATCTGCCACTCACCCCTACGAGTCAAAACCTCTTCTCAACCGATGCATTTAAAGCGATGAAAAAAAGCGCATTTATTATTAACACAGCACGCGGTGGCATCATCGATGAAGAAGCGCTCAAAGTGGCGCTTAAAAATGGTGAAATCGCAGGAGCGGGACTGGAAGCGTTTGAGGTAGAGCCTACGCAAAATTGGGAGCTGATCGACCTTCCAAACCTTGTCTGCACGCCGCATCTTGGGGGAAATTCTAAAGAAAGCATTTTAGCGATGGGCTACGCCTGTATCGATCATCTCAAGAATTTTTTTATTATGAAATAAGTTATCAGAATTTTATTCTTTTTAGGTACAATAAGACCGATTTTGTGTTAGCAGGGAAGAAATGGAAGATTCATTCAGTCACGCCGAAAAAATAATTGATCAGTTTTTAACAGAGTTCGATCCAAATCGTTACCTCTTTCTGGATGTGCTTTACCGTTTTGAAGAAGAGGATCTTGAGCCGATTATCTCTGCCATTTCTCATTGTAAACTCCCCAAGCGTTATGCTTCGTATGTCGATGTTTTACACGAAAAATTTGCCAATAAAGTCGATCTGAATGCCTCGGATCTTTTTATCTGCACGGATGATGAAATCTACATCAAACGTTATTTTCAAGTTGAAATACCTGAAAACAGTGCAGATCGCAGAGCGTGCGGCATTCCAAATGAAACGCTTGCTGGCTATAAAAAACAGTATTTCCCGAACAATGAATACAAAGAGCGTTTATTGACCCTGCTCCCTTTTGCCATCAACAGTACCCTCAACGTCAAGAAAATCAATCCGATGGAGTTTAAAACACTCTTCATTCCAACCTTCGTCAACCTTGCAGACATCGTGATCATCGAATCAACAGAGATAGAAGACTTGCGAAGCATTCGTGGGCTGAGTTTTTTTATTTTGCGCGAAATATTTGAAGATTTGATGCTGCTTGTCGCTGAGGATATTTTGCTGCACTTTTCCAACCAAGAGAAAAAGGCGATTGATTTTCTAAGTCACTTTGGTATTCACGAAACCATCGATGCGAAGGGAAACCGTTACAAACCAAATCCTATCTTAGATGAGAGCAAACGGGCTTGGAATATGACGACAATTCGCTCCACCATGATTCAATTTAAAAAGTCCAAACAGACACTTTACGATAGACGCAACGATATTGCCATTATCAAGAAAAAACTCGACCAACTCCGCAATGAATCCAAAGAGATCAGCCAGCAGATCAAAAAAGAGCACCTTGGTCTCAAAGATGTCGAAGAAAAAGCCGATCAAACGCGCACAACGCTTGAAAGACTTGAAACAAACGATGCAAAAGAGGTGAAGTTTTTAGAAGATGGTGAGGAGAAAAATTTTGATCGCAGAAGTTTAATGGCACAACTCTACCGAAAAGAAGACTCGATTTTAAACCAAAGAACACGTCACCAAAAAGCACTCAAAGAGCTCGACCTAGCCCTTGCCAATAAGCAAAAAGAGATCTACGTCTGGGAGCGGCGTTTTGGCGAAACCGAAAAATCGCTTGTCATCCTCGAATCCCAAGGACACCCTATTGATGGGCAATACGAGCGAATTCGAAGAGCGCTTGCTAAAACGCTCTCGCAAAGGTAATACGTTAAGCCGATAATTTTTGTTTGATCTTCTCAAAAGCCTCTTCGTCGATCTCACCACGCGCAAAACGCTTACGGGCTATCTCCAATGCTTCGTCTTCTTTTTCGCGATGATGGCAAGACGATTTGCCTCCTCGCATCATCATAAAGAGCACTAAAATCACCATCGGAAATATAATCATCCACGGCATAAAAAACCCATGCCCCATCCATTCATATCCATACATTTTGGCTCCTTGAAATAACGTTGTACCATTGTAGTCCTTTTGTGTGAACAACGTGTTAATTAAACTGCTCAAACCTCTTTAAGACTCAAGCTCACTTTGCCTTTTTCTTTGTCCACTTCGATGACACGAATGCGCGTTAACTGTTGGTTGATGCTGAGCACTTCCAACGGATGCGCGATGCGCTTGTCACTCATCTGCGAGATGTGAATCAGCCCATCGTTTTTAAGTCCAATGTCCACGAACGCCCCAAAATCGGCAATATTTCGTACCACACCCGAAACGATAGAGCCTTCACTGAGTTCACTAATATCCGTCAGATCAGAACGAAACGCAATCGGTGGCAAGCTCTCTCGTGGGTCAAATCCAGGTTTTAAAAGCTCGGCGATAATGTCTTGAAGCGTTGCTTCGCCAATGCCCTGCTCTTTTGCTAATGCGATAATCTGCTCTTTGGAAAGCGTTGCCAAATCAGCACGTTTTAAAAGCTTCTGCGCCGTCGCATAACTCTCAGGGTGAACGCCCGTATTGTCGAGCACACTTTTGCCCTCACGAATGCGAAAAAACCCTGCACATTGCTCGTACGCTTTGGCACCTAACCCCTTTACATGTAAGAGTTCGCTTTTACATGTAAACGCCCCTTTGCTTTCACGGTGCTCGACGATGGCTTTGGCAAGTTTTGCGCCAACACCTGCCACATAGGAAAGTAGAGAGATCGAAGCGCTGTTGGGGTCAACCCCGATGCGATTCACCAAATCTTCAATGACTTCATTCAGTTTCTTCTCCAACTGTTTTTGATCGACATCGTGTTGGTATTGACCAATTCCTAGCGACTTTGGATCAATCTTAACGAGTGCTGCCATCGGGTCACGCAGACGTTGCGCGATGGAAATGGCACCCCGTATCGTCACGTCAAGATTCGGGTACTCTTCGGTGGCGATTTTCGACGCAGAGTAGATGGAAGCGCCCGCCTCTGAAACCACGGTATAGGCAAGATTCAGCCCCTCTTCGCGGTTAAGTCGTGCAAAAAACTCTTGGCTTTCGCGCGAACCCGTGCCATTGCCAATCGCCACGGCGGTGATGTGGTACTTCTGCGTAAACTCTTTAATGACTTTAGCAGACTTTTCATAGTCACTTTGCGGTGGTGTCGGGTAGATAACCGCGTGGGTTAGGTACGTGCCATGTTCATCGACAACCGCGAGTTTACACCCTGTGCGATACGCTGGGTCAACACCTAAAATCACGCGCTTGGTAACGGGCGGTGTGTTGAGAAGTTGTGAAAGGTTTTTACCAAAGGTCGCAATCGCTTGCGTGTCAGCTTTTTCTTTGATAAGTGCGTGAATTTCGCGCTCTAATGAAGGAAACAAAAGTCGTTTAAACCCATCCAAATAGGCTTCAAGTAAGAGTGTTTTCGAGCTTTTAGCATTGCGCGGAATGCGGTAACGCTCTATCGCACTTTCCACCCTCTCCATGTCGTGCAGTATCTTTACATGTAACTCTTTTTCGCTCACACCTCGCATCATCGCGAGGTAACGATGGGAGGGAATAGACGCGATTTTTTCGGCTTTACCCGCAAGTTTGGCGTAAAGTCCATCAGCTTTGAGCATTTTAGTCGCTTTGATCTCAAACGAAGCGTAATCATGCAGTTGCGCCCTCCAATACTCACGCTCTTTCGCATCGTCACTGTAACGCTCCGCGATAATGTCTTGCGCACCTGCAATCGCCTCTTTGACACTTCCAATTTTCTCATTCACAAAACCCTGCGCCTTTTTCTCAAACGCTTCTAGCTCTAACTCTGCACGCTCTAAAACATCGGCTAATGGACTGAGCCCCGCCGCAATCGCTACTGCCGCGCGCGTATTTTTCTTCTCTTTGTAGGGTCTGTAAATATCTTCCAACTCTTGCAGTGTCTCCGCCTTTTCAACCGCTTTTTTCACCTCATCGTTCACTTCGATTTTTTCAGCAATCAGTCGTAAAATCTCCTCTTTGCGATCATGCAATTTTTTCGCATACGCATAAATGCTATCAAATTCACGAAGCTGTTCATCGCTCGCTCCACCCGTCATCTCTTTGCGATACCGCGCGATAAAAGGGATGGTAGAGCCCTCTTCAAGGAGTTTTAAAATGTTGATAATGTTCTCTTTGGCAATGCCTGTTTTTTGAACTAAAATGGGAATAAGTGGGTTCATAAAATTAAATTCCTTAGGCTTTACATGTAAAGGTTTTTTGAGGGAGTATTTTAGCGGAAATGAGCCAATAAATTGCTCACAGGGTAATGTATTGGCTTTAATGTTTAGTTATAACTTAGTGCTAATAGCTCAAGTGATGAATACCCTGTTCCAAAATCATCCATTGAAAACGTCACTCCCAATTTTTTGAGCTTCTTTTTGCGAGGAGATGTCACCTAGCGTGAGATGCAATGTTACGACGCCATGCACATCGTGTTGAATAGATACATTCAAATGTGCCCAAAAGAGTGTGTCATCTCCTTTGGTCATCTGCAACTCACATGGCTCTGTTTTGTGCGTTTTAAGAAGTTTTTGGAAGTATAAATACCACGTGTCTTGATTTTCACGAGCGATAAAGGTCGTGATAGACCGACCCAACAGTTTGCCCTTAGGCAAAACAAGCAATGTTGCCATCGTGAGGTTTGCTTGAAGAATTTTTCCCTCTTCGCTAAGCGTGCAATACCCAACGGGAGCGTGTTCATACAGATCAAAATAGCGTTCTTTGACGATGTAAAGCTCTTCTTTACTCTGCAGTAATTCCTCATTTTGTATTTCAAGTTCGATTTGATGAATACATAATTCTTGAAGAACTTTTTGAATCATTTCAAGAGAGTTTTCTTTTTTTTGTAACTGGACTTTCTTAAAAAAAAGATATTCTGCCTTTTCGCGTAATGTGGGTTGTAACGCTTCTGGATTGCTTATTGCTTTCATTGGGATACACCTAAAGTAGAATCATCCAAGCGCTCGGTGGTCGCTACTGCATACATTTTACCCGTCTCATCCATCAGTGCCGTTGCAGTAATCCAAACATCTCTTATCGACCCATCTTTGGCGAGGCGCTGTGTCAGATAGGGCGCTAAAATCTCATGACGACTGAGCTGAATGATTTTTTTCAGTGCTTCTTTGCGTGTGGACTCAGGTACATGGTCGTTCATCGTTAGCTTTAACGCCTCTGTTTCGCTCCAACCGTACATCTGCGTGGCACTTTTATTCCAAGCAAGGATATTGCCTTTTAAATCATGCATAATGATCGCATCATTGGCATCATTTACAATCACCGCCAAACGGCGCAAGGCTTTAATTTCTGTAATATCCACAAAACTCACCACCACACCTTCAACAACATTTTCAAGGGTTCGATAGGGAATGATATGCATCATATACCACTTATCGGTCGTTGAACATACTTTTATTTCCGTGGGGATGAGCGTATCAAGTACAGCTTGCGCATCTGCTTGTAAGGAGGTGTAATTAAGCAGATTGGGGACGATATGCCCTATGGGTCGTCCGATATCCCCCGTAATAAGATTGATGATGAGCGCACACGAGGGGGTAAAGCGCATCACATGAAGCTTTTTGTCCAAAAAGAGTGTCGCAACGCCTGTGCCTGAGAGTAAATTGTTCATGTCATTGTTGGCTTGGGAAAGTGCGATAATTTTTGTTTGAAGTTCAGAATTGACCGTGGAAAGCTCTTCATTGAGGGATTGCATCTCTTCTTTGGAGGTTTCGAGCTCTTCGTTGGTTGATTGAAGTTCTTCGTTCATAGATTGTAACTCTTCGTTGAGCGATTGTAACTCTTCTACGCCTGTCTCTTCATTTTTCAAAGGAGAACTTTTTGGCACTAAACCAGCCTCGCTGTAGAGATAAAGCTTATCCCCTCCAGCGTTAACAAACACATTGGCTAAAGGTTGCTTGTTTTGTTCACGTACCAATGGAATGTTAGAGGAAGAAAAGCGTCTGCTTTCCAACGTAGGAAGAGGAAGAACATGCTCCATCAGCTTTCGTCTTGAATCATCTGGATTGACAACACAGCGATAGAGTTTTGCTTTTTGGTCAATGACGGAGAAAAGATGTTCAAATTCTCCAACACCCTCAGAACTACCTAAAAAAAGAACGCCATTAGGATTGAGGGCATACTGAAATAAAGGGATGATTTTTTTCTGCAAAGTGGGGTTCATGTAAATCAAAAGATTGCGACAGCAGATCAGGTCAAGTTTGGAAAAAGGAGGATCTCGGGTGATATTTTGTTCAGAGAAAATGACCATATCGCGAACATTTTTATTGATGCGGTAGGTCTTACCATCAGACCCTAACGTGAAATAAGATGCTAGTCGTTTGGGCGAAACATCCTCTACGATATCCGAAGTATAAAGACCTGCACGCGCGTTTGCAATGGCTCGTTCATCAATGTCGGTTGCAAAGATTTGAATCGCAAAAGAGAGTTTAGATACCTCTTTGTATTCTGCTAAAAGTATCGCCAAAGAATACGCCTCTTCACCACTCGAACAGCCACAAGACCACGCTCGAAAGGGATTGCTCATCGACTTGCCCGTTAAAAGTTCAGGAATGATTTTTTTCAATGCTTCAAAGGCACTTTTATCACGAAAAAAGTGCGTGACGCCTATTAAGACATCTTGAAACAGTGCCTCAATTTCATCGGGTGTTGTTTTCAAATAGGTCGCATACTTTTCCAACGACTCAATGCCTACAACATCCATCCTTCTCGCAATGCGACGATGAATGGTATTGGGTTTGTACTGTGAAAAATCATGACCTGTTTGTTCACGAAGAAGGATAAAAATCTTTTTAAGAACATTTTCATGTTTGAGTGCAAAATCAAAAGGAGGCTCAGTTAAAAGCGTGTCTCGTGTAGACTTGATGTAATTCATGAGTGCAACGCCCATCTCTTCAGGTGGCAGGGTATGATCAACCAAACCCGTCCCTATAGCACTACTTGGCATACCGTCATATTGGGCAGAAGCGATACTTTGCGCCATCACCATACCGCCATTTTCCTTGATATCTACAATCCCTTTTGTGCCATCACTTCCTGTGCCTGAGAGCACGATACCAATGGCATTGTGGTGTTGGTCTTTGGCTAAAGCGTTAAAAAAGAAGTTAATAGGGAGGTGTAGACCTTTTTTTTTGGTGCGATTTGACAGTTTAAATGCCCCATCCATCAGTGAGATATCGTGCGCTGGAGGGATGATATAAACACAATTGGGCTCAACCATCATGCCATCCGTTATCTCAAAAACGCTCATAGGTGTATATTTTCCGATAATCTCGACAAGGCTACTTTTAAAATCAGGAGAGAGATGCTGAATTAACACAAAAGCACACGGAACGGGATCCTGAGGCATACGAGAAAAAAAAGCTTCAAATGCCGCCAATCCACCAGCAGAAGCCCCAATACTAACAATGGGAAACGTTTTTGTGTCTGTCTCTTTGGGCGGAGTCTGATTTTTCTTTTTTAGCATCACGGTATCTCCCATGTAAAAATATAAGCATTTCCTTAGAGTATACTATGATATACCCTCTAAAGAGGGTGGTGTTAGGAAATAGCGCGAAATTTCAAAAAAACAAGCTAACGTACGATGTCACAATATCAGCTTGATGAGAGTCCTATCTATGGGGATAAGTGGATTTATGAAATTAAATTCCTTGCTTTACATGTAAAGATTTTTTGGAGGGGTATTTTAGCGGAAACTTAGGATAGAGTTTAACGTTTAGTTCCTTTCCACCAACTCTTCTTTCATCATTTCTATTTGAGTTTTAAGCATTGGAAACTGTTCGGTAATCACTTTCCAAACAATCTCTTCATCGATTTCAAAGTACCAATGAATGAGTTTATCGCGCATTTTTGCCATGAGAGACCAAGGGATTTGAAGGTATTTTGAGGCTATTTCATCGGGAATTTGTTTAGTGGCTTCGCCGATGACTTCTATTTCGCGTACACACGCACTGACTGTTTTATCATCCGCCTTGAAGCGTTCAAAGTCATAGCCAGAGGTGAAAGATTCTATCTTCTGAATACTTTTAAGAATGTCATCCAGATACAAAAGATAATTGCGTTTCATACCGCAATCGCTTCTTTGAGAATGCTTTGGGAGAGTTCGGCGCGGAGTTTTCGTTTGGGGACTAAGTCGACATTTTTACCCAATGCGATTTTAAGTTTTTCTTCGAGTTCGATAAAGGTTAACAAATCAGGTGTTTGTGAAAAATCAACGAGCACATCCACATCACTATTTTGGGTTGCTTCATCTCGTGCCATTGAGCCAAAAAGAGCCAATGATGTGATGTGATAATTTGATGCAAGCTGAGCTTTTAAAGCAGATAATTTTTGCAAAATCAACTCTTTTTCACTCATCTTTTCTTCCCCTAAATTTTTAATTTTATTGTACCAAAAAAGTCTATTACTTCGATAATGTTAGCTTTACATGTAAAGCTAAAAATCATTTCTGAATTGTATGAGCATCTACAGCCAAAGGAACTCTTCGTATCACAAAGCCTGTTGGGGTTTTGTAGATTTCAAAGCGTTGGTTGAGCGTGATTTCTTGGTAGACGGAGCTTCCGTATTCGATATCGACAAAGGGGTTCCAGCCAAGCAGCGTGAAGCGGTCTAGCAATGTGTTTTCGCCAAGATCGTGTGAGAGTTTTTGCTGAGTGTTTTGATCTTCGCTTTTTTTATAGCGCCCTTCAAAGCGCTCTAAAACGTAGCGTGAGTCCAGTTTTAGAAGTGTTGACCAGTATTTCATTTTCATAAATTTAGCATCGATGCGCCACTGTTCACCATAGATCTTAAAATCTCCAACCACTTTGCCATTTTCGCCATTCAAATGCGCGATATGAAAACCACTGCTATCGTAGGGTTTGGTAAAGTAAACTGTTGCAACGAGTGTCTCTTGCGTGAGGGCGGTATAGGTCCAGGAAAACAGCACTACCAAAACAGCATTTAACACAAGACTTGCAAGGATCAGCCCAAAAGAGATTCGCATTAAAAATCGTCTCATTTTTTCTCCAATAGCTCGTTTATCTTCCCTCTATCATAACTCAATTATTCCATACAATGCTAAAAATCATGCTCGCTCTAAACCTTACGATAAACTTTTCTACTCGATTCCCAACGAAAAAAGTTTATTGATAACTCTCTTTATTATTTTAATTTACGTCATAAAATTACTCATAAAGTATAAGATGATGTAATATTTTGGTAATTTCCACTCAGTATTATTGTGTAAAAAATTGTACGATTGCGTCAATTAAAGGAACAATATGCATCTTGGATTTAAGCAAAAAATCATCGTATCCGCAGGCCTATTTTTAGGAGCATCTCTCTTCATTTTTGGAATGTTAAGTTTTATCAATCTCAAACAAGACCTACGGCAAGAGATAGAACAGACACAATTAGCCAAAGCACATGCGTTAAAACTGGAGATTGATTCGTGGTTTGATGCTCAAAAAATCGTCCTAGAGACAACCGCGGAAGACATTGCCCACTTGCCTGAATTTACAAATGTTACGATAAAACCTTACCTTCAAACAGCGTTTAAAAAGACTAAAGCTACCGTAGCATACATGGGTGTGGAAGAGAATGGTTTGATGGTGTACAGTGACCAAACGAAACAGGAAGAGGGGTATGATCCTAGGAAACGACCGTGGTACATCAAGGCAAAAGCGGAAGGAAAATCTGTCCTCACCGATGTTTATACCGATGCCACCACAGGACAACCTACTATTTCCATCGCCACACCTGTATTTGTAAATGGCGTGTTCACAGGTGTTGTTTCCAATGATGTCTACTTGACCCAAGTGATGGAGAAGATTAACGCGACAAAATTTGAAGGTGGTTATGCCTTTGCAACCGATGCTATGGGAAAAAGAAATGTTCACCCTGATCCAAAATTAATTGGGAAAGTGCTGTATGACGCCAATGAGTCGCTTAAGAATCTTGAGCTTCTTGTCAAAAATAGCCCTGAAGGCATTTATAACTATCAAGCAAGCAACGGAAAAGATAAAGTATTAGTTTTCAATAAGCTAGAAAATAGCTGGATTATTTTTGTGACCATAGACAAAGACGTTGCTTTCAAAGCTATCGATCAGATGTTCATCACGTTAACTATCTCTGGAAATATTCTGCTTGGGCTTTCGCTTATTCTGTTGTGGTTTATTCTCAATGCGCAGTTTAAGCCTCTGGAGAGACTCAATGATGTCATCAAAAACCTTTCTAGCAATGATGGTGATTTGACACAACGCCTTATGATACATTCAAGAGATGAGTTAGGCAAGATGAGTCAAAACATCAATCTCTTCATCGATAAAATTCATACCATCATTACAACGGCAAAAATAAACAGTGCGGAAAATGCTTCCGTGGCACATGAGCTCTCTATCTCTGCGATTGATGTGGGTAAACGTGCTGAAGAAGAAACGCTTATCGTGACTAAAACCACCACGGAAACTACTTCATTAAAAGCCTATTTGAGAGAATCTAGACATAGTGCAGAAAGCTCTAAAAATGAATTACATGAGGTCACACAAAGCCTTAATAAAGTCGAAGAAAATGTCTCCAACCTCTCAAGTCTTCTTCAAAATACCGCCCACAACGAAATCGAACTTGCGAATAAACTCACTCTTGTGAGTGATAATACCAATGAAGTGAAAAACGTCCTTAATGTCATCAATGACATCGCCGATCAAACCAATCTTCTTGCACTCAATGCCGCCATTGAAGCAGCAAGAGCGGGAGAACATGGAAGAGGATTTGCAGTGGTTGCGGATGAAGTACGCAAACTAGCTGAGCGTACGCAAAAGTCCTTGGTCGAGATCAATGCGACCATCAATGTTGTCACACAATCCATCAATGATGTCAGTGTTGAGATGAATACTAACTCTGAAAATATCACTAAAATCTCTGGCATTTCCATCAATGTCCAGTCCAATGTTTCAGAAGTGGCAACCGTTCTTGCACGTACCATCACCAACACGCAAAAAACCATTCAAGACTACATCGATACATCCAATCAGATTGATGCCATTACCAAAGATATCGAAGCAATTAGTACATTGACCCATACCAATACACGTAGTGTCGAAGAGATCGCAGGAGCGAGTGAGCACCTTCATGAACTCACGGAAACACTCAATCATGAATTATCGAAGTTTAAATCATAATTTACACTCTGGACAAGCAAATGGCTTGTCCACTCTCTTTTACATGTAACGATCGAAGGCTACTCGTCCTTAAACACAAACCCCTGAGCCATCAAAACTTTGCCTGTTTTTCGGTAGTAAATGCTCGAATACGCCTTTGAGGTAATCTCCGCGTAAGTAGGCATTGAGCCGCTTCCGGTTGCGTCTCTGAAGGCTTTAAAGGTTTTATCATACTCCAACACGCCTTTTTTCACTTTTTCGCTATCGTAGCTATCTTCCATCGCAAAACTCTCGAGTGCAACGCGTGGTTTAAGCGGTGCATTTTTAGCATCTTGTGTTGGAACGCCGATGGTACATCCTACGGCTAAGAACGTTTTTGGGGGAAGATTGAAGAGGTTTACCATCGTGTCGGAACTTTCACGCACCGCGCCGATACAGGTTGTGCCGTATCCCAACGCTTCGGCGGCGACTTGAAGGTGAATGAGCATGATGCCCGCATCGACAGCCCCGACCATAATTCCCTCGGCACTCTGCTCGATGACGTGTTTTTTGCCCATGCTCTCGGTAATGATATTTGTGCGATTAAAGTCGATGACAATGCCGACAAAAACATCGGCTGTGGCAATGTGCGCTTGATGGTTGCACAACTCGGAAATCTGTTTGAGTTTGGCTTTATCGCGTGTGTAAACGAGGCTTATTTGTTGCGCGTTGATGGACGTTGGAGCACGTTGAGCCGTTTTAAAGATAAGCTCTAAGTGCTCATCGCTGATCACTTCACCCGTAAATTGGCGGATGGATTTTCGATTTTGCAGTTGTTTGATCGTTGGATTTTCCATTGTTTCTCCTATAAGATTTTTTCTAATTTTTGAAGCGACATGCGCTCTATTTTATCACCCATAAATGCTTTATACACTTTAAAGTGCTCTTTTTCCATATGCGCCGCCAAAAGTGCTTCACTCTCCCACGTCTCAATGAAAACATAGGTGTTTTCTTGTTCGATATCTTGATGCACATCGTACTGCAAACAGCCTTTATCGTCTTGATGGGTTGCTTTATGCAACGTGGTTAGCGCCTCCAAAACACCTTCACTTTTGGACTCTTTCAAAACGACGGTTGCGATTAAAACGATTTTTTTCATCTGCTCTCTTTTTTAAGTTATCTGCAAAGTATAGAAGTTATGCACTTAAAATACTCTTACGATACTTTTGGAATGTAAGAGAAAAATAGCATTTCTTCTTTACATGTAAACTTCATCTACTTTGTTATAATGTTCTATTCGTGTCGTATCGACGCAAAGGAGACGATGGAAGTGTTGATAGAATGGTATATATTTGCGGTCTTTATCCTTTCAAGCTTTTTACAAACCACGACTGGATTTGGTTATGCGATCATAACAGCACCGCTTTTAGCCCTTGTGTTAGACCCCAAAGATACGGTGATGATCACCATGCTGACCGGTCTTATCATACGACTGATGATGCTGAAAACAACGCATCATGATGGTAGTTTTAAAGCGATCTCGCCTTTTTTGATCACGAGTATTTTAGGGGCGATGCTTGGGGCGTATTGTCTGCGTGTCATCAATGTCGATCTGCTGAAACTCTTTATGGGCGGAATCTTACTTATTTTTACGTTCCTTTTGTGGAAAAACTATCACGTCACGATTCGTCATCATACGTTTGCAAAAGCCATCGCGGGCGGATTGAGTGGTTTTTTGGCGACGACCACGAGTCTCAATGGGCCACCGATTATTTTATATTATCTCAACGCCAAAGCAGAAGAACATGCACGTGTTTTAAGAGGCAATTTGACGCGGTATTTTTTACTGATCAATCTCGTCTCGATCATTTTGTCGTACATAGCAGGCACCCTCAAATTACAAGAACTCTGGGTCATCTTGCTTTTTTCTATTCCGGCATTGGCTATAGGATTTTATCTGGGGGGAAAGTTGTTTCACCGTATTAATGCGGAAATTTTCAAAAAAATAGCATTGGGGATGGTTGTGGTGAGCAGTGTCGTGCTGATCTTTAAAGCAGTCAGCTAAAGAAGCCCTAGATAACTAGGACTTCTTCGCTTTTTTTTCTTCGCGTTTCTCTTTGAGCGACTTCTCGGGTTTCTTCTTGACTTCTTTTTTCATATCTTTACTTTTTGCCATGGTCTCTCCTTTTTGAAGTTGGTTACTACGCATTTATTGTACAAAGGTTATGCTTAATTTGGATCAATATTGATATTCGTCAAGGACATAATTTTCTATTTATTATATATTTTTAAAAGTTCATCCAAAAAGGGAAACGTTATGAAAAAAGTTCTTTTAGGTTTACTCCTCGCTTCTGTTTCAACTCTATTTGCGGCAGACGGTGCTGAAATTTATAAAGCAAAGTGTCTCTCCTGTCACGGGGATAAAGCATCTAAAGCAGCACTCAACAAATCTCAAATTATTGCGGGATGGGATGCAGAAAAAATCATCGCTTCTGTCAATGGTTATAAAAATGGCGAAGGTGGCGCAATGAAAGGCGTTATGAAACCTATCGCTTCAGGTCTCAGTGATGATGATTTAAAAGCAGTTGCAGCGACCATCGCTTCTTACAAATAGTCACCTGTACCGATAAGAAGAAGTAGAGTTTGCTTCTTCTTATCTGCGTAGATTCACTGATTGTTTCTCGGAAAACTAGACAATGATTCGTATTGAAAATCTTCCTTATTTCTCACATCTCAATCGCACTGAACTTGAAAAAATAAAAAAATATTGTACGCTGAAAAAATACACATCGGGTGATATACTTTTTTACGAAGGCGAAACACCACAGTATCTTTACATTCTTCTAAAAGGTACGCTTAAAGTGTATCAAACAACCGCCAAAGCAAACCACGTTTTCATTCTTTTTTTGACACAGTCTGGGGAAATTATTGGAGATTACGCTTTGTATGCCAAGAGTCCTTATCCTAACACCGCGCAATTTGTCACCGAAGGAGAAGTGCTTAAAATCAATTTTTTTCCTATTCAAAAAGAGATGCTCAACAATGCTATCTTAAACCTTTATATCATCCAATCTCTCATAAAAAAACAAAGAGTTTTTTTAAATGTCATTCATAATGAAATTAGTACCAATACCGAAGCGAAAGTTGCAAAATTTTTACTCGAACATGAAACCATTGTTCAAACACTTAAACAAATCGAAATAGCTTCCATCCTCAATACAACACCCGAAACACTCTCACGCATGCTTTCAAAATTTAAATCTTTAGGATTTATACATATTGACACAAAGCACATCATCACTTTACAAAAAAAAGAAGCTCTTCAAACCTATTATCGTACCATTGTGCAAAATTGATTCATATCAAGTCAAGGACAAATGGCATAATGTATAATGCCTTAGAGTAAAAGATAGGAGAGCTTATAATGACATTATTGCGAACCGTTATTTTAATCTTTTTGACACTGCAAACGCTGTTTGGAAAAACACTTTCACTGCAAGAAGCGATTGATGCTACGCTTTTAACGCATCCCGATGCTAAACTCGCGCTGTATCAATTAAACATGGCATATGAAACGCTTGGCATCACAAAAGCGGCCACCTATCCTGAGCTTAGCGTGAATGCGGAATATTACCCCACCAAAACACTCGTTTTACAAAACAATGGCAATTTTGTAACACGGGATCATTTTTCAACGCATTTAGATGTGACGATGACCTATACGTTGTGGGATTTTGGTCGTACACAAAAACGCATAAATGCGGCACAACAAGATGCAGAGTCTGCTTTAGCACTGAATGAAAATGCCAAAGCATTGCTGGGTGAAAAAGTCTGGCAAGCGTACTATTCGTTGGCATACCTTCAACGCGTCAACACGGCCAATGCCCTCTCTCTTGCCTTTTACCAAGCACTCTACGATCAATCGCGTCAAATGAAAACTGTGGGACTCAAAACCGAAGCCGATAGCGAACGTTTTTATGCTTCGTTGCTGGACGCCAAAGATTTACTGGAAACCAGTCGCAATGAAGAGCGTAAATATACCCATTTACTGAGCATGCTCACTGGCTTTTTAGAACAGGACATTCGTATTGAAGATGATTTTACAGCACTTTCGCACACCACGTTACCCTCTTTCCCCGATACCAAGTGGCGACAGATGCTCAAAGAGTATAACGCTGAACTTGAAGCCTTAGGCGCTAAAATCAAGCAAAGTCAATCACTCTATGAATCATCCAAAGCAGAAAATTATGGCACCATTCTTTTCGCGGGTTCTTTGGGTAGTGATACCTCCATCTCCTCTTATTCAAGCAATCAAATTGGCATTAAAGCCTCCATTCCTCTTTTAACCGGCGGGAGGATTTCCCATCAAATCGAAAAAGATAGAGTCGGTATTTTAGTGGCAGAAGAAGCATTGCGAGCGCGTGAATTAACGCTTTGGCAAGAGTTGTATGAAGCCATTTTAGATACAAAACGATTAGATACAACCATTGAGGCTAAGCAAATGGCAGCACAGGCGCTTTCCAAAACCGTTGCCATTACCCAAGGGCGTTACAAAGAGGGGTTAGCCACGTACATTGAAGTGCTTGAAGCCCAACATGCTTACGACAATGCCACCATTGCTCAAAGTGCCGCTATGTTGCAAAAAATAGCCTCTTTAGCCCATATTAAAAGACTTATTCCCAAAGGAGCTTCCCTATGAACAGGGCATCTGTTATGAAAAATACATTGATTTTAGTGGCGATTATGGCGATTGGAAGCTTTTTTTATTTTAAAGTGTATCTACCCAAAATTACATTTGCTTCGATCTCACCCATTGTTCAAGATGTGAATGAAACAGCGTTTGGGGTTGGAACGATAGAAGCGAAAGAGATGATTGTTTTAGCACCTAAAACAACAGCCAAAGTGCTCTCTCTTTTTGCCGATCAAGGCGAAATCGTTGTGAAAGGGAAGGCGCTTGCGGTGATGGATCCTTCGGATCTGCTCGCATCCAAAGAAGAAGCTTTGATGGCGATGAAAAAAAGCCAGATGTCACTGCTTTCCCAACAAAGTCTCCTTAAAGATTTGGAAGCCAAATATACGCTAGCGCATACAACACTGATTCGCTATCAACATCTCATTTCAGAAGGTTTCGTGGCACAAGCGGAGTTAGATACGGCGTTTTCAGCCGAACAAAGCGCCAAAGCTCAAATGGAAAATGCAACGTGGCAAGTGAGTCTTATGCAAGCAGATATCGCGCGCAATGAGGCTCTGGTAAAAAACAGCAACGCTAAAATTGAAGATCTTACGCTCAAAGCCCCTGAGACCATGGTGGTTCTTTCTCGTGATGCCGAAGTGGGAAGTACGGTTCTTTCGGGCTCACCCGTCTTTCGGCTGATCAATCCCAACGCCATTTGGGTCAAAATCTACATCAATGAACGACAAAGCGGAACGTTACATGTAGGCCAATCTGCTTCTATTACCCTACGTTCACACTCTTCAACGCCTTATCGTGGGCACATCGCGCGCATTGGGCTCGAGAGTGATCGCATCACAGAAGAGCGAGAGGTTGACATTGCGTTTGATCAGCCACAACACCCTCTTTACGTGGGAGAACGGGCGGAAGCGACGATTGAGCTGGCACAGCATACCCGTGTCTTAACCCTTCCGCTTTTAGCGCTTACAACACATCAAGGTGTCAAAGGTGTTTGGCTTGCCAACGAGGGACATGCACATTTTAAACCGCTAAGTTTTCAGACAATCAGTGCCAATGGTCTCATCATAGTCACCGAAGGCGTAACGGAGAAAGACACCATTCTTGTACCTGCGGGACGCGATATAACGGAAGGTATGCGGATTAAATTATGATTAGTTTAGCACAAAGAGACATCGCTCATTCTCTGGGTAAATTTCTCACAACATCTGCAGGCATTGGAATGCTTTTGGGCGTTGTTTTAATTATGATTGGGGTTTATCGAGGGTTGGTGGATGATGCCAATGTTTTACTCAAAGACACCCAAGCCCAATTATGGATTGCGCAACAAGACACATTAGGTCCTTTTGCTGAAAATTCGCGCTTGCATGAAGATGTCAAATACCAAATCAAAGCCTTTGAAGGCATCAAAGATGTCTCAGCCCTTACCTTTCAAAACCTTCAGCTTTACCGCAACAATCAGCCCATACGCGTTTTTGCGATGGGGTATGATATTCATTCTTTTTACACACCGCATCTTCTTGTAGAAGGCAGACCGATTCTTGCAAATCATTTTGAAATGATCGTTGATAAAAAAACGGGATTTAAATTGCATGATGAAATTGTCATTGGTAGAGATGTTTTTAATGTCGTCGGCATCACAAAAGATGCAGTCTCGTCTAGCGGCGATTTGATGGTCTATTTTTCACTGCCTGATGCACAAAAACTTCAATTTTTATCGAGCAATGAACAAATTCGCAATGATCGTGCCAGAGGTACTAAAGCAACCGACACAACAACCATCAACGCAGTCATTGCAACCGTGGAAGAAGGTGCGGATCTCAAAGCAATCGGGCAAGAAATCGAACGATGGAAACATGTCAAGGTCTTTACCCAAGAGGAACAATCCTCGCTCTTAACCAAAAATCTCATCGAACGTTCCGCCAAACAGATCGGCATGTTTACCGTGATTTTATTGCTCGTCGCTTCCGTGATTATCTCACTCATTATTTACACCATGACTATGGGCAAAATCAAGGAAATCGCCATTTTAAAACTCATCGGTGCTTCCAATGGAGAGATTGTCAAAATGATTGTGCAACAATCCGTTCTTTTAGGGATCTTATCGTTTATCGCCGGCATGATTTTCTCACACAATTTAATGGATTTATTTCCCAAACGAACTATTTTAATGAGTGCTGATGCGTTCAGCCTTTTGGTGATTGTCATCATCGTGAGTATCCTAGGTTCACTTTTTGGCGTGCGTTCAGCGCTCAAAATTGATCCTGCTAGCGCCATTGGAGGGTAATATGCCATCATCACATCCAAGTGTCATTAAAGTAGAACAGCTTTCAAAAACCTATGGAAAAGGTGAAAATGCTGTTATGGCCATTAAAGAATGCTCATTTGAAATTTTCAAGGGAGAAACCGTTGCGCTTTTAGGCCCCAGTGGTTCGGGAAAAACAACGCTTATCACCATGATAGGCTGCATCACGGAACCAACGCAGGGGAAATTATATCTGGATGGTGAACTCATATATGATCAACACTGGTGCATCAGCGATACACGGAAATTACGCCGTCAAAAGATCGGCTTTATCTTCCAATCGCACAATCTCATCCCCTTTTTAAACGTCGAAGAGAACATAACGCTCGTTCCGCTGATGAATAAAACCAACCCCAAAGAAGCGACGCTCAAAGCGAAAGAGCTGTTGGAGTATTTGGGTGTGGGGAACAAACTCACCGCGATGCCCTCACAACTTTCAGGCGGGCAGAGTCAACGCGTGGCCATCGCTAGATCGCTCGCCAATAATCCAAAAATCA
Organism: Sulfurospirillum multivorans DSM 12446; assembly: GCF_000568815.1. Classification (NCBI taxonomy): domain Bacteria; kingdom Pseudomonadati; phylum Campylobacterota; class Epsilonproteobacteria; order Campylobacterales; family Sulfurospirillaceae; genus Sulfurospirillum; species Sulfurospirillum multivorans. Next base: position 2,943,443 of record NZ_CP007201.1, read on the forward strand.
TTTTAGCCGATGAGCCAACCGCCGCCTTGGACGGCGAACGTGCCCTTTCGGTGATGCATTTACTTAAAAAACTTGCCACCGAACAAGACGTTGCTATCTTGGTCGTCACGCATGATGAACGGATGATTCCGTTATTTGATCGAATTATTCGTGTGAATGATGGGTTTGTGAGCGAAGAGCTAAAATAAATATTTTGCCTTAAAAAGGTACCAAACTATGCACATGATCTTAAGCTCCTATACTATAAAATAATTTTATCGATCATAGGCAAGGAGTCCTTTTGGAAAACAACAAACATCATCTCATCGCCGAGTTTGAAAAAGAGCTCAAGCAGTATGAAAGCTTTAGCGACAAAATGGACATCTTACTCAAAGAACTCCTAGACCAAGAGAACATCTCGTACCACTCCATCGAAAACCGTGTCAAAGAAAAAAGCAGTTTGTCGAAAAAAATTGACGGTAAAAACAAGTACCAAAACCTGGACGAGATCACCGATATTGTGGGGTGTCGCATCATCAGCTACTTTGAAATCGATGTTGAAAAAATTGTCAATCTGATCTTTAAAGAGTTCAAAATAGACGAAGTCAATTCCATCGACAAAAAGAAAATCTTAGACCCTGACCGTTTTGGCTACCTCTCCTACCACATCATCTGCTCCATCAACGATGAAAGGGCACAGCTTAGAGAGTATAAAAACTACAAAAATCTCAAATTTGAAATCCAAGTGCGAACCATTCTCCAACACGCATGGGCGGAGATAGAACACGACATAGGCTACAAGTCGAACATCGCCGTTCCTAGGGAGTTCCGTCGAAAATTCTCACGCATAGCGAGCATTCTTGAAATTGCCGATGATGAATTTAGCAGACTCAAACTTGACATCCATAATTACGTTGAAACCATCTCTAAACAGGGGTTTGAAAACATCGACATTAACGCCGAAAGCCTCAAACTTTTCATCGAACAATCAAACGATCTTGAAGAGATAGAAGCCTACATTATCGAAAAACTAGAGCTCACATCCATTGCTTTTTCAGAGCAGATGCAAGCGGCAAACATCAGCCTTTTTTTAAATATTATCAACACGTTTACAACCTATAAAGAGATATTGGAAGTTCAAAACTCCATTCAAAAAAACAAAAAGCTCATCAAACAATTCATCGTCAAATGGGCACATGCGAGAGGTAAATTGCTGGAGCGATTTCGTGAAAATTTCGAGCAAAAAGATGGTTTCATCATCGGTTACGCTTTGATGATCGAGTTTTTAGAAACCAACCACAAAGAGGGACTCGGAGCATTTTTCCCAAGTCTTTCTGCTCACGAAAAAGAAGAAGCAGTGGCTTTGGCTTTGAAAATCTATAAGGAAATTACGCGTAATAAGTGAAGGTGAAAATCTTTACATGTAAAGATTTTGTATAGAATTTAGCCTATTTTATTTTTTAGAAACATCAAAATCATACAAACGAATTTAAGTTTCTTCTTCTAACTCTTTTTTCATCACCTCTATTTGAGTTTTAAGTAGAGGGAACTGCTCAGTAATCACTTTCCAAACGATCTCTTCGTCGATTTCAAAGTACCAGTGAATGAGTTTGTCGCGCATTTTTGCCATGAGTGACCATGGAATTTAAAGGTATTTTGAGGCTATTTCATCAGGAATTTGTTTGGTGGCTTCACCGATGACTTCGAGTTCACGCACACAAGCACTCACCGTTTTATCATCAGCCTTGAAGTGTTCAAAGTCGTAGCCCGAAGTAAAAGCTTCTATCTTGTGAATGCTTTTAAGGATGTCATCCAGATACAAAAGATAATTGCGTTTCATACCGCAATCGCCTCTTTGAGGATGTTTTGGCAGAGCTCCGCTCGAAGTTTTCGCTTAGGCACTAAATCAACATTTTTACCCAATGCGCTTTTGAGTTTTTCTTCGAGTTCGATAAAGGTCAACAAATCAGGTGTTTGCGAGAAATCAACGAGAAGATCAATATCGCTTTTTTCAGTCGCTTCACCTCGTGCCGTTGAGCCAAAAAGGGCGAGTGATGTGATGTGATAATGCCCAGCAAATTGTGCTTTTAAAGCAGATAATTTTTGCAAAATCAGCTCTTTTTCACTCATGGAAGCCCTCCTTCAATTTTGACTTTATTGTACCAAAAAAGCCTATAAGTTGGTATAATCCGCGTTATGCAAACAATTTACGGTGATAGAGCAAAATGTTATCAATGTCATAGACCCAAAAGCTCGTGTATGTGCGGCCATATTTGCCCCATAGAAACGCACACTAAATTCATCGTTTTGATGCACCCCAAAGAGTTTAAAAAAACCAAAAATGGTACGGGGCATTTGACGCATTTATCGCTTCCAAACTCTGAGCTTTTTATGGGTATCGACTTTAGTGACAATGCGCGCATTAACGAAATTATCGAGGCGTATGAGAGTTTCATTCTCTACCCATCCTCTCATGCTATCAACCTCAGCCATCAAAATCCGCTCGCTGAAACATCTTTACATGTAAAAAAGCCCATGGCGATTTTTCTCATTGATTCGACGTGGGCGTGTTCGCTTAAAATGATGCGTGAAAGTAAGAATTTGCACGCTCTGGCGCACATCAGTTTTGATTCTACCAAGCGTTCAGAGTTTAAGATCAAAGAGCAGCCGCTGGAGTACTGTCTCTCAACCATTGAGTCCACACTCACGGTTTTAGAGCTTCTGAGTCAGTGGCAGATCGAGACGATAAAACACGAGCAGTTAGAAGCGTTTCTCACTCCGTTTCACGCGATGATTCATTATCAATTAGTGTGCATCCAAAACCCATTGCATCAAGCGGTGAGGTTTAAGCCCAAAAAATCAAAGGCTGTTGATGCGTAACATTATCTCCTTTATCCTATTTTTGACACTCTATTCCCTTCCCCTTCAGGCGATGCCAGAGGATGCTGTTTTAAAAAAGATGATCGGACGCATGCTCGTCATTGGTTTTGATGATGCGACGATTGATGCGCAAAGTGCTATCGTTCAAGAGCTTCAAACCTATGAACTGGGTGGGGTTATTTTATTTGATCGATTTTATAAAGAGAGAGAACGGATAAAAAATATTAGCTCTCCTGCACAGCTGCAAGAGCTGACCAAACAACTCAAACACTATGCGCAAAAGCCGCTGCTGATTTCGATTGATCAAGAGGGTGGAAAGGTTGCGAGGCTCAAAAAACGTGATGGATTTAGCGAATTTCCTTCCGCTTTTTCATTCTCCAAAAGCTCCTTCGAACATGCCAAAGAACGCTACACGCAGATGGCGCAGATGCTAAAAGAATACGGCATCAACTGCGACTTTGGTCCCGTAGTCGACTTGGCGATCAACGCTGAAAACAGAGTGATCGTTGGGCTAGAGCGCTCCTATGGAAAAGAGAGTGAGGCGGTGACACAGTACGCTCAAATTTTTAGTGATGCGCTTAAAAGCAAAGGCGTTATCAGCGTACTCAAGCACTTTCCTGGGCATGGATCTTCTCTGGGCGATTCGCATCAAGGCTTTGTCGATGTCACACAAACGTGGAGCGAAAAAGAGCTAGAGCCTTACCAAAATCTCATCAATACCAATACTGTTTCGATGATCATGTCTGCGCATGTTTATAACGCAAAACTCGATGACACCTACCCCGCAACGCTCTCATATGCCATCAATTCCACACTTTTGAGAGGCAAAATGCACTACCATGGCGTGCTCATAAGTGATGATTTGCAAATGGAAGCGATTGCAAACTATTACACCCTCAAAGAGACAGTCACCTTGGCGATCAATTCAGGCATCGATATGCTTCTTTTTGGCAACCAGCTCTCAAAAACACAAACTAATGCCATCGTTGAGACCATTTTTTCACAAATTAAAAGCGGTAAAATTCCGCTTGCACGCATCCTTGAAGCCAATGAACGCATTGCAAGATTACCACTTTAATAGACTTCTTGTAAAACTCAATTTACAAGAAGTAAAAGCACTAAAAGTGCGTGGGCATTCTGCCGAGGAAAACCTCGTATTAACATCGTCTTTAGAGCTTTGCTTTAAAGACGTATCAAGAGTTCTGCAAGAACTTTAATGTTTACATGTAAGGATTTTTCTTTACATGTAAACCATTTAACCCCTCTTTTAGACCACTTTCGTTATAACTTCACGATTTGTTTTTTAAAAAATACTTAAAAATCTCAACGTAACTAAGGGTTAAGCTCGGTGCTTTTGTAACGTTTCTTTACACTAAACTGTATCAAAAAGAAACTGTGTCACGTTTCGCTACATTTAAGTGTGTCAAAAAGGTACGTTTGTCTCTCAAAAACGTCGTATTTCTCAAAAATGTCGCTTTGAAGTCGCTTTGTATTTTTAGAATGCACGCATCTTATCACAAGGAATAAAAATGATCTCATGGTGGAAACACATGGCTCTGTGGAAAAAGATCTTCATAGGACTCTGTTTGGGTCTCATCGTCGGACTTCTGTTCAAAGACGTAGCACTCATGCTTAAGCCTCTAGGAACGCTCTTTATTAACCTCATCAAAATGTTGATTGTTCCTCTCATCTTTGCCACATTGGTAACGGGCATCACGTCGATGGAAGATTTGAGCAAAATGCGTCGCATTGGTCTCAAAACATTTTCAATCTACTTAGTGACCACCGCGATTGCCGTAGCAATTGGTCTTGCCTTTGGTATTTTCTTTGAGCCAGGCGCTGGGGTCGCACTGAATAACACAGCGGCTGTTGTAGCGAAAAAAGCACCACCGCTTATCGATACACTCTTAGCACTTATTACCACAAATCCTGTCGAAAGCCTCGCGAAAGGCGACATTTTACAAATTATCTTTTTTGCTATTTTCTTAGGCATTTCCATCAGCCTAGCAGGCGAAAAAGGCAAACCCGTCGCGGCCTTTTTTGACTCTTTTTCCGAAGTGATGTTCAAAATGACAGAAATCGTCATCTCATTTGCACCTATCGGTGTTTTTGGTTTGATGGCATGGGTTTCTGCGTCGTATGGAATTGATGTGCTCATTAGCCTTGCCAAAGTCATCGCATGTGTCTACATTGCATCGATCATTCACATGGCACTGACGATGGGCGGAGGAATTGCTTTGCTCGCAAGGCTCAACCCTATCACGTTTTTCAAAGGTGTTGCTTCGGCGCAAACGGTTGCATTTACCACTACCAGTAGCTCAGGAACTCTTCCCATAACAACCAGTAATGCTATCCATAATCTGGGTGTTTCCAAGCCGATCGCAAGCTTTGTTCTGCCACTCACTGGGTGCGACCATCAATATGGATGGAACCGCGATTTACCAAGGTATTTGTGCGATGTTCGTGGCGCAAGCCTTTGGCGTTGATCTTACTTTTGCAAACTACATGACCATCATCCTCACCGCAACGCTTGCCTCTATCGGTACAGCAGGTGTTCCCGGTGCTGGACTTATCATGCTTTCATTGGTTTTAACTTCGGTAAATTTACCATTAGAAGGGATTGCCATTATCGCAGGAATTGATCGTATTTTAGATATGGCACGCACCACGGTGAACGTTACAGGAGATGCGATGACAGCGGTTCTCGTGGCTCAAAGCGAAGGCGAGCTTGATGAGAAAATCTACAACCAAGACAACGTCGAATAGACCACTTTAATAGTTTACATGTAAGGATTTTTCCTTACATGTAAACGTTAGATTAAGTACACTCCATTGTAAAATAACGCTTCAATATAAACGGTGGAATCACGGTTGTCATTACAATCACAAAAATAAGCATGGCATAGATGTCATTTGGAAGAACGCCATTAACACGCCCCATCTCTGCAAAAATAAGTCCAACTTCACCACGTGGTATCATTGAAACACCGATAATAGCGTTATTTTTAATGCACTTTTGAAAGATAAAAAACGCTCCTGCAAACTTACTCAAAAAAGCAATCGCACTAAAACTAATGCTCAGAAGCCAAAACGTCCACGATGAAAAATCAATCACACGTAAATCCATCGACAGACCCACCATCACAAAAAAAATGGGCGTGAAAATTTGGATAATAGGCGTCATATTGGTTTTTACATCGTTTAAAAGCTGCTCATTCGAGCCTAAAGCGGTACCAAAAGGGAGAAAAAAACGTCTTGAAAGCGCCACTCCTGCGGCAAAAGAACCTAAAATAGCAGGGGCGCCAACCAGATGCGATAAATACGAAAAGAGGAGAATTAACGCGATAATAATCGTAGGAAGATACCCCGGAACCATCATGCGCGCATGGTATTTATGAATCATAAACGAAAGCAATTTGGCAAGAATGGGGGCTAAAATCAAAAATGAAACCACCATCGCACTGACAGAGAACGTGTGGTAAAAACTTACTTCATGCGTCATTGAAAAATCGTAAATAAAAACCAATAAAATAATCCCTATAATATCATCAATCACTGCGGCGCCAATGACGATTTGAGCAATATTGGTCTGCTCCATATGAATGTCTTTAAGCACCCTGAGTGTAATGCCAATACTCGTAGCCGTCAATGTTCCACCAATAAAAAGGGCGATATTGAACGATAGATCAAACAGATAGTATGCGGTGACAAATCCACTGATCAAGGGAAGGAACACCCCTAAAATCGCCACAATAAACGACTTAAGTCCCGCATCTTTCAGTCTTTTAAAGTCGGTTTCCAACCCCACTTCAAACAGAAGCAAGATAATGCCAATCTCCGCTAAAATTTTCAATACTTCATTCGGCGTAATCACACCAAAAACCGATGAGCCTAAGAGTACACCTGCAAGTAATTCGCCCAAAACAGAGGGAATGCCAAATTTTGCAAATAATTCACTTAGAAACCGAGCGACAATAAGAATGAGAAAAAGCGCTAAAAAAAATTCATGAATTTGCATCACTCATTGTAGCAAAAGTTTGATACCAACTATGACAAAAGCAATCCTCTAAACTCTTTACATGTAAAGATTACCCAAACGCTAACCACACCCCAACGCCCAGCATCAATGTCCCTGCGATGCGGTTCATCAGCCTCACATTGTCGCCTTTTTGCAAAAAGATCCGCAAGGTATTGCCACCACTCGCGTAGATAATCATACAGACAAATTCAAGCGTTAAAATAATGGCTAAAAGCACGGATATCTGAGGTATAAGTGGCTTAGTTTGGTTGATAAAAGGCGGAAGAAGAGCGATGAAAAACGCCCACCCTTTTGGGTTAGCAATCGCCGTGATAAAGCCTTGAAGTGCCAAAGAAGTCGCGGAGATAGTAGATGAACACTCCGTTTTTGAAAGCGCCATCTTGCCACGGTTCAGCCAGAGTTGCACACCCAAATAGCCCAAATAAAGCCCGCCTGCGTATTTAAAAATCGTAAAAATATCAGGATGATTGATCATAATCGCCGCGACCCCAATGACCGAAGAGAGCGCTACAATCGCCACTCCGACTAGCTCGCCTGCCATCATGTAAAACGTGCGCTTAAGCCCGATGCTCATGCCCAAACTCATCGCGAGTGTCATGCACATACCCGGAGTCACCGAGACAAAAAAGAAGGTGGGAAGAAAAATCGCCATAATCGAAAAATCAACTGCAGAAGCCACGTCACATCCTTTAAACAAAATGGCATTATAGCTCATCTCTTCTTTCTAAAAAAGAGAAGTTAGTTTTAAACGGTTTCATTTAATTTCAAGAAAGTTTCGTACAATGAAACATTAATTTACGCAAAGGTTAAGTCATGACTGTCTCTGAAGCATTCAAAGCACGAAAATCCTCACGCGCTTTTTTACCCCAAGAGGTTTCACCAACACTCATCGAAGCGATTTTAAACGATGCCAAACACGCACCCTCAGGTGTCAATATGCAACCATGGCACGTGTACGTCGTCAGTGGAGAAAAAAAACACACACTTGAAACCAAAGTCATCGAAGCTTTTGAGCAAGGTCGCAAAGAGGTCATGGACTATGCGTACTACCCGTCCACGTGGGGAGAGCCCTATAAAAGTCGCCGAAAAGAGACAGGGCTTTTGATGTACAGCACACTGGGCATTTCAAAAGAGGACAAATTAAGGCAAATCGAGCAATGGAAGCTCAACTACCGCGCATTTGACGCACCCGTGGTACTCTACTTTTTTATCGACGCTAACCTTGAAAAAGGCTCGTATCTCGACTATGGCATGTTCTTGCAGTCCGTTATGTTGAGCGCTACGGAGAAAGGGTTAGCAACCTGCCCTCAAGCCGCTTTGGCTGAGTTTCCAAGCATCGTTAAAGAGGAACTTGGCACCCCAGAGAACATGCTTCTGCTTTGCGGTATGGCGCTCGGATATGAAGATAAAGAGGCGCTTATCAACAGCTACCGAACGCCTCGCATTAGCCTTGATTCGTTTGTAACATTCTACCGTTGAGCGCATTCTTGCATCTAACCCATTTTCAAGTACAATACCGTAAAACAAAAGGATAACGTATGCGTCTACTTGGCAATGTTCTGTGGTTTCTTTTAGGTGGCGTTTTTATGGGGCTTTCGTGGTGGTTTTTTGGCGTCATTGCCTTGCTCACGATTGTCGGGATTCCTTGGGCAAAAGCCTGCTTTGTCATCGGTCAATTTACGTTCTTCCCCTTTGGCAAAGAGTCCATCAGCCGCAAATCACTGCATCAAAAAGAGGACATCGGCACGGGAACATTGGGGCTTATCGGTAACGTTTTTTGGTTTGTTTTTGCTGGTATTTGGCTTGCCATTGGGCACATTATGTCTGCCATTGCGTGCTTTGTAACGATCATCGGCATTCCGTTTGCGATCCAACACCTTAAATTGGCTGTCATTTCACTCGCACCCATTGGACAAACCATCGTCGATAAAGAGGTCGCCGCGGTGATTCGTCAAAAAGAGGCGGAAGATTTTGTGGAGCAATCACGCTAAACAATGCCCATAACGATCCATCCTTTTGAGACCTTGTTTACCACTGAAATTGTCAACCTCCATCACGCCTGCGTACATGCGATTGACCCCTCCATCTATTCGCTCGAACAGCAAGAAGCGTGGGCGCACACGCCGCCTAATTATCCGTATTGGGAGAAAAGGCTTTCTCTTAAAAAACCGTTTGTGGCGATGGTGGAAGCAAAAATTGTCGGATTTATAGAGCTCGAAGAGAACGGACATATCGACTGCGCCTACACTCATCCAGCGTATCAAAAGTGTGGCGTGATGAGCGAACTTTATACGTATGCCCAAAATGTGGCGCAGCAAAAAGGCATCAAACGCTTATTCCTCGAAGCCTCCATCGTCGCAAAACCCTTTTTTGAAAAGCGCGGATTTGTCACACTCACGCGCAATGAAATCAAGAGAAATGCTCAAATGATCGTCAATTTTTCGATGGAAAAAATACTCAGCTGAATCTTTACATGTAAAACCATTTTAACCTCATTTCTTCTTGACCCTGTAATATGTTCGTACTATAATCACCCTAACGCTATCGTAATAAGGATCGTTTATGTATCTACTATTGGTCGCAAGTTTAAATGAAAACATGAAGTTGGCACGAAGGATCGAAAAAAGCCTAGAAACACTGGGCGTTAAAAGCAAAATCATCAATTTAGTCGATTTGAACATCACCCTATACGACTCAACAAAAGAGGAAAATGACGGCATTCCAAGCAAAATCACAGAGCTCTCAAGCACCATGAAAAACGCTTCAGGCTACATCGTCGTATCGCCCGAGTACAACTACTCCATTCCGCCAACACTCACCAACGTCATCGCATGGCTCTCCCGAAACGGTGAGGATTTCAGAGAACTCTTCACCCTAAAATACGTCCAACTCGCAACGCACTCAGGTGTAGGCGGAAATGACGTCTGCAACGCGATGCGTTTACAGTTTTCAAAACTCGGAGCCATTGTCGCACCCAGAGAGATTGTAACAACGCCCAAAAAAGAGGTTGAAGAAGCTAGTTTGCAGAGGATTTTGAGCCAGTTTGTGGGGATTTCGCAGAAGTAACAGCGCGTTATTTTGAATTTGCATCCACAAAAATCAAAAATTCCTGTGGTGACATCACTTTGATAGTGGCGTTTTTAAACCCTGTGGCATCGCGCGTGACGATGGCGTCCACGTCAGTGTATTTGGCGCTAGTGTAAATGACACTGTCTTCAAAATCACTCCCAACGCTGCGCACACTCTCCACTAAAACAGGTTTGGTGAGGTTGGTGATTTCAAACAGGGTGAGCAAGTTTTCCATCGTCTGATTGCATCGTTTTTTATCGAGATGTTTGCCCAAAAGGTAGTAGAGTGTGGTGAGTGTTGTGGGGCATAAAAAGCCTTGGATCTGCTTTGATTCTATCTTTAAAAAGATCGCTTGCGCCAATTCACTAAAAGGTTCGAGGTCCAAAAGAAGGTCTAAAACAACGTTCGTATCGAGTAATACTCTCATAAATATTTCTTTTCAAGATACGCTTGATACGCCTCTTCCCCAGCTCCTTTTAAAATGCCCCGAAGTTGTGAAGTTTTAGACGATGGCGCTGTTTTTTCCTCTTTTTTCAAGATAGACTCAAAAAACTGCGTGACCATTTTTGAAACGGAAGTGTTGTGTTTTTTTGCATACAGTTTCATATTTTCGATCAACTGCACATCCGTATAAAGCGTTATTTTTGAACTCATTTCCCGCTCCTTTTAGTCGTATATATTTTTTATTATTATACGGTATTTTTTGTTTTGTGTCAAAAGGGAATTTAGAGATAATCTTGTATAATTGAAAGATATAAGAGATTATTGAGTGTGGGTTAACGAAAATTTGAAAGGGGATTTTTTATGTTCGATATAGCAACTATATCCACTGCGGTTGGTAGTGTTAAAACTGCAATCGAAATTGCAAAACTTATAAAAGAGAGTTCAGGGTCTCTGCAAAAAGCAGAGCTTGATTTAAAACTAGCTGAACTTATTACCTCTCTTGCTGATGTCAAACTGCAAATGGCAGATATTAAAGATGCTCTTCTGGAAAGTGAAAACGAGAAAAAAGAACTCAAAGCAAAATTGGCATTACAAGCCAAACTTGAATTTGAAATGCCTTACTATTGGACGATAGAAGAAGATGGTGAAAAAGATGGACCATTTTGCCAACTCTGTTACGATAAAGAAAAAAAGCTTATTCGATTACAAGATCTACAAGATGGTGAATGGTTGTGCCATTCCTGTGGAAAACTTTTTAAGGACAAAACTTATACTTCAAGAAATTATTATTGAGAGGCTTATATCTAAACCTCTCACTCCTCAATTTTCTGCATCCGATAATACAACACAGGAATCACCAAAAGCGTCAATATCGCGGAACTCACCACACCGCCGATCATCGGAGCGGCGATGCGTTGCATGACTTCGCTTCCGACACCATCCAACCACATAATCGGTAAAAGTCCTCCAAGGATGGCGAAAACGGTCATCAGTTTGGGGCGAACTCTCAGCACTGCACCTTCAAAGATGGCTTCTTGAATATTTTTTGCCGTTCGCTCTTTTACATGTAAAATGGCTTCTTCAAGATAGATGATCATAACAATCGCCGTTTCCACCGCGATGCCGATGAGTGCCAAAAAGCCCACGATGACAGCGATGGAAAGGTTAAAGTTCAAGACATCCACATACAAAAACCCACCCACAGCGGCAAGTGGCAAAGTCAAAAAGACCAAAAGTGCATTTTTAAACGAACCAAGCCCTAAGTAAATGAGCACAAACGTCACCAAAAGTGTTAGCGGAAGAATGAATTGAAGGCGCTCCATCGCACTTTCCAAGTATTCGCTCTCCCCTGCCCAACCGATGTAAAAACCTGTTGGAAACTCCACACTCTCTTTTAAAATCTTGCTCGCTTCTTCTTTATAGGTTTTAGACGAAAAGCCCTCTTTGAGCGTGATGTAGATGTAGTTGACTTTCTTGCCCATCTCAGACTTTAATTCACTCGCGCCCACGTCGTAACCCAGTTCTACAAAGTGCCCCAGACGTTGAAACCCGTACGGCGTTTTGATGGTCAACTCACTGATGGCATTCAGGTCTTTACGACTCTCTTCTTCCAGTCTTAACGTGATCGCATAACGCTCGATGCCTTGGTAAAAGGTGCTCACTTTCGAGCCACCGATGGCGTTGTCCACGAAGTTAAGTATCTCTTCTTTCGTGAGACCATACGCGGCGATGTTTTCAGGCTTGAGCGTCATATTTAGGTAATAACCGCTATTTGCCTTGTCTGCAAAGATGCTTTTCGTTCCCTCGTAATTAGCGAGTACACTGGCGATTTTATTGGCGCTATCTTCTAGCGCTTGGTCATTGTCGCCATACAGTTTGATGCCAAGTGGTGTTCGTATGCCAGTGATGAGCATGTCGATGCGCCCGCGAATCGGGTATGTCCATGAGTTCGTAAGCCCTAACATTTGGAGTTGTTCGTTCATCTCATCTCTGAGTTTCTCGTAGCTCATACCTGAACGCCACTGCTCTTTGGGTTTGAGCTGTATGATGGTCTCGATCATCGAAAGCGGTGCTGGGTCTGTCGCACTCTCCGCTCGCCCTGCTTTGGCAAACGTACTTTCCACTTCAGGAAAGCTCTTGATAACTTCATTGCTCTTTTGCGCGTACTCTTTTGCCATCTCTATACTGATGCCAAACGGTGTGACGGGCATATACATAAACGTCTGCTCATTCAGAGGTGGCATAAACTCCCAGCGCTGTTTCGTAAACGTGTAATAACCGAGTACCAAAAAGCCGATGAACGCAACCATAGCGATGTACCAAAAACGCATATGCAGTCGTAAAAGTGGCGCATAAAGCCAGATGAAAAAGTTATTAAGTGGATTTTTATGTTCTTCAAGGATTTTGCCTTTGACAAAAAAGAGCATCAAAAGCGGAACCAGCGTGATGGAAAGCACTGCGCCGATGAGCATCGCGAAGGTTTTGGTGTACGCCAACGGTTTAAAGAGCGCGCCCTCTTGACCGCTGAGTGCGAAGATAGGCAAGAAGCTGACCACGATGAGTAAAAGGGCAAAAAAGATGGGGCGACCCACTTGTTTGGACGAAGCGATGATGATGGCTTTGCGCTCTTCTTCGCTTTTTGGCTCGCCATGCGAGAGCTTTTTATGGACGTTTTCGATCATCACGATACACGCATCAACCATCGCACCAATAGCTATGGCAATGCCACCCAAACTCATGATGTTCGACTCCAACCCAAAAAGCTTCATGCACAAAAAGGTCAAAGCAATGGTAAGTGGTAAAACGATAATGACGACCAAGGCACTTCTAAAATGAAGTAAAAAGAGCATCACCACTGCCAAAACGACGATGCTCTCTTCCAAAAGGGCACGTTTGAGGTTATTGATCGCTTTGGTAATGAGGTCGCTTCTATCGTACGTCGTCACCACTTCCACATCGTTTACATGTAAAGATTCTAGCTTCTCTTTGACCGCTTGGATGACCTTGTAAGCGTTCTCTTTGTGGCGCACAACCACAACGCCTCCGACCACTTCGCCTTCACCGTTCAGCTCTGCCAAACCACTTCGGTAGGTAGGAACCACACGCACATCGGCGATGTCAGAGAGTTTGAGAGGAATGCCATTCACCGTTTTGATGGTAATGTTTGAAAGGTCTTCTAATGAAGCGGCAAAACCTCTGGCTTGGATGATCTGCTCAAAGCCATTTTCAAGCACGACACGCCCACCCAAATCACTGTTGTTTTTGGAAAGTGCGCTCATAAGATCGTCGATGCTGAGATCATACTTGTAGAGTGCGTCCGGACGAAGTGTGACTTCATAGTCTTTGACAAAACCGCCCACACTCGCCACTTCACTCACCCCTTCAACACCCAAAAGTGCGTAGCGGTAGAGGTAATCTTGAATGCTTCGAAGCTCATCTAAGCCTCTGTTTTTAGACGTAAGTGCATACTCAAACGCCCAACCGATGCCCGTTGCATCAGGGCCTAGTTTGATGGTCGCATTTTTGGGTGCATTTTTAGAGACGTTTTGGATGACTTCATTCACCCTGTCACGCGCCCAGTAAAGGTCGGTGCCATCTTCAAAGATGATGTAAACGATGGCATTTTCATACGAGGTAAACGCGCGCACGGTTTTGGTTTTTGCGACCGAGAGTAACGCATTGGTCAGTTCATAAACGAGCTGATCTTGGATGATTTTAGGTGACTGTCCCAAATACTTCACATTCACGATGACTTGCGGTGGTGTCAGGTCTGGCAAAGCATCCAGTGGTGTCTGCCGAATCGCCCAGAACGAGAGAAATGCGGCGATGAGCAAGGTGAGCAGAAGAAGCGCCTTGTTTTTGACGCTTTTTTCAATGATACTCTCGATCATTTCATTGCCCCTGCGTTATTTTGGGCATCGGCATCAAACATAAAGAGCGCATTGGCGACTACAACATCGCCCTCTTTTAGGCCTTTGATGATTTCAAAGGTGTCGTTATTCAGGCGTTTCGCTTCGATCTCGCGTGGTTCGTATTCGCCTTCAAATTCACCTTTGACAAAGACACTCGTCTTTGCGCCTTTGGTCATCACCGCACTTTTTGGAAGGGCTAAATACTCACGTTTGGCTGTTCCAAAACGTGCTTTGGCAAAGGCATTTTCGTAGATTTCAAGCTCTTTATTTTCAATGACTAAACGCACATCCACACTTTTCGTTTGCGGATCAACTTTTGGGTAGATAAAATCAATTTTTGCTTTGTAGGGTTTTGAACTCATATCAAAAAAGATGTCAGCCGTTTGGGCAGTTTTGACAAAGTCGAGGTCTTTTTCATACACTTTGACAATGAGCCATAAGTTGGCGTAGTCACTGATCTCATAGAGTTTTGTTCCTTTAGGAACGAACGCACCTTGGTTGACGGCTTTTTGGGTAACGATGCCACTGTATGGCGAAACGATGGTGATGTTTTCAGGCACATTTTTATCCGCGATAATCTTCGCAATGGTCTTCTCATCAACGCCTAAAAGTTTAAGCTTCTGAGTAATGCTCTGAACCATGCTGTCACTTTTAATGCGAAGCGCGTTGATGAGTTCTAGCTCTGCGGTGTAAATCTCTTGCGAATAGAGCTTTGCAAGCGGCTCACCTTTTTTTACATGTAAAAAGTTTTTGTTCACATACAGTTGCTCGATAAACGCGTCATAACGCAAGCTTACCTCTTTGACACCCTCTTCGTTGGCCTTGGTGTAGCCGTAAAACTCTTTGGCGGAACCTTCCAATACCTTTTTCACTTCGATGGTTTTGACATTGAAAATCTGCTTGGCATCAAGCGTGGAGCCTAACAGTAAAAGTGCTGTTAAAATAAGATGGGTGACTTTCATAGCTCGACTCCTAAAAGGGTGTAGATTTTGATGATAGACTCGTTATACGCGAACGTGTTAGCGTTGATCTGTTTTTGCGCTTCAATGATTTGACTGAGTACATTGAGAAGACTCAAAAGGGCATCATTTTGAGAAAGTGCGGTACTTTGAAGCACTTCGTACATCTTCTCATTTTCATACAAAACTTCTTTGGCAAGCGAGATTTTGTCGTACTGAAGCTCTTTATTTAAAAGCTCGTCTTTGAGCTCAAACAGTAAGCTTTTATGCACCGACTGTACACTTTGTTCGGACGCGGCATGAGTCAGTGTGGCTTTTTGGATGGAGGCGTTTTCTTTGCCGTAAATTGGAAGCGGTACGGAAATGCCTACAAAAGCGTAGTCATCTCTGCCTTGTCTTCGGTTATAGCCTAGTGTTACCGTGACATCGGGCGTTTTATTCGCTTTTTCATAACGCAAGTTCAACAACTCTTTATTGCTTTGGATGATTTGTGCTTGAAGCTTGGGTGATTTTTCCAAAAGCTTCTCTTCATCACTGAGAAGGTAGGGTAACAAGCCCTCATGTGCTCTTATCTCAGGCATTTTCGTAACGATGATGCTCTCTAGCTTTCGCTCTATAGAAGCTTTGTCACGAAGCAGTGTCTTTTTCTCAATGGCAAGATTTTTTTGCAAAATTGTATTGTTCAGCGTATCGACATAATGCGCGCTCGTGGTGTTATATGAGAGGTGTGCATTTTTCAGGTCTTCCAACACTTTTTCATACTTGGTTACTAAAGTAAGGTCTTGATTGATGCGGATATAGCTTTGCTCCAACACACCAATTTCTCGTTGCATTTCAAGTTTTTTGGCTCTAAGCTCTAGCTTTTTAATCGCCAAATCTTGCAATGCAATCGACTCTTTGATGTCCAGTTTTCCACCCGTTGGGATTGTTTGGGAAAGAGAAATCGCCTCATTTTGCATCTCTTTATTTCGCGTGAGAGGTTCATTTAAAAAGATGTCGTTGACCCCAACAGAAAGCATAGGGTTTTCCCAAATCTTGCTTATATCAACCTCTTTTTCAAGCGCTTTAACCTCAGCTTCGAGTGCCTTTAACTCATAGTTATGACTGTAGGCTAAAGAGGTTAACTCACTTTGCGCCCATGCGTAGCCCGCTAGGGCTACGACTAAAAGAGCTCGTTTCATTAGAGGTTCACGCTTGATTTTAAGCGTTGTTTTTTGCCATCAGTGGTTTCGACCACGATGCTAATCTGCCATGTACCATTCATTGAAAAAACAACATTCGCTTCATAAGCGCCATTGGTGTATTTCGCATCGACTTTTTCTTCCATCGCATGCATTCCAGGCATTGCTGGCATAGAAGCAATGATGCTTACTTTGGCATCTTTAACCTCTTTTGCACCCTCCATGACTTTAACTTTGATGAGATTCATCCCCTGAGAGACAGGCTTTAGCGTGCTGTATTCGACCTCTAATGGTCCCGCCATCCCTTTTTTAGACAACGCCTCTGCCGCATATAAACCACCGAGGCTTAACGCCACCGCTAAAAACATCCCTAAAATCTTCTTCATCATGTACTCCTTGTAAAGTTTATAAGGGAAGTATAGAGGTCGTGTGTGCAATATTTGTGGAGTGGCGAGAGAAAAAAGCTTTACATGTAAAAAGAAAATGTGCCTTGAAAATTCAATGATTTATTGATATTTTATATATAATGAATGACCAATAAATAGAGATATATAAAGGAGTTATCATTTTATGAAAATCGATCTATTAACAATATTATTATCATCTGGAGTTTTGGCTGCAATTATTACATCAATCATTAACTTGATTTCAATTAGAACTACAAATAAAAGACTACTCTTAATTGAGGAGTTAAAAAATGATAATACTATTAACACATTTCGATATACCAAGCTATTTGACTTAAACGCTGAATTAAATAATCTGCCTGATGTTGATTATACCATGCTAGACAATCATGAGGGGAAGCTTGTTTGGAGTAAAGATAAGGTAATTAAAGTCGTTGGTGAAAGCACTAATAGATTCTCGATGTTTATTAAAATTTATAATAAATCAAAACCATTATTTGACGAAAATATCATTTCAGAATTACAAAACCTCATTAATAGTGAACGGGCAATAAGTAATGAACTGGTGGAAATTTTATATGCAGGAAGAGAGGGGAATTCTGATATTTCAAACCTTATGGCAATTAGAGTTGAACTTGAGAAAAAGTTACAAGAATCTATTGTAATTCAGCTTAAAGCATTGATAAAAGCATAATGCCTCTATGAAAATCCTACTCCTAGAAGATGACCCTATTTTAAGCGAGATAATTGAAGAGTTTTTAGTCGAACATGGTTTACATGTAAAGCTCTTTTACGATGGCAAAGAAGCGCTTGATGCCATTTTTGAGGGCAAGTTTGACATCTTGGTTTTGGACATCAACGTCCCAAGCCTGAGCGGTTTTGAGCTTTTAAAAACGCTTAAAGAGGCGAATATCGCCACGCCTACTATCTTCATCACGTCACTCGATCAAATCAGCGATGTGAAAAAAGGCTTTGCGTTGGGAGCGGAAGATTACCTCAAAAAACCGTTTGAGCTTGAAGAGCTTTTGGTTCGCATACAGCGCACGAAAAAGTTGCATCACATCGAAGAAAATGCGCTTTTAAAACTCGCTTCAAACATCAGTTACGATCCGCAGAACTATCAGATCGTAACACCTGAGACGTTGTACAAACTTCGCAAAAAAGAGGCGCAGCTTTTGGAGTATTTTATTTCCCATCAAAACCGCATGCTCAGTTTTGAAGAGATCATCGAAGAGGTGTGGCGCTTTGATGAAGTGCCGACCTATGCGACGGTGCGCACCTACATCAAAAACTTGCGCAGTTACGGACTTGAAGGTCTTATAGAGAATATCAAAGGAGTTGGTTATCGCTTTAAGTGCCTATGAAAAACGCTCGCTTGCGAGGTTTTTACTCATCTACCTTGGTTCTATTTACGCGTTCATCTGCCTGCTCGCGTGGATGTTTTACACCATCGAGATCAAAAATCTACACGAAAACTATGCCCTAAAAATGCGCGCAACGGCGTCTAACATCGCGCACAAAATCGTCACCGCGCACATGATGGAAGATGACACGCTTCAAAAATGCCTCGCAGGAAAGCCTGCTGAACAGTGCTTTGGCTTAGAAAAAGAGTACCAACTCGGACTTTTTGGAGAAAACAACACACCTTTACATGTAAGCTTTTCGGAACCTGTGGATTTTACCAAAACGTTTTACTTTGCCAATGACAGTTTTTACGCGCGCGATGAGAGCAGTCAAGAACATCTGGGCATTCACACCATCGTGCTCAAATACGCGCATATCTCCAGTGCGATCAACGCGCTTCGTTGGCACGTTTTGCTCTATTTGTCACTTAGCCTCGCGTTTGCAACGGTTTTAGGCTACGTGCTTGCTAAGCAATTTCTTAAACCCATTCAAGAAGAGATCCACCATCTGGACACCTTCATCAAAGACTCGACACATGAGCTGAACACGCCCATTACGGCAATTTTGATGAGCATCGGAACGCTTAAAAATGTGGATGAGAAGAAGCTCAAGCGCATTGAACTGAGCGCCAAACGCATCGCAACACTCTATGGCAACCTCAGCTACATGCTTTTGCATGACAAACAAAATGAAGACAAAAGCGATGTCGATGTGAAAAAGCTTATCGCCCAGAGGCTCGAATATTTTGCGGATTTAATGGCAAGTAAACAGATCGACTTAAGTCTAAAGCTGGAAGAAAAATCTTTACATGTAAACGAAGAGAGCCTTATCAAACTCATCGACAACCTGCTTTCTAACGCGATCAAATACAACCGTTTGGGCGGAACCATCGAAGTTTCATTGAACGCTGAAAAGCTGAGTGTTAAAGACAATGGCATCGGCATAGCAAGCTCTAAACTAGGCGACATCACCAAACGCTATAAACGCGCCAATAGCGATAAAGGCGGCTTTGGCATCGGTTTGGACATCGCGAATAGCATTTGTAAAACGAATGATTTCAGGCTTGAAATTAGCTCCATCGAAGGCGAAGGCTCTACGTTTAGCGTCTTTTTCTAAGCAAATGTAATGAGCTTACTTTCATCAACCTCAAAACCTATCACATCACCCTCTCTTAAGGTGACATCAAAACTGTATGCACTCAGCATCACCCCTTCAAAATCCAAAATAATTTCATAAAAATTTCCGTAAAAAACAATCTCTTTTATGCGTGCCTTACGCGTAAAATCTGGGCTTAAACGCAACGCATCTAAACGACAATACGCCTCACCAAAACCTAAACTTTGGGGCAATGCGTTGATTTTGCCTAAAAAATTGGCGCAGTAGAGAGAACTCGGGTGATTGTAAACCTCTTTGGGTGTGCCGATTTGCAAGATGTCACCACCATCCATAATGGCAATGCGATCGGACAGGTAAAACGCATCTTCTTTGTCGTGCGTGATGAAAAGGGCTGTGATGCCAAAGAGTTTGATCATCTCTTTAAGCTCTGCCCTTAAAATGGCTCTCAGTTCCGTGTCGATGTTGCTCAGGGGTTCATCAAGCAGCAAAATCTTAGGCTTATCCAAGATAGCACGCGCCAATGCAACACGCTGCTGCTGACCACCGCTGATCTCATGAGGGTACTTGGAAGCAAGTGCTTCTATCTTGGTTTTTTCCATTACATGTAAAAGCTCTTCTTGGCTCGCTTTGCTTCCAAAAGCGATGTTTTGAGCGATGCTCAGATGGGGTAAAAGCGCGTAGTTTTGGAAGACAATGGCGATCTCTCGCTGATTGGGAGGAAGATTGGTTTTGGCATCATAGACGACCTTATCGCCAATCCAAATTGTTCCACTGTCAGGATTTTCAAGACCGGAGAGCATACGTAAAAGCGTTGTTTTTCCACTGCCGCTTCTGCCTAAAATGGTAAAAATTTCACCTTCGTTGATGGAAAAGCTAATGTCATTGGCAACACAAACGCTTCCTTTGCAAAAACGTTTGTGTAAATTTTCGATGCTAACGATAGGTTTCATCTTCTACCTCGTACAAATTTTGAATTGAGTAATAAGACCGCAATGGCAGTTGTCACCACCAATAAGAGCGATGGAAAGGCACTTTTATAGAGTATTTCGTTGCTGGCTAACTCGTAAATGCGAATGGCAATGGTGTCATAATTAAACGGTCTTAAAAGCAAGGTCGCTGGAAGCTCTTTGGCAAGGTCGATGTAAAGAATCAAAAAACCACTGAGCAAATAAGGTCGCATCAGTGGTAAATAGACTTTAAAAATACGCCCCCATTCGCTCGTTCCAAAGACAATGGTTGCATCATCAATGCTTTTGTCTATCTTGCTAAAACCATTTTCAACCGAGCCAATACTTGCGGCAAAATAACGGCTCAAATACGCAAATATCAACGCAAAAAATGAGCCTCCCAGTACGACTTTACCAAAACTTTGGTCGATAAAATTGGTAAAAAGTAAAATACCTATACCGATGATAGCACCAGGAATTGAGTAACCCAGAATGGAGAGTTTATGACTCATCACTCCTAACTTGCTTGGGTAAAAACGCGAAGCATAGACCATTCCAAACGCTAAAGCGATGATGATGAAGGAGGAGAGAACATTGAGACTCAGTGTGCAGTAAAGATAGGTTAAAGAACTCCAATCCAGTGTGCCAAAATCGAGATAAAACCAGTACAGAAGCACGCCCGTTGGGATGAAAAGTGTCAAAGTGCTTATGAGCATCGAGAGTCCAAAAGCGATGCCATTTTGAAAGCCTCTTAGTTTTACTTTAGGCGCTTTTTGACTGCTGTGGGTGACGCTGATAAAACGAAATTTGGCTCTTAATCGAGATTCTGCAAGCATCATGCTAAAAACCATAAGGAGCATAATAATCGCAAGGTTAATCGCCTCATTTAGATTGCCATAGCCAAACCAACTCTTAAAAATACCCACACTAAAGGTATCGACACCAAAGTACGCCACTGTTCCGTAGTCACTCAAAACTTCCATCATGGCAAGCACAAGCCCCGCAAAAATGGCAGGGTATGCCAAAGGCAGATAGACCGTGAAAAAGGCTTTGCAAAAGGAGAGCTGTTTGAGTGAAACCAGTTCAACCACCGTTGAAGAGATGGAGGCAAATGAGACACGTGCCAAAATGAAGACATACGGAAACATCGCAAAAGAGAGAATAGCCGTAACGCCGTAAATATTTAAGATGTCAAGTTTAACTTTGGGCTGGGAGAGAAGCGTTGCTAAGATGCCATGAAACTCAAAAAATCCCACATAACTGTAGCCTAAGATGTAGGCGGGAAAGGCTAAAGGGAGTACAAAAATGAGGCTAAAAAAACGACTTCCAACATACTCAAAACGCGCACTCATAAACGCTGTACTGATGCCTAAAAGAAGCACTAAAAATGCTGTTCCGAAGAGAACAAAAGCCGTATTTTTTGTGTAAAGTAGAAGCTCTGATAGGTTGATCGAAGTCACCCTAAAATCATTTTGTGCGATAAAGTAGATGACAAGCGAAACAATGGGAAGAGAGATTACCAGCCCCAAAAGAGGGGCTAGTAAATATTTAAACTTTTGCATTATCTCCAGTTTGCCTTTGTTGCGATTTCAACCGCTTTTTTGGTGTATTTCCCTACTTCTGCTAGAGGTAATGTATCTTCTTTAAAGGTACCAAACGTTGCAACCGTTCCAGAAGCTTTTACAGCAGGGTTCGCTGGATACTCGTGGTTAGCTTCGGCAAAGAGGGTTTGTGCCTCAACGCTACTTAAAAACTCGATCAATTTAATCGCATTCTCTTTGTTCTTAGCATACTTTGTTACACCTGCACCACTGATGTTGATGTGCGTTCCCTCCGCTTTTTGTGCAGGGAAAAAGAGCTTGACACTTCTAGCGATTTCAACGTCTTTGGGATCTTTGCTGTTAAGCATTATGCCTAAATAATAGGTATTGACAATCGCTAAGTCACCCTCCCCACTTGCCACTGCTTTGATTTGGTCTCTATCATTTCCTTTTGGATCTCTCGCAAAATTTGCCACTAATCCTTTAGCAAATTCCAACGCTTTGGCTTCACCGTGATTCGCGATGATAGACGCTAAAAGCGATTTATTGTACGCTGCAGATGAGCTACGGGTAAGAATCTTACCTTTAAACTTTGGATCGCTTAGATCAAGGTAACTTCCCAGCTCTTTTTCAGAGATTTTCTCTGGATTGTAAACAAATATACGCGCACGTTTTGTCAAACCAAACCATTCATTGTCACTATCTCTTAAGTGCGCAGGAATATTTGCGCTTAACGTTTTAGAGTCAATTTTTTGAAGCAATCCTTCCACTTTTGCTTCGTATAAATTGCCAATATCCGAGGTAATTAACATATCAGCAGGTGAATTAGCACCCTCAATTTTGAGCTTTGAAACAAGCTCTTCTGCTTTGGCAGTAATAACATTAACTTTAATGCCACTCTTTTTTTCAAACGCGGCAAAGAGCAGTTTATCACTGTCGTAATGTCTGTGTGAATAGACATTGATTTCACTTGCCAGTGCAAAGCTCGATGCAATGCTAAGCCCTAAAAATGCTTTTAAGATGTTGGAGGAAATACTCATTATAGCTATCCTTATACTAATTTTGTGATGGAAGCATAATATAAAACTCTTTAATAAGTTGTAATAACCATTATCAATTAAAAAGCTAAAGCCTATTTTATTTTTTGATACGGTTCATTCTAGTGCGCTTATTACCTTTTAAAAGAGAAGTGATTTTGTATACAAACCAAGAGTAGCCTTATCCAAAACAACTACTCTTAAACTATTAAATAAACCTTAAATACCTTGGAGTAGAATGAATTCTATCTTAATCTTTAGGAGGCATTTATGGTCAAAAAATTTGCAGTAGCCCTCATGGTAGCAGCTCTGCCTTTCGCTCTTTTTGCAGCTGAGACCAAAGTATCACTTAATCTTGCAACGACTGATGGCGTTGGTGAGAAAATCGGTGACATTACCATTAGTGAAACAAAATATGGACTCCTTTTTACACCTTCTTTAAAAGGCGTTCCAGCAGGTATTCATGGTTTCCATGTCCATGCGAACCCTAGTTGTGAACCCTCAAAAGCAGCCGATGGTAAAGTAACTCCTGCAGGAGCGGCAGGTGGACACTTCGACCCAAAAGCGACCAATGCACACAAAGGTCCTTACAGTGATGATGGTCACTTAGGCGATCTTCCTGCACTTTATGCCGATGCAAATGGTGAAATCACGACGCCTGTTCTTGCTCCAAGACTGACGTCATTGGATCAAATTAAAAAACACGCCTTGATGCTTCACGCAGGTGGAGACAACCACTCTGACCATCCAGCAATGCTTGGCGGTGGCGGTGCTCGCGTTGCATGCGGCATTATCAAATAGTCTTACCTTTAAAAGGGAGGGGTTCCCCCTCTCTTTACTCATTTTATTCCCATTCTTCACCATTTTTTTCGTCTTTATAGAGACGTTTTAAAAAACTTCCCCCTTAAAATCAATTCCAAATTTTATACTTGAGTATTTTAATAAGTTTACTTGACAATACCTTACTAAAATGCTATTATTCTCCAAATTAAAAAAGAGGCAACATGGTAGAGCACAAAAAACGCAGTATCGCTAAAGCAATCTCTTGGAGAACACTCGGAACGGTTGACACCATGTTGATCAGTTTTATCGTCACGGGAAGCCCACTTGCCGCCGTCTCTATTGGGGCATTTGAGTTGATTACTAAAACAGCTTTGTATTATTTTCATGAAAGAGCATGGAATAAAATCGATTTTGGTCGAGCGAAAAAAGAGCCAGAGTATCAAATATGAGCCAAGCATACGACATTAAGATCGCAGAAGCGATCAACACTTTAAAAGAACTTATCGGAGATAAAGCGCTTAATGTTACGTTGGCATTTAGCCATCAAAGTGAAGATGCCATCAATATCTCTCTAGCGCAAAAAGCGGGCATTGATTTTGATGTTTTTACGCTTGAAACCCACAAACTTTTTGATGAATCCTTAGCGTATGAAAAAGAGATCGAAGCTTTTTTTGGCGTAGAGATCAAACGCTTTAGCGCAAATGATGAACAGATCAAGGATTTGGAAGCAAAGGTCGGAGAATTTGGCATCTTTGATGACATTGATCTCCGCAAAGAGTGTTGTCATGTACGCAAACTCATTCCTTTGGCGCGTGCGCTTAAGGGTTACCACGGCTGGATCAGCGGTATTCGCATCGCGCAGTCAATTACGAGAAGCGACACAAAACTGGTAGAATTTGATGGTAAGTTTGAACTCTTAAAGTTCAACCCCCTCACCCATTTTAGTGATGAGGACGTCGAGCGTTATATGACTGAATTTGCCATTCCTCAAAACAGTTTATACGCTAAAGGCTTTAAAAGCATCGGCTGTAAGCCCTGTACACGCGCCATTTCTGAGGGTGAAGATATACGAGCGGGTCGATGGTGGTGGGAGAATCCCGAACATAAAGAGTGCGGATTGCATCTGCATAAGGAGAAGTAAGTAATGGATCATTTAGACAGACTCGAAGCCCAGAGTATCTATATTTTGCGAGAAGCATACAGAAGCTTCCCAAACCTTGCCATGCTTTGGAGCATCGGTAAAGATAGCACCGTACTCTTGTGGCTCACACGAAAAGCATTTTTTGGGCATGTTCCTTACCCGTTGGTACACATCGACACGGCGTTTAAAATTCCTGAGATGATCAAATACCGCGATGAAATCGCGATTCAATGGGACTTAAACTTAGTCGTTGGACAAAACAAAGAAGCGCTTGCAAAGGGTGAAACGTTTGTCAATGGACTTGATCGCCTCAGCTGCTGTAAAAAGCTCAAAAGCGACGCGCTCAAAAATACGCTTGATGGAACATGGGCACGCCGTAAATGGAATCCTTACAAAAAAGTATGGGAAGATGAATTGAACGGAGCGCCTTATACGGGTGTGATCGTCGGCGTTAGGGCGGATGAAGAAGGCAGTCGTTCCAAAGAACGCGTTTTCTCAGCACGTGATGAAAAGAGCGAATGGGATGCCAGTACCCAACCACCAGAACTGTGGAATCAGTACAAAACCGATTTTGCACCCGGAACGCATGTGCGCATTCACCCACTTTTGGAGTGGACGGAGCTGAACATTTGGGAGTATATCGAGAGGGAAAATATTCCTATTATCAACCTCTATTTTGATCAAGGTAATGGCAAACGATACCGTTCTTTAGGATGTTTTCCATGTACGGCACCTGTCGATTCACAGGCTCGTAATCCAAAAGAGATCATCGAAGAGCTAACCTCTGGTAAGTTTAAAGACATCGCGGAACGTTCAGGCCGAGCGCAAGATAAAGACGGTGGTGGCACACTCGAGCGACTTAGAAAAGAAGGATATATGTAATGCAAAGACTCAATATTGTCATCACAGGACACGTCGACCACGGTAAAAGTACGCTCATTGGGCGTCTGCTTGCCGACACTGACTCATTGCCACAAGGAAAACTAGAGAGCGTGAAAAAGATGTGTGAAAACAACGCACGTCCGTTTGAGTACGCTTTCTTGCTTGACGCTTTAGCCGATGAGCAAAAACAAGGCATTACGATAGACAGTGCGCGCGTCTTTTTTCAGAGTAAAAAACGTGAATACATCATCATCGATGCCCCTGGTCACATCGAATTTTTGAAAAACATGATCAGTGGAGCGTCTCGTGCGGAGGCGGCTTTACTTCTCATTGACGCCAAAGAGGGTGTGGCTGAAAACTCTAAACGTCATGGAATGCTTCTTTCCCTTTTGGGCATCAAACAAGTGGCGATTGTGGTCAATAAAATGGACTTGGTCAACTTTAGTGAAATCGCGTTTACAAAACTGAAAGTCGAGTACAGCGAATACCTTGCAACGCTGGGCATTAAAAGCGACATTTTTATCCCAATCAGCGCAAGAGAAGGTGTAAACCTCATCGAGCATTCTGCTTCGACTCCTTGGTATAAAGGACCAACCGTTTTAGAAATTTTAGATAGTTTCAAAAGCGTGGAAGAAAAAGAGAATGATGACTTTAGAATGCCATTACAAGATGTTTATAAATTTACACGTGACAATGATGACCGTCGAATTTATGCGGGAACCGTAACCAGTGGCGAGCTCAATGTGGGTGATGAAGTGGTTTTTTACCCTTCTTTGAAACGCTCTAAAGTTGCAAGCATCGAGAGCTTTAACACCGAAGTCAAAACGAGTGTCAAAGAGAGTGAAGCGATTGGTTTTACGCTTCAAACACAAATTTACGTACGAAACGGTGACGTGGTAGCCAGAGCTGATCAAAGTGCGCCAAAAGTGAGTAACCGTTTTGAAGCCAACCTCTTTTGGTTAGGCGCAAAGCCGTTGGAACTCGATAAACCGTACAAAATTAAGATTGGTTCGGCGCAAAGTACGATCTATCTTGAAGAGATCAAACGCGTCATTGATGGCGATACGTTAGACCGCGCTGATGAACCAAGTGTAGGACGTCATGAAGCGGCGTGTGTTATCTTTAGAGTACACGATCTTGTAGCGATGGAGCAATTTGGCGAGAACCAGAAGTTAGGTCGTTTTGTGATCGTTGATGAATATGACATCGCAGGCGGTGGCATCATCACTGAGGTGCTAGAGCAGTACACCACACGTCGTACAAAAGCTTTACATGTAAATGATGTTTTGGTCGACAAAGCAGGCGAAAGTGCAGAGTTTGAAGAGGAGCTTTTTGCACTTCTTCGCAAACATTTTCCCCATCAATTTAATTAAGGAATGAACTATGAAATTAACCATTAACGGCGACGTAAAAGAGATTAAGGACGGAATCGTTCTTTCAGAATTATTGGTCATCGAAGATGTTGAACAACCTGATATGGTCTCCGTCCAACTCAATGACGAATTTTTAATCAAAGATACCTATGCAACAACAACGCTTAAAGAGGGCGATGAGATCAACTTTTTATACTTCATGGGAGGTGGTGCGTGAGAGATTTTAGCGATGAAGAATTAGAGCGTTATTCACGTCACATCATCCTCCAAGATGTGGGTATTGAAGGGCAAGAGAAAATTGCTAACTCTAAAGTTTTAGTCATTGGTGCGGGTGGGCTTGGCTCTCCTGTAGCACTTTACTTAGCCGCAGCAGGTGTGGGCGAAATCGGCATCGTGGATGGCGATGTCGTCGATCTTTCAAACCTTCAACGTCAAGTCATTCATGCCACAGCAGATATTGGGGTTCCTAAAGTACTTTCGGCTAAAGCGAAAATGGAAGCGATTAACCCGAATGTTAAAGTCACCGTGTACCAAAAGTTTTTAGATGCTTCCAACATTTTGGACATCGTCAAAGGCTATGACTTTGTCATCGATGGAACCGACAATTTCTCGGCAAAATTTTTGATTAACGATGCGTGTATCTTGGCAAATGTACCTTATTCTCACGGTGGTATTTTGCGTTTTGGCGGACAAACGATGACGATTAAGCCACACGAGAGTGCGTGTTATGCGTGTGTGTTTGACAGCCCTCCTCCAGCCAATGCGATTCCTACATGTTCAAGTGCCGGTATATTGGGCGCGGTTGCTGGCATGCTTGGAACCATCCAAGCCGCAGAAGCTTTAAAATACATCGTCGGTGTGGGTGAACCACTCTACAACAGACTCTTAACCTTTGATGCCAAAACGATGAACTTTAGAAATGTGAATTTCAAGAAAAACCCTAAATGTCGCGTCTGTGGTGGAGAGGGAATCAAAGAGATACGAGATTACGAAGCCGTTGTCTGTGAGGCAAAGCTATGATAAAAATCCCACAAAGCGTGTACGATGAAATCGTCGCACATGCGCTAAAAGATGCCCCGATTGAAGCGTGTGGTTATCTTGCTGGGATCAATGGCGAAGTGAAATACGCCATCCCTATGAAAAATACGGATGCAAGCAATGAACACTTCAGCTTTGATCCACAAGAGCAGTTTGACGCGTTTAAAAAGACGCAAAAAGAGGGTCTTAGACTCATTTCTGTCTACCACTCTCACCCAGAAACACCTGCTCGTCCGAGCGAGGAAGACATTCGTTTAGCGTTTGATCCTAATGTCAGTTATATTATCGTCTCACTTGCAGGCGAAGTTCCTGATATGAAGTCATTTATTATTAAAAATAAAACGGTTGAAAAAGAAGAAATTAACATTATTTAAAGTCATGAAGAAGCCAGCTTCGAAATAAATCCTCTTGCAACACGGTTGAGACACGATGGGAGCCCCGAAACGCTCCGCTTATTCGTCCCATCGGCTCAAAGTGTTTTATTCGGATTTTTTCTACGCGACTTCTTCATCAAAACGTTTACATGTAACGATAAGGAGTTACGATTATGAGCAGATATACTATCCCTGAAATGGTCTATGAAGACCTTGAAATTTTCAAAAAAAACCATGCCGAATTTTTGGCAGGCACACTTGATGAGCTTACCTTTAAAACAATGCGCGTTCCCTTTGGCGTCTATGAACAACGTGAAGCCAATACCTTTATGGTGCGCATCAAACTTGCTGGCGGTATCTTAACCCCCAAACAACTTTTAACGCTCTCTGACTTAGCTGAAAAGTACGCACACGAGGCGATTCATATCACCACACGTGGTGGTGCTCAGCTTCACTATGTCAAGATCGAAGATATCATTGACATTATCACAAAACTGCACAGCATTGATCTCAGTGGTCGTGGCGGTGGAGGAAACACTGTTCGTAACGTTATGGCAGACCCACTTGCGGGTACGGCAAAAGATGAGATTTTTGATGTCTCTCCGTATGCCCTTGCGATTACGACAAAAATGCTCGAGCAAAAAGATTCGTTTGCATTGCCACGAAAATTCAAAATTACGTTTAGCGGCTCCGAAGCCGATCGTGGGTATGCGACGATTCACGATGTAGGCTTTATCGCGAAAATTGAAAACGGTGTCAAAGGCTTTAAACTCTTTGTCGCTGGTGGTATGGGTGCGAAGTCTCGTGTAGGAAGCAAATTTCTTGATTTTGTGCCTGACACCGAAGTCTTTTTGTACTCTCAAGCGATTAAACAAGTGTTTGATCAAAATGGTAACCGCAAAAACAAACATGCCGCGCGCCTTCGCTTCTTGATTGAAGAGTTGGGCATGGATGAGTTTAGAAGACTGGTCAATGTTGAAATTGAAGCACTCAAAGCCAAAGGTGGCTGGGAAATGCCAGTTGCCGAGATTGAGCGCACGCAGGGCGACACCACGCATGAACCTTTTAGCGTGCCAGAATCCATTTCAAAATGGTGGAACCGTTACGTTTACGCCCAAAAACAAGAGGGGCTTTATGGATGTAAAGTGCCTGTGCATTTAGGGGATATTCACTTTAATAATGCTCGTGCCCTTGCAAATGCCCTGCTTCCGTTTGGTGAAGATGTTCTTCGTTTTACAGGCGATCAAAACCTCTACATTAGAAACCTTACAGCGCCTCAAATGGCAAGTTTACACGACATCTTGCAAAAATTTTCTGTTGAAGTCTCTAAACCAACGCTCTTTGGTGATATGGTCGCATGTACAGGTGCGACAACGTGTCAACTCGGCATCGCTCGTCCTCGTGGTGCAGTCGATGCGATTCAAAAACGTCTCAATAAACTCATCGATGAGCGTGACTATGATGCCCTTCAAGGATTTAAAATCCATTTATCGGGTTGTCCGAACAGTTGTGGAAAACACCTTATCGGCGATCTTGGATTTTTTGGAAAAGTCCAACGTAATGAGGGCTACTCCTACCCAGCGTACAACGTCGTAGCAGGTTCACGCACATCAGGAGAAGGCAGTGTATACGCCCAAAAAGCAGGTGATGTTGCAGCCTTTCATGTTCCTGCCTTTGTCGAAGAAGTTTTGGATACGTGGCTTTTACATGTAAAGGCTTATAAGAGTTTTGCAGACTGGATTGACGATGGGGGACTTTCTATCATCACAGAGATCAGTAAAAAATACGTGGATATTCCTTCGTTCAAAGAGGACAAAAACCCTTACTTTGACTATGATGCCGTTGAACTTTTCTCTTTAAAAGGTCGAGGTACGGGTGAGTGTAGTGCAGGTATGTACGACCTCATCGAAGCCGATAAGAAGGCGCTTAAAGAAGCACTTGAGAAAGAGGAAAAAGACTATGAGTTGATTCGTCTTTTGGCGGCTCGTATGCTACTCGTCACACGTGGAGAGGACGCTAGGGATAAAGCGGGTGTTCTAAAAGCCTTTAAAACACTTTTTGTCGATACAACCCTGCTCAATGCTTACTTTGGCACGATGCTAGAGGGTGATGCGGATGAAAAATCGATCGAGCTGGCAGAAGAAGTTATCAAGCTTTACGAAACAATGGACAATACACTTAAATTTGCCAAAGAGAAAGAGTTGGCAGCAGCGGTGGCTACGCAGACTGAAGCAAAATCAGCCCATTTTAAAGACCTCAGCGGTGTGGCGTGCCCGATGAACTTTGTCAAAACAAAGATGGAACTCTCCAAAATCGGAAGCGGTGAAGTCTTGGAAATTTTACTCGATGATGGCGCACCGATTGACAACGTACCAAAATCAGTCGCAAGTGAAGGACATACCGTCGAAGCGACTACCAAAGAGGGTAATGGCTGGCGTGTAAGGATCGTGAAAAAATGAGTACCTTAGGCATCGCACTCACACCAAAACGCATGCTTTTGATTGGAGCGGGCAAAGTCGCCGCACAGAAAGCGCGCGTACTGGACAGTCTTGATTTTGCGTACGAAATCGTCGCAGAATCAAGGCTCGATGCCTATTTTGATTCCAAAATATTTACATGTAAAGCGTTTGAGGATGCTGATGCAGAGGGCTTTGAAGTCATTATTGATGCGACAGGCAATGAGCAGGTGACCCAGCGTTTGGTTGCGCTCAAACCTCATCTTCATTTTTGGCTCAATGTCGTAGACGTGCCCGAACTGTGTGATTTTTACTTTAGCGCGCTGACGCGTCGTGGCGACATTCAAGTCGCCGTCAGCAGTGGAGGCAGTTCGCCAACCTTGGCGCAAGTCATTCGCGACAAAATTGAGAAGATTTTGCCACGTGATTTGACTTCACTCATCGACAGACTGAAAAACGAGCGTAAAAAACCAGACCGTGACTTAGAAAAACTCAAAGAGATCGCCAAAGCAGGTGTGGGAAAAGTCTTTTTGATCGGCTGTGGAACAGGGTATGTGGGTAACCTCACGCTCGACGCCTTAAATGCCTTTGAACTGCTCGATGTTGCGTTGGTGGATGCATTGGTCTCCGAGGAAATTCGCGCCCTGATTCCGCTTACATGTAAAGTCGTCGATGTGAGCAAAAAGAAAGGTTTTCACTCCAAAAGCCAAGATGAGATCAACGCGCTTTTGGTCGACTACGCCAAACAAGGGTTGGTTGTCGGACGGCTCAAAGGTGGTGACCCACTTCTGTTTGGTCGCTTGGGTGAAGAGAAGCAGGTTTTGAGTGCGCATGGTATCTCCTTTGAGGTGATTAATGGCATTACTTCAGCACTTAGGTCATGCACCGTTTCAGGCATTGTGCCAACGATTCGCGACATTTCCAAAGGGGTGACCATCGTTTCAGCGCACCTGCGAGAAACGCTTTTTAACGATGACTGGGTGAGCATTTTAAAACAGCCACTGCACACAGTAATCGTTTTGATGGCGCACAGTTTTGCGAAAAAGATTGAAGATTCGATTGCAAAACAGGGCATCGACCCAAATCTTCCCGCCGCGTTTGTCTCGAAGATTGACCTGCCCGATCAAATCACCATAGTGGGAACTGTGGGAAAATTGGATAAAATGGCAACATTGTGCGCCACACCAGCGGTATTAATCATCGGTGAGTGTGTCGCAAAAGAGAACATTCTACCCGCTGAAAATAGTGGCAAAATCATTTACATGTAAAGGCTAATCAGCTGTCTAAAAAAAGCACCAACGGTGCGCGGGCTCGCTGCCGAAGCGAACTCAGCGTTAGCGAAGAGTTCAAAGCTTTGCTTTGAGCGCGTGTCAAAACGTAGGGTTTTTTCGATAGCTGATTTACATTCAAAAGAAGGATATTTTATGGGATTTACGACCAAAGCATTGCATGCCAAACCTGCACACAAAGATCAACACGGCGCAATGCGCTTCCCTATCTACCAATGTTCAGCGTTTGAGTTTGAAAAATCAGAAGACCTTGAAGCTGTTTTCAAAGGTCAAAAGATGGGGCATGTCTACACACGCTCTTCCAACCCGTCCATCGAAGAGTTTGAACTCAAAATCAAAGCGATCAGTGGTGCGTTTGGGGTCATTGCAACTGCAACGGGAATGGCAGCGATTGCGAACGCGCTTTTTGCACTGGTTAAAAGTGGCGACAACATCATCACCACCAAGTACCTTTTTGGCAATACGCTCTCGTTGTTTCAAACACTTTTCAGTGATTTTGGCGTGGAAGTACGTTATGTGGATTTAAGCGATATTGAAGCGATTCGTGCGAATATCGATGCTAAAACACGTCTGCTTTTCTGTGAAAGTATCAGCAATCCTCAATTGATTGTGCCTGATTTTAGCGCGATTAAAGCGGTCTTAAAAGAGCATCATGTGCCTCTCATCGTCGATACAACGGCAACCCCTTGGAATATCTTTGACGCCAAAAAACACGGTGTCGACATTGAAATTATCTCCGCAACCAAATACATTTCGGGTGGCGGACATGTTTTGGGCGGTTTGATCGTCGATAACGGTACCTTTAACTGGAAAAATCATGTAACGCTAGAGCCTTTTTTCAAAAAATTTGGTCCTTTTGCCTTTATGGCGCGTCTTCGTAAAGAGACCTTCCGAAATTTAGGCTCTTCGTTGACGGCGCAAAGTGCCTACTTGCTCTCTTTAGGGCTTGAAACGCTGGACTTAAGAGTGCAGAGAAGCTGTCAAAATGCCCTAGCTGTGGCAAAACATCTGCAAAGTAAGGCTGAGATTATCAGCGTTGAGTATCCGCTTTTGGAAAACTCGAACTATTTTGCGAACGCGTCTAAACAGTTTAGTGGCGGTGGCGGCATTGTCAGCTTTAGCTTTAGCGATAAAGAGACAACCTATGCGTTTTTAAACCGCCTGAACATCATCAAACGAGGCACGAACGTCCAAGACAATAAATCGTTGGCGATTGCGACGTATCATACGATTTACGCCGAATATTCCGATGAGCAAAAAGCCGCTTATGGGCTTACGGAAGGGATGATTCGCCTCTCTGTGGGTATTGAAGATTTGGAAGACTTGCTCGAAGATATTGACCAAGCATTAGCCTAATAGAACGTTGTGAGTGGATGAAACCCTTTACATGTAAAGATTAAATTCACTCAAAAGCGGTCGTTTTAAAGTAACGAAAGTAAACATGGGGTAAAATTCCATCGCGCTGGTGTAGCTCAGTTGGTAGAGCAGTTGATCCGTAATCAACAGGTCGGGGGTTCGAGCCCCTTCACCAGCTCCAGCCTCTCACGAAATTCCCCATGTTTCTAACCTAATTCTTAACTTTTCATCCTTACATGTAACGAAAAGTTAAAAGTTTAGCCCTGACCCCTTTTAATGGTGCCCTATTTTGGGCTAACACGAAACGTAAAGACTTTTACTCTTTAGACGTCGAATCCTGAATAAAAGAGAACACATCTATGAAAATTGCACTATTAATGAGCGGTGGCATTGACTCTAGTTACTCCGCTTATTTGCTCAAAAACCAAGGCCATGAGGTCATTGGCATCTATCTCAAACTCCATGAGGATGAGAAAAAACATGCGATCAACATCGCCAACATTGAAAAAGTCAGCCATCATTTGGGCATAGAAACCCATATTTTAGATGCCAAAGCCCTCTTTAAAGAGCATGTCTATGACTATTTTGTACGCTCCTACGAGCAAGGACGCACCCCCAATCCGTGTGCGTTTTGTAACCCTCGAATGAAATTTGGGTTTGCCTTTGAAAAAGCGATGGAGATGGGATGCGAAAGAATTGCCACAGGGCATTATGCGCGCGTTGAAAACGGACATATCCAAGAGGCGTTTGACATGTCAAAAGACCAAAGTTATTTCCTTTTTGGACTGAAAAAAGAGGTGGTCGAGAAGATTATTTTCCCACTGGGTGGCATGCTTAAAAATGACATCAAACCCATTGCACTCAAAGAATTACCGTGGTTGGGTACGCTTGAAAGCTACAAAGAGTCTCAAGAGATCTGCTTTGTGACCGATACCTACATTGAAATTCTTAAAAAACATCTGGATGTCGATCAAAAAGGCGTTGTCAAAGATGTTGCGGGAAACGTGATAGGCGAGCACAAAGGCTATATGCACTACACGATTGGTAAACGAAAAGGTTTAACGATTAATGGAGCGCATGACCCACACTTTGTCGTGAACATCGACGCGAAGACCAATACGGTGATTGCAGGAACCAAAGAAGACCTGATTCAAACCAAAGTCATCGCCGAGAATTTCTCGCTAGGCGAAGATTTTCAAGAGGGCGAATATGGCGTCAAAGTACGCTATAGAAGTGCTAAAACCAAAGCGCATGTGAGCGTTGTGGATGGCAAGATCATTGCAGAACTGCACGAAGGCGTTTACGGACTGGCAAGCGGTCAAGCGCTGGTTGTTTACCAAGATGACCTTGTCATCGGCGGCGGCTGGATCGAAGCGTAAAAATTTTCAGGGGCAGTTTGAACGCTGCCCTATCTTTACATGTAACGCTACAAAACCCCCACAATCAATAAAAAAGCCACGATGCCAAGCATCCACGCTATGATGAAACGAATAAACTCAATACTCACTTTTTTCAAGAAAAACTTCCCAATTAACGTTCCTAAAAATGCACTAAG
This sequence comes from Sulfurospirillum multivorans DSM 12446, assembly GCF_000568815.1. NCBI lineage: Bacteria > Pseudomonadati > Campylobacterota > Epsilonproteobacteria > Campylobacterales > Sulfurospirillaceae > Sulfurospirillum > Sulfurospirillum multivorans. The sequence continues at coordinate 2,978,604 of NZ_CP007201.1, forward strand.
GGTTGCGATAGCGATCAATTCCCATTGCGCCAGTGCACTTTCCCAATGCTTCGCATAAAGGCTTAAACGCGAGAGATCAACGATAACGGCAATGCTCACGCCTGTGGCTAAGAAAACCTCTTTTGAAAGCGCATTTTGCGTTAAAAAGAGACTTCTAAATGCCCCTTGATGACCACTAAGCCCTCCAAAAAAACCACTGAGTGCGCCTCCGAGCCAAAGCTTTTTAAAGGCATTCGGAACGTGAAGGGTTGTGCTCGATTCAATGACTAAAAAAAGTGCTATCACCAAACCAATAATGAGTTTAAGCGGTGTGATCGTAAACGTGAAGTCAAAAAAAGTATAGGTCAAACCCCATTTCCACTCGCTTAAACCCTCCAAACACCAAGCACCCAAAAGGGCAAAAAGAACCGCAGGCAAACCAAAACGTACCAAAATAGCATAATTGCTGTAACGCGCAAGGAGGGAAAATTTAAGAAGGTTATTGGAAAAATGCACCAACGCGGTAATCGCGATTGCAATGGGTAGCGGAAAAAAGAGCGCAATGATAGGCATCAAAAGCGTGCTTAGTCCAAAACCTGAAAAAAAAGTCAAAAGTGACGCGCTAAAAGCAACGCCAGCGACAAGAACAAACTCCATCAAAAGGCCTTTACATGTAAGAGGGAGTTACCCCTCTTTTTTCCAAATATTCGCTAAGACCAGTACACTCATCAAAAGAATAGACGAAACCATAAGCCCGCCCATCGCAAAGATGAGATAGACAAGTTCTGGGATAAATTTTGAAAACCACCATGAAAAAATATCTAAAAAGGCTGCACCAAATGAGCCGATAATCAGAACATTTTTGACACTCTCTTTGTAGGTCGTATAGGCAAAAAGCAAAGTGATAATCACCAAGAAAGTTGAAATCCCAAACATATGAATATGCGCCTGCTTAGACATCTTTGACCATGAATAGCCAGCATCCGTATGCGATACGATTTGCTCATAGGTATCAAACGGCATCGAAGGAATGGCTTTACTCATCTTAGAGGTTTTACTATGACAGTTCGCACAATCTTGCTTGATAATTTGTGCCGCTTCTTCATAGAGTTTACCCTCTTTTTTAGCACCCTCTTTGATCCAGTTATGCACCGTGTCAATGTCTTCATCCGCTGTGACATGCTCATACATACTGCCTCGCATTGCAGCGACTAAGGTTGGTGTCGTGTATTTGCTTTGTATCTGTGCAATCGTCGGGATATTCAGCCCTTTTTTTTGCCCAGAAAGCTCAAGCCCTAGTAAAATGACCGATGAAATGGTAGCCGTTATAACAAAGAGCAAAAACAGCGATACCGCTGCCTTTGCTTGGAAATTAAACTGTTGAATGCTCACTGTCCCACCTTTTATTTAAAAAGAAGCTCAATGCTTCCGTCATGATACATATGGTTAATCGCCGAATTATCAAAGACAGAGACGCCAAAGAAGTATGGTTTTTTCAAATCACTAAATTGAACATCTTGCTCTGCTGATTTTGGATGGGTTGTTACTAAAGCTCTTTTCATCACAAGTGTCCATTTACCATTTGCCCAAGACGCATTGGTTTCGATGTCACCACGAGAACCACTCAGTTTACCAACCACAATACCGGGAACCATATCACCCGCTTTAAAGGTATCGACAAAAGGAACTTTATCTTCTTCGAGTATCCATGTTTTGGTTTTATCTGGATTTTTGCTCATAAATTCTGGCGCTGTTTTGTCTGCATTGACGTTTGCTTTATCGCCACCACCCAGTTTTTCATCGCCAGAACGTCCCCAGTCTTTGCTCACTTTTGGATCGGTATTGCTGTTGACGTATTGATCATCGGTCATCCCTGTGGAGAGTCCTGTTCGAACACTTTTCCAATGCCACATATCAATGGTCTCACCAGCCGCACGGGTGTATTTTCGACCAGGAGAGGTATCGCTGATGCCATTGTTCATACCATCTTTTGCCATATGACAGGCAATGGCACACCCTTTTTTCTCAAAACCTTTGGTGTTAATGTTCCAAAAAAATGCTGCTTTGTCTTCATAATAGGTATTTTCATGCTTTGTTTCATCAACATCTTTCATTTTTTTCCACGTACCATCGGCTTGTTTAATCCATGGTTCACGGTTCGTGCTCATCGTTGGATCATCGTATTGAAGTTTGATATAGATATTTTTATCATCATGCACCGACTTTAAAACAGCCGTTGTTTTGGTGATGCCCTTGTAGTTATTTGGCTTATAAGGTGTTTCGCTTAGAGGAACGCTTACCTCTTTCGCTTTTGCCCAGATAGCATCATTAGCATCCAATGTTGCAGGTGAGCCTTTAGCACTCTCTAACGTATACTCCGCCGCAAACATACTCGATGCCAATAACATCGTACTTGCCATAACAACCGATAGCCCCGCAGTTGAAATTTTGTGTAAAAATCCCTTCATAAAAACTCCTTTTTGATAAATGTGAACTGAAGTATCACATTGTTTTATTTCGTCAACATTAACGCTTTATTAATTTTTTTTAATATTTCTTTAGCTACGATGAAAAGATGAAACTCTTAATCATTGAAGATGACCCAAAAATTATTGCTTTTGTTCAAAAAGGGCTCCAAGAAGAGGGCTTTATCGTCGATACGGCCAGTGACGGTGAAGAAGGGCTTTACCTTGCAGAACAGCATGCGTATGACCTTCTCATTATTGATTGGATGTTGCCCAAACTGGATGGTTTAAAGATGTGTGAAAAGCTTCGTGAGAAAAAAAACCATACTCCCATTTTGATGCTCACCGCTAAAACCAGTGTGGAAGAGCGCATCACAGGGCTTGGTTGTGGAGCCGATGACTACTTGATAAAACCTTTTGTCTTTGCCGAGTTAGTGGCACGCATACGCTCCTTACTTCGTCGCTCATCCTATAATTTCAACGAATGCTTGAGCCTTGATACCCTTGAAGTCAATGTCTTAAAAAGAGTCGTCACCCGTTCGCAAAAGCCGATTTCGCTGACGTCTAAAGAGTTTGATATTTTGGTGTACCTGCTGCTCAATCAAAACAATATCATCACCCACACCCAACTCCAAGAGAAAATTTGGGGCATCAATGAAGCAACATCAAGCAATATTATTAACGTTTTTATTCACCATCTGCGCCATAAAATAGACAGCGAAGGCGAGAAGCCTCTTATAAAAACCATTCGTGGTTCTGGCTATAAAATAGAGTCGTGCTAGCATGGAGATTATCCTCTTTGTGTATGGTCTCTCTTTTTTTATCTTAGGCGTTTTGGTTTTATTTGTCAGAACAACCGATAGCGCAATCTTTTTTGCACGAAAGATCTGGCTTTTAGGCATCTTTGCCATTTTGCATGCTTTTGTTGAGTGGATTTTTCTTTACATGTACCTTTATCCCGAGTATGAACCTCTTTTAAGCCCACTAAAGTTTGTTCTTCTGCTCTTCTCGTATCTCTTTTTATTTGAATTTTCGCGTTTTATCGTACGTGAAAGCTTTCAAAAACAGAGCTCCAAACTTCATTTTTTACACACACTTTATGCCGCGCCGGTTATTTACATCATCAGTCTCTCAAGCCTTTTGACCCTGATTTTGATTCACCCCTCCTTGGAGGATGCCATTGCCGCTATTCGGTACACCTACGGTTTTTTTGGATCTTTGTTTTTGGGAGTTGGGCTTTATTATTATGGGGAATCCCTGAAGAAAAGTGAATACGTCGAGCGCCTCAAAATTTACTTTAAAATCCCAGGTGTTGCGTTTATCTGCTACGCGCTTTTAGCAGGAATTGCTGTCTCGCCGACCCACTATTTCCCAGGGAACATCATCAACACCGTGTGGTTTTTAGACACTTTTGGTGTCCCTGTGCAGTTTTTTCGAGCCCTGTGTGCTTTGGTCATTACGATCTGCTCCATTAAGGCGTTACAAATTTTTAGCGATGAAACGCATCTTAAAATGCTCCAATCGCTTCGGCAGATCAAACGCTTCTCGTCCGATGTCTCCCATGAACTCAAAACACCCTTAACGGCGATGAAAGGAGAACTCGAAGTCGCCCTCAAAGAGCCTCGCACAAACGAGGAGTACCAAACTGTTTTGTACTCCAATCTGGAAGAGGTCGATACCTTGCAAAGTATCGTCAAAAACCTTCTTATGCTCACTTATCTTGAAAAAGAGTCGCTTAAAAGCAAATTTACACAGCAAAATTTGGATGATGTGCTTCTTAAAGCCATCGAAGATCTCATCGTTATTGGATCTCAGAAAAATATCATCTTTGAGATAAGAGAACTGGAGAACCTCATCGTCATTGGGGATGAAATTTTATTGAAAACGGTTTTTTCCAACCTCATTGAAAATGCGATCAAGTACAGCCCGTACCATACCACGATCTTTATTTCACTCACAGCTGCAAATCACATGGCGCATTTTTGTATTGAAGATGAAGGCAATGGCATTGATGAAGAGAAGCTTCACCTCATCTTTGAGCGCTTTTACCGTGCGGATGATTCGCGCTCCAAGCAGATCAAAGGGTTTGGACTGGGATTATCGATTGTTCAGCAGATCGTTGATGTGCATGATGGCACCATCACGGTCAAAAACCGACACCCGCAAGGGCTTGAAATAAACGTAATGCTCCCGTTAGCTTTCTAAAAGCAGTTCAACCTCTTTAACCGCGTAAACCACATAAAGATCGCACTTACAGGCTTTGCAATTTCCCTCTTGAAATTTCTCACCCGCATCAGGAGAACCGAGCGAAAAGCCCAAAAGCGAAGCGCATTCACAGCTTCCAAACGCTTTCTCAAAATGCGTTTTAAATAACTGCACATTGTGATACAGTGGATCTTTGGGAGCACTTGCAGTGGTGCGTCCTTGCAAGAGTGAAAGTGCCATAACACCGCCACTAAACGCACCGCACAGCCCTCCTTCACTTCGCGCCATTCCACTGCCAAATCCTGAGGCGATGGCGGGAATCAGTGGCGAATCAATGCCATGTTTTTCAGCAACCGCCTTCAAAACCGCTTCACTGCACACATACCCATTGGAAAAATACTCCAATGCTTTTTGCTCAACTGTTTCACTCATTTTAACTCCTTAGGCAACGATCACTTGATCTTTGCCGGCTTTTTTGGCTTCGTACAGTGCTAGATCGACTTTATGCACCAACCCATCTTGGCTCTCCAAACTGGTGAGCTCACCAAGCCCGATGCTGACGGTCAGTTTTTGTTGCAACATATCTTGCAACAGTGCGTCTTCCCTGATAGCATGACAGATTTTTTGCGCGATCTCCATCGCTTTTTGAGGGAGAACATCAACCAGTAAAAGAGCAAACTCTTCGCCACCCCAACGTGCGATGATATCTGAGACTCTCAGTTCCGTGCGTAAAATCTCAGCCACTCGCATCAGAGTATCATCGCCCACAAGATGTCCAAACGTGTCATTGACCTCTTTAAAATCATCAATATCAATGAGTAAAAGGGTGAGCCTATTGACCCCTTTTTTGTAAAGCTTGTAGCGTTTTTCAAACTGTTCGTTAAACTTTCTGCGATTGGCAAGCCCTGTGAGTGCATCCTCATTGGCGAGTTGCACCAGCTGATTTTGGTAAATATTGATCGTGTAGATGATGATGAGCGTAACCAAAAGAGTGACCAAAAGCGAGATGGAAAGATTGACGTAAAAGGTCTTTTTGATCTCATTAATGTACTCTTTTTTGTTGATCTCAACAAAGAGATGCAGTTTGAGTTTGTCGATGTATTTGGTGTTGAGCAGGTACTCGCCCTCTTTTCCTTTGTACTCGAATTGACTCTTTTCACCTTTAAAAACGCTCTCTTTGATCTCTTTGAGCCCTTCAATAGTGCTAATGTTTCCTCGTTTGTTAAGCCCCTTAGCAAAAAGCGTTATTTCACCACTTTCGGAGACAAAATAGACATCGTATTTGTACTTGGTTTTAAAAGAGTTGAGCATCGCTTCGATGTTCATGATCTTCACACCCACACCTGTCGCACCGATTATCTCATTTTTATAATTCATCACTTTATAGTTGATAAACATGATCAAAGATTCGCTGAGATTGGCATTGTAGTCTAGATTGATCTCGTATGGCTCAGGCTGCGCCATAAAACGAAAATACCACGCATCGGCACTGTTCTCTTTGTTGACCACATCGATGAGACCACGTGCGTGGTAGTAGTTTTTGGTTTTATCTGAGACCAAAAAAGTGGTAAAAATATCGTATTTTTGCTGAATCTCAGTGAGATAGCGCACGATCCCGTTCATATCGGTTTCGCCCTCCATGAGCCAATCGCGCAAGAAGGTGTCATGCGACATCAACGACGAAACCAAAAGCGGCTCGATCATGCGTTGCTGAATCTCGGTGTAGATATTGTCCACCGAAAGTGGCAACGAGGTATTTTGTAACTGCGCTTGCGTGTCACGCACATTTTTCAGGTAATTGATGATGGAGCCTGTAATCGAGACGCCTAAAAGCAACCCTGCTATGATGAGTACAACTTTGGTTTTTAATCGCATGTAGCCTCCTAAGATGTGCGATTATAACACAAACTAGTCGAATGCTGTGTCAAAAGAAGCACTCCATAAACGCCATTTTAGGTGAAAATATTTTTTACTTATTTAAATAAATTTATACAAATTAATTAAAAGTAAAATAAAAGTTACAAATAAGTTATATACAACTGTTAGAATTCTCCGTCTTTCAAATCTTATTCAAGGATAGAAAAAATGAAATTAGCTAAATGTAGCTTGGCGGTTATCATGACAGTTGGTGCATTAACTTCGCTTAATGCTGCAGATACACTTGCCGATGCTTTTAAAAATGGAAAAGTCAGCGGAGCACTTGAGGCTTGGTACTGGGATAGAGGATATGCTGGTAACAAAAGTGAAGGTCTCTTCAATACCGGTATCAAACTTTCGTATGAGACGGATACACTCTATGGTTTTTCTTTGGGAGCAACATTCCAGTCTTCGCACTCTCCGTTTGCATCTGAAGAGGCTAAGATCGCTTATAAAGGGGATCAATACGGACCTGGTGAGGTTTTATCTGAAGCATATTTAGCGTACACCGCTGGGAAAACAACAGCAAAAATTGGTCGTCAATATATTGCAACGCCTCTTATTGCTTCAAGTCCATCACGAATGATCAAACAATCCTTTGAGGGTGCAACCCTTGTTAATAAAGATCTTCCACAAACAATGCTCTTTGCAGCCTACGTCGATAAATACCAAAATAGAACAGATACCGCAGGCAGTGTTGCAGACTTTACCAATAACTTCTGGATCGCCTCGCCTCTTCCTGGCGCCACATCCGCCGTTGCTGGCAATACAAAAGCGTGGAATACCCTTGATGGAGATGCTTACAGTTTAATGGCGGTTAACCAATCTATCCCTTATCTTAAACTTACAGGTCAATGGGTAGGTATTACCGATCTTGCAGACATCTATTACGGTGAAATTGCGTTTAGTGGCAAAACGGATAGCTTTAGGTATGGTCTTGCTGGTCAATACGAAGTAACGGACTTTGACAATACGATGAATACAAACGACTCAGGCTATTACGGTCTAAAAATGAATCTTGGCGTTGGTGCATTTAATACCTATGTTGCTTACTCCGAAATTGACGAAGACACTACGGCGATCCCTGGTGTTGGTGGTGGACCTTATGGAACAATTTATACAAGCCAAGTCTGATATACCCCAGGTACCTTTAATGCAGGGGCTAAAGCTTATGCTATCGATGCAAACTATAATTTTAAAGAGTTCGGTCTTCTCGCAGGTATCCGCTATTCTAATGTTGATATTCCTACAGGAAATGGCACTACTGCCGCTTACGAAATAGACTACACAACTCTTTATCTCAACTACAAATTTGCAGGTGCCCTCAAAGGTCTTGCCATAGATGTAGGCTATGAGGATGGTGATTTTAGTAAAGCAAATTCAGATACCAGCGAATTTAGATTTAACGTTAATTATAACTTTTAATGAAAGGACCTACCATGTATAAAAAAATTAGTTTAGCGCTTATTACAGCAACGTTTTTGATGACAGGTTGCGCAACTGCAACACAAACATCAACCAAAATTGATTCTTCCATCAAAGCGGAAGATATGCCTTATGATGCAAGCAAAGTTGATATTGCAAGTCTTAAAGAACCTTTGCCTCGTGTCGTTAAATATCTTGAAGAAAAGAGTATTCCTTCTAGTATGCTTGTTGATTATAAGTATGTTAGAGATGCTATTGGAAACGGTACTCAAAAAGGAGCCAAGGCTCTTTTACTGGATGCACGTCCTACGAAGAGCTACCTTGTTATGCCAGGAATCCCAGCAAGCCTCAATGTTCCAGGAACTGCGCAAGATGCATTTGACTCAGCGTACCCTCAGATTGAAAAACTTCCTAAAAATCACCCTATATTAGTTCATGGCGGTGGTTACCAATGTCTTTATGGACCTCGTTTGGTCACCTTTCTTCAAGCGAAAGGATTTACAAATATTAAACTCTATCTAGGCTCAACGCCAGAGTATATTCAACAACCTGATGGCTATAAAGATATTACCGTCTATATGGCTAAAGGCATGTTTACGAAAAATGAAGCCGTTTTCCTTGATGCAAGACCTCTTGCGATGTTCCAAAAAGAGACAATTGTTGGTGCTCATTATATGAATGATACAGAATTTGAAAAGCTCAAAGGTCGTTTACCCGCTGATCTTAAAACACCTATTGTCACGTTTTGTGCAGGACTAGAATGTGAAAAGTCACACAACCTTGCGAAAGAACTCAAAAAAATGGGCTACAAAAATGTCAGCACTTTTTCAGGTGGACTTCCTGCATGGAAAGAGTTAAAACTTCCAACCACCGGTGGAGCTAAAGTAGAAGTGCCTAAAGTTGCCGTTGCTGATAAATTCTTAGATGGTGTTAAACTGGGCTTAGATGAAGGAACGGTTGATGGAGAGTGGTACAAAGCAGCCATTCTGAGTGGTAAACTTGCTTCAAATATTGCAGTCATTGATGTACGAACACCTTCTGAGTACAAAAGTGGACATCTTCCGGGCGCGCTTAATGTAGAGGCAGGGGATTTAAAAGCTGAAGCATTCTTGGCAAAACTTCCAGCGGGCAAAGTCATCGTATTTAGCTGTGCAACGGGAGGTCGTGCTATGGAAGCATGGATGAAACTTAATAAAGCAAAACTTGCGGGAAAAGCACTGTTTTTTGATGCAAATATCAAATGCAGTGCCGATGGAAAATGTGATATTAAAGTGAATGAGCCATTAGGTTAACGTATACGTAAGCCTCTTTTCAAGAGGCTTACCCTTTTTATTCTGGCTTATCCCTACAAATATGATAGCCTAAGCCTTTCTTACTTTCAATGAGATTACTCCCACACTTATCGCGAATACGTTTAATGTGCATTCTCACCGTTGTGCTATTCACAAATTTTTCATCGGAGAGAATCTCAGCAATCTCTTCAACGGCACAGGATCGACAAATATTTTTCACAAGATATTGGATAATCTGATTCTCTTTTGAGGTGAGCGAAATGACCAAATTATTTTTTGAAAGCCGATATTTATTCAGATCATACACAAATTTATTTTTAAGATAAATAATGTTTTCATCGGTATCAAAATGACAATGTCTTGCCGATTGAAGAATACGATACCGAAGCTCTTCTAGCTCAAAAGGTTCTTTGAGATAATCGCTACAACCAGATTCATACCCAACCTTGAGATACTCAAAGTCCAAAAATTTGCTAATCAAAATAATAGGCACCCTAATCTTATTTTCTCGAATCTGTTTGGTGAGCTCCAATGCTTCAAAATCAGGTGCTTCAATCGATAAAATGACAACATCATAGCTCTTTTTATAAATAGCATCAAAGACCGTCGATGCGTCTTTAAAAAGCTCAAATACACACGCAAAAGGGCTAAAATGATGCAAAATCTTTGAGGTTAAAACCGTATCGTTGAGCAGGAGCAAGATACGCATTTTTATCCTAAAAGGGTAACGATTTCATCCACACTTAAAAGCTTCCCGCTGCTGAGCACCTTGCCATCGACCACCAATGCAGGCGTTGATGTGACACCGTAATTCATAATTTGCATAATGTCTTCGACTTTTTCAACCTGCGCAAAAATTCCTTTTTTCGCCACTGCTTCTTTTACATGTAAGGTTAACGCTTGGCATTTTGAACAGCCTGTTCCCAAAATTTCGATTTTCATTTTTTCTCCTTCATTTTTTTGTACTCGTCTAAAAATTCTTTGGCATTCTCGCCGCGTAAAAAATCTGCCGTTTTCAAAAGCCCATCATTGAGGTATTTTGCGTTATAGCCGTTTTGCACCAAAAAGAGGCGCGCGATGTTTGACCTGTCATTATGCGGGCAGGCTGTGATGATGAGCTTATCTTTTGGAAGCTCTCCTAAGCGTTTTGGCAATTCGTTTAGCGGAATATTGATAGCAAAATTCATATGCCATACCTCAAACTCTTCACGAAAACGAATATCCACTAAAATAGCTTTTCCCTCTTCAACAAGCACGAGCATATCGGGCGTTTTGATCTTCATCGTTTCGCGTTCTTTATAATCAAATTTTGAAAGGTACTCCTCAAAACTCACTTTTTTCAGCTCTGCTGCTTGAAGGAGTCCTACAAGTGCCAACAGTATACACATCACTTTTTTCATTTTTTCTCCTTTTATAAAATTGCGTTAAACAGATACCCAATTCCCATAATACCCACCGCGACGATGCCAAAAAAGGTCGCAATGAGCTTTACATGTAAAATGCGTTTGAGGATCATCGCTTCAGGTAAACTCAAAGCCGTGATCGCCATCATAAAGCTGAGCGCCGTACCAAGGAGCATGCCTTTAGAGGTCAAAACCTCAATCAGCGGCATGACGCCCGCAGCATTAGAGTACATCGGAACGCCCAAAATTACGGCTAAAGGCACGCTGTACCACGCATCGCTTCCTGCGTATTTCACGATGAATTCTGTGGGAATGTAGCCGTGAATAAACGCTCCAATGCCCACACCAATCATCACATACAGATAGATTTTTTGCAAAATATCCATCGTGTACGCCCATGACTCTTTCACCCTTTTTTGCATCGTCATCTTAATCTCGACATCTTCCAAATCGCCACTCATCGGCACAACAGGAATCAGCACGTATTTTTCCATCCCAAGCTTACCTACGATAAAACCGCCAATGATGGCGACCAAAAGCCCAAAGCCGATGTAAAGAGCGGTGATTTTCCATCCAAAAAGCCCAAACAAAAGCGCAATGGCAATCTCGTTGTTCATCGGACTCGAGATCAAAAAACTAAAGGTAATGCCAAGAGGAATACGTGCTTGCATAAACCCTAAAAACAGAGGAATCGCAGAACAGCTGCAAAACGGCGTGATAACGCCAAAAAGAGCCGCCAAGATATTGCCTGTAAATTCACTTTTACCTTGCAGATAAACCCTAACTTTCTCCGTGTTAAAATACGTTCGTAAAAAACTTACCGCAAAAATGATCAGTACCAACAACATATAAATTTTAAGGGTATCATAGATAAAGAAATGAATAGCACCTCCTGCTTGAGAGGCTTTATCCATTCCAAAAACATCCGCTACCAAAATATCAACGATTCTTTCCCACCAATCAAACATGTGAGCATCCTTTAGTGTAAATTAATTCTTTATGATCGGCACTCTCAAATTCCGCTTGCAACGTAACATGCGAAATCCCAAAATGCTCTTCTAATTCCTCTTCGATACGAGCAATAACAGCTGTCACCTCTGACAAAGGCAAATTCTCTTTAAAATCCACATGGGCTTCAAGATGAACTTCTTTGTCGTTGAGTTGCCAAAGATGAACATGGTGGAGATTTTCAACCTCCTCGAACGCTAAAACAGACTTCTCAATATCCTTTACATGTAAACCTTTTGGACTAAATTGCATCAAAATCGCCGTCGTCTCTTTAATCAGTGAAAACGAGGTAAAAATAAGATAAAGCGCAATCGCAATGGTAATAAGCGGATCTATCCAATACGCCCCAAAATATTTCATACCCAAACCGCCAATAAGGACAGCGACTGAGGTCATCGTATCACTTAAAAGATGCAAGTAAGCGGCTTTCATATTAAGATTCTCTTTGGCATCTTTTTGGATAAGAAGCACACTAACAAAGTTAAAGACAATCCCCAAAAGCGCTAAATAAATCACAATATCTGAATCAATCACATGAGGATGCATCAACTTTGCCACACCCTCAACGATTAAATAAACACCAATGCCCGCCAACACTGCAGCATTAAACAATGCCGCGACAATCTCCACTCGTTTATACCCAAATGTCTTCTCTTCACTGCTCTCTTTGGCAGAGACTTTATTGGCCCACCACGCGATAAACAGTGCCATAACATCTGAAAAGTTATGAAGTGCGTCACTTAAAAGTGCCAAAGAACCCGATACAACGCCTCCAATAACCTGAGCCGTCGTGATAAAGACATTGAGGACAATCGTTATGAAAAGATTTTTCCCTGTGACAGTGTGATGATGGTGACCACTATGGTCTTCTTCTTTGTGTTCATGACCTTGGTCATGGTTGTGATTAGCGTGTTCGTGTTTCATGAGATAAGACTCCAAATCATTTTAATGCCAATCGCATACAACGATAGAGCAATAAACTTTCGTGTCTGTTCCACACTGAGTTTAAAAATCATAATGTGATTGCCAATCACACCACCAAGGGCTGCCGCAACTGCTACAACTCCTAAAAGAATCCAATCAATTTCGATAAGATAAACGTAGGTCAAAAAAGCGGAAAGGGTTGAAAAAGGGATCATAAAACTAACCGTTATCGCCGTCTGTTTCGCATCGTATCCCAAATAAATAAGCAAAGGGATAATAATCGCTCCTCCGCCAATGCCTAAAAGCCCCGCTAAAAATCCAACAATAGCACCCATGACTAGCATCACCCATGCTTTCGTATACGTAACAGCGCCTTTTTCTTTTGCCTTAGCATCATCGTAGCACTAAAAATAAAAAAAGTGCAAAAGCACATTTGACATAATAGGTATCCATCTGTGTTGCGCTATAAGCACCCAAAGGCGCACAGGCAACGGACATAAAGACAAACGGTAAGACCTGCTTGACATCAATGCTTTTACGCAGTACATTCATAATTGATGCACCCAGCGTTGAAGCAGTGTTGGCAAACAGACCGACCGCTTTAGCTAAATCAAATCCCACACCTAGAAAACTAAGGATAGGAATAAGTGCCACTGAAGAGCCTGTTCCTCCGATGGAAAAAAGGGTTGAGATCACCAATGTGATCCCAAAATAAATTAGATATTCCACGATTATGCTTCCAAATGAAGGTCTTTGGCTTTGCCACCTTTAAGACGCTCCATTAACTTTATCATTCCGCAGGTAAGGATTTTCGCGTTGAAACCTTTGAGGGAGAGATACTGTTTGGCGATATTCGAACGACACGATTCAGGACATGCACACACAATGATTTTATCGTTTGGTAGTTCGCTTAAACGATCAGGAAGTTCATTGAGAGGAATGTTACATGTAAAAGGAAGTCCCCACACTTTATGCTCAAAACCATAACGCACATCCAACAAGATTGCCTCACCTTTGTTGTACATCGTTATAAAATCATCTGCTTCCACTTTTGCACTCACAATAGCCTTCATATCGAGGCTACGAATATAACTGTCCATCTTTTCTCCTTAGAAAATAACGTTTTGCTCTTTAAGCTTTGCGATCAGTTGTTCATAATTCACGGCACCGATATGTCGATCAGACTCAGCGCCCTTAGCATCGAGATAAATTTGTGTCGGAATCATCTGTATTCTATAATCACGCGTCGCTAGTTGGTCATTGTAAACCTCTACAAAATAGATCGCACTTTGAGGATACTCTTGTTTCGCGCGGTACAGCAATTTTCCCATCTCCACACACGAAGCACAACTGGTCGAGCCAAACTCAACAAGCATTGGTGTTTTACCTATCTGGGAAGCTATCTGCGCGTACGGCGTTGCTTCTAACATCGCTGTTGAAGCCTCTTGCGTCTTTTTCAAAGGCGACGCGATAGGCTTTTTATCTTCTACTTTTGCCTCACCACACCCGACTAAAAGAAACGTTAACACCACTAAAATAATCTTTTTTTTCATCTTTTTTCCTAAAATACAAGATACGTTTGGTAGAGAAAATAACAACCAATTCCCACCAAAACCACGATAAAAAAGCCATTGATAAAGCGACTCACCCTGCCTATTTTTTGACTCGAAACCACGCTTTGCGTAAATCCAAGCGAAGTTCCTGCCACCAAAAGCAACATGCCATGTCCTAGCGCAAATGCCAACACAAGCGCGTACGAATAAACCCAACCGCTTTGACTTGCGATGGTGATGATAGCAACCAACGGCGCCGACGCACACGGCGTGCTCACCAGTCCAAAAATAAGCCCGATGATCACCGCACCCAAAAGTTTAAATCTCAAAAATTTTCGTGCCACTTTGTCTTTATCGAACCCTTGAATCCATCCAAGGGCGTAGGCAACGACACTAAATGTCGCAAGAGCTGCAAGAAGATACGCCCAAAAGGGAGCAAGGGAGAGCATCATGCCCATCTTGGAAACCAAAAGCATCAACAGTGAAAAACTGATGACCAAACCTAACACAAAAAGCAGGGAATATTGGTAAATAAAGACTTTTTTCTGCTTGGCGTTTAGATCTTTTGAAAGCCCCAAAGCGCTACCTGCAAGCAGTGGCAAGGTGATGATGGAACACGGAGCCAAAGAGGTTAAAAGACCAATGCCAAACGAAGCAACAATAGCCCATATTCCAAACTGTGAGGTCATTTCAATGAGCATCTGCTCCCAAGTCATAAGAGTTCGGCTTTGATAATCGGCAAGAGTTCGGCTTCAATCGCTTTACATGTAAGAATAAACGCACCGTAATCTTTGCCATCAGGATCGGAAAATCCTACGTGGATTTTAGGGATGGGACGAGGAAACATCGGGCAGGTTTCATTGGCATGATCGCACACCGTGACGACCAAATCGAAGTTTACATGTAAAACCTCATCCAGCGTTTTAGAGTGATACGAATCGTTCCAAATGCCCTCTTCTTCTAAAACTCTTTTCGCATAGGCGTTCACTTTACCACTTGCACGCACCCCCGCACTGTAAGCTTCAATGCCTTCTAATTTGGCATTCACAAGTGCTTCAGCGATGATGCTTCGACAACTGTTTCCCGTACATAAAATCAGAACTTTTTTCATTTTTCACCTTTACATGTAACCCATTGAAAGTATAGTAGCATAAATTATCTTTATATCAAGATATATTGATATAAAGATAATTTCTTACTCTTTGGCACTTCTTGAGTCGTATATCCAAGAAGTGCGCTAACCTTGTTTTAAAGCGTTAATAAAACCAATAACAGCACCGGTGGCGTGATGATAAGACCGAACTTTGAGTACTGCCAAAAGCTTATTTTCACCCCTTTTTGAGCCAAAACATGCAACCATAAAAGCGTCGCCAAAGAGCCAAACGGCGTCATTTTAGGGCCTAAGTTACATCCGATGATGTTAGCGTAGGCTAACGCGGTATTGGGGATGTCGTGTAAGGCGATGTCCATGATCATGACAGTGGGCATATTGTTCATCACAGCACTTAAGAAAGCTGAAATAAACCCTGTTCCGATAATGGCGATCGTGTCGCCTCTGGTATTTAAATCTTTGAGGATGATGGTCAAATGCTCGGTCAATCCTGCATTTTTAAGCCCGTACACCACGATGTAAAGCCCGATGCTAAACCAGACCACTTGCCACGGCGCCGAGGTGATGATACGCCTAGGATGCACCACTTTAAACGCATTGGCAATGAGTAAAAAGAGCAGTGCTCCACCCAAAGCAAAGACCGAAATAGGCAGATGGTACGCATCGCCCACAAAATAGCTTCCCAAAAGCAGTGCTAAAAAGAGCCATGAGAGATAAAACAGTGGTTTGCTTTTAAGAACCTCATCGGGATGTTTCAGCAAGGAGAGATCCACACGTGCGACAATATCTTTGCGCAAAAAGAGCCATAAAAACACGATAGAGATGAGCGTGCTCGCCACATAAGGCACAAACATCACGCTTAAATACTCTGCAAAACCGATGTGAAAGTAGTTGGCGGTGACGATGTTCGTGAGGTTTGAAAAGACAAACGGAAGTGAAGCCGAATCGCTGATAAACCCACCCGCGAGCAAAAAGGCGATAATCGCTTTCGCTCCCAGCTTTAAAATGCGCATCTGTGCGAGCAAAATAGGTGTTAAGATCAGCGCGGCGCCGTCATTTGCGAAGAGTGCTGAGATAAACGAGCCTAAGAGAATAGAATAGACAAACATCAGATGACCATTGCCACCCGAGAGTTTTGCCATCTGTATCGCACACCACTCAAAAAAGCCGATCTCATCAAGTACCATGGAGAGGATAATAATCCCAATAAACGCCAAAGTAGCATCCCAAACGATGCTGGTGACCACAAGCACATCCGCAAAACTCACAACACCCACCACCAAGGCAATCACAGCGCCTAAAACAGCGGTCGTGCCGATTTGCAAACCTTTGGGTTGCCAGATGACAAACACCAAGGTCGTTAAAAATAAAAGCGAGGCTAAAATCATGAAATACCTTCGTCATTAAATCATTGCGACGAGTGTAACACAATGTCTCTTTAATATCAAGATATATTGATGTTAAAGAGATGAATCATTCCAGAGCAAAAACGCATTTTAAATGATGCGTTTAGTAGTGCGTTTCAGCCATCTCAATAAACGCTAAAACCGCTGCTTTAATCTCTTCTTTGACCACTCTGGTTTGCGCTAAATTCTCTTCATACGTTCCCATAAACTGACTAGGGTCTTTAAAACTCCAATGAATACGACTTGTTTGACCTGGGAAAATAGGACATCGTTCGCTATTGCCCTCATCGCACACGGTGACGACATAATGAAATAATTTTCCATTTTTAAACAAATCAAACACCGATTGCGTTTGCTTGTTTGCGATATCAATCCCCTCTTCTTTAAGTATTTCAACCGCGAGAGGGTTTACAATGCCAGGCTCCAACCCTGCACTTTGAGCGTTAAATTTCTCTCCGCCGTATTTTCTAAGAAGCTCCTCCGCCATTTGACTGCGCGCACTGTTGTGAATACATACAAATAAAACCTTGATCATCATCTCTCCTTTTCCTTTTGCAAGTGCGCAAAGCTTACATAAGAAAATATACAAAATGGTTACAACGCTTTGCCTGTGTAAAAATGTGACCTAAAAATGACGAAAAAAAGTTAAAACTCATTTTACATGTAAACAAAAGTAATACAGCCTACACATAATTACGCACTCTTTGCTTACATGTAAACATAAAAAGCGTTTTAACATAACAAATATTTATAGTTTAACTTTTGATTTTTAGATTTTATTTATCTAAAACGCTCTAATCTAAGAAGGACAACATCCCGTAAGGAGAAACATATGGAGATCGTAGAAGTACAACAAACGAGACGAGAATTTTTTAAATTCTCAGCTTTGGGACTTGGCGCAGTTGTGGCTACCCCAGCACTCATTGCAGGTGATGCACACCCTTCAATGTCTGTGTATGGTGGTTACACAAAAAATAGAGTTGGCTCCTTAGCGCAACTCAAAAAAGCGGGAGAACTTGATTTTTCCTACCCTGATGAGAGTGCATTGTGTAAAGCTGTGTATGTCAATAATGAGGTCAAAGCCTACAGCATTATCTGCACCCATAAAGGCTGTCCAACGATCTACAACAAACAAAAAGCGATGTTTGAGTGCCCCTGTCATTTCACCAAATATGACGCAAAAAATAACGGACAAATGGTTATTGGTCAGGCAACAGGAGCCCTTCCGCGTGTCCTTTTAGAGATCAGTGGCGATGACATCTTTGCTATTGGCGTCGATGGCCTTATTTTTGGCCGTATTAACAACACTGTAGGTTAAGGAGAACACCATGGCACTTACGTTAAACGATAGATTACCTATTCCTCATAAAAATGCGGAAGTCAAAAATGTTACCTGTGAATTTTGCATCGTAGGATGTGGCTACAAATCTTATAAATGGCCTCTTGGAACCGAAGGAACATACAAAGACAATGCCCTTGGCATCGATCTTTCACAACAGCAACCCACCTATGGTGACTGGTGCAGTGAACGAATGTTCAATACGATTACAGATCGTGATGGTAAAAAATACAACCTGATGGTCATCCCCGATAAAACGTGCGTCGTCAACGTCGGTCAAAACTCTGTGCGTGGCGGTATGATGGGGGTTTCAACCTTCAATGTAGCCAGCGCAACCAGAGACAGACTCAAAGAGCCTCAAGTTTTTCGAGGTGGTATGCTGATGGAAAGCTCGTGGGAAGAAGCAACAACCATCATCGCAAAAGTGTATAAAAAAATCATCGATAACGATGGCGCGGATGAAATCTCGCATAAAACCTTTGACCACGGTGGCGGTGGCGGTGGCTTTGAAAACACATGGGGTACTGGCAAGCTCTTTCACTCCGCCATTGGCACCACATCGGCTTCGATTCACAACCGTCCTGCGTACAACTCTGAAGTGCATTCAAGCCGTGAAATGGGCGTGGGTGAGCTTAACAGCAGTTATTATGATACGAGTATCTCCGATACGATGCTTGTCATTGGGTGTAATCCTTACGAGTGTCAAACGAACCTTTTCAACATTCACATGCAAGCCAATCTTGATGGCAGTACGCTTGAGGATAAAAAGAGAGAGTATGACAAAGGGGAGAGTCTGAGCAAGGGTAAGATTATTTTTATTGACCCTAGACGCACGGCATCCATTACCAACTCCATTGCGATTGCAGGCAAAGAGAATGTTCTTCATCTTCAGATCAAACCCGCTCAAGACATTACCCTTATGAACGCACTGGTGAGCTACATCATTGAGCAAGGTTGGGAAGCTAAAGAGTTTATCAAAAACCATACGGAGAACTTTGATGCGATGGTCAAGGTCAATAAAGTCTCCCTAGAGTATGCCTCTTCTATCACAAATATCAGCGTCGCTGACATCAAAAAAGCGGCAGAATGGATCGCCAAACCCAAACCAAGCGGTCACCGTCCTCGCAATGCGATTTACTATGAAAAAGGCATCATCTGGGGCATTAAAAACTATGAAAATGTCGCTTCCATCGTCAATCTTGGACTGGTAACGCACAGCGTGGGTCGTGTGGGAACAGGCATATGTCGCGCAGGCGGTCACCAAGAGGGTTACACAAGACCTGAGTACCATGGCCCAAGCCGTCAAAATTTGGCGGTCATCGACACCGACATTATCCAAGGTAAATACCTTGTCTATTCGATCTGGGGAACCAACCCTTTTGGTCAGTCCATCGCGACACAACGCCTCCGAAATGCGGTCAATAAGCGCAGTCAAATCGTTAAAGATGCGATCAACGGGTATCATGGAAACAACCTTGATGAACTCTGCGATATTATCTACAACGCGTGCAAATCAGGCGGTCTTTTTGTCGTCGATATAGACATCTACCCAACGCAATCCAGCGAGCGAGCGCACATTGTATTACCAGCGGCAACAACGATGGAGATGAACCTCACATCCATGAGCGGAGAGCGAAGACTGCGTCTGTCTGAAAAAATCATGGATGCCCCAGGAAGTGCCAAGCCAGATTGTTTAATTGCTGCGGACATCGCCAATGCGCTTAAAGCTGAGTATCTTAAAGCTGGCAATAAAACCATGGCAAAACGCTTTGAAGGCTTTGAGTGGAAAAATGAAGAAGATTCATTTAAAGATGGTTTCGCAGGTCAAGGCTCTAAAATGGCAAGTCAAGGCGGACCAACAGGAACGCTTGCTACCTATAAACTCTTACGTGATGCGGGCAATAACGGCGTTCAACTTCCTATCGTTAAAGTCGAAAATGGCAAGCTTATTGGCACGCGTCTCAATTACGCTGATGGTAAGTTTGGTACGAAATCGGGTCGTGCGACGTTCTTACCAACACCACAACCCGCCATGCCAAAACAGGTCGCAAAACAGGTCAAACGCTACAAATACTGGGTCAATTCAGGACGTATCAATGAAGTATGGCAGTCAAACTACCACACAGGTCGCCTTGAATTTACCGCAAAACGATGGCCGATGGCTCCACTTGAAATTCATCCCAATGATGCTAAAGAGCTTGGCGTTACGAGTGGCGATATTGTTCAGCTCAGTAACGATTATGGCTCCACACGAGCGATTGCGATTGTGACGGATGCGGTGCGCAAAGGCGAAGTTTTTGGTGCTTTTGGTTTCCAAAATTCCATCATCAACGACCTCTGCACCGATTATGTCGATCCAGATACCAAAATTCCTTTCTACAAAGGAACGGCGGCAAACATCGTTAAAGTTGGCCGAAGCGAAGGGCTTATCAAAGATATGACCTTCTTGGAACGTGCGTAAAAATAGGAGGTAGCTTACGCTACCTCTTTACTAGGCTTATGTATTATTTTTCAATTTTTATTGTAAGAATTTTTCTAAAAAAAAATAAAATTACTGCCAATGAAATTGCCCCTATCGCAACACCTTGGAAGAGAACTTGGGCATCGTAATGATCCCAAATATAACCTGCCATTGCCAAAGAAATAAATGTTGCAATACCTACACAACCATAATAGATACCATACGCTGAAGCCTTGAGTGCTTTTGGCGTTGTATCGGAGATAATCGCTTTTGCCAAAGCATTAAACCCAGCGGCAAACACACCATAGGATCCAAAAGCTATCCAAGCACTCATTGGAGTCTGCCATGTCATTATCCACGCAGATAAACCAAAGATAGTGTATATAAGACTTAGCATCAAAGGTTTTCCCACACGATCAGCTATTTTCCCAATAGGAATAGCAAAAAATGATTGCGTTGCATTGTAAAGTGTATAAGCTAAGGGGATCATCATTAAAGCAAGTCCATTGTCACCAGACTTTAAAACCATAAACGAATAATTCATTGCAACTAAACTAAATGCCACTTGGAAGGCAACAAGCATATAAAATTCTTTAGATAGTGCAAAAGGTCTAAAAGAGCGAAAAGGAATAGGTTCAGCTCTAACGTCTGAAACAAATACGATTAGTATCAATACGGCTAAGACGCCAGGAACAAAACTCAGCGCAAAAACAAATCGAAATGTGGTTTCACTTTCTCCATAAAATTGTAAACATAAAAATGCAGTTAAAGAACCAGCAATGGCTCCTGCACTGTCCATCATTTTATGAAAACCAAACACAAAACCACTTCTGTGTGATGGAGTAAATGCAGAAATCAAGGCATCTCTTGGTGCAGTTCTTACACCTTTACCAAAACGATCTCCCACCC